>NZ_CP030104.1:2187500-2880000 GCF_003269425.1 Flagellimonas maritima | reverse complement strand
GTCTCTTCTCTAGAAAGGAGGTGTTCCAGCCGCACCTTCCGGTACGGCTACCTTGTTACGACTTAGCCCTAGTTACCGATTTTGCCCTAGGCCGCTCCTTGCGGTGACGGACTTCAGGCACTCCCGGCTTCCATGGCTTGACGGGCGGTGTGTACAAGGCCCGGGAACGTATTCACCGGATCATGGCTGATATCCGATTACTAGCGATTCCAGCTTCACGGGGTCGAGTTGCAGACCCCGATCCGAACTGTGACCGGCTTTGTAGATCCGCGCCCCCTTGCGGGGTGGCTTCCCTCTGTACCGGCCATTGTAGCACGTGTGTGGCCCAGGACGTAAGGGCCGTGATGATTTGACGTCGTCCCCACCTTCCTCGCGGTTTGCACCGGCAGTCCCGTTAGAGTCCCCATCTTTACATGCTGGCAACTAACGGTAGGGGTTGCGCTCGTTATAGGACTTAACCTGACACCTCACGGCACGAGCTGACGACAACCATGCAGCACCTTGTAATATGTCCGAAGAAAAGGGTGTCTCCACCCCTGTCATACTACATTTAAGCCCTGGTAAGGTTCCTCGCGTATCATCGAATTAAACCACATGCTCCACCGCTTGTGCGGGCCCCCGTCAATTCCTTTGAGTTTCATTCTTGCGAACGTACTCCCCAGGTGGGATACTTATCACTTTCGCTTGGCCGCCGAGCCCAAGGGCCCGACAGCTAGTATCCATCGTTTACGGCGTGGACTACCGGGGTATCTAATCCCGTTCGCTACCCACGCTTTCGTCCATCAGCGTCAGTATATGGTTAGTCACCTGCCTTCGCAATCGGCGTTCTATGTGATATCTATGCATTTCACCGCTACACCACATGTTCCGGCAACTTCACCATAACTCAAGACCGCCAGTATCAAAGGCAATTCTACGGTTGAGCCGCAGACTTTCACCCCTGACTTAACGGCCCGCCTACGGACCCTTTAAACCCAATGATTCCGGATAACGCTCGGACCCTCCGTATTACCGCGGCTGCTGGCACGGAGTTAGCCGGTCCTTATTCTTACGGTACCGTCAGCCATCTTCACGAAGATGGGTTTCTTCCCGTACAAAAGCAGTTTACGACCCATAGGGCGGTCATCCTGCACGCGGCATGGCTGGATCAGAGTCCCCTCCATTGTCCAATATTCCTCACTGCTGCCTCCCGTAGGAGTCTGGTCCGTGTCTCAGTACCAGTGTGGGGGATCCCCCTCTCAGGGCCCCTAACCATCGCTGCCTTGGTGGGCCGTTACCCCACCAACAAACTAATGGTACGCATGGCCATCCCTGTCCGATAAATCTTTAATCACGTGGACATGTGTCCATATGATGCCATGGGGCATTAATCCAAATTTCTCTGGGCTATTCCCCTGACAGGGGCAGGTTCCATACGCGTTCCGCACCCGTGCGCCGGTCGTCGGCGGGTGCAAGCACCCCCGTTACCCCTCGACTTGCATGTGTTAGGCCTGCCGCTAGCGTTCATCCTGAGCCAGGATCAAACTCTTCATTGTCTATCGTTAAATATCTATCCAACTACCTTGGACAATGACCGAGTCCCCCGCATCAAAATGGTTCCTTGTGTTCTCTTTTACGCTGTCTATACAATATGTCAAATGAACTTCTTGAATCCGAAAAAGAAAAAAACAGCCCCGAAACGGGACCTATCTACCCTCTTACAGCGCCCAACCTTATCAGCTAAGCGGGTGCAAATATAAACAGGTTTAAATGATACCACAACACAAATTCAAAAAAAAAATCAAAAAAAATGCAATTATCTAAAAATCAATTTATTATAATTAAAAATGAAAGTTTAAATGTAAAAATTCAGTTATACATATGGGCAATTAATTGATTATAAAGGCTTATGCTATTTGAAAGCGTCAGCTATTGTAGGCATCAACTCAAGATAGTATCTTTGCTCCCCTATCCAAAATAAGGAGAACAAATGATTGAAATTACATTGCCAGATGGCGCAATAAAAAAAATTTCTGAAAATACTACCCCAATGGAAATTGCAAAAAGTATTAGTGAGGGGTTGGCCAGAAATGTTATTTCAGCAAAATTCAATGATACCATTGTTGAAACAAGCACACCTCTTAATGAAGATGGAACACTTATATTATATACATGGCAAAACGAAGAAGGGAAAAAAGCTTTTTGGCATTCCACTTCCCACGTTGTTGCCCAAGCACTAGAAGAGTTATACCCTAATATTAAACTCACCATAGGGCCAGCAATTGAAAATGGTTTTTATTATGATGTTGATTTTGGAGAGCATTCCATTTCTGAAAAAGATTTTCCAGAAATAGAAAAGAAAGCTTTGGAAATTGCTAGGGGCAAGCATGATTATAAAATGAGAAGCGTTTCTAAAAAAAACGCTCTCAATTTTTATAAAAATCAAAATAATGAATACAAGATTGAGCTCATTGAAAACTTGGAGGATGGCACTATCACTTTTTGTGACCATGACACATTTACCGATCTATGTAGGGGTGGTCATATTCCGAACACGGGAATCATTAAGGCAATAAAAATACTGAGTGTTGCAGGTGCATATTGGAGGGGTGATGAAAACAACAAACAACTAACAAGAGTTTACGGGATTTCTTTTCCCAAACAAAAAGATTTAACTGAATATCTAGAATTATTAGAAGAGGCGAAAAAAAGAGACCATAGAAAACTGGGAAAGGAATTGGAATTGTTCACTTTTTCCAAAAAGGTTGGACAAGGTCTTCCATTATGGTTACCAAATGGTGCTGCACTTAGAGAACGTTTAGAACAATTTTTAAAGAAAGCCCAGAAAAAAGCAGGTTACGAAATGGTCGTTACTCCACATATTGGACAAAAAGAGCTTTATGTAACTTCAGGACATTATGCAAAATATGGTGAAGATAGTTTTCAGCCCATACGTACACCAAAAGATGAGGAGGAGTTTCTTTTGAAGCCAATGAACTGCCCGCACCATTGTGAAATTTACAATAGTAGCCCTTTTAGTTATAAGGATTTGCCCAAACGGTATGCGGAATTTGGTACTGTCTATAGATATGAACAAAGTGGTGAATTGCATGGTCTTACAAGAGTTAGGGGTTTTACACAAGATGATGCGCATATTTTTTGTACACCAGACCAGATAAATGAAGAGTTTAAAAATGTTATAGACCTAACTCTTTATGTATTGGGCTCTTTAGGGTTTGAAAATTTCACCGCTCAAGTTTCGGTAAGAGATTTAAATAAGCCAGAAAAATATATAGGTTCTGTTGAAAATTGGGACAATGCTGAAAAAGCAATCATAGAAGCGGCCGAAGAAAAGGGGATGGATTATGTAATTGAAAGCGGCGAAGCAGCATTTTATGGTCCAAAGTTGGACTTTATGATCAAAGATGCCTTGGGAAGACAATGGCAATTGGGTACAATTCAAGTTGATTATACACTCCCTGAGCGTTTTGACCTCACTTATAAAGGTAGTGACAACGAACTGCACAGGCCCGTTATGATACACAGGGCACCTTTTGGAAGTATGGAACGTTTTGTGGCGTTGTTGCTTGAGCATACTGGAGGTAACTTCCCATTATGGCTTATTCCAATGCAAGCTATATTGTTGCCCGTCAGCGAGAAACATGAAAAATATGCAGAAAAAGTTTTAAGTTCTTTAGAAAATCACGAAATTCGCGCGCTCATTGATAATAGGAACGAGACTGTTGGTAAGAAAATCCGTGAAGCGGAACTAAAAAAAATTCCGTTCATGCTCATTGTCGGTGAGCAAGAAGAAGCATCTAAAACAGTGTCCGTAAGAAGACATGGAGGCGAAGATGTGGGAAGTTTAAGTATTGATAATTTTTCCGACTTGGTATCCACTGAAATAAATAGTACCTTAAAGTCGTTTTAACAAAATTTAGTTTAATTAAAAAGTATAAGTCATAGCAATACGAAGAAGATTTAGGCCCCAACCAAGACGAGAAAACAAAAATCCCCATAACATCAATGAAAAAATTCTTGCACCTGAGGTAAGATTGGTGGGAGATAATGTAGAGATAGGTGTTTATCCTATCAGAAAAGCTTTGGAAAAGGCACAGGAACTGGAATTGGATTTGGTTGAGATTTCACCAAAAGCAAATCCACCGGTCTGTAAAGTTATCGATTACAAAAAGTTTCTTTATGAGCAAAAGAAACGTGACAAGGCAATGAAGGCCAAAGCCACAAAAGTAATTGTAAAAGAAATACGGTTTGGTCCGCAAACTGATGACCATGATTATGAATTTAAGAAGCGGCATGCCGAAAAATTCCTAAAAGATGGCGCCAAGCTCAAGGCATATGTATTTTTTAAGGGACGGTCAATTGTTTATAAAGACCAGGGAGAAATACTTTTATTAAAATTGGCCCAAGAACTTGAAGAACTTGGAAAAGTTGAGCAGATGCCAAAATTGGAGGGTAAACGAATGACGATGTTCATTGCCCCTAAAACGAAGAAGTAATAAATCAATGAGTGGGATACCGAAATTTTTCGGTTTAATATATTAAAGAGGAGAAAATGCCTAAAATGAAAACAAAATCCAGTGCCAAAAAGCGTTTTAAGCTTACGGGAACTGGTAAAATAAAAAGAAAGCACGCTTTTAAAAGTCATATTCTGACTAAAAAATCAAAAAAGCGTAAGCTTAAGTTGACTCATTCTACTTTGGTACATGAAGCAGACGTCAACAATATTAAAGAACAATTACGTTTGAAATAATTGTTCATTACGGTAAATTATTATTAACCATGGAGTCGGGCTTTTAAAAGTGTCAAAAACGACCGCCTACTACAAAAAAAATTAAACATTATGCCAAGATCAGTAAATTCAGTTGCTTCTAGAGCTAGAAGAAAAAAAGTGATGAAGCAAGCAAAAGGTTATTTTGGAAGACGTAAAAATGTCTGGACAGTAGCCAAAAATGCGGTAGAAAAAGCAATGCTTTATGCCTACCGTGACAGAAGAAACAAAAAACGCAATTTCCGCGCACTTTGGATAACCCGTATCAATGCAGGGGCAAGAATGCACGGAATGTCTTATTCACAATTCATGGGGAAGATAAAATCCAATGGTATAGAACTGAACAGAAAAGTTCTTGCCGATTTGGCCATGAATCATCCTGATGCTTTCAAAGCAATAGTGAATAGCATAAAATAAGAATCAAAATTCTATCCCACTTGAAAAAACCGCCTAAATGAGCGGTTTTTTTCTTTTAGTGCATTAATATTAAGCTCCAAAGCTTGTTAATACAAGTTTTCTTCCATTGGCATTGTCTCGATGCTCACAAAGATAGATACCCTGCCAAGTACCAAGATTCAATTTGCCTCTTGTTATTGGAATTTGCACCGAACTACCCAACAATGACGCTTTTATATGTGCCGGCATGTCATCAGGACCCTCATACACATGAAAATAATATGGCGCATTTTCAGGTATCATTATATTCATATGGCTTTCAAAATCTGTACGTACGGTTGGGTCAGCATTCTCGTTAATCGTAATGCTTGCCGAAGTATGTTTTATGAATATATGCAATATTCCGGATTGAATATTCTTTATTTCATTTAAACTAGCTATAATAGTATCTGTTATTAAATGGAAACCCCTGGGATATGGCTTTAAATGTATTTCGGATTGGTAGCTCTTCATAGTTGTGAAATTAATATAAAGTTTACATCGTTAATAAATCAACCCATACCTTTGCAGCTTTAATTTAGAGAATGGATTTATCAAAGATAAGAATGGTCGTCACAGATATGGACGGTACGCTATTAAATTCAAAGCATGAAGTAAGTGACCGTTTCTTTGAGATTTTTAATGAACTCAAACAAAAAAACATACAGTTTGTTGCGGCAAGTGGAAGGCAATATCATAGTATGTTGGACAAGCTTTCAAGTATTAAAGACGATATTTATTTTATAGCGGAGAATGGAGCATATATCAGGAAAAACAATTCTGTGCTATTAACAACTCCTCTAGAAAAAAAAAGCGTACATAATATTCTACAAATACTTTCCAACGTTCCTGGCGCCTATCCCGTATTATGCAGTAAGGATACGGCATATGTTACTGGAAGTTCAAGTAAGTTTCTTAAAATGCTCCAAGAATATTATACTGCGTTCAAAGTAGTGGACAATCAAGCAATTGTAAAAGATGAGATTTTAAAAATTGCGATTTATCACTTTGAAAATTCAGAAGAATATATTTATCCAAAAGTGAAACATCTTGAAAAATCCTTAAAAGTAAAAGTGTCCGGTGCTAATTGGGTCGATGTGTCCCACATAAATGCGCATAAAGGTTTTGCTTTAGAAAAATTAATGGGGACTTACGGAATCACTTCTGATGAAATTATGGTATTTGGAGACTACAATAACGATTTGGAAATGCTAGAGCTCTCCAATTATAGTTTTGCGATGGCCAACGCACACCCCAATGTGAAAAGAGCTGCAAAATTTGAAACCTTGAGTAATGAAGAATTTGGTGTTGAAAAAATCATGGAAAAATTAATTGTTTGATACAAATGAAATTTCAATAGTTTACACAATTAATTTACTCTGGATTTTTCTAAAAAATAATCAAAAGACCTCCATGTGTAAACCAGCTTTTTGATTTTACTCTCCTATTCTGGACAACAATTATTTATTCTTTCTTTTGAGATTATATTTTTATTTAATCGACCTAACATAAATTCTTACATACAAAAAAGAATATTTCACAACATAATTTATTGTACAATGTTGCAAAAAGCTAATATTGATGTACCAAAACATTAAACTAAAGTATTATGTACAGCGAAATTTATTTAGTGGATGATGAAGATTTAGTGAACACCATTAATACTATTCATTTTAGGAAATTGGGACTTGAGCACAAAATAAAGAGTTTTACCAATCCTGAATTGGCCTTGGATGATCTTAGATTCAAAAAAGATAAAAGTCAAAGAATCTTGATATTATTGGATATCAATATGCCAGAAATGACAGGGTTTGAGTTTTTGGAGTTTATGGACCTTGAAAATTTCCCAACTACTTACGAAGTCTTAATGGTAACCTCATCTATAAATTCTGCGGACAAGAAAAAATCCGAAGAATATTCAAGATATGTGAAAAATTTCATTTCCAAACCTTTACGTATAGAACATTTGGAATCGTTTTTACAGAGATCCATTTCAGTTAAAGCGGGATAATTAGCTGGACTCTCCATGTTTTTTTTAAGATTGCTTTACCGCATCTGAGAAATGTAAGAATCTTATATCAAGTTTTCTGTTTCTTTTTCCGAGCAGCTGGAAAAAGAACGTTATTCAATATTAAACGGTAACCGGGTGAGTTTGGATGTAATTCCAATTCAGTTTTGGGGTCACCTACCCTATGTTGATAATCTTCTGGGTCGTGACCACCATAAAAGGTGAAAAAGCCTTTTCCCTTAATTCCATGAATATAACGGGCTTCACCATTAATTTTATTCTCACCCAAAACCATTACGGTAGGTTTAACTTCATTTCGCGTAAATGATGTTGTCTGTCCCATAAAACCTTTTACCAAGGTCGTATGATTCTGGGTCAACATTGTTGGGACAGGGTCCCATTTTGCAGAAAATTCCATCAACGAGAAATAATCTGACTCCTTTGGTACGTTTCTTCTCTTATTGGTCATGTCAATGGAAGAAAATTCATAGCGCAATGGGTTTCGTTCCAATATGAAATTGGTAAAAGCAAAGGTTTTGCTGTAATCCAATTTACCTTGATAGTTGGCGTCTGACGGGTCGCCATCAAACATAGGCTCACATATATCCACATTTTCTGCTGCCAATGCAATATCAAAACTGTCCGTTGCAGAACACATGGCAAACATAAACCCTCCCCCAATTACGTAATTTCTGATATTTAGGGCTACTGCCCTTTTTTCTTCAGAAACTTTAGAGAATCCAAGTTTTTGAGCCAAATTTTCAGCTTGGGCCTTACTTTCAATGTACCAGGGTGCTGCACGATAAGCGCTATAGAATTTTCCGTATTGTCCCGTAAAATCTTCGTGATGCAAATGCAACCAATCATAAAGGACCAATTTGTTATCCAGGACCTCTTCATCATAAATGGTTACATATGGAATTTCAGCATAAGTCAACACCATTGTGACCGCATCATCCCAAGGTTGGTTTCCTTTGGGTGAATACACAGCTATTTTTGGTGCTTTTTCCAAAATAACTGCATCTTGGTTTTGGGATGGGCTACTGATCTCATCCAAAATACTTTCTGCTTGCCCATCAGAGAGTATCTCAAAAGATACTCCGCGGATTTGACATTCCTTTCTTATGGATTCGCCATCCGGTAGCAAGAAAGAGCCTCCACGATAGTTCAGCAACCATTGTACTTTCTGTTGTTTGGTAAGAACCCAATAGGTAATCCCGTAAGCTTTTAGGTGATTTTCTTGGCCCTCTGCGTCCATTGGAATAAGTATGACAGAGGCTGATGCTTTAAATAGAAAGAGAAATAAAAATATTATGGTGAAATTTTTCGCTCTTGCTCGAAGTAGCATCCATTGTAAGGTTTTAAAAAGGTACGTCATTATCATCTGGGTCTTCATCACTGTTCATTGCGCTACCAAATGCCTCATCCGTACTTGGGAGATTTGGTGTAGCAAAAGGATTTTCCTCATCTGCATTCATCTTTGATTGAAACTCAAATGGGGAATCAAAATCCTCCAAGTTATCAAATTTACCCAGTGCACCAATAAACTTTAACCTAATATTATCCAATCCCCCGTTACGGTGTTTCGCTACGATGAATTCCGCCTGACCCTGTGTGGGTGTGCGCTCTTCATCATCCCACTCATCAATTTTATAGTATTCAGGCCTATAGATAAAAGATACAATATCGGCATCTTGTTCTATTGCTCCAGATTCCCTTAAGTCAGAGAGAATAGGTCGTTTACTCCCCCCTCTTGTCTCTACGGCCCTTGATAATTGGGAAAGTGCAATCACGGGAACACTGAGCTCTTTGGCCAATGCCTTTAGGTTTCTGGAAATTGTAGATATCTCTTGTTCACGATTGCCCCCTTTTTGACTTCCACCTGCGGTCATTAATTGCAAATAATCAATGACAATCAATTTTATTTTGTGCTGTGATGCCAATCGCCTAGCCTTTGCCCTTAAATCAAAAATTGAGAGCGAAGGTGTGTCGTCAATAAACAGTGGAGCTTTCTCTAGTGCTTTCACTTTAACGTTCAGCTGTTCCCACTCGTGTTTTTCCAATCTTCCGGTACGTAATTTTTCTGATGAAAGGCCAGTTTCTGAAGAAATTAAACGGGTTATCAACTGTACCGAAGACATTTCCAGAGAAAAGAATGCGACAGGAATCTCTGAGTTAACGGCTATATTACGGGCCATGGACAGTGTAAGCGCAGTTTTTCCCATACCCGGTCTGGCAGCGACTATGACCAAATCACTGGGCTGCCAGCCAGATGTCAACTTATCCAATTTGTCAAAGCCTGATGGTATACCGCTCAAACCTTCCTTGTTGGAAATCTCCTCGATTTTCTTTTTAGCTTGTATTACCAAATTTTGTGCTGTCTCCGCAGAACGTTTTAAATTCCCCTGGGTAACCTCATAAAGTTTTGCTTCAGCGGTATCCAATAAATCGAAAACATCCGTAGAATCGCTATAAGAATCCTCTATAATTTCATTGGATATTTTAATAAGGCTTCGCTGGATATATTTTTGAAGAATGATTCTTGCATGAAACTCGATATGGGCCGAAGAAGCTACTTTTTGAGTAAGTTTTATCAAGTAAAAATCACCTCCAACAACTTCTAATTTTCCTTCCTTCTTTAACTGCGATGAAACGGTTAATAAATCCACCGGTTCGGAAGATTCGAACAATTTGAAGATTGCTTCGTAGATAAAGCGGTGTGCATCTTTATAAAAAACATCTGGATGTAAGATATCTATTACCTCGTCTACACCCTTTTTATCTATCATCATCGCACCAAGTACAACCTCTTCTAAATCAACTGCTTGCGGTGGTATTTTACCTCTTTCCAAATTAATGAGGGTAGACTTGTCAACTTTATGACCGATGATTGGGCTTGGTTTGTCCATAGGTGCGAAAGTAGGTAATTAACCTTTACTTAACTTTAAATTTATATGCTACGATGTCAACAGATACTCAACAAAATTAGTGTTGATAACTAAAAATATCTGTTAATAACATAAGAATATTTGAGGAAAAAAGCTAATAAAAAAAAGCTCGCTGCAAAAAATGGTGGTTAGTCGTTGAAGACGCCCATCTCAGCATATTTTTCCATCCTAGTTTTTACCAGTTCTTTTGGTGATAACTTTTGCAGTTCTTCAAAATGGGTGGAAATTTTATTCTTGACGGTTTCGAAAGTTTTATCCCTATTGGTATGTGCTCCGCCCAATGGCTCACGGACAATTTCGTCCACAAGCTTTTGTTTTTTCATATCTGTTGCGGTAAGTTTTAAGGCTTCTGCTGCTTGTTCCTTATACTCCCAACTTCTCCATAAAATAGAAGAGCAGGACTCTGGAGAAATTACGGAATACCAAGTATTTTCCAACATTAACACCTTATCTCCCACTCCAATCCCCAATGCACCTCCAGATGCACCTTCTCCAATAATCACAACAATAATAGGGACTTTAAGACGGGTCATTTCCAAAATATTTCGGGCAATTGCTTCTCCTTGCCCCCTTTCCTCAGCTTCAATACCAGGATAAGCTCCTGGGGTATCTATAAAGCAAACCACTGGAATCCCAAACTTTTCAGCGGATTTCATCAACCGCAATGCTTTTCTGTATCCCTCTGGGTTTGCCATGCCAAAATTTCGATATTGACGGGTCTTTGTATTATATCCTTTCTGCTGGCCTACAAACATGTAGCTCTGGTCGCCTATCTTGCCCAAACCACCAATCATTGCTTTATCGTCCTTTACATTTCTATCACCGTGAAGTTCTAAAAATGTGTCGCCGCAAATAGCGTTAATATAGTCCATGGTATACGGTCTGTTGGGGTGCCTTGATAGTTGCACCCGCTGCCATGCCGTTAAATTTTTGTAGATATCCTTGCGGGTTTCTCCTAGTTTCTTTTCGATTTGTTGACATGTTTCGGTAACATCAACATCACTTTCTTCTCCAATGACCATACATTTTTGTAATTGGTCTTCAAGTTCTTTAATGGGAAGTTCAAAATCTAGATACTCCATGAAAAGTCTGTTTGAGGTAATTATAATGTGGACAAATATAAAACTTTAAAGGACACTCCTAAAAACTTGATTTATTAATTTGGCAGTAAAAACTATCGCTTGGCCTTAAGCAACATATAGATGGCAAATGCACCAAAAATAAGATTTGGTACCAACACGGCCAATAGCGGAGAAAAACCTGATTGTTCTGCTAAAGTCCCAAAAACTTTATCAAAAAATATGTATATAAATGCCACACCTATTCCAAATGCCAAATTTAGGCCCATACCCCCTCTCCTTTTAACCGAAGATACGGCCACTGCAATTATTGTAAGTACAAAAGCTGCAATGGGCAAAGCCCATCTTTTATACTTGACCAAAATGTAGGCATTGATATTGGAAGCTCCTTTTCGTTTTTGGTCTTCTATAAATTCGTTCAATTCAAATAAATTCTTGGTCTCTGCCACATAAGATACAGGGGTAAGGTCTTCAATTTTAAAGGTGAAGAGTGTATCCAACCTTCTTTTGGTCTGTATGATTTCAGTACCGTTCCTCAACTTTCTTTTGGCATAATTGGTCAATCTATATATACTGTCCTTATCAATCCATCTAATATTTGATGCCGATATTTTATAATCGAGTTGTTTTATGGAATCGAAGTGCTCGTAGGTAAAATTATATCCTATTTTTCTATTGGGGTCAAAACTACTTACATAGATATAATCATCTTCGTTCAATTGATTAAAAATATTACTGGTGACCCTATCTTGGCGTCCCTTTTTAAAATATTTATATTCAAACTCGTTATATCCTATGCTCGCATGTGGCACTATGAACATACCCATCATAAAAATTAAGATTGCCACCAGTGTTGCTCCTATAAAATAAGGTCGTAAAAAACGAGTATAGGATACACCGGAACTTAGTATTGCTACAATCTCTGTATTACTGGCCAGTTTGGACGTAAAAAAAATAATGGATAAAAACAAAAATATAGGAAGGAGCAAATTACCAATGACCAACGTAAAGTTGCTATAAAAAACAATTACTTCGCTCAAAGGAGCTTCATTATCAATAATTTTTCCAATTTTCTCGGCCAGATTCGCCATGATTCCTATCGGAACGAAAAGCATCAACATTCCTAAAAAGGTTACTAGGTAACGTTTTAAAATATATCTGTCGAGTATGGTAAGCATTACAATCTTTTGTCCATTTGTTTTACCATTTTGATTTTCCATTCCTGAAAATCCCCTGCTAAAATACGTTCTCTGGCACTACGCACCAACCAAAGGTAAAACCCAAGGTTATGTATTGTTGCAATTTGTTTGCCCAAGTATTCATTCGCGGCAAACAGGTGTCTCAGGTATGCTTTGGAATATTCAGTGTCCACAAAGGTGATTCCCATTTCATCAATAGGCGAAAAATCGTCTTCCCATTTTTTATTTTTAATGTTGATGGTGCCATGGGCGGTAAACAACATTCCATTACGGGCATTGCGGGTAGGCATCACACAATCGAACATATCAACCCCCAAAGCGATGTTTTCCAAAATATTTATGGGTGTTCCTACGCCCATGAGATACCTTGGCTTATCCTCTGGAAGAATACCACATACTATTTCTGCCATCTCGTACATTTCCTCTGCAGGTTCCCCTACAGACAACCCTCCAATTGCGTTGCCTTCTGCACCAACAGAAGCAATATACTCTGCCGATTGCGCTCTTAGGTCTTTATAAGTAGATCCTTGGACAATAGGAAAAAAGCTTTGTGAATAACCATATTTATAGGGAAGTTTTTCCAAATGTGTTATACACCTATCCAACCATCTATGGGTCATGTGCATTGACCTTTTTGCATAATTATACTCGCATGGATAAGGTGTACATTCATCAAAAGCCATTATAATATCAGCTCCAATAGTGCGTTGTATTTCCATCACATTTTCAGGAGTAAAAAAATGACTGGACCCATCAATATGGGATTTGAAATTTACACCTTCTTCATTAATTTTTCTATTGGCAGACAATGAGTATACTTGATACCCTCCACTATCTGTCAAGATATTTCTATCCCAACCCATAAATTTATGAAGTCCTCCTGCCTTTTCCAGGATTTTAGCACCTGGACGTAGATATAGATGATAAGTGTTGCCCAATATAATATCTGGGTCGATATCATCTTTCAATTCACGCTGATGGACTCCCTTTACGGAAGCTACCGTACCCACCGGCATAAAAATAGGAGTCTTAATAGTACCGTGGTCCGTAGACAGTTCTCCGGCTCTCGCCTTGCTTTTTGTATCCGTTTGTTTTAGGGTAAACTTCAATGGTTATTATTAAAACCGCAAATATAGCCAACTCATTTCCACAAAGCCTTAACAAAAAAATAAAGTTTGTTTACAAAAAGTGTTTCATAAATTAATCCGTTCATACTTGTTTAGCCCAACCAATGCGGTTATTTTTGAAACAACAAAATCATTAAAATGCCAGATACGCAAGAATTACAGAATTTAGTGACCCAAGTCCGAAGAGACATTTTAAGAATGGTGCATAATGTAAATTCAGGACACCCCGGAGGATCTTTAGGATGTACAGAATTTTTTGTCGCACTATACAATGAAATCATGGAATTGAAAGATGGTTTTGATATGGATGGAAATGGAGAAGACCTTTTCTTTCTCTCCAACGGCCATATCTCACCTGTATTTTATAGTGTTTTGGCAAGAAAAGGATATTTTCCTGTTGAGGAATTGAATACCTTCAGATTGATTAACTCGCGCTTACAGGGACATCCTACAACCCACGAAGGTTTGCCCGGCGTTCGGATTGCTTCTGGATCTTTGGGTCAAGGCATGTCTGTTGCAATAGGTGCCGCTTTGGCCAAAAAGTTAAATGGAGATGACCACCTCGTGTTCAGCCTGCATGGTGATGGAGAATTACAGGAAGGGCAAAATTGGGAAGCCATTATGTACGCAGGTGGCAACAAGGTAGATAATTTGATTGCAACCGTGGATAGAAACGGCCAGCAAATCGATGGTGCTACCGAAGAAGTACTTCCTTTAGGAGATGTCTCTGAAAAGTTCAGGGTCTTTGGATGGGATGTTCTGGAAATAAAAGATGGAAATGATCTAGAACAGGTCATTGCTGGATTAAAAGAAGCCAAGAGCAGAACAGGAAAGGGAAAACCTATTTGTATAGTCATGACAACCGTAATGGGGAATGGGGTTGATTTTATGATGCATACCCATGCTTGGCACGGTAAGGCCCCCAATGACGAACAATTGGAAAACGCATTGGGTCAAAACCCGGAGACGTTAGGTGACTACTAGCTAAATCTCTGTAAAGAAGAGGAAATCTTTGAATTAGATTCCCGCCTTTGCGGGGATGACAAAATAAAATGGAATGACAAAATATACAGATCAAGGAAAACAAGATACAAGAAGCGGTTTTGGAGCTGGAATGACAGAATTGGGCAGAACAAATCCCAATGTGGTTTCACTTTGTGCAGATTTAGTGGGATCGTTAAAAATTCAAACTTTTATTGATGAGAATCCAGAACGTTTCTTTCAGATAGGAATTGCCGAAGCTAATATGATGGGTATAGCTGCGGGTCTTACCATTGGAGGTAAAATTCCGTTTACAGGTACGTTTGCCAATTTCTCTACAGGAAGGGTATACGACCAAATTCGTCAATCCATAGCTTATTCCGATAAAAATGTAAAAATCTGTGCATCGCACGCAGGGATTACATTGGGAGAGGACGGCGCTACACATCAAATACTGGAAGATATCGGTTTAATGAAAATGCTACCTGGTATGACCGTTATCAATCCTTGCGATTTTAACCAGACCAAAGCAGCTACCTTGGCCATAGCAGAACACCATGGGCCAGTTTATCTTCGTTTTGGAAGACCCAAAGTCGCGAATTTCACACCAGTTGACCAAAAATTTGAAATAGGGAAGGCGTTATTGCTCAATGAAGGTACCGATGTAACAATAATTGCAACAGGGCATCTAGTTTGGCAATCCCTTATTGCTGCTGAAAATTTAGAAGAAAAAGGCATATCTGCGGAGGTAATCAATATTCACACCATTAAACCGTTGGATGATGAGGCAATTCTAGCTTCCGTCAAAAAGACAGGATGTGTCGTCACTGCCGAAGAACATAATTTTCTTGGCGGCCTTGGCGAAAGTGTTTCAAGAGTATTGGCAAGCCATCATCCTACACCTCAGGAGTTTGTGGCAACGCAAGATACTTTTGGGGAAAGTGGGACCCCGGACCAGCTCATGGATAAATACGGCCTCAACAATAAAGCCATTGAGTCTGCCGTTTTAAAAGTATTGAAAAGAAAGTGATCTTTCAGTATCAATTTTGATACATTTTCACTCAATTAAAACGAAACACTTATGAGAAAAACACTTCTAATTGCAGCGGTGTGCCTAATGGGCACAGCTGTATTTGCACAGAGCGGCACGGGGTTCGGTATTAAAGCCGGACTCAGTTACAACAAAAATGGAGACCTAATAGGGGATATTGGAGACGCTGGTCAAAATATCACTGAGGGTGCCGAAGGAAAAGCGGGCTATCATTTTGGCTTTTGGGGAAAATTGGATTTTCCAAAGATTTATCTTAGGCCAGAGCTGGTCTATACAAGGACTAAAAGTACCTATGATGTTGAAGGACAATCCAGTGATTATGACGTATCTAAATTAGATCTTCCCGTACTTTTAGGGTATAAAGTTATAGGGCCCCTACATATTTTCGCAGGTCCTGCTTTTCAATATACACTGAGCAATGATTTGGAAGGTGTAGAAATTGAGGACGTTGAAAATGATTTTACCGTGGGCCTCAATATAGGAGCAGGGGTCAATCTTGGAAAATTAGGATTGGATGTGCGCTACGAACGAGGTTTTTCGGAAAACGAGGCCGAATTCATTTCCAATAATTTCGCGGATATAGAAGATGGTCGTGTGGATTCTAGACCGTCACAAATAATCTTTGCGGTATCCTTAAAATTGTAGCATAAAAAATTGAACAAAAAGTCCGCTTTTAGTGGGCTTTTTTGTTATAATCAATTTGTATCTGGGTCCAGATAATCTGGCGTTCCATCGTTATCAGCATCAGGAAAAGTAACATTCCCTTCATCATCAATAACTATTTCATCCCTGGTAAGCGTTCCATCACCATCATCATCAGTATCTCTAAAATTGGGCAGGAAAAAACCTGCTGCCAATTCAGCTTCGCTATCAGCATTGTCATTATTGAAATTTCCATCTCCGTCTACATCCTCCAAAATAGTAGGTATCCCATCGTTATCATTATCCGTATCCTCAACAAACAAACCTACTTCAATTTTGAAAAGGAGTGGGGCATATTGCGGTATGCTACCTGATGGTCCAGTATTATTATAGTATGCAAGACCGGAGGGTATCACAATAAGACCTATTCCGCTGTCAGAAATATTTATGGTTCCATCCTCATTTTGAATTATTTGTTCGGGTGTGCCGGAAGTTATATTAGAAATTCCATTGGCATATCCCCTTATTGTAAATGGAAGTTCTTGCCATGTAAAGCTTGGGTTCTCGTCAAATAATGTACCGTCAAGCAAAGAACCTTGATACCTTAGCAAAGTTGAGTCACCGATTGTAGGGCTATTTCCACTTTCTCCGCTTCTTGCAATTAAATAATAGTATTTGTGTTCAACATTTTCCTCTTCATCTTCTAAACCTAGGTCAGATGAAGATAAGTTTATAGTTTTCATCTCAATATCCTCCCATAAAGATTTTTTATCCGCATTATCTCCAGCAATCGTATCGATCTGTATTTTAAAATCAAAATCTACTGGTGGTGTTGCAAATTCTTCATAATTATAAAAATGGGTTTTAAGGAACTCTTGTATCTCCTCATCATTTTCTGGAGCTACTTCTGTCAACAATCTTGGCGGTACTGACTCAATAGCTGGCCCATTATCATCATTGTTACATGATGCCAATATCAATATGAAGAAAAACAAACAAACGAAAACTCCGTACTTCATCAAGTTTATAATTTAGCTGCGCAAGATACAATTTTCCGCTATTTTTGCTTATTCCATTAACAAAGATTTGCAGAGTTTATGCGCATTGATAAATACCTTTGGTGTATTAGATACTATAAAACGAGAAACGTTGCCAGTACAGCTGTTAAAAAAGGGCAGGTAAAAATCAATGGTAGTATTGTAAAACCTTCCAGAGAGGTGTATCCCATGGATAAAATCAACCTAAGAAAAAATCAAATCGAGTACCAATTGACCGTATTGGATATTCCCGAAAGCCGAGTTGGAGCCAAATTAGTTGATATTTATAGGAAAGATACCACTCCTAAAGATGCTTTTGTACATAACGAACTTTTAAAATCTGCAAAAGACCATTACCGAAAAAAGGGGTTGGGCCGACCTACAAAAAAGGACAGAAGAGATATTGATGGTTATCTGGACGAGTCCGAATAATTGGTTTCTTATCTTTGTCCGTAATACTTAAATCATGGCGAACCAAATATTGACCCACAAACAAATACAACATACCATAAAGCGCATCGCGTATCAGATTTATGAAGCCAATGTAAACGAGAAAGAAATTATTATTGCGGGAATAGATGGTGGAGGTCTAAAATTGGCAAAAAAGATATCCAAAATACTTGAAGAAATTACCGAAGCCAGCATAGTACTCTGTAAAATGATGATGGATAAAAAAAATCCTCTAGAAAGTGGCGTCAATACTTCAATACAAGAAGCTGAATATAGAAATAAGTCCATAGTCTTGGTAGACGATGTACTCAATTCTGGAACTACCTTAATTTATGGTGTTCATCATTTTCTCAAGACTCCCTTAAAACAACTACGAACAGCTGTTCTGGTCAATAGAAACCATAAAAAATATCCTATTAAGGCAGATTATAAGGGTGTATCGCTATCAACGTCCCTAAATGAGCATATAAGGGTCGAGTTCAAGTCCAAGCAGGATGGTGTGTATTTAGAATAGTAATTCCTTTATTTCCTCTATCAGCTGATCAATGTCCTTGTGGCCGCAATCAATGGTGTGTAATGCCTGAAAATAAAACTGTCTTCTCTCGAATAAATGCTTTCCTATAAATTCGGGCAAATCCTCATTCTTTATATTTTTTACCAAAGGTCTTTGTTGCTTTTCCTTTTCGATTCGCTTTATCAATGCTGAAACAGGAAGCTGTAGATAAATTGAATGTGTGGATTTTTCTAGAATCGTTTTCATGTTATTTCCGTAACAAGGAGTTCCACCGCCAGTAGAAAGTATAAAGGATTTTTTTTTGGATAAAATCTTTGTAAGTATTTCGGACTCTTTTTTTCTGAAATAAATTTCTCCCTTTTCTGAAAAAATAGCTGTTATTGACATATTGAGTTCGGCTTCGATATAATCATCCAAATCAATGAATTCCACATGTAGGTCCTTGGCCAACATCTTGCCAATTGACGACTTTCCACTTGCCATATAGCCTATCAAAACTACTTTCATTTACGGTAATTAATTATGATTTCAAAAAAACACAAATTTATCATTAAATCATCTTGCAAAATAAATTATTGATATTATATTTGCAGCCGCTTAGAGCAAGTCTCATTAGCCCAATTTAGACCTGATAGCTCAGTTGGTAGAGCATCTCCCTTTTAAGGAGAGGGTCCTGGGTTCGAGCCCCAGTCAGGTCACTTTTAAAGCCTCATTGAATTAAAAAAATCCCATAGATTTTTAATCTATGGGATTTTTTATTTTTCCTTAATATCAAATTAAACATTCGTCCTGTTATAATATTTGGTGACCTATCAATAAATCCGTGACTACTAATTATGTACAGATTAATCAGCTTAAGATAAAAACTTACAAAAGCACTAAATAAGAGAAAATGGCAAAATGCTAGCTATAATATAGCGCAATAGTTTTAAGCTTTTTTATAAATGAATTGGACATCAACCCATATGGATATACTTCAAAAATTTTAAAGAGTGGTCTGTCCATGTCCAACGAACATATTGGAAACAAACTTATGGAAAATCTGGATAGGGGGTCTTTTATCGCGTTCTCGTTTAGCATAATCACTTAAAATAATCTGGAAAATTCCAGTTTCATTAAATATATATAATTGTAAAGAATTGTCTGGGTATAAATCGGATTTTAAGATATGAGCAAATAAAAAAACTGTTCGGAACATCCTCTTAAGTATGATGGAAGTATTTTCATAAATTTAATGCAAACAGAAACAAAATCCACGATGAAGACATTAACCATAATTCTATTGTTAATTACCAATCCGATTTTTGGAGTAACCAATAAATCACCCATACCAGAGGAGACGCTTCTTTTTGAAATTATCTATAAAGGCGATAGGATAGGTACTCTTAAAGCTGAAAGGTTCCAGATAAAGAACAAGATGGTCTATACATCCAGCACTCGAATCAATACCACTATTCTTTTGATAAAGAAAATCAATGTACGCTATAAATACAGGGTAACTTATAATGCTGGAAGGCTAAGATCTTCCAAGGTTAATATCAAGATCAACAAAAGGAAGCCAAAACAGGTATTGGTAAACCAAAAAGGTGATGATTACGTTGTGAAGTTTAGTGACGGAAAAAGAAACAAGGTTACGGATTTGATAGATATCTCCTCGATCAAGCTCTATTTTGATGAACCTGACAATGTTGACAAGATTTTTTCCGAGCAATTGGGGAACTTTAACGAAATCGTTAAAATCCGAGAGGGGCTTTATAAGATGGTCAATGAAAAGGGAAATGAAAATTTTTACCATTATACCAACGGCAAACTAGATAAAATAGAGGTAGATGGAGGAATGGTGAGCTTTGAGATGAGAGCTAAAGAATGATTGTAAAGATGTGAATAATTCTTTGCTAAATACTCATAAGAATAGCAGTCTTTCAAAATTGATAAGGCCGATTATCTTAGAACTAAATTGGCAATAGGCGCTAGTAATCGAATAATAATAATTATAATAATATTTAGTTTCTTAAAGAATATTTATAGATAGTTTAGAAGTTTGCCTTACTCCATATTCCCAAAACATAGATATTTGATTTCCAAGTAATCTTCTACACCGTATTTAGAGCCTTCGCGGCCCATTCCAGAATGTTTGATTCCTCCAAATGGTGCAACTTCCGTAGAAATGAGCCCTTCGTTTATACCAACCATACCATACTCCAGCGCTTCTGCAACCTTCCAACATCTAGATATATTCTGGGAATAAAAATAAGACGCCAATCCATATTTGGTATCATTGGCCATGCGTAATGCCTCCTCATCTGTTGAAAACTTGAAAATTGCTGCAACTGGCCCAAAAATTTCTTCGTGAGTCAAATCCATTTTGGTATTAGCTTCCCCAATTACTGTAGGCTCATAAAAAAATTGGTCGATTTTGTTTCCGCCACAAAGTATTTCACCACCTTTATTTTTTGCGTCCACAATAAAATCCTCAGTTTTTTCCAATGCTTTTTTATGGATAAGCGGCCCTATTTCAACCTTCTCTACCCAACCGTTCCCTATTTTCAATTTTAATACCTCTGCCACAAATTTTTCAACGAACTCGTCATACACGTTTTCGTGCACCAGGAATCTATTGACACAAACACAGGTTTGTCCTGCATTTCTGTATTTTGATACCATGGCTCCTTGAACGGCAGCGTCCAGATCTGCATCTTCAAAAACAATAAAAGGAGCGTTTCCACCAAGTTCCAAACTCATTTTTTTAAGTGTTTTGGCACTTTGTGACATAAGTAGCTGTCCCACCTTTGTAGATCCCGTAAAAGATATTTTCTTTACAAGATTGCTCTCACAAAGTATCTTTCCCATGGTGGGCGCATCTTTACCTACCACCACATTGAAAACGCCATTAGGGAAACCTGCATCTTTAGACAGTTTAGCTATGGCCAAAGCCGTCAATGGGGTTTCTTCACTTGGTCTCACAACTACCGTGCATCCTGTTGCCAAGGCTGGAGCTACTTTTCTTGTGATCATGGCCAACGGAAAATTCCAAGGAGTCATTGCTCCCACCACCCCTATTGGCTGTTTGATGGTTACAATTCGCTTTGAATTGGAAGTAGACGGAATAACATCGCCATAAGTACGTTTTCCCTCTTCTGCAAACCATTTGATGAAGGAAGCGCCATAAGAAACTTCACCCCTGCTCTCCGTTAACGGTTTTCCACATTCATAGGTCATTATCTTAGCCAAATCCTCTTGGTTTTCGCATATCAGATCATACCATTTTTCCAATATCTTTGAACGTTCCGATGCCGTTTTACCGCTCCATTGTTTAAAGGCCTTATCAGCAGCTGTAATGGCTTGTTCCACAATTGAAGCATCGTCGTCACGTATTTCGGCAATTACTTCTCCGTTAGCTGGATTATACACCTTAAAAGTTTCTGATGTATTGGTCGACCATTTGCCATCCACGTATGAAGTATTAAAAAGTAATTCTTTGTTCATCATTTGCTGCTCCATTAATTTATTTTGAGAATCCTTATATCATATGACCTAAAATTAGATAGATAACACATGTGATTGCCCCCGCTATTAAAGTATATGGCAATTGTGTCATTACGTGCGCCATATTATTACAACCGGTAGCCGATGCGGACAATACAGTGGCATCACCATAAAAACAAGCATGTGAACCAAAAGCTCCAGCACTGATGACGGCCCCTATGGCCAACCAAATATCTACACCCATGCCTTGTGCCAATGGAACTATAATCGGCAGTGAAATAGCATACACGCCCCAAAATGAACCGGTCGCAAAAGTCACCAATGCTAAAGATACGAATGCTATCAATGGTAAAAATTCTTTATTGATAAGTGGTGAGACCGATTCTATTATAAATTTTGTAAGACCCAGTTGGTCATTTACATCTTTTAACACAAAAGACATAACCACGATAGCAAGTGCATAAAACATTGTCTTAAATCCAGTAAAAATGCCTTGCATTGCCTGTGTAAATGACATAATCTTTTGAAATGCATAGAAAATAACAGTAAAAACTATAGCTGAGATAACACCCTTTAGAGCATCTATATCAAAAAAAACCGTTGCCGAAATCAATACAATAATGGGAAAGACGAAGAAGGATAGTTTTGGGGCTTTATCAGAAATACCTTCGGGCATTTTTAAATTGATGGAATCCGAATTTGGCGGAATCAAGATACCTTGTTCCGCCCTTTTTTCTGCTCGCTTCATGGCTCCCAAGGCAGGAATTAGGTTCAATGCCACCAAAGGCACCAAAATAGCTGCCACCCAACCGTAGGTTATATAAGGAATGGCCTGAAAATAGCCTGCAAGTCCTTGTCCCTTCTCCACTACTCCTTCACTTTCCAAAAGACCGGAAATATAAATTGCCCAAGTTGATAAAGGTATCAATACACAAATTGGTGCTGCAGTAGAATCTACTACATAGGCCAGCATCTCCCTGGGAACTTTAAAACGATCGGTAACTTTCTTCATGGATGCTCCAACAGTAAGTGCATTTAGATAGTCGTCTATAAAAATACAAAGCCCCAATAGCCATGTAGCCAAAAGAGCTCCTTTTCTATTTTTTACATATTTCAGTAAATAACTTGAGAACGCAGTTGTTCCCCCTGACTGTGCCAAAAGGTGAATCAGTGAACCGAACAGACCGCAAACCAATATAACCCAGCCTATGGTAGCATCCTGCATTACCTGAAGCAAGGAGTTTGTAAAATCCGTAAAAAAACTAGAGATGGAAATAATGAGAAATCCAACTAAAGAACCGCCGACCAAAGCCTCGAACGTCTTTCTGGTCAGCAAGGCCAGAACAATTACCGTAAGTGTTGGAAGTAAACTCAGAAGACCCAAATGCTCCATGTTTATTCCTCTTTTAATTGTCTTTTATCTTCAATTTCCTTTAAAAAAGGATGAATCACTTTAAAAACATCTTCTTCTACTTGATAGAAAGAGGTATGCTGTCCATATTCAAAGCTTTTTTTAGACCCATTGGTTATAAAGACAATACCACTTCTACGTTCTTTATCAAAATACATATCGCTCAATAGACCATAAGCAATGCCCGGATGGCCCACCATTTTCCAATTTGGAAAAATAATATCGGAGCCTTCGGTATTGCTCAAAATGTGTATGCCTAGTCCATAGGATAAAAAGAAGTTTTCCCACGTGTTGCCATTGTCGGCATTGTACATCCAGTGACTTTCCAACATTAGGGACACTGTCTCTTTTTTCAATATTTGAGTTTTGTTGTAGTAACCATCATTCATTAGCATGAGGGAGAATGTTGCCAAATCATTTGCAGAGCTTCTTAAACTTCCTTGAGGACCAAAAAGCAATCCGTTTTGCCCGAGTTCATATCCTTCATACGCACGCGATTCGGGAACAATGCCTTTGTAATTGTCTGCCTGTGCAACCCATGCATCGTCGTTGTAGCGATATAAAACAGCAAGGGAATCTATCTTATCAATCTTGGAAGCATTAAAATCAGCTTTCATTCCCAATGGTTTGAAAATATGTTCTCGGCAGTAGTCATCAAAACGCTGTTCGCTGATTTTTTCGATTACGGAAACAATAATGCCCCAGGTGCAATTGGTATAGGAAAAATATTCCCCAGGCTCATGCGCTGCAAAAATGTCATCGGTAAAATATTCACCGCTTATTGAAAATAGTTCTTTAATATTCAGTTCTTTGACTATCATGTTTTTAGAAAACCTTCCATAGCCTTCCCCATCCCTAATACTACTTTGATGGCTCAAAAGCTGCATTAAGGTTATCGGTATGTCCGGATATTTGGGATTTACCAATTTCCAACCTAAATATTCGCTAACATCGACATCCAAGTCTATCTTTCCAGCTTCCCATAATTGCAGCAATGCTGATGTCGTTATCGATTTAGATATTGATGCTACTCTATATATAGTGTTTTCCGTTATTGGGATATTTCGCCCTTCATCTGCTAGACCATGGGTGTACTGCCATGATATTTTTCCTTCATCGATAAGTGCAACGGACATTCCCATTAATTCGTTTCTTACAAAAACTGAGTCCAGTTCTTTTTGTAGCCCTTGCGTATTGAGCGCAATGAATTCTGGAACAGGTTTTTTCCCATCATTCCCACATGACGAAAAAAGCAAAACAAAAAATAAAGCGAATAGTAAATGTCTTGTGAGCATATAATGGGTTTATTTCCGGTTATCAATCGTAGGTTCGTTCATGGTAATACAATGAATTCCACCACCACCAAAATTAACGGCCAATGCATTGATCATAACGATTGTACGATTTGGGAATACTTGTTGTAAAATGTTTTTTGCTTCTTTATCTCTTTCTTCAATCTCTTTGTCCATTCCATCGGAATAGTATTTTTGTCCGATGACCACCTCATCTGTAATTAAAAAATTAAGATAGCTCGCTGCTGCAATAACAGTAACCTCATCTCCTACAGGAAAAACTGACCCATCTTCATATTCAAGTTCACTGATAAAATCATAGACCAAATCCCCTGGTCCCATTTTACCCAAAACAAGTTTGGGCAGTGGCATACGGATAATATTAAAGGGATTGCCATTTTGGTCGGTCGCTTTAGTAAGGATATTGTAATTTTCTTCCATCCGTTTGTGATTTTCTGCTGCTACAGGATCTTCCAAATCTTTGGCTTTTACACTTGCCAAAAGAATGGTAGAGTCATTTACAAACCTGGCGAACTCATCAATATGGCCATTGGTAGTTACCGCTGTATAGGCAAATTCGCCATTTTCCAACGCTACGACTCCTCTAAACGTATGATCATCTTCCTTGAGTCCTTCCTTTAACCAGATTACCTTTTCAATACCGAGAACACGCTGAAATTCGGCTTCCATTTCTTTTAAGTCCATATTTGGGTTTCTGCCCCTTTCTACCGCTTCCGTAACCATGAGCACACCTTCACCATTTACTTCCCTATTACCACCCTCACTAATTAAATTTGTTTGAATCAGAGGGAGATTTTTTATATGTGCCACAGCTTCATCAAACTTTTCCATACGGATGGTATAATCGTCCATATTATCACTGTCCGTGTAGCCCCATGCATTGAATCCAAAATCAACGATGGCCTTTTTGCCATTTGTCAGCACTACAAAGTTTGGTCCCATATCCCTTACCCATAGTTCTTCAGAGGGTATTTTAAGAAGTTCAACCCATCCCTTGTCCAAATATTCTTTAGGAATGCTTTTTTGAGCCATTTTAAGCAAGGAATCTGTAGCGGCAGAAACAATTATTCTCTCTTTTTGAACCAAAGCATCAATAATCTTCAAGGTCACATTTACATTGGATTGGCCTTTTAAATGGTCCACAGGAGACCAGAGCAACCATACGGCCTCCTGTTCATCGTATTCTGCCGGTTGACGCAGTACCTCGATGACTTCATCTTTTTGATTCAGTGCAGTTTTGCTTTTTTCTTTACAACCAACAATAATTAATAGTAGTAATACAGTGGAGCACCGAAGAAAGCCATTACTTCCAACGCTTTTTATTTTTAAACCATTACGCTTGCCATATATAGTCACTTTTTTCATAAGTGGCCTTCTTTACTCAGGTCGTTCATGGTTTCCAGGATGCTTTTTTTCATAATATCAACTGTTTCATCAATAGCGTCCTTATCATAGGTGAGCGGTGGTGAAAGCACATTGATAGGACCTATGGGCCTTA
This sequence comes from Flagellimonas maritima, assembly GCF_003269425.1. NCBI lineage: Bacteria > Pseudomonadati > Bacteroidota > Flavobacteriia > Flavobacteriales > Flavobacteriaceae > Flagellimonas > Flagellimonas maritima. The sequence goes on along the minus strand of NZ_CP030104.1, from coordinate 2,854,053 downwards.
TAATCAATCCTCTTTTTTTAGCTGAATGGTAAATTCTCTTTCCTATATTGATTTCTGCGGGAAATGATTCCTTGGTTCTTTTATCCTTTACATATTCCAAGGCCAGCATAAAATGGCTACCGCGCACCTCTCCAACTACAGGAAGGTCTTCCAATGTCTTTAGTTGCTTTTTAAAATAAGGTCCAACAGTTCTCACGTGTCCGCAAAAGTCCTCTCTTTCCATAATTTCAATATTCTTTAATCCGGTAGCGCATGCCAAAGCGTGCCCAGAATAAGTAAATCCATGCGAGAAATAAGGATTTTCTGGTTTTGGTCTGCTGATTACTTTATGTATAGTTTCAGAAATTACCGTAGCTCCCAAGGGAATGTAACCTGATGACAATCCTTTTGCCAAAACGATAATATCTGGTTGCACATCAAATTTTTCTTTCGAAGCTACCAAATGGCCCAATCTGCCGAATGCGGTAACAACTTCGTCGGCAATAACCAATATATTGTACTTTTTACAAAGTTCATAAGCTTTTATTAGGTATCCATCAGGTGGAACTATGACGCCACCGGCACCCATAATGGGCTCTGCAATAAAACAGGCGATAGTTTCTGGACCAAGTTCTAAAATTTTATGCTCCATTTCTTCTATAAGAGAATCACAAAACTCTTGGATGGTCATTTCATCAGGTCTCCGATATGGGTACGGTGCAGAAAGGTAAGTTATCATATCCTTTGGCAAATCAAACCCTATGTGAGTAGATGATATACCCGTAAGGGCATGTGCCAAATAAGTACTGCCATGATAGCCCAGATTCCTGGAAAGAATCTTTTTCTTCTTTGGCATCCCCAACATATTAAAATAATAATGGACAATTTTTATGGCAGAATCATTTGCCATGGAGCCACCAGTTCCAAAGAAGACATGATTAAGGCTCCCTGGACATAATGATGCCAATTTTGCCGCTAGATTTGCAGCTGAAGGAGACGTTGCATCTTCAAAAGTATTGAAATATGCCAAATTTTTAGCTTGCTCCCCTATATGCGCGGCCATCTCTACATTACCATGCCCAATGTTAACACACCACAACCCTGCTATACCGTCAAGGTATTTCCTGTCCTTGTCATCATATATAAAATGTCTGTCTCCTTTCGTATATACTACCGAACCGTCTTCATGAAATCTTTCATAATTGGCATAGGGATGTATAACATGGTCTTTATCATTTTGCCAAGCTCTTTCTAAATCTGAGGATATATTGTTTTTAGTGAAAATCATTATCAAGAATACCGTTTATTAATTTATCACATTTAATAATTACACACTGCAATAAAGCAAATAAAATGCAATAATTATGGTTAAATGTGTAAAAAATGATATTTAATTACTATTATTTGCAAAATATGCATATTATTGAACTTTTATTATAATTTTTACATTAATCAACGTTTTAGAAATGAGCGAGAACCTTTTTCAACTTGATGCTTTTGACCAAAGCCTTATACAACTTCTGAAAAAAGATGGCAGAATGTCTTTTACTGATGTTGCCTCAGCACTTAACGTTTCTGTTTCTACGGTTAGGAACAGATACAATAAATTGGTCGATGAGGGCATGTTACATATTCTGGGCTGGGTAGATCCTACAAAAACAGGTTTTAACTCATATAATAGGGTTACAATTGAAGTCAGCCCCTCCAGTATGATAGAGTATGTGGCACAAGAACTCATGAAAGTTAAAGAAATATCTTTTTTGGCACTTACCTCTGGACCTTCGGATATTGAAATCAATCTAATTTGTAGGGACAATCGGCATTTACTGGAAGTTATGAAAAAGAAGATTTTCAATATTAAAGGAGTCCGCAATACCAATTCAACCATTTATTATAATGTCTACAAATGGGCCGAACATGATTTGGAACTACCTACAAAAAATATACTCCTACAAGAAGATATGGACTAAAAAAAACAAGATGATTAAAGTTAACGGCGATAGATTATGGAAAAGATTGATGGAGATGTCCAAAATTGGAGGCACTGCCAAGGGTGGGGTATGTCGCGTGGCCTTGACCGATGAAGATAAGCAAGGAAGGGATTTATTTATAAAATGGGCCAAGGAAACAGGCTGTAATATTGACATTGATAAAATTGGAAATATATATGCAACTCGACCTGGCAAGGATAATAGCAAACCCTCCATAATGATAGGTAGCCATTTAGATTCCCAACCAACAGGAGGGAAATTTGATGGGGTACTTGGCGTACTTGCAGGATTGGAAATCATGGATACCCTTAATGACCTGAACATTGTTACAGAGATCCCAGTAGAAATTGTTTCATGGACAAATGAGGAGGGTGCCAGATTCTCACCTGCCATGATTGCTTCGGGTGTTTTTTCAGGGGATTTTAGCTTGGACTATGCTTATGAAAGAACGGATAAAGAAGGGAAAACACTTGGAGAAGAATTGGAACGCATCGGGTATAAAGGGAGCATGGAAGTAGGGAACAGACCCTACAAAGCCACTTTTGAGCTGCACATTGAACAAGGTCCTATTTTAGAAGCTAAAAATAAATCTGTAGGAATCGTTACTGGTGTACAAGGCATACGTTGGTACGATTTAGTCCTCAATGGCAAAGAGACCCATGCTGGACCATCTCCCATGGAATACCGGAAGGACCCCGTAAAAGCATTGACAGAGATACTTCCGCAAATTTATAGACTCGCCGAAATATATAGCCCCGATGCAAAAGTGACCGTAGGTTATATTGATGCTATTCCCGGCGTACGCAATACCGTACCCGGTTCCTTAACAATGGCTATCGATTTGAGGCATCCAGATGAAACGGTACTTTCTATGTTGGACAAGGATTTAGAGCATATCATCACAAGTCACGATGGAAAACTTGGAGTTACTTCTACCCTAAAGGAAATATGGTATTCTCCCCCGGTAAAATTCTCCAAAGAATGCATAGATGCGGTTAAGAATGCAGCTCATGATTTAAAGATACCGACTATGGAAATAGTAAGTGGTGCAGGACATGACGCTGTTTATGTTTCTAAAGTAGCTCCCACAAGCATGATTTTCATCCCCTGTAAAGAAGGACTTAGTCATAATGAAATGGAAAGTGCAAAAAAAGTAGATGTGATTAATGGAACAAATGTTTTGTTGAATGCAGTTTTACAAATGGCCGGTATCGAAGTTTTGAACAACGAAGAAATTTTGAACAAGTCGAAATGAAGGTAAAAACAAGTCATATCGCTTTAACTGAAAAAACCACTACGTTTTTGACTTCAACAAAAAAAATGTTGGTCAATAACCAGTGGATTGAAAGTGAGGCAAAAAAAACTTTTGACACATTGAATCCCGCAAATGGAAACGTGTTGACCAAAATTCCCATAGCGGACGAAAACGATGTGGACAATGCCGTTGTAATTGCCAGAAATGCTTTTGATCTTATTTGGAAGGATGGGATAAAACCAGCAGAGCGTTCAGATTTACTCTGGAAACTAGCCACCCTTATAGAAAGGGATATAAAAATTTTCATGGAATTGGAGACATTGGACAATGGCAAACCTCTGGAAAAAGCTAAATATGATGTTCTAGGTGCCATCAACCATTTGAAATATTATGCTGGATGGGCCACCAAAATAGAAGGGACAACAATTCCTACACACTCCAATAAATTAGTTTACACCAAAAAAGAACCTTTAGGGGTAGTCGGCCTTATAGTTCCTTGGAATTTCCCGTTAATGATTGCGATATGGAAACTTGCTCCAGCCTTGGCCTGTGGAAATTGCTGTATTCTTAAACCCGCGGAACAAACACCACTTACCGCACTTTATTTGGGAAAATTGATTTTAGAGGCTGGTTTTCCACCAGGAGTGGTCAACATTATCACGGGTCCTGGAATCCCCACAGGGCAAGCAATGTCACAGCACATGGATATAGATAAAATCAGCTTTACAGGGTCTACTCTAGTTGGTAAGAAAATCATGGAAGCATCAGCCAAAAGCAATTTAAAAAAGGTGAGCTTAGAACTTGGTGGTAAATCTCCAAATGTAATTTTCGAGGATGCTGATTTAGATATGGTTTTGGACAGTTTACAATGGAGCAGTTTTTATAATACTGGACAAGAATGTACGCTCGGTTCAAGGATTTATGTACAAGAATCCATTTTTGAAAAAGTCCTAAAATCCTTTAAAGAAAAAGCTGGCAAAATGACCATAAGCAATGGATTCAACAATCCAGACTTAGGACCTATGATAAGTGAAAAGCAATTGAATACCGTATTGGACTATATAGAATTAGGTGAGACAGAAGGGGCCAAATTGGTGTATGGTGGAAATCGCCTTGATGGGGATTTGGCAAAAGGGTATTTTTTAGAACCTACCATTTTCATTACCAAAAACGAAGATTTAACCATTGCGAGAGAAGAAATTTTTGGTCCCGTTGTGGTGGTTTCCAAATTCAAGGATTTTGACGAAGTCATTAAAAAGGCCAATACCTCTAAATATGGTTTGGCTGCAGCGGTATGGACCAAAGATCTATCAAAGGCCCATCGTTTTGCAAATGCTATCGATGCAGGTACAGTTTGGATAAACGGCTACGACCTTTTTGACGCTGCAGTACCTTTTGGAGGCTTTAAACAAAGTGGAAACGGAAAAGAAATGGGTAAAAGTGCCATAGATCTTTATACTAAGGAAAAAGCAGTATGGACTGTATTATAAATAAAAAAAACTGATTTAGAAAAAAATGAGTGCCGAGATGCTTTCAACAGAATTGCTGTCCCCTGTTTGGACACACCTATCCACTTTTCAAGCAGTTAGGGGCGAGGGTGTATATCTATATGATGAAGAAGGCAAAGAGTGCATGGACTTTACATCTGGTATAGGTGTGGTAAACACGGGCCATTGTCATCCAAATGTGGTAAAGGCCATTCAGGAACAGTCTAAAAAACTTCTTTTTGGCCAGATGAACTGTGTAATCCCAACTACTAGCATTGAATTGGCTGAAAAACTGAATGAAATAACTCCAAAGCATATTAATCGCTTCTTTTTTTCAAACAGCGGTGCAGAAGCTACTGAAAGTGCTGTAAAATTGGCCAAAGCGGCCACAGGAAGGCAGAACGTTATCGTATTTCAGGGAAGTTTCCATGGCAGAACGCATTTGACCATGGCCATGACCACTTCCAAAACAGCTTACCGATATAAATACCAACCCCTACCTTCCGGGATTTTTGTTTCCCCCTTTCCCTATGCCTACTATTACGGTTGGGACGAAGACATTACTATAGATTTTTGCATCAAACAGCTTGATCTGCTCTTACATGGGCAAACTTCGCCAGATGAAACTGCCGCAATAATTATTGAGCCGGTACTAGGTGAAGGCGGCTATGTTGCTGCTCCGCACAGGTTTCTTCATCATCTGCGTGAGATTTGCGATGCTCACGGCATATTACTTATAATCGATGAGGTACAGAGTGGATTTGGCAGAACAGGAAGGTTTTTCTGTTTTGAACATGCAAATGTAAAGCCAGACATCATCGTCATGGCAAAAGGTTTGGGAAGCGGACTTCCAATTTCAGCAATTGCTTCATCAAAAGAAATCATGGAAAAGTGGTCCCCAGGTACCCATGGTGGAACCTATGGAGGGGGCAGCGCAATTACGGGTGCTGCTGCGCTGGCAACCATCAAAACCATTATGGAAGAAAAGTTGCTTGACAATGCGGTAATGCAAGGCATGGAATTGATTACAGGACTAAAAAAAATACAGCAAAAATTTAGTTGTATAGGCGATGTACGAGGTATTGGTCTTATGGTTGCGGTTGAATTTGAAAAAAAAGATGGTTCACCGGATGCTGAGATAGTCTCAAAAATAGTACGTCGTTGTGTTGACAATGGCCTGCTCCTTTTAAGCTGTGGCAGTTATAAAAATGTGATTCGGTGGATTCCCCCATTAGTAGTTACTAAAGTTCAGATACAGGATGCACAGAACATCTTTGAAAAGATTCTTAATGAGATAAAAATAAATTAATAACTAAAATCAGAACACTATGAAGAAAACCAATGTAACTCAGTTTTAAATGCAAATAATTTCAATCAAAATCTAAAAAAACATGAGTTTAAAATTACTGAAACAAGACCCAAATCAGTTTAAATATTAATACTAATAATACAAAATAATTATGAAAATAAAACTACTAAGTTTTATACTATCCTTTTTCATGGCAAGTATGTTTGCCATGGTCTACGGACAAGTAATTACTGGGACGGTTACAGACCAAAACGGTCTGCCATTACCAGGTGTCAATGTTCTTGTCAAGGGAACAAACACAGGAACACAAACAGACTTTGATGGTAATTACACGATAGAGGCCTCCTCTTCAAATACGTTGATATTCTCTTATTTAGGACAAAAAACCGTTGAAAGAACTGTAGGATCTAATACCAATATAAACATACAAATGGAAGAGGATGCATCGCAACTGGAAGAAGTAGTGGTGGTAGGATATGGTAGCCAGAAGAAAAGCGATTTAACAGGTTCCGTTGCCAGTGTAAGTGGTGATGAAATTGCACGTTTGCCTGTAGCCAGTGTAGATAATGCGCTAAAAGGTAGGGCAGCCGGTGCGTTTATAAGCTCGCCTTCGGGTACACCTGGCGCGGGTATTTCCATTCAAATTCGCGGTAATACTTCGTTATCGGCAAGTAGCGAGCCCCTTTACGTGATTGATGGTATACCTATGATATCCGAGGATTTATCAGATTTGTTTTCTGGTGGTCAAAGAACTAATTCAATGGCTGATATAAATCCTACGGACATTGCTTCCATTGAAATTTTAAAGGATGCTTCTGCAACTGCAATCTATGGTTCCAGAGGTGCCAATGGTGTAGTCTTGATTACAACCAAAAGAGGTAGTACAGGTGCACCACGTGTAGAATTCAATTCATATTATGGATTCCAAACAGTTACCAATACTATAGATATGCTTAGCTCACAAGAATACCTAGAGCTTATGAACGATGCCGCAGCACAGGACAACATCGACCTTGGAACAGATTATCCTGAAAATTATGTTTCAGATTTATGGGGGTTCGATCCAAACGATCCTGAGCTGAGAAACACGAAATGGTACGATGAGATTTTTAGAACCGCTGCAATCCAAAGTCATGATGTATCGGTATCGGGTGGTAACGAAAGAACCCAATATTATACTTCCTTGGCTTATTTTAATCAAGAAGGAACACAGTTAGGTACTGGTTTTGAACGTATTAGCGGCAGAATAAACTTGGATACTCAAGTGAAGGATTGGTTAAAAATCGGAACTAATGTAGCTGTGACCAGAACTATTCAAGATCGTACTATCAATGATAATTCATTGTACGGTGTCGTTATCAATACATTGGCAGGTGACCCCTTAATGCCCGTTAGGGAAGATGACGGCACCTACGCCAGTCCATTTGATTATTTTGGTTGGTGGATGTTGGACAATCCTGTACTCGTTGCTAATGAGTATAGTAGATTTACACGTACGACCAGAGGTTTGGGAACTATTTTTGCAGAACTTCAACTTACAAAAAGTTTAAAGTTTCGCACCTCAACTTCTATTGATTATACTAGTTTAACAGATGAATCCTTTACACCTACCATATCGTTTGAATCAATAGATCAAAACGCCAATGGTCTGGGACGCTACTCCAGTACCGAAGATTTTACTTGGATAACGGAAAATTATTTTACCTATACACCGGATTTGGGGGACAATCATTCTTTAAATGCTATACTGGGAGCTTCCTATCAAGCATCAGATCGTAATTTTACAAGGATAGATGCGCAAGGTTTTCCAAGTGATCAATTTACCAAACTCGAAACCGCAGCACAGGTGACCGATGCGTATTCAAGAGGTACAGAGTGGGGACTTGCTTCTTATTATTTTAGAGCAAACTATGGCTTGGCCAATAAATACCTGCTTACTTTAACTGGAAGGGCAGATGGATCATCCAGATTTGGTGACCAAAACCGTTTTGGTTTCTTTCCTTCTGGGTCCGTAGCATGGCGTGTAAGCCAAGAAGATTTTCTAAAGAATTCCAAAACAATTTCTGATTTAAAATTTAGGGCCAGTTACGGGATTACAGGTAACCAAGACGGTATTACCAACAGTGCTGGTGATATTTTAAATTTTCCTGCAAGGGGATTGTTCGGAATCGACGATTACAGACAAAGAGCTACTCTGATACCTACGCAATTGAGCAATCAAAACTTAAGCTGGGAAAGTACTGCACAGTTCAATGTTGGTGTCGACTTAGGTTTGTTCAATAATAGATTGTCGCTTACTGCAGATTATTTTATAAAGAAAACAGACGATTTACTTTTGGATAGAATCATACCGGGCATATCAGGTTTCTCAAGCGTCATCGACAATATTGGAGAAGTAGAAAACCGTGGATTTGAATTGACGGTAAATGGAGCAATATTCACGGGAGATTTCAAATGGGACTCTTCTTTTAATATTTCTTTCATAGATAATGAGATTAAAAAATTGGCCGTGGACAGACAAATAATTTCCGATTCCCATATTTTGGCCGAAGGAAATCCAATTGGAACTTTCTTTTTGATCGATCATAATGGTGTAGATCCACAAACTGGGAATATGTTATGGATAGATCTTAATGAAGATGGTAACATAAATGCGGATGACCGTCAAATTGTAGGTAATGCACAACCCGATTTCTTTGGTGGCTGGAACAATACCTTTAGCTACAAAGGTTTTGATTTTAGTTTTCTGTTCCAATTTAATATTGGAAATGAGATTTTCAATAATAGCAGAGCGATTTATGAAAATCTAGGTTGGAGCAGAATCGGTACCGGGTTTCCGCTTCCTGACGGAAATAATTATGCCGGAGCAAGAAATCGATGGAGACAACCAGGGGACATTACAGATATTCCAAGAGCATCACTGGAGAGCGGCAACTGGCAACAATATTCAACACGTTGGTTGGAGGACGGCTCATTTGTTCGACTGAAAAACTTGAACATAGGCTATCGTCTTCCACAGGAAGTTGTATCCAAACTTGGGCTTCAAAAATTTCGGGTATTTGTTCAAGGACAAAATTTGTTGACATTCACAGACTACACGGGGCTAGACCCGGAAGTTAGCAGGAGTGCAAGAGATCCAAGACTCGCAGGTTCTGATTTTGGTACATTACCACAGGCCAGGACCATCACTTTAGGTTTTAACATAGGACTTTAATCTTAAAATATTATGAAAAAAACAATAAGTTTATTTTTAGCTATAATACTGATGGTTTCATGTGATGTTCTGGAACCGGAACCACAACAATCATTGGATTCTGATGGTGTATTGGTCGATGCAGCTTCAGTGGAAGGAACATTGTTGGGAGCGTACTCATTAATGCAGGATGCAGATTACTATGGTGCAGAATATATTCTCAATTTTGATTTGATTGCGGATAACGCTATTATGGAAGGATTTTTTGATTCACAATTAGAATTTGATAATCAAGCAGTTCCAACAACAAATTTATGGATAGGAAATTTTTGGCCGGATGCTTATATTATAATCAATAGCGCAAATTTGATTATTACCACTGTAAATGATATTGACGATGCAAATTTAGATGTCGATGCAGTACTTTCAGAAGCTTACGCCATAAGGGCCCTTGCGTATTTTGATCTTTTACGGGTATTTGGCGAACATTACGATACTACTTCCATATACGGGCTTCCTCTATTATTGGAACCTATTCCGAATAATGATTTCAACGAAATCCCTGATTTGGCAAGAAGTACTGTTGCGGAAACATATGGTCAGATTTTGAGCGATTTGGATAATGCCATAAATATAGGTGCCGGGGGTACCGATTCTGGCAGAATGAACTACTACGCAGCCCTTAGTCTTAGGGCAAGAGTCAAGTTGTATCAGAAAGATTATGATGGTGCATTCACAGATGCAAATGAAGTTATTACGGATGGCCCCTACGAGTTGGTAGAGAATGTAAGTGATGTTTATGCCACTACCGATGCGACAACAGAATCTATTTTTGAAGTTGAGTTCAATGATCAGGATGAAAGCTCTCTTTTTACATTTACTTTGTTTAGAAACGAATATAATGTGGACCCGGACTTGCTTGAAAGCTTTGAGGAGAATGACCAAAGAGCCAATATTTTTGCTTTCAGTTCTGTCAACGAAAGTAATAAATACCCAGATCCCATTAATTCTGACAATGCAAAGGTATTTCGTTTACCAGAACTCTATCTTATACGCTCCGAGGCTGCTGTATTTGATTCCAATGACCCAAATGCGGGTACCGAAGATTTAAATGTAGTAAGAAATAGGGCGGGATTACCCGATACTGGACCATTTGCAGATACAGACGAATATGTGGATGCGCTACAATATGAAAGACGTGCCGAATTGAACTTTGAAGGTCATCGTTTCTTTGACTTGGTACGACTTGGGCAAGCAGAGGAAGTTCTTGGTATTGAAAGCTTTAGAAGAGTGCTGCCCATTCCAAGGGATGAACTTCAGGTTTCTGACAATTTAGCACAGAATCCAGGATACGATAGTGAATAATTATGTTCTGGATATTTATTCAGAAAACGTATTTATTGATTTATTTGAGTTAGTTTTATTAAAATCAGGAGACACATAGAGTTTGGTCTCCTGATTTTTTTTCATTTTAAAAGTAATGATCAAAGATGACCTGATTTAAATCATAACTAGTAAGCCTATTGGGCATTTTGAAAACTAGAGTTTCTATATATTGTCATGTTTAACTTGTTTCAACCCCAATACAGTATTTTAAAAATCGCTTACGGAGATGGCATCCTGAAACGAGTTTAGAGTTACATATACAATATTAACTTTAGAATCCTCTATTTTTTTTTTTGAGTTAAAATAACAAAATACACAACGGAGCTAGCAAGAATAAATTATTTTGATATGTGGTTCTTAGCTATTTTTCCAGAAATAGAAAATGCCAGGCTCTAGAAACCTGACACTTTCCGACTTCAAAATCAACCTAAACTATTCTTCTACAAAAGTGTAGCTTGTACGCACTACCTCCGTAAGCCGAAAATACCCAAAGGGATAATTTTCCGGATTGGTTTCATTGATGCAATTTCCCCTAACAGCTACTGGAGTGGCCTCAAAAAGACCTACTCCGCCCAATTGTTCTATCAGAATATTAATGTAATTGTAATAATCCTTAGAGATACCGAACATTTCTATAGCAACAATATCGCCAGGTGCAAAAGGTAATATATTGTTATCCTCATCTTCCTCAATTTCGTACCACCAATCAATTGCGTTGCCATTCACGAATTCATCTTCGGCCACCTCAAGATCGGGCAGTAAATCGCCTTCCCTTTGAAATCGAAACAAATAATTATTACCCATTTCAATGGGGTCGGTAAATGCTATATGAACCTCTAGCACATCATCCTCAAAACCATCTTCAGTATCTTGAAACACTTCGGTAATATCAGCAACCGAAGTCATAGTTTCTGTCGCGGAATAAACATCCCCATCATGGATGATTTGTAATGAATAGGATTGTCCCAATACCGGTTCAAAAGTTGTTGTCCTGTACTCTCCATTATTTTGATCTACAAAATTGTAAGTTTCATCATTCGCGTTATTGATAACGACGACTGTTGCCCCGGTAACCGGATTACTCGCAGTATTAAAAAAAGGAGTCGAAGACCTTAATTTTATGGTTTGTACGTTACCGGACGTTCCTTTTTCCCAATTTATTGATGCCTCGACCACCAAACGGGTGGGGCCATTCTGTACCTCTACATCAACTACATCTTCACAAGATACGAGCTGTGCAATTATAAAAAGTAACAATAGTTGTATATACGTTTTCATATTTTAAAATTTAAAATTATAGGTTATAGAGGGCACAATCCCAAAAATGGCAGTTCTAGTGGCTTCATTAGCCCCAGTTTCTACATTTTGACCAAAGGAAATGGAAGCTGCGTTTCTTCTGTTGTATACATTGTAAATACCAAGTACCCATTCTCCTTTCAATCTATTGTTGGGTTTTCTGTTGGGCTTGTAATTGATAGAAAGGTCCAACCGATGGTAGGTTGGCAAACGGTCTGAATTTCGTGGAGCATAACTTGCAATGGAAAGTCCTTCATATTCATACTGCCCATTGGGATAAGTGACCGGCCTCCCCGTCTGAAAGACCAGATTGGTGCCAAAACTCCATTTATCGTTCAGGCGATAAGCACCGGATATGGAAATGTCATGTGTTCTATCAAAAAAAGTATTGTACCAATCTCCATTATTTATACCGGGCCCGCCTGCATTGCCACCAGGGGTTCGCTGTTCAGATTTAGATAGTGTGTAAGCTATCCACCCGGTAAAATCACCTTCATTTTTTCGGAGTAAAACTTCCAATCCATAAGCTCTCATTTCACCGTTCAGGATTTCTGTTTCTATGGTATTTTGCCCTATTAAATCGGATCCATCGATGTAATCAATCCGATTATCCACATTCTTATAATACGTTTCAACTTCCAATGAATAAGTTTTATCCAGAAAATTTCGAAAATATCCAATAGCATATTGATTAGAAAGCTGTGGTTCTATAAACTCTCCACTTGGTGTCCAAACATCCAACGGAGTTACAGAAGACGTGTTCGATAAAAGATGTATGTACTGGGCAATTCTGGAGAAACCCGCCTTTAATGAAGAATTCTCGTTTAATGAATACGCCAATGACACTCTAGGCTCCAAATTGCCAAAACGTTTAATGGTCTCGTCATCATCAAAGCTTATCTCCCCTATTTCGGTACCACGTTGATAGATTCCCAATGTTGCGTTATAGACTACAGGTTGGCTATTGGCATATTCGGTCAATGCCTGCCCCCCTAAACGTGTAAAAGCACTGTAGCGAAGTCCATATTGTGCGGTCAATTTGGGACTTAATTTATGTTCTGCATTGATATACAAACCACTTTCAATAGCCTTTTTACGGTCCAATTTAAGTGGATTTACTGGAGAGCTCTCTGCGGTAGGTTGTACCTGTCCAGGATCAAAATCGTAATAAATGGCACTTGTTCCAAATTCTAGTTTAAAGGCATCGCTCAAATAGTACTTAAAGTCATATTTAAGATTGTAATTGGTGATAGAGGATTTCCACTCAAATTCGTCCTGGTCAAATCCAAGATCATAATCGTAGCGACTGGCAATAACAGAAAGGTTAGAGAACAAGCGATTATTAAAAATATGGTTCCAACGAAGGTTTCCGGAAGTGTTTCCGTAACTGCTGTCAAAACTATTACCAAGCTTAAAGGCATCTCTTCCAAAATAACCCGAAAGGAATAGTTTATTGTTTGGATTGATGTTGTAATTCGTTTTTAGATTGAGATCATAGAAAGTGACCCTATTGTCCTCCCCTCCTGCCGCCAATAATAGATCGGCATATGAACGTCTACCTGCGACCAAAAAAGAACCCTTTTGTCCAAAAACAGGCCCTTCCAAAGTTAATCGGCTCGAAATTATGCCAATACCACCAGTGGCGGCAAAATTTTTGTTATTACCGTCTTTTTGCCGAATGTCAAGTACTGAGGATACTCGACCCCCAAAACGAGCTGGAATACCACCCTTGTACAACTTCACATCTTTAATTGCATCTGCATTGAATACTGAAAAGAAGCCAAACATGTGCGAAGTGTTGTAAATAATAGCTTCGTCAAGCAATACCAAGTTTTGGTCCTGTGCCCCACCTCGTACATGAAAACCACCGGTACCCTCACCATTATTGGTAACACCGGGTAGCATTTGTAGAGACTTCAATATATCTACCTCTCCCAAAACTACGGGCATTTGCTTTATGGTGGCGATGTTCATTTTAACTATGCTCATTTCGGGCTTTCGGAGAATAGCACGTTCCGGCTCATCCGCAGTAACCACTACTTCATCCAGTTCTGTGGATAATTCTGAAATTTCAATGTCATATTTGAGGTCTGCATCGAGTGTTATTTCAATGTTGCGGTCATTATATCCCATATACGATATATTGAGGATATACTTTCCTTTTGGAGCAGTAATGGAATAAAACCCATATTCATTTGTAACTCCTCCAATACTTGTACCTGTCAAGAATACAGAAGCTCCAAAAAGGGTTTCGCCATTGCTTTTATCGGTTATGGTACCGCTAATAGTTTTGTCCGTCTGTCCCATGGCGACTATACAGCCTAGGAAATAAAGCCACAGCGACCACACGGTACATTTGGTCACAAGACTGATTTGATGATTTCTGTTCATTTTTGATTGTTTACGGTTGTATAAATTTTCACAGCTATAGACAGCTTAAAAAATTTAGGGTTGCACCAAATCCAAAATTTTATTCATTTTCAATTTTTTTTCCTTGATGTGCAACCTTTTACATTTGCATTTGTCTTTAACCCTGATAAGGCATCAACCTATAACCTTTGGAAACCGAAATTCGTTTTACACATAAGGACTTGGTAGAACAGTGCAAAACTGGTAAAACCAACTCGCAATACGAGCTATACGCGCTGTATGTGGATGCTATGTATAATGTGGGACTTCGGTTTTTGGGGAATAAGGAAGATGCAGAAGATATTGTACAGGACAGTTTTGTGGACGCTTTCAAAAACTTAGGTGGTTTTAAATATGAGAGCAGTTTTGGGGCATGGTTAAAACGTATCGTCATAAATAAAAGCATCAATCACCTAAAGGCCAAGCGTATTCCCGTAGTGCCTTTAGAAACCCAGGAGTATCATTTGACCGAGGAAACTATAGTTGAAACTGAAGCAATTGATATTGGAAATGTAAAACTGGGTATTGCAAAATTACCTGAAGGATACAAACAGATTATCAACCTATACCTAATTGAAGGGTATGATCATGCGGAGATTGCAGAAATATTGGGTATTGCGACTAGCACCTCCAAATCACAATATCACAGAGCAAAGAAAAAATTATTGGAAATCATAAGCGAATTGTAATGGACAATTTTGAAAAACATATTAGAGATAATGCTTCACAATTTGATGAATATAAAGCAGACCGCGCCAAACTATGGGTTACTATCTCAAAAGAACTTGAAAATGAGAAGCCAAAAATAATTCCTCTTTGGAAATCACCAATACTGCAAATCGCGGCGAGTATAGCTTTATTACTGGGAATTACCGGTATTATTGGTTTATCCATATTTAGCGGCAATACAGTTGAAAATCAATATATGCCAAAAGAACTGGTCGACATAGATATGCACTACCAAAATTTGGTTTCCTATCAAGTACAATTGGTGCAAAATCATCCTAAACTTTCCGAAGAAGATAAATCAGAGTTTCTGTCCTTTATGGAAGAACTCGATTTGGAATATGAAACCCTTCGCTTAGAAATGCGAAAGAACCTTGACAATGAGCAGGTGCTTGAGGCCATTGTGGCCAACTATAAAAAGCGGATCGAGCTTATTGAAAATTTATTGAAGCAGATAAACGATTCAAAATTACCAGATGATGATTATGGATACACGTTATAAGATAGTTCTATGGATAGCAGTAGTACTTCTGTTTTTTAAAATGGGCACTGCGCAAGAGAAAATATCCAAGACCATAGAAAAGACCTTACCCTTGACCAATGCAGGGGAACTGAGGTTAGAGAACAAATATGGCGATATCAATGTAAATGGCTGGAACAGGAATGAGGTTTCCATTAGTATTAAAATCACAGTAAACCATAGAAAAAAAGAGAATGCAAAGGATTTGTTAGGTCGTATCAATACTAAAATAAAATCCAGTTCTGGGTTTGCGAGTATTGTCTCCGAAATTTCCAATAAGAATACAGGATGGCTTGCCGATCTTTTCAATAAAGCCAATCCTATTGACTTTGACCGTAGCCGTGTACAAATTGATTATCAGGTTTATTTGCCAAGCAAAGCAAAGCTTAAGGTCACAAACCGATTTGGTGATGTGGTCATTGAAGATTGGAGCGGTCCCTTAAATTTACTTTTGGAACATGGCGACCTGTGGGTAAGCGATAATTTGGGCAAAGCAGATATTACCATGAAATATGGCAAATTGCGTGCCCGTAATATAAACTATGCCAGTATATATCTAAAGAACGGCGAATTGGACATGATAGATTCCAAAAGCCTTAGATTGAATACTGATGGCAGCAACATGAGACTTAATGCCGTTTCTTCATTGGAAATCTATTCAAATAAAGATGATATCTTCTTGGAGGAAGTAGGTACAGTTTATGGCAGTCTAAAATTCAGCAAGTTAGAAGCGCAACGGTTGATCAGGAATGTGGATTTGAATCTAAAAATCACTGATTTCCGAATTGCTGAAATCCTTGAATCCGCTGCAGAAATTGTCCTTGAGCAAGAATCATCCGATATAAATTTGAACGTAGCAGGTTTTTCCCACCGGTTCAGTGCTACATTGGAACAAGGGGTAGTACGCTTACCAAAATCCTTCGAAAATGTTAACTCAAATATGTTGGACAAAAGTAGCAAGCTTCGGGAGATCGAAGCTACTTACGGTAATGGTAAAAAAGGTTCCATCACAATTACGGGTGTAAAAGGAATAGTAACGCTACGTGAATAATTTTTATTTATGTGCAACCTTTACAAATTTTAGTTGTCCTTATAACATCAATCAAAATATCCAATAAATAATGAACAATCAAAAAATCATTTTTGCCCTGCTTTTATTGTTTACCGTGTTTATGGCCCGAGCTCAAAATGACGACGGTGAGTACATTACGTTCAATGATAGAAGAAATGTGGTTCATGGCGTTTACATTGGTTTGACCATGGGCTACGGTGAAATTGACGGCCAAGATACTTATGTAGGCAGTTTTAAGATTGCCTATGTGGCCAACCAACAATTTGAGGTGGGTCTACTGTTAAAAGGCCTTTATTCGGAACAAGACATTTTCAACCCGCGCAGCAATACCAGAGATGATCTTCTTGCAAGCTATGCGGGTTTTCACCTTGAACCTATTTTATTCGGAAAATCCAGGGTAAGTCTTTCTTTTCCCTTATTAATTGGTGGTGGCGCCGTAGGATATATTGAGCGAAATATTGGCAGAAATAGTGATGATTTTGATTTGGAAAATGATGATATCGATCCAATTTTTGTTTTGGAGCCCGGAGTAAATGCACTTTTCAATATTTCACGCTTTGTACAGCTAGAGGCTGGAATAAAATACCGTTTTTCGAGTAAAATCGAATTAGCAGATAGCCCTATTGATAGAATAAACGGTTTTACCGGGGAAATTGGAATTAAACTGGGCATATTCAATATGGGCAGAAATCGTTATAAAAAAACCTTATAAAAAAAACCTTGGATAAATGAAACAAATAGATAGAAAGCGTCATATTAATACTTTGCGGGTATTTACAAAAAGTGATAAGGTATATATGCTGGAGGGATCAAAAGCCACTCATGCTGAACGTTTTAGGTGGATCTCTATCACCAACTTCAAATAATTGATACAAATAACCACAGCGGGATGTGTTTTAAAAACTATTGTGAAAGTATCTAATCGAAAAGTCTCAACATCAATCAAAATGAAATCAAAAATTATATTCAACATTTTTTTAGTGGCAATTTTGACATTGCTCATATCTTGTGAAAATGAATCAATAAGGGCATCAAATTCAGTTACAACCACTGCATATTCGTTCAGTAATTATAGTGCTCTTGAGATACATGGAGATTTTGACGCTTTTGTAACATTTTCCGATACTGAAGAGGCTATCAACATCGAGGCTAATTCAAACCTACAAGATAAAATAGTTGTATCTAAATCAGGTAATGTGTTAAAAATACGTCTGCAAGACAACCTGACAATTAGTGGCAACGTAACTTTAAAAATATATATCAGCACCAACAACATTTCAAGATTTGAAATATTCGGTGATTCCTCAGTGACGTTAGAAAATGCTCTGATTGCCGAGAATGCCGAATTCAACCTATTTGGTGACAGTCAATTTCTTGGGGAAATAGCCCTGGACAGATTATCTTTGAATGCAAGAGGTGACTCAAGCGTAAATCTATTTGGAACTGTTACTTCATTAGATGCGACCCTTAGTGGCGACAGCTTTTTAGAAGATTATGACCTTATTGTAGATGATCTTGATATTAAACTCAATGGAGACAGTGAGGCATATCTATCCGTAACAAATACTATAGACATGAATGCCTCAGGAGACAGTGAATTGAATTATAAAGGCAATGCGGAGATAGTTCGTTTGCAACTAAGCGGAGACGCCAGAATAAGTAAGCGTGATTAACTAAGTGTCACTTTATAGAGTTTTGTGTTTTAACAATACTTCCATAATCTTTTTTGCTGTTTCTTGAATGGCAGGCACTGCGACAGAATTCCCAAATTGTTTATAGGCCTGCACATCTGAAACAACTATTTTAAACTTGTCCGAAAAACCTTGAAGACGTGCCCATTCCCTTGGCGTCATTTTTCGTATTCCTTCTCTGTTGACCTCGCCTTTAATTTTTGTAATAGGCTCAAAAGTTGTAAGTCTATCATCATAGACCAAATTACGCTCCCGTCCCATTCCACCCACCACGATAGCATTCGCAATGGAATCATCAGAAATTATCATGTAGCCAAAACCATTTCCTTTGCTCTCATGTCTTTTTTTATGATTTCTCAGTGTTTGTAAATATTGGGTTGATAGGTAATACTTAACAGAAACCTCTTTCTCTTCTTTAATATCCTCAAAAGCTGTTTGCAATCCCAAGGGTTTGGGATATTCGAACTTATCAATATTCAAATCATTTCTAAAACCAACGATGAATATTCGTTCTCTATTTTGAGGCACCCCAAAGTGCTTTGCATTCATTATTTGGGGGTCAGGCACATAATAATCAAGGTCTTCTCGCAAGGTTCTAATAATTGTGGCCAAGGTCTTACCCTTGTCATGCATCCTTAATCCCTTTACATTTTCCAAAAAGAAGGCTTTTGGTCTTTTTTCTTTCAATATTCTTGCAACATCAAAAAATAAAGTTCCTCTGGTATCTTCAAAACCTCCCTTTCTACCAGCAATAGAAAAGGCTTGACACGGAAATCCCGCACAAAGAACATCATGGTCCGGAATATCTTTTTCGTCTATTTCCTTGATATCCCCATGAGGATTTTCTCCAAAATTTTCTTTATAGGTCTGTTGGGCGTATTTGTCCCATTCCGAAGAAAAAACACATTCACCACCTAAATTTTGAAGTGCCATTCTAAACCCGCCTATTCCTGCAAAAAGGTCAATAAACTTGAAGTTAGGATTTTTCACAACAGGGAAAGGAACCTTTAAAAGTGTGTCTTTGGTATTGATTCCCTTACTGATTGCTGATTGCATAAGAGTTCATTTTTTCTTCCAGTTCCAAAATATAGCCACTGGAAAGAAGTATAAAATTAGAAATCTTTTTAATTTTTTTGTTGGTTCCGGACAAATTTATGGGCAACGCAATTTGCATATCACATGCAACATAATCATGCCTTTTTTCATTCTTCTTTTTTTTGAATTTCAATGCTCTTTTAGTTTGTGTATAAATTGCAATACAAAATTCCAACCCTTTGTATACGATCAATAAATCTATACCCTCGAATATATCTTTTCTTGTGGAATATTTTACAGAATCAAATCTTCGACTTTCCTGACATAATTTAAAAAAATGAAAATCCCTTATCAAAGAAGGGTAAGACCTGAGCATTCTGTTTTTGACCCCATCAACGCTGTATTTCTTGCTGGCAATAATCAAAAAATCCAAATTTTCTTCAATGTTGTTGATTTTAATATAGGTCCGTAATAATTCTTCTTCATTGGGTATTGTATCATTCTGGAATACAAAATAAAAGAAAGCTATGGAGAAATAGGGAATATTTGAGTTCTCAACTTTTTTGTCAATTGCTTTATGACCTCCGGAATACTCGATTCCTTCAAGCTTTTTCTCAATTTCCGCTGAAGTAATCTTGGAGGTTTTGAGCATGTATACTTGCTCTTCGAAAAACTTTATATCCTTAATCAAACTACGGTGACTGTAATTTTAATTTTTTCTGGCTCTTCTCCTCCCTCTTTTCCCATATCTCGATTGTCATTATTGAAATTATAACAATTATGAATTCCGAAAATAATCTATTTTATTTTAAAGGTTGGTTATCTATTCCCATATGCTTAAAAGGTAGATTAGATTGTATCATCCAAATAATTAGCATGAAATTATAAAATAGTTAAAATCGGTCATTAAAATCACCCTATTTCCAGTGTTATTCACAGTTCTAAAAACTCAAATATGGAGTATCTACTTTGATGACATGTAAATTATATGCTTTTTAAATCCAATCATTATGGTTTAACGGTATTTTGATTATTTTTGCTGCCCATTTACATTTGGCCCACGTGGTGGAATTGGTAGACACGCTACCTTGAGGGGGTAGTGTTCGTAAGGACGTGCTGGTTCGACTCCAGTCGTGGGCACAAAAACCGCATCGATTTTGCGGTTTTTTTGTATATACCGCTCTTTAGCTTTAAAAAATTCACAGATTTCTTAGAAATGTGTGCAATTTCTTAAAACCACTCCAAATTTTATCATAACATATTAGGTTGGCATCAATTAAATTGTAAATTTGTTTAACGTTTACAATCAAAAGATGAACAATGTAAAAAAATCTTTCAGTATCCGTGATATGGAAAACCTGTCTGGAATTAAGGCACATACTATTAGGATATGGGAAAAAAGGTATAATCTTTTTCAGCCGGAAAGGACAAGTACCAACATTAGATCATACAGTTTGAGTAGCCTACAAAAGCTATTGAACATTACATTGCTATACAACAATGGCTACAAAATTTCTAAAATTGCCAAGCTAGATGAGCCGCATATACCCGTAATAGTCAGGGAAATTGTCTCCAACAATAGTGAAAAAAGCCATGCGATAAATGCGTTTAAACTAGCGATGATCAATTTTGACCAGACGCTATTTTTGAATACGTATAATAGCCTTTTATCAGAACGTTCCTTTAGGGATATTTTTAATGACGTTTTCATTCCACTATTGAACGAACTGGGTCTTCTATGGCAAACCGATACCATAAGTCCTTCTCACGAGCATTTCATCACCCATTTGATCAAACAAAAAATATATATCAACACAGAAAAGTTGCAGATGGTAGAACCTACCCAAAAGGATAAGGTTTTTGCACTTTTCTTGCCAGAAAATGAAATCCATGAAATTGGATTACTTTATCTAAATTATGAAATTACATTACGAGGATATAAATCCATTTACCTTGGTCAAACTATGCCAATAGATAGTTTGGTCGATTTACTCAAATATTATAATAACATTCATTTTGTTTCCTATTTTACCGTTTCACCAACAAAAGATGAATTGACATCGTATTTTGATAAATTTTCCAAAACATTGAATTCCTCCGGTAATTCAAAACTCTACGTTTTAGGTCATCAAATACAATATATTGAAAAAGAAGAATTGCCAAATAGTATTAAAACATTTAATTCCATCGAACATTTAATTAGTTCGTTCTCATAAGTATTCTATTTAGAATGAAAAAAGTTGTGATCATTGGTTCGGGATTTTCATCCCTTTCTGCTTCTTGCTATATGGCTAAGGCTGGGTTTGATGTAGAGCTATTTGAAAAAAACGATACTGTTGGTGGGAGGGCAAGACAACTGGTAAAAGATGGGTTCACTTTTGATATAGGTCCTAGTTGGTATTGGATGCCCGATATTTTTGATAAATTTTTTGCTGATTTTGACAAAAAAACTTCTGATTATTATCAGCTTGACAAACTTAGCCCTGCCTATAAAATCTTCTTTGGCGATGATGTGATAACCATTGGGGACTGTATGGATAAGATATGTCAAGAATTTGAACGAATCGAAGCTGGTAGCGGAGCACATTTAAAAAAATTTATAGCCAAGGCTCAAGAAAATTATGATATTGCAATAAATAAAGTTGTTCTACGCCCTGGACTGTCACCCTTTGAACTGGTTACCAAAGAAACTGTACTTAGAGTAGACCAATTTTTTAAAACAATAAGCTCTGAGGTTCGCAAGCGGTTCAAAAATCCAAAGCTTATCTCAACATTGGAATTTCCTGTACTCTTTTTAGGTGCAAAACCAAGTAAGACCCCTTCCTTCTATAGCTTCATGAATTTTGCGGACTTTGGTCTAGGTACATGGCATCCTCGTGGCGGTATGTACGAGATCATAAAAGCGATGAAGAACTTAGCGGAAGAACTAGGTGTAAAAATCCATACAAATAGTCCTGTAGATGTAATAAATGTTTCTAATGGAAAAGTTAAGGGAATATCGAGCAAGGGTGAAAATATTGAAGCGGATTACGTAATCAGCGGTGCTGATTACCACCATTCAGAAACATTGCTAAAGAAAGAATATAGGCAATATTCCGAAAGCTATTGGAGCAAAAAAACATACGCTCCTTCTTCCCTACTGTTTTATGTCGGTTTTGATAAAAAATTAAACAACATTGAACATCATAATCTATTTTTTGATACAGATTTTGAGAAACACGCCCAAGAAATATACGATGACCCACAATGGCCAAGCAATCCGCTGTTTTATGTAAATTTTCCTTCAGTAACAGATGCTTCTATGGCGCCAGACGGTTGTGAAACCGGATTTTTTCTTATACCCATAGCTCCAGGATTGGAAGATACCCCACAATTGAGAGCTCAATATTTTGACATAATTATAGATAGATTTGATAAACACACAAAGCAAAATGCTAAAAAATCCATTATATTTAAAGAAAGCTTTTGCGTGAACGATTTTATTGAGCAATACAATTCTTATAAGGGAAATGCTTACGGTATGGCCAATACACTAAAGCAAACTGCTTTTTTAAGACCTAGTCTAAAAAGTGGAAAAGTTAAAAATCTATACTTTACAGGTCAACTTACCGTACCGGGCCCAGGTGTACCACCATCGTTGATTTCTGGGAAACTGGTCTCTGATTTGATAATTAAAAAAAATTGACAAGGTGAAAACACTTTTTGATAATGTATCCTATCACTGCAGTAAGATCGTTACAGAATCTTATAGCACTTCATTTGCCCTGGCCACCAAGATGCTATCCTCATCGATTAGGTCTGATATTTATAATATTTATGGCTTTGTTCGTTTTGCCGATGAAATAGTGGACACCTTTCACGATTACAATAAAAGAGAGCTTTTTGAGGATTTTGAAAAAGCGATGGAAGATGCTATATCCAACAAAATAAGCCTTAACCCAATTCTGAATTCTTTTCAGAGCACCTATCATAAATATGATTTCCCTCACCATTTGGTCGAGTCTTTTATGAAAAGTATGCGGATGGACCTATCAAAAAAAAGATATAGCACCTATGCCGAATACCAAGAATATATTTACGGTTCTGCGGACGTGGTTGGCTTAATGTGCCTTTGCGTTTTTGTTAATGGCAACAAAAAAAAGTATGAAGAGCTAAAAGAATCTGCAATGGCTTTGGGTTCAGCTTTCCAAAAAGTGAATTTTCTTAGGGACCTAAAAGCAGATTACGAAGAATTGGAGCGCACTTATTTTCCAGATACCAATTTGAAGGAACTTGATGAGGTTTCCAAAAAAAGAATAGTTGATGAAATAAAAGCTGATTTTGCCATGGGTTATTCAGGAATTGTAAAGCTGCCCGAACAAGCAAAGTTTGGTGTTTATACAGCTTATAGATATTATAACAAACTATTGCAAAAACTACAAAGCACTCCCCCCTTGGAAATAAAAAATACACGTATTCGTGTTCCAAACTATCAAAAATTCGGACTTTTGGCACAGTCTTATGTAAATTATAAATTACAGCTTTTTTAAATGAAAATCGCCCTCTCAATTCTTATTTTTCTTGGAACCTTTGCCTTTATGGAATTTATGGCTTGGTTTACCCATAAATATGTAATGCACGGATTTTTATGGAGCCTTCACAAAGACCATCACAAAAAGGACCATGACTCATGGTTTGAACGAAACGACTTTTTTTTTATTTTCTATGCTGTAGTCAGTATGTCATTTATTATGGTGGCCAATAATACAGATTTCTGGTATGGATGGGCATTAGGTTTTGGCATTTTGGCTTATGGCATCGCCTACTTCTTTGTACACGATATATTTATACACCAACGTTTCAAATTTTTTAGGAATGCAAACAATTGGTATGCTCGCGGTGTAAGAAGAGCCCATAAAATTCACCATAAACATTTGGGTAAAGAAAAAGGTGAATGCTTTGGGATGCTCGTAGTACCCTTCAAATACTTTAAAAAATAATGCCAAAAGCCATTGTTGTTGGCGCAGGTATTGGTGGAATTGCCACTGCGATTCGATTGAGCGCCAAAGGATATGATGTATCGGTTTTTGAAGCGAACAGTTATGCCGGGGGCAAACTACATTCAAAAAAAGTAGATGGATATCGTTTTGACCTTGGCCCCTCATTATTTACTATGCCTCATTTTGTAGATGAGTTGTTCAGGCTTCACCAAAAAAACCCAGTAGACCACTTTCAATACATACGTAAAGAGGTGCTTTGTAATTATTTCTGGGATGATGGGGTTAAATTTTCTGCTAAGGCCAATAAAGAGGATTTTATAGATGATGCTTCGCGCGTGTTCAATGAACCTAGTGAAAATATAAAGAATTATCTCCTAAGAAGTAAAAAAAAATATGATTTGACCGCTTCGTTATTTCTGGAAAAATCGTTGCACAAACTGGGAACATATATTTCAAGAGAAACTTTAAAAGCGATATTCCAGATAGGAAAATTGGATATAGGCCAATCGTTGAATACCTCTAATAAAAATACTTTTAAAAACGATAAACTTGTTCAACTCTTCAACAGGTATGCAACCTATAATGGTTCCTCCCCTTACCAAACACCCGGTATAATGTCCATGATTCCACATTTAGAAATGCATTATGGCACATTTTTTCCAAAAGGTGGAATGCATCAAATCACAGAATCGCTAGTCGAATTGGCTAAAAATGTTGGGGTTAACTTCTATTTTAATGAAGCCGTAGAAAGAATAGTCGTTGCAAATAATAAAGCAGGTGGTATAGAATCCATAAATGGAAATTATGATGCTGATGTTGTTGTCTCCAACATGGATATCTACCCAACATTTAAAAAATTATTGTCCAGAGAGAGACAACCTAAGAAAGTTCTTGTACAAGAGCGTTCAAGTTCTGCCCTGATTTTTTATTGGGGCATTTCCAAAAATTTTAAGGAACTGGATTTGCACAATATATTTTTTAGCGGTGATTATGAAAAAGAGTTTGAACACATTTTTAAAAAGAAAAGTCTATATCAAGACCCTACAGTGTATATCAACATTACTAGTAAAGAAGAACCTAAGGATGCCCCTGCAGGACATGAAAACTGGTTTGTTATGATCAACGCACCGGGCAATTATGGTCAGGATTGGGAAAGTTTGAAAAATCAAAGTAGAAAAAATATTATTTCCAAGCTAAACAAAATATTGAACATCGATATTGAAAAGTATATTGTTTCGGAATTTATTCTTGACCCTAAAGGGATTGAAAGTAGTACAAGTTCTTATAGAGGGGCATTGTACGGTGCAGCGAGCAATTCAAAATTTGCAGCCTTCCTAAGGCATCCAAACTTCAGTAGGTCAATAGAGAATCTTTATTTCTGCGGAGGTTCAGTTCATCCTGGGGGAGGCATTCCGCTATGCCTATTATCTGCCAAAATAGTTGATGATTTAATTCCCGAAGCATAAATATGGAGTTTTTCGTCAAATACAAAATTTGGATAGCCATAGGGGTGATTTGGCTATTTCATATTTCAGGGATTATAGGTATCGCCTTGGGAAGTCAAGATTGGTTCTTGACCAAAACTCCACTAAACTTAGTTATATGTCTACTGTTGTTCGTTTTATTGTATCCTATAAATACAACAAAAAAGATGTTTGTCTTTGCTTTCTTCTTTTTTCTTGGAATGTTTTCAGAATGGCTTGGGGTAAACTATAGTTTACTTTTTGGTAATTATGAATATGGAAAAAACTTTGGTCCAAAATGGGACGGTGTACCTATACTGATTGGATGTTTTTGGGCATTGCTCGCATTTGTTACAGCTACTATGACACAGCCATTAAAATTACCAATAGCAATTAAATTGGTTATTTCTGCGCTGCTCATGGTTTTTTTGGATTTTCTAATGGAACAGAATGCACCTAACTTTGATTTTTGGTATTTTGAGGGACAAGTTCCCATTAAAAACTACATTACATGGTTTGTAATAGGCTTTTTTATGCACTTTATTATATGGAAATTAAAAATAAAGGGAAACATTATACTTTCATATCACCTCTATTTTGCACAACTGATTTTCTTTGTGTTCTTTTATCTATTTCCTATCGCCTAGACTCGGCAAAGGATTCTTTCCATCCCAACTTCCCAATGATCGATAGGGCTGAAACCTAGAAAATAATTCTTCTTTATACCATTTTAATGTTCGGGTATGACCAATTGCCTTGGCATGTGGCTTGCTTTGATAGGCAAAACTATCCAAGGAGCTTTTATCTTTCCAAACACTAAAGGTTGCCATCTGCTTAATGGGTACTTCACCAAATCCTTTTGTGTAAATAAGTCCACTATTGTTTCTCAGTTCTTTTTGGGAAATAGGAACATATTTCCAAAATTTATATAATAGTTTGGTCTTTATGGTAGCTCTGGTAATTGCCACAACAAAAGGATTGTCCCCATCTATATTATTGCTTTTTTTAAATGGATTTGTTCCTGACCATTCACCTCTACTTATATTGTTCTTTAAGTATAAACACCATTGTTCATGGGTGTGTTTACCATAACGTTCCATAAGCGATGATGTATTGAAAAAGTAGTTTGCCTCTTTCTCGTTATCCCAAACCTGTAATAGAGCATAAGTGCTCCAATCCGGCAAGGGATTGAATCCTTCTTTTCCACTTCCCCAAAGCTTGTAAAATTGAAGGCCCTTAACTCTTTTAAGGCTGGAATGCGCAAATTGCATCATTAAAAAAGCCCAAAGTTTATTTTTGAGGGAAGTATATTTAAAAAGCGTAATCGTAGTAATTTGTGACATTTCTATTCGCTCAAAAGTTTGTCCAATAAATTTCTTGTATTTATGGAATTCCAATCTGCCACACCTTTTTCAGCTACTACAATTTTGCCGTTTTTATTGATAATGAAAGTAATGGGAATACTTTTAGACTCAAGTTGCGCAGGTGTCTCAGAAGCTTCAAAATATACTGGAAGCTGATATTCTTTCTTTTCTAAAAATGCAGCCACCTTGTCCTTTTCGTCGACTGCAATAAAAGCAAAGGTTATCTTTTCCTTATAATCGCGATATAATTCGACCAAACTTGGAAGTTCTGCAATACATGGCGGACACCAAGTTGCCCAAAAATTCAAGAGTACAACTTTATCCTTGTTCGATTGAAAATCAAATTCATTACCTTCTAGGTCAACTAATTTCCATTGATATTGCACAAGTGTTTGCTGTTCATTGGGTGGTACTACCGCTGCGTCACTTGCAAAAATCTTATTGACAAAAACTTTAATATGAAAACCAACAGGTGTAAATAAAACCAATGAAATTATCAAAATCATACTGATATTTCCAATCTGGCTTTTTGAAAGTTTCATAATTTCATTCTGCTATTAAACCGTCCAACAGCTCATAGACCTTATTTGTATCCCAGTCGGCGATTTTTTCCTTGTATATAACTACATTACCGGATTTATCGATTACGTATGAAGAAGGCACCTCACTTGCTTTGATAGGTGATTTCTCACCAATAATTAAATAAGTGACAGGAAAGGTAAATTCGTGCTTGCTCATAAATTCTTCTACAGGAGGCCTGTTTTCATTTGTGATGATATAAAAATCGATTTTTCCTTTATACCTGTCGTACATTTTTTGGATACTGGCCAACTCGGCTTCACTTGGTAATCGCCAAGAGGCCCAAAAGTTGATGAAGATTACATTGCCCTTAGATTTTTCAAAATTAAAAAAGTTCCAATCTGCATCTTTTAGCTTCCAGTCATAATCTGCAATTTTTTCCCTATTCGCTTCTTCTATAACTGGAGGAGAAAATGAAAATAGCTTGTTCAACAGTATTTTACCGTAATGACCCATCGGTGTTACAAAGAAAGAAAGAATAAAAAGCATCACTGCAATATTGAAAATGGTCTTTTTATTTATTTTCATACTAATGGATTTGGTCAAACTAAAAAACTCCTGACAATGATATCAGGAGTTTTTAAAATTATATCAGAACGTTCTTACGCATTCTCTTTTTTGATAACATTCAAAGCCGAACCTTCTTTAAACCAATTGATTTGAGCTGCATTATAAGTATGGTTTGCAATAATCGTATCCTTACTACCATCTTTATGGACAACTTCAATCGTCAAAGGTTTATCTGGTGCGAAATCGGCAATATCAACAAAATTGAATGTATCGTCCTCTTGAATGAGGTCATAATCTGTTTCATCTGCAAAGGTCAGTCCCAGCATTCCCTGCTTTTTAAGGTTTGTCTCATGAATTCTGGCGAAAGATTTCACCAAAACTGCAGCAACTCCCAAATGGCGGGGCTGCATGGCGGCATGCTCTCTAGAAGATCCTTCTCCGTAATTATGGTCCCCTACTACGATGGTCTTTATACCTTCCTTTTTATATTCACGTTGCGCGTCCGGTACCGCTACGTACTCTCCCGTTAATTGATTTTTTACAAAATTGGTTTTTTTATTGTATGCGTTTACAGCGCCAATCAATGTATTATTTGCAATATTGTCCAAGTGTCCCCTGTAACGTAACCAAGGACCCGCCATAGATATATGATCGGTGGTACATTTGCCATACGCCTTAATTAACAATTTTACATTTTGCAATTCTTCAGGCTTAATGGGCACAAAAGGTTCAAGTAATTGAAGTCTTTCTGAACTTGAGGAAACGATGACCTTTACACCGCTGCCATCTTCCATGGGAGCAACATAACCTGCATCTTCCACAGCAAAGCCCTCGGGTGGCAGTTCATAACCTCTTGGCTCATCTAAAAGAATCTCTTCACCGTCCTCATTGATGAGCTTATCAGTTATTGGATTAAAGTCCAATCTACCCGAAATTGCTATTGCAGTTACCAATTCCGGCGAGCCTACAAAGGCAAGGGTATTTGGGTTTCCATCCGCACGTTTTGCAAAGTTTCTATTAAAGGAATGTACAATGGTATTCCGGGGGCCATTGGCAGCTTTGTCACCATAACGGTCCCACATACCTATACAAGGTCCGCAGGCATTTGCGAATACGGTTGCACCAACGTTGTTGAAGGTATCGATGAATCCGTCACGTTCTATAGTATAGCGTACCTGTTCTGAACCTGGAGTTATGGTAAATTCGGACTTCATTTTCAAGTTTTTATCCGAAACCTGTTTTGCCAGAGAAGCGGCTCTTGATATATCTTCGTAGGAAGAATTGGTACAAGAACCAATTAAACCAACCTCAACATTTAATGGCCAATCATTTTCTTTTGCAGCTTCGCCCATCTTGGATATAGGAGTTGCCAAATCTGGCGTGAACGGTCCATTTAAATGGGGTTCCAACGTATTTAAATCAATTTCTATGACTTGGTCAAAATATTGTTCTGGATTTTTATAAACGTCTGAATCCGCAGTTAAGTGTTCTTTTACCTCTAAAGCGGCATCGGCGACATCTGCCCTATTTGTAGCCCTCAAATAACGGTCCATGGATTCGTCATACCCAAAAGTTGATGTAGTGGCACCAACTTCTGCACCCATATTACAAATGGTGCCTTTTCCTGTACAAGACATCGATGTTGCACCTTCTCCAAAATATTCGATTATAGCACCTGTACCCCCTTTTACGGTAAGAATATCGGCTACTTTTAAAATTACGTCCTTGGGAGCGGTCCAGCCGGATAATGATCCCGTTAATTTAACCCCAATCAATTTAGGGAATTTAAGTTCCCATGCCATGCCTGCCATTACATCGACCGCATCTGCACCTCCAACTCCGATTGCAACCATTCCCAATCCACCTGCGTTTACAGTATGGGAATCCGTTCCTATCATCATTCCACCAGGGAATGCATAGTTTTCAAGTACTACTTGGTGAATAATCCCTGCGCCTGGTTTCCAAAAACCGATCCCGTACTTATTTGAAACGGACTCCAAAAAATCAAACACTTCATTACTGGTCTCGTTTGCCCTTTTTAAATCTGTTTTCGCATCGACCTTAGCTTGTATTAAATGATCGCAATGTACCGTTGTTGGTACGGCAACTTTAGGTTTACCGGCATGCATAAATTGCAGCAATGCCATTTGCGCCGTAGCATCTTGACAGGCTACCCTATCCGGGGCAAAATCTACATAATCCTTACCTCTTGTAAATTGTTTGGTGGGTGTTCCTTCCCATAAATGGGAATACAATATTTTTTCTGCAAGTGTTAAAGGTCTTCCTACCAGTTCACGGGCTTTTTCAATACGTTCACCTATCAAGGAGTAAACCTCTTTAATCATGTCTATGTCAAATGCCATATTACAATTGGATTTTAAGATTTTGTAATTTGGTAAATTTAGTGAAATACCTACGATTTAGAAATTAGAATCGTATTAAATAAGTATGTAAAATTGGGTTTTTAGAGTAATTTTGATATAATATCTTCTTCAGAAATACCTTCGGCCTCTGCTTTGTAGTTTTTTAAAACCCGATGCCTGAGTATTCCCATGGATACTGCTTTGACATCTTCTATATCCGGGGAAAACTTTCCGTTTATAGCTGCATTGGCCTTAGCGCCCAATACCAAATTTTGTGAAGCTCTTGGTCCTGCTCCCCAATCAACATAATTATTGATAAAATCAGACGCATCATTGATACGCGGTCGTGTACTGTTCACCAATCTTACGGCATAATCAACAACATTGTCCGGAACGGGTATTCTACGGACCAGATGTTGTACCGCAATGATTTCATCTGCGTTGAAGAGCGTATTTATCTTTATAGTATCGTCCGTAGTAGTGGATTTTACAACTTTAATCTCCTCTGCTATTGAAGGATATTTTAATTCTATGGCAAACATAAAACGATCCAACTGTGCTTCTGGCAATGGATAAGTCCCTTCTTGTTCTATTGGGTTTTGTGTTGCTAGAACAAAATATGGCATATCCAATTTGTATTGTTGCCCTGCAATAGTGACCGCCCGCTCTTGCATAGCCTCCAAAAGTGCCGCTTGAGTTTTTGGGGGAGTCCTGTTGATTTCATCGGCAAGAATGATATTACCGAAAACAGGCCCCTTTATGAATTTAAAATTTCTGTTTTGATCAAGAACCTCGCTTCCAAGAATATCGCTTGGCATTAGATCCGGTGTAAACTGGATTCTTTTAAAATCAAGGCCCAACGTTTGGGCTATGGTGTTTACCATTAAGGTTTTTGCGAGACCTGGAACACCAATTAGAAGGGAATGCCCTCCAGTATAAATGGAAAGTAAAATCTGTTCGATTACCTTTTCCTGGCCCACAATGATTTTACCAATCTCATCTCTTAAAGCTTGATGCTTTTTTACGAGATTTTCTACTGCAACAACGTCTGACATGCACTTACTCCTTTACCCAATTGTTAGCAAAATTACAATCCTTGTTTTGATCATTTACATGAATATAGGTATCTTCGATATGTTCGTTCATCCATTCCTTTATTGCCTCGAATTGTTTTTCCCTAAGTGCCAGTTCCTGAATCTTTAAATAATCTTTTGCAAAATCAGCCTTGTGTTCATCAAAACGATTTGAAATTTTCATGATTTTGAATTTTGGCGGGCCTCCTCTTTGATTTTCTTCTTTAATTGGTCTTGATATCTCCTCGTCCTTTAGATTGCGAACTTGGTTATACAAGGCGGGGTCCATTTTGGTCAATTCAAAACGGGAATCAAAATTAATAGGATTGCGCAACAAGCCACCATCAAATTTAGTTTCTTTCTCATCGGAGAAGTTAAGGGCTGCGTCTGCAAAATCATACTTGCCGTCCAAAATTTGTTGGCGAATCGTATCCAATTCCGCTACGGCTTTTTCCATAGTGCTTTTAGGAATTTCAGGAATTATTAAAATATGGCGTAAATCCAATTCCTGTCCCCTAATTTTTTCAATGTAGATGATATGGTATCCAAAATCAGTTTCAAAAGGCTCGGAAATTTCACCCTCTTGCAAACTAAAAGCGACATCTTTAAATTCTTTCACAAATGGCGTTTCCCTAGTCATACTATAGAATCCCCCCTTGGATTTGGAGCCTGGGTCTTGGGAGTAAAGAATGGCCTTTACGTTGAAGCTGGCATCATTCTCTTCCACATCTTGTTTAATTTGCTTCAATCTATCGATTACCTTTTGTTTTTCTTCTTCAGGTGCTTCCGGTTGTTTAACAATTTGGGCAATCTCCAATTCGGAACCAAAAACTGGTCTTTCATCTTCTGGTATTTTATTAAAAAATTGGCGTACTTCTTCTGGAGTCACTTCTATTTCTTCGACTATTTTTCCCTGCATCTTTTCGGAGAGCATACGAAGCTTGTTTATTTCGAAGAGTTCGGTCCTAAAACTTTCAACGTCAGGTTTTTTATAGAACTTCAATACTTTTTGCATAGAACCTACTTGTGATACAAGCTGTTGTATCTGCGCATCACTTTGCGCATTCACTTGATCGTCCGATACCAGCAGACTGTCCTGAACAGCTTGGTGGGCGTATAAACGGTCTTCCATCAATTTCCCCAAGAGGCTGCACTTGGTAATGTCCTGTGTGGAAGCTCCTTGACTTTTTAAATCTATAAGCGTTTTCTCAATATCGGAATCCAAGATAACATAGTCGCCAATAACAGCTGCTATACCGTCCAATTTAACTCTTTTGGTATTGCTGGTACTATCTGTTTTTGTAAGCACCGCTTGATCCGTATCTTGTGCATGTAAAGTGCCAATTATGGCGAAAAACATGATGGACAATAGATTTCTATTCATTTTTTTCATAGACTTCAAATTCATTCTTTTTTATGGCTTCATCAAGAATCTCAGTTTCTAATTTACGTATATAATTGAGCTTACGCCTATTTAGAATTAACTGTCTTATATCTGGGGCAATATATTCAAAGGGAGCTGTATCGCCTATTTCCAATACATCCTTTACTCTCCCCAAATATACCTCTGTAGAATCCTGTAATTCAAAAAATTGTGATTTTTTTAGGTACTTCTCCTCATTTATAAACGTAATCAATGGTATTTCTTCCATAATCCTTGATGCACTTACCCATATTGAATCATTAAAATGGATTTTCTTGAATTGGACCGCAATTGAATCCAAGTAGCGTTTATCGGCATCTTTCCAATTCTTCATTTTATCGATAACTGCATCTTTATCTAAAAATTGGGAAGGCAATCCTATGAATCGCAATTGTACCAATTTTTCGTTAAGCCTAAAATTTTCCATCTCCTTCTCATAATATTCTTTTAATTGGGAAGTGGTCAAAGCGGTATCCTGTTCTTTCAATACCAGTGCTTCGATATAGGCTCTTGTATACAAATCAGCTTTATAGTCATTCACCAAACGATCAAACTCTTTGAGTTTTTCCTCTGAAAGATTTATTTTGGATTTGGACAACAATAACTGTTTTGATGCCCAATTGTTAATGTAGTTGCTTACAAACAATGCACTGTCTTGTGCTGCCATATCATTACTGATCAAGGACGCAATGTCGTCTTCGTACAGATATGAATCCCCTACTCTTGCCAGAGGTTCCTTAACTTCCTTTTCCTTAAAAAGGGAATTGCAAGAGGAAAGAACAAAAAGTCCAATAACAAGAAAGGAAGATTTTTTACTTTTTTGAAGAAAAAACATTCCGCAAAAGTAACAAATACTGAAACCCTAGCAAGAAGGTTTTCTTTCCATTAACAGATTTTTAGTAGGTAGCTCAAAACATTTAATTTATTACATTAGTAAAAAACCTGTCAAAATGAGGTACATAACCGAAATAGTTGTCAATTTGCCCCGTGAGAAGTTTATTGAAAAATTGGACAATCCTGAAAACATGAAACATTGGCAAAGTGGACTTGTGGACTATGAGTTCCTTTCAGAACCGGCAAATGAAGAGGGTTCGCGAATGGGTTTAAGATATAAAATGGGAAAACGTGAATTTGAAATGGTGGAAACCATCATCAAAAAAAATCTCCCATCTGAATTGCATACTATTTACGATACCAAAGGCGTACAGAACATTCAAAAAAACTATTTTAAGGAAGAGGGAACTTCGACCAGATGGATATCTGAAAGTGAGTTTAAGTTTTCAGGTTTTGGAATGAAGTTAATGGGATTTTTAATGCCCGGAGCCTTTAAAAAACAATCGCTTAAATACATGAAAGATTTTAAGGCATTCGCAGAGGACGGTACATCTGTATTGCATACTTAACCAATAGAAAAGGCATTGGACAGAAAAATAAAATTGATATGGGATTTTCGTGGCACTGCTGCAGCAAATACTGCGGAACACCATGAAAAACATTTAAAAGAATTCATCAAAAAAGAAGAACTAGAGCTTGATATTACGGGTTTTGAGCATTTTAGCGAGATGCATAGTGTTGCTTACCTTGTTGTATCGGAACCAGAAATGAAAACTGTTCGTGATGTTTTGAGGCCCCATAGAGGCGAGATTTATCTAAGTCCTGAATAAATAATAGAAACCACCAAAAACCACTACATGAAAAAACAGATTAGTATCTACTTTCTTACATTGACCTTTTTTAGTATTTCGTGCACAGAAGGCCATGATCAAAATCCTTTGGAAAAGGCATTGGCGTCCGATCATACTGCTATAAAAAGAGTTATGGACAGCTTGGAACAATATGAGGTACAAATAAGATATACTCAAATAGACAGGAGGAACGACAGTGTGTTTTTCAATGATTTTGATTTTCAAGTTGATAAGGAAAATTACTTTTATCCTGCCAGTACCGTAAAATTCCCTGCAGCTGTTGCTGCTCTGGAAAAAATAAATGAGATAGATTCCCTGTCAGTGAACACCAAATTCTATATTGAAGGTGATTCAACAGAAACTACTTTTGCAAAAGCAATTTCCGAGATTTTTGCAGTATCCGATAATGCGGCGAATAATCGATTGATAGAATTTTTAGGACAGGATGATTTGAATCGGCGAATTAGGTCAAAAGGGATTGAACCTATAAGAATAGCACATCGACTATCCACGCCCAATGCGGACAATGTGACGACCAAGCCGTTGATTACCTATTTGAACGACTCCACTATGACGACAAGTCAGTCGATTATAAATACAGCTCCAAAACCATTGCAGATCAACAAATTAAAAAAGGGGACAGGATTTTATGCGGACGACTCCCTTCAACAAGGAGCCTTTGATTTTTCTTTAAAAAACCATTACCCTATCCAAGCCCAACATAGTTTGCTTAAACGTGTTATTTTCCCTTCGAATTTTCCAAAAGAAGAACGTTTTAATATTAGTGATGCACAACACGAATTGTTATTGAAGTCTATGCATACCCTTCCTGGCAAGTTGGATTATGATACCGAAGAATATTATGATAGTTTTGTTAAGTTTTTTATGTTCGGTGATTCTAAGGACACAATTCCAAAGCATATAAAAATATACAACAAGGTAGGTTATGCTTACGGCACTCTTACGGATTGCGCCTATATAAAAGATGAAAAAAATAATATTGATTTCATGATAACTGCTACAATACTGGTCAATAAAGATGGTATCTTCAATGATAATGTTTATGAATACGAAGAAATTGGAATCCCATTTTTAGCTCAATTGGGAAGAGAAATCCATAGCTTGGAACTAAATCGAAAAAGGTAGTTTAAATGTCAAATACCCTATATTTGGGGTATTCAGATTGTAAAAACCCCGTTGTCTTTCCAACATAAATGGGGTATTACCGTTTATTCATAGATCGATAACGGTAATTTACCAATTCAAAATTCCGAACATGGCCAACCAAGAACTGCTTAACCTTCTATTGGAAAAATTGGAATTGCTCTACAAGAAGCATCAAGATTTTAATATTGAGATAAATGAATTGCGGAAAGAGATTCAGAACCTTAGTAATACGCAAGCTTCAGGTGTAACCGAGAATGATGTCAGTGTAGCGGAAAAAACTGTACAACCATTACAACAGCCCGTAAAGGAGGAATCAAAACCTATTGTAGAAGAAAATACAAATAGTGTTACAAAAAAACCTATTCCCCAGAAATCTTCGCCGAACAAAATAAAAGCTCCCAAAGGAAAGTCTAATTGGGAAAAATTTATTGGTGAGAACCTGATCAACAAAATAGGTATTCTTATAACTGTAATTGGTGTGGCAATTGGAGCTAAATACTCTATTGAAAATAACTTGATAAGCCCGCTTACAAGAATTATTTTAGGTTATCTGGTCGGTTTGGGATTAGTGGGTTTTAGTATAAAATTAAAATCGAAGTACGAAAACTATAGTGCTGTATTGTTAAGTGGTGCTTTGGCCATACTTTACTTTATAACTTTTGCCGCATATAGTTTTTATGGGCTTTTTCCACAAACCATGGCGTTTGTCCTAATGCTTTTATTTACGGCTTTTGGCGTGGTTGCAGCTCTCAATTACAATAAACAAGTGATTGCACACATAGGTTTGGTGGGGGCGTATGCAATACCTTTTTTACTAAGTGATGGTTCTGGGAACGCAGAAGTTTTGTTTACCTATATGGCGATTATCAATATTGGTATCGGAATTATCGCATTTAAAAAGTATTGGAAGCTTTTATACTATGCGGCATTTGGATTCTCTTGGCTTATTTTTATCTCTTGGATTTCTTTTTCCTATGAAAATGATACACAGTTTGCGTTGGCCTTTGTTACGGCCACTGTATTCTTTATCATCTTTTATGTAACTTTTCTTGCCTACAAACTGATCAAATCCGAAAAGTTCAAAATATCGGATATTATCATGCTTTTGCTCAATTCCTTTATTTATTATGGAATTGGCTATGGGCTACTATCGCAGACCCAAACAGGGGAAGAGCTTGTGGGTTTGTTCACACTCGGCAATGCCATCATACATTTTGTAGTAAGCGTATTGATTTTTAAAAGAAAACTCGCTGATAAAAATTTATTTTATTTAATATCTGGACTTGTGCTTACTTTTATCACCATAGCCATTCCTGTACAATTGGATGGTAATTGGGTGACGCTTCTCTGGGCGTTTGAAGCTTCATTATTGTTTTGGATAGGCCGTACCAAAAAGGTGGCAGTTTATGAATATTTATCATATCCCTTGATTTTTTTGAGCTTTGTAAGTCTTATTCATGACTGGGCATTGAGTTATCAGGGAAATTGGTTTTACTATGACAAAAAAATTACTCCGTTCATTAATGTTACGTTGCTTACATCTATCATATGTATATTGTCCTATAGTTTCGTGAATTGGGTAAATGGTAAATATCCTTTGGAAAATAAAACAATATTGTCAAGGATTATGTCAGTTTGTGCTCCTGCACTGGTGCTGATAACTTTGTACTTTGCCATTTTTCTGGAAATAGATTATTACTTTGAACAAATATTCGAGAATACGAAATTTGAGGTACAAGGGGACGATAGTTATAATTATTCACAATACAATTATGATATAAAGGACTTTGGAGGAATATGGCTCATAAATTATTCACTCTTGTTCCTAAGTCTTTTGGCATTCGCAAATATTAAAAAAATACAGAATAGGGTCTTGGGAATTGTGGTTTTGAGTTTCAGTATTCTGGTGGGCTTTATTTTTTTGACCAACGGTCTATATACTTTGAGCGAGTTGAGGGAAAGTTATTTAAACCAAACTTCTGCAGAGTACTATAAAATCGGCATTTTTAATGTTTGGATTCGATATATAGCCATCGCTTTTTTTGGAACTCTTTTATTTGCCATCCATAAATTGATACGCCAACCCTTTATGCGCATCAACTTTGAAATTCCTTTTGAAATTCTAGTACATACGTCAATTCTTTGGATTGCAAGTAGTGAATTGCTCAACTGGATGGATATTGCCGGGTCCAACCAGTCCTATAAACTTGGCTTGAGTATTCTCTGGGGTCTTTACTCTTTGCTATTAATTGTCCTTGGTATTTGGAAAAAGAGAAAATATCTTCGCATAGTGGCCATCGTATTATTCGGCATTACTCTATTAAAACTGTTCTTTTACGATATAGCATCGCTCAATACCATTTCAAAAACTATTGTATTTGTTTCCCTTGGGGTGTTATTGCTTATCATATCGTTTCTTTATAATAAGTATAAACATATAATTACCGAAGAAAGTGAAAAATAGACTTCTAACGCTTTTTGTTCTTTTTTCCTGTGGATGGACCTTTGGTCAGATGCAAGAGTATGAAGCCAAAATTCCCTTAAATGGAATATCCAACCAATGGCATAGCGTGCCCTTACCAATTCCGGTATTTGACAAACTGAAGCAGGATTTAACAGATATCCGAGTTTACGGCACCACAAAGAATGATACCATCGAGGCACCTTACCTTTTAAAAGTCGCAAAAGGTGAAAAAGTAAAGAAACAAGTCGATTTTAAATTATTGAACAAGGCCTCAAATGCCAAAGGATATTACTTTACTTATGAAATCCCGACTATAGAAGCTATCAACAAGATACAACTACATCTAAAAAATGAAAATATTGATGCAAAAGCACTATTGGAAGGCAGCCAAAATCAAAATGAATGGTTCACCATTCTTGAGGATTATAGAATACTCACCATCAAAAACAATCAAACTGATTATAGTTTTACTGAGCTGAATTTTCCAAATTCAAAATACAAGTATTATCGGTTGCTATTGATCAGCGATATAAAACCCGACTTGGATTCGGCAAGTATCAGTTTGGAAGAAAATTTGGAGGCAGAATATCAAGAATATAAGGTAAAAGGATTTAGAACGGCCAATGAAAATAAAAAAACATATATAGAAATCTACCTAAAACAGCGTGTACCCCTAAGTCATCTAAAAATAAATGTTTTAAGCCAGTTTGATTACTACCGCCCAATATCCATAAAATACGTTACCGATAGTATTGAGACCGAAAAAGGCTGGAAGTATTATTACAGAAACCTTTCATCTGGAATTCTGACCTCCGTGGAAAACAATGAATTCGAGTTCCCAAGTACTTTGGTAAAAAAACTAAGAGTTGAAATCCAAAATTATGATAATCAGCCACTTAAAATAGGAAAAATCGATGCAAAAGGATATATGCATGTACTGGTTGCCCGTTTTACAGAGCGAGCCGATTATTCATTGGTCTACGGAAATAAGAATGCACCTAAACCAATATACGACATTGCATTCACCAAGAACAATACTCCAGAAAACCTATCCCCACTGGTTTTAGGAAAAGAAGAAATGATTCCAAAAACAGAAAAACCACAAAACAAGCCATTGTTTGAAAACAAATGGTGGCTTTGGGGAATCATGGGACTCTTAATTTTGGTATTGGGAGGATTTACACTAACAATGCTTCAAAAAAAAGGCTAATAACTTTCTTGATATTAATAAATCTAAATCCATTTTTAAGCATATTGTCTTAAAATAAAAAGAGACCGCTTTTTGGGCGGCCTCCTATCCAATGATAAACAAAACTTGCTTAGTTGGGCATTACAACATCTTCTATAATATGGATAACACCATTTGATGCCATGACATCTGTCTTGGCTATCTTACTATGTTTTCCGTTCGCATCCATAAGATAGATTCCGTCGTCTTTCTTCATAGCAGTGATTTTCCCACCGTTAACCGTTACAAGTTCAGCTTTACCATTTCCTTTTTCAAGCGCCGCTACTACATCTGCAGCAGCTATTTTGCCTGATACTACGTGGTATGTTAAAATAGCGGATAATTTATCCTTATTCTCTGGCATCAATAAAGAATTAAGGGTCTTGGAATCGATTTTTGCAAATCCTGAGTTTACTGGAGCAAATACTGTAAATGGACCATCCCCCTTTAGTGTTTCTACCAAATCCGCAGCTTTTAGTGCGGTCACCAAGGTAGAAAAATCTTCTACGGATACTGCAACATCTACAATGTCCTGAGATTCTTGTGCTCTTGCATGCTGTACGAATAAAAACAGTGCAAACGTTGAAAGGATAAAAATTACTTTTTTCATTTTCTTTTTTTAGATTTAATTATAAGTTCTTGTGCGCTATGCACTTTTATATACACCACAATTTTAAGATAGATGAGGTCAATACTTTTTTATCATATCTTTAACATCAATGAAAACACCTCAAGTCGATTCTGAGCTAATTGCCCGTTTGTCCAATGGCGATAAGAGCGCACTTTATGGCTTATACGATAAATATTCCGCTGCTTTGTATGGTGTAATAATACGTATGTGCAGAGATGGAGCGCAAGCAGAAGATCTATTGCAAGAGACTTTTGTGAAAATTTGGAGAAACATAGACCGCTACGATCCTGACAAAGGAAAATTTTATACCTGGGCCTACAGGATTGCAAGAAACACGACGCTTAATTCGTTCAAAGGAAAGGATAACCTCATCCAAAGTGGAGATTTAAGTGTATATAAAGATAAAGCAACTGAACCTGAACCTAATTATTTGCAATTGAAAGGTTCATTAAAAAAGTTGGAGCCCCACCACCAAGAAGCGATTGCTCTTATATATTTTAAAGGATATACCCACCAAGAGGCACATGAAAAAATGGGAGTGCCATTGGGAACCTTTAAGTCTTATGTAAGGCAAGCATTAAAACAATTACGAAAATCATATACCAATGAATTAGTATGGCTTTGGTTTATTTTTGAAATGATAGCATGATGGAAAAGGATAAAATACTGAAAGAAGGGCTTTTGGAGCAATACATATTAGGCTCGCTATCAAAAGAAGATACGGCTACGATAGAAAGTATTCTGCAAAATGACATCGAATTAAAACAACAGTTAGATTTGTTGGAAGCAGATCTTGAGAGAATATCCTTTGAAAATGCTATTGAACCACCATTAAATGTCAAACTTGCTTTACAAAGCGAATTGGAAGAATCTCAAGTAAAAAAAACCAATTGGGTTCCACTTTTTGCAGCTGCAAGTCTCGCCGTTCTTTTTCTTTTGGGTTCTCTTTGGATGTATACTCAATGGCAAAATGCAGAGCAGAACTTGGAGTCCCTGCAGGATAGAACCGTAAATCTACAACAACGTTTGGAAAACTTGGAACAAAACTATCAGCTTACTTCCAATCGGCTGGAAACGATCAACAATCCAAATGTTGTTCCGTTAGTACTGTACGGAAACCATATTGCGCCAAATGCCAAAGCAGTTGCTTATGTAAATCATAAAAATAAGCTGGTGTTGATAAATCCGCAAGGGCTGCCTAAACTACCTAGAGATAAAACCTATCAAATGTGGAGCGATGTAGAAGGCGAAATGGTAAATATGGGTGTTGTACCTACGGACGAAAAATTGGTTGTGCTAAAATACATCGACCATGCCGAGTCCTTAAATATTACGATAGAACCTGCTGGGGGCAATGACCACCCTACGGTTGAGCAATTGGTTTCTTATGTAATACTTTAGCAATTAAATTGCCATTGGCTAAGGCCCTGTGGATTTTGATTACGATTAAAGGTTGGCTAAAGTAGGTTCGTTCGGCTATACGCGTATCGCTTTACACTTTTCTGCGTGCTGCACAAAACGAACAGCAAATAAGATTAAAGTAATTGCTTAAAAGTGAAGGGGTTTTCACAGAATGCTATTCGAATCCAGGACAGGA
Source organism: Flagellimonas maritima (assembly GCF_003269425.1). NCBI lineage: Bacteria > Pseudomonadati > Bacteroidota > Flavobacteriia > Flavobacteriales > Flavobacteriaceae > Flagellimonas > Flagellimonas maritima. The sequence continues at coordinate 2,812,178 of NZ_CP030104.1, read as the reverse complement.
ACACCATATAAATCAAAATCAGATGCTTCAGTTATGGCAATATTTGTAAAGTCCCCAATTTTTACATAATGTTCGGCAGCGTTGATAAGTACTTCGTTATCCACATCCGGTGAGTCAAATTCAGTTCTGCCAACAAAATAATTACCTTCTTTTCGATCAATGATACATTGAAACGATTTCCCTATTTTCTCTTGGTTGAGCTCCCATGAAATCTGGGACTGTATTTCCATAATATCATTGGCACGTTTCTGCTTTACAGCTTCGGGAACATCATCTACCAAAGTGTAAGCATGTGTATTTTCCTCATGACTATAGGTAAAACAACCCAATCTTTCAAAACGCATCTCCTTCACCCAATTTTTCAGTGTCTGAAAATCTTCTTCCGTTTCCCCGGGATAACCGACGATCAATGTAGTACGTATGGTCATTTCAGGGACGGCTTCCCTAAAATCTATAAGCAACTTGGTTGTTTTCGCTTTTGTGGTTCCCCGCCTCATACTCTTTAGAATAGGATCTGCAATATGTTGCAGAGGAATATCGATATAATTACAGATCTTCGGTTCATTTTTCATGACCTCAAGCACATCCATTGGAAATCCTGTAGGGAAGGCATAGTGTAAGCGAATCCACTCAATTCCATCTACTTTTACCAAAGCTTGGAGCAATTCTGCCAGATTTCTTTTTTTATAAAGGTCAAGTCCATAGTAAGTCAAGTCCTGTGCAATCAAAATAAGTTCTTTTACCCCTTTTGCTGCCAATTTTTCTGATTCCGAGACCAGTTCTTCGATGGGCTTGCTTCTGTGCTTACCCCGCATTAACGGAATCGCACAAAAAGAGCAAGGTCTATCACAACCTTCGGCTATCTTTAAATAGGCGTAATTCTTAGGTGTTGTGGTCAGGCGCTCACCAATCAACTCATGCTTGTAATCAGCCCCTAAAGCTTTCAATAAATTGGGCAAGTCGCTAGTGCCAAAATATTCATCCACGTTTGGAATCTCCTTTTCCAAATCCGGTTTATAGCGTTCGCTCAAACAACCTGTTACAAAAACCTTGTCAATATTGCCCTCCTCTTTCTTTTGAACGTATTCCAAGATCGTGTTTACGCTTTCCTCTTTCGCATTGGCTATAAATCCACAGGTATTTATGACCACCATATTGCCTTCTTCCTCATGGACCACTTCTTTATTATTGGCACGTAGTTGTCCCATAAGCACCTCTGAATCGTAGATGTTTTTACTACATCCTAGGGTTACTACATTGATTTTATTCTTCTTGAGCGACTTTGTACGCATAGTTTTTCTAAATGGAGTGCAAAAATACGATAAGACAACGCATTACATCGATTTGCATGCATATTTTTAATGAACCTACGTTAAACCTTTAAAGACCATTGTAGTCAATCATTTAAATCCCAAATCATGAAGAATTCATTTTTCATCGTTTTTATTGTTTTGACATTACTTTGGAGTTGTTCGGAATCTGATAATGGAGGCATGGATGAACCTGAAGTTACAAACCTATATTTTCCACCCAGTCAATCTGTTGAATGGGAAACGGTTTCTGCAGCAGCACTTGGCTGGGACGAAAACGTCGAAGAAGAAATTTTTGATTTTTTAGAGGAAAAGAACACAAGAGCTTTCATCATCTTAAAAGATGGGAAAATAGTCATTGAACGATACTTTGGAGAACATGACCAGAATACAAGTTGGTATTGGGCATCCGCAGGGAAAACTTTGACCGCATTTAGCGTAGGTTTGGCACAGGAGGAAGGCCTTTTGGATATCAACAGTAAAACATCCAATTATTTGGGAGAGGGGTGGACAAGTCTTTCGTTGGATAAAGAAAATAAGATAAACGTTTGGCATCAACTTACAATGACCAGCGGTTTGGATGAAACCGAATTTGATTGTATTACAAAGGAATGCTTGACTTTTATTGCGGATGCCGGCATAAGATGGGCATACCACAATGGACCATATACGCTATTGCAAAGTGTTGTTGCCAATGCTTCAAATATGCAATGGAAAGACTATTTCAACTCAAGATTACGGAATAAAATAGGAATGGACGGTTTTTGGTTTGCCACTAATGACACAAACAATGTCTTTTTCAGTACTGCACGAAGTATGGCGCGGTTTGGGCTTTTAAATCTGGGCAACGGCAAATGGAACGGGGAAGTTATACTTGACGATGCTTCTTATAGAACAGCAATGAAAAATACTTCACAAAATCTAAATAAATCCTATGGATACCTTTGGTGGCTGAACGGAAAACAGAGTTATAGAGTTCCAGCGTTTCAAACTGAATTTCAAGGAGAACTTATTCCCAATGCGCCAGCTGATACTTATGCAGGTCTTGGAAAGGATGACCAGAAACTATACATAGTACCCAGTTTAGGACTTGTTATCGTCCGTATGGGAGGTGATGCCGGTGACGATTTGCTCGGTCCGTCAAGTTTTGATAACGGATTATGGGAAAAACTGAACGAATATATCAATTAATCCTTGTATCCTTCGGGAATTTTTCTCGCTCGTGTCAAGTTCTCATAAGCAGTTCCAAGACCATATAATTTGGCTTCTTCAAATTGCTTCCCAATAAATGTTAGGCTGACGGGTTCACCGGAATCCTTATAGCCCATCGGAATTGTCAATGCAGGATACAGGGCTGCAGCAGCATAACCGGCATCATAGTTATTGATGGATAGAACGGCATCCAATTGATGTTCCTCCATGGGGGTGTTGAAATATTTCCGCCCTTCGGTCTGTAATCTTTTTTTAATTGCTTCAAGTTCTTCAATAGAGGTAGAATCAGAAATAATACCTTCAAAACGGGCCTGTCCATAAGGAATCCGAACCAAAGAATCCTGTAAATTGAAATTTATAATATCTTGAACGTCCTCAACAAGCACCGCATCTTTATTCTTCACCTGTGTTGTGACATATCTTGGCAAATCATTTTTCATATCAATATTCAAAATTGAAAGGAAGCCATCAAAATTTACTTCCAGTGGTTCAAATTCTATAATGATTGCACCGGCAGCCTTCATTTTTTTTAGTGTCATTCGGTAAAGGGAATCACTTTCGATATAGTTTTTAAATGCTCCAAAACGTTTATCCTTCAAACTGGGCTTTTCATCTAGATTTAACCAAGCTTCTTTCCAACCGGTTTTTTTTGATGAGCTGTCCGCTTCATCATAACCCACCATGGCATCCAAAAGAATTGCATTATCTATAATATTTCTCGTCATTGGACCTGGTGTATCCAACGTACTTGAAATGGGGACAATCCCTGTTCTGCTCAACAGTCCTACGGTAGGTTTCATGCCCACAACTGAATTTTGACTTGATGGTGATAGGATAGAACCTGAAGTCTCCGTACCGACCGCACCAACTGCATAATTTACTGCAATGGATGTACCACTACCGGCACTGGAACCACCCGTATCAAAAATGCGTCTACCGTATGGGTTCAAGGTTTGGCCACCGATAGCACTTTGCCCATTGGGACAACCATCGCATAGAAAATTGGCCCATTCGCTCAAATTGACCTTGCCCAAAATCAAAGCGCCATTCTCTTTTAGGCGTTGGACTATAAATGCATCATCTGTTTTGTTTTCCTTTAAAGCCACTGCTCCGGCAGTAGTTACCATGCCAGCAGCACCAATATTGTCCTTCAGTAGAATTGGCATCCCATAAATTAAGTGGTGCCCTTTGGAACTGGTGTCCAAATTTCTGGCTTCTTCAACTACATTTGGATTTAGGGCAAGCACCGTATTTAAGGTGGTTTCATTGTTCAGCTCAAAGTTGTAAATACGTTTTAAATAAAAAAGAACCAATTGTTCGTAGGTCAATTTACCATCAGATATGTGTTTCTGAATAGTAGGGATATCCTGTTCAAGAATCATTGGTTTGAGCGACTCATAAACCGCAACACCAAAGTTGGAAACTTCCTCATATAAAGGCAGAAATACTTCATTTTTGTCCAACACACGGGATTGAATAAACTTATACCGCATTCGTTCATTTTCATGTGCTGCATTTTCAGCTACCTCTGTTGAATCATTATAGGGTTGCCACAAAACAACGTCTTTTTTTATAGACCGGTCCTTGGTTTGCTCTTTACAACCTATAAAAGCAAATAGAATTATATAAAAGGAAAGGTATGCTGATCGCTTCAATCTTAAAGTAATTTTTTCCATCTTTTGATGTTATTTTGATTCATTCGAACAAATTCATCTTTTTCTTGTTCCTGGGCTAAAGCTAGGGATTTTTGTGCAGAATTTATGGCATTTTCATATTGCCCAAGTGCAGCCTCTACCAAGGATTTAACCCTGTGGAAATAGTAGGTATCACCACCTTTTTCAATAGCTGTTCTGAGATATTCCAGCGCTTGTTTATACGATTTACCCTGCTCTTGCAGATACCTAGCAGCTTCATAATAGGTCTGTGCGGTCGGGTTTTCCAAAATTTGTTTTGCAATTTCTTGCTCCATTTGGGCGTGGGTATCCACCGTAAAAGGAAACATTACTTTGGTACTTGCCCAAATCAATTCCATATTTACTGAATTATGGGTAATGGAATCAAAAGCGATTAACAAGTTTTCTTGATGATAGGAAATCTGCTTTGGTATGACGTTGATTCGAAAAAGGTCTTCTTTTGGGTCATAATCCTTACGGCCATCTCCCCAATGGCTCGTATTTGTGTGAAATGCTATTTGCCAGCTATCTTCTTCTGGAAAAGCGTATAGTGCATAAATACCTTTGGGCAAAGGATTGCCAAGAACTTCCATATCAGCATCCACAATTATTTTAGTGGACTCATTGGCACCGACCCTCCAAATACGACCATAAGGAACCAAACCTCCAAAAATAGTCCTTCCCTTGGTTGCGGGACGGGAGTATTGTACCGAAATTTTTGATAACCCCAATTGTTGGTGCACTTCTGAAAATGGGCTGGCTTTTGGATGCTTTATTTGTGAGTAGAAAGAGGTCGAGAAAACCAGAAACATGAATTTAAGAAGTATCCCTGATTTTAGTATCACCTGTTTCATCTTACATTTTAAAAAAAGAATCGACAAACTCGTACTTATTAAAGACCTGTAAATCATCGATGCCCTCACCTACTCCAATATACTTGACCGGAATCTGAAACTGATCCGAGATTCCTATCACAACACCACCTTTTGCTGTACCGTCCAATTTAGTGACTGCCAAGCTTGTAACTTCGGTAGCTTTTGTAAATTGTTTGGCCTGTTCAAAGGCATTTTGTCCAGTTGAACCATCCAAAACCAGTAAAACTTCGTGAGGAGCATCCGGTACTACTTTTTGCATGACCCTTTTTACTTTTGAAAGTTCGTTCATAAGATTTATTTTATTATGCAATCTACCCGCGGTGTCAATCAGAACAACATCCGCGTTTTCCGCAACTGCCGAACTCAGTGTATCAAACGATACGGATGCTGGGTCACTTCCCATTTTTTGCTTTACAATGGGAACATCCACACGCTTTGCCCAAACTTCCAATTGATCTATGGCGGCGGCCCTAAAAGTATCACCTGCCCCCAAAGTCACTTTTAATCCTTTTTTCTTGAATTGACTTGCCAATTTTCCAATAGTAGTGGTCTTCCCTACTCCATTGACGCCTACAACCATGATAACATAGGGTTTCTTATCCTTTGGCACAACAAACTCCGTATCTTCACCCACATTTGTTTCGGACAACAACCCTGCTATTTCTTCACGAAGTATTTTATTCAATTCTTCAGTGCCCAAATATTTATCCCTGGAGACACGTCCTTCAATCCGATCAATAATTTTTAAGGTAGTATCTACTCCCACATCTGAGGTAATCAATACTTCCTCGAGATTATCCAACACCTCATCATCTACTTTGGATTTACCCGCAACTGCTTTGCTGAGTTTACCAAAGAAATTGGATTTGGACTTTTCCAGTCCTTTATCCAGGGTTTCTTTTTTTTCTGAGGAAAATATCTTTTTAAAAAGGCTCATAAACAAATAATCAAAACGTATCAAAGATAGGAAAGTGGCGGGAGTTTTGTTAAAGTCAATTGTCATTTACGGTAAAATACAAAACCAGTAATACAAGCTCTGGTATATTGTGTTACGACCATATAAAATTGAGGAATAAAAAAAGCCACTTTAAAAGTGGCCCTAAATTTTGATATGTTGGTCAACTATTTTTTGTTCAACCAATCATTTACCAATTCTGGTGACATAACCGATTCAACAAAGGTATAAGCTCCAGTTTTAGGAGATTTTACCATTTTGATGGCCTTTGTCAATCTTTTGGAACTACCTTGTAGTGTTGCTACCGTTTTCTTTGCCATGTCTTAACTGTTTGAACTATCTGGAATTTGAACTTAACGCTAAAATTCGTAATTATTTAATTTCTTTATGGACTGTCATACGCTTTAGAATAGGATTGAATTTTTTAATTTCCATCCTGTCCGGCGTGTTCTTTTTATTTTTGGTCGTTATGTAGCGTGAAGTACCTGGCATACCAGATTCTTTATGCTCTGTACACTCCAAAATAACTTGAACTCTATTTCCTTTTTTTGCCATTGTATCGTGCTTAAAATCCTGTACTACCTATTTTTTGGAATTCATTTCCTTTAAAACAGCAGAGATTCCCCTTTTGTTGATAATCTTTAAACCTCTTGCGGACACATTTAGGGTCACCCAACGATCTTCTTCCGGAATATAGAACTTCCTTTTGGAAATATTCACATCGAATCTCCTTTTGGTTTTATTGATGGAGAAAGATACGTTGTTTCCAAACATTACCTTTTTTCCTGTAACTTCACAAATCTTAGACATCTCCCTAACTTTTGAGTGATTTTATTGAGGCTGCAAATTTATGGCATTTTAGTGGATGGACAAAATTCTTTTTTTAGAAATTCAAAATTTCTTTTTGTAACATCTCAAATGCTTTATTCACAGACTTCTGAACGATTCGCTCCCTGTGGTTTCCCATAGTGAATTTCTGGGCAAAAGTGTGTTCTGGGGAGCTAATCGCAATAAATACCGTTCCAACATCTACCTTGGAATCTCCCTTTGTAGGTCCTGCGTTTCCTGTTGTCGCTATTGAAAAGTCCGTACCTAAAATCTCCCTGACATTTTTTGCCATGGCGATTGCCACTTCTTCACTTACCACAGAATATTCTGAAATCAAATCTTCCGGCACGCCCAAAACTTTAATTTTAGTTGCAGTTGCGTAGCTTACTATACTTCCTTTAAAATAAGATGAAGCGCCCGGTATTGCTGTAATCTTTTGGGCAATTTTACCCCCAGTAAAACTTTCTGCCGTAGCCAATGTCATTTTTTTCTGAACCAATAGCTTCGCTGTTTGGGCCTCTATGGATTCATCCTCTTCTTCACCATAAATAATATCTCCTATTAATGGATATAGTTTTTTGGTTTCAGTTTCTACTCCAGCCTTAAGAATTTCTTTGTCCACCCCCTTCGCAGTAAGCCTAAGTCGTACCCTGCCAAGGTTTGGTAGATAGGCGAGCTTTATAAAACTGGGCAGGTTGTCTTCCCACTCTTCAATTTTTTCTGCAATGGCACTTTCTCCAAGTCCATAGGTCATAATGGTCTTATGAAAAATATATGGACGCTCGTACTCTTCCATGATTTTTGGAAGAACAATGCCCTTTAAAAGGTTTTTCATCTCAAAGGGCACTCCCGGCAATGAGATAAAAGCAGTATTTCCATTTTTTATCCATAGGCCAGGGGCAGTTCCATTGGCATTGTGCAAGACTTCCGCTCTGGAAGGAACCAAAGCCTGTTCTCGGTTAAGGTCGGAAATTGGTGTGGAGATATATTTTTCGAACAACTCTTCTATGTGCTCTAAAACTTTTGTATTTTGAACCAATTCATCATTAAAAAACTCACAAAGTGTTTTTTTGGTAATATCATCTTTTGTGGGGCCCAATCCTCCTGTAAGAATTACTATTGATGATCTTTCCCTTGCAGTTTTAAGAGCATCAAGAATGTGTTCCCTATCGTCTTGTATCGATGTAATTTGGTATACCGAAACACCTATCTTATTGAGTTCTTTGGAAATAAACGCGGAATTGGAATCCACAATCTGTCCAATGAGGATTTCGTCCCCAATGGTTATTATTTCTGCTTGCATTTACAAGTTGAAGTCTTTTTTAAGTTCGGATACAACTTGATGCACATCTTTTTTGAGGACAGGAAACTTTTCCTTTATCTCTTGCATATTAGCTGCATTCTTACCCAATGTTTCAATTTCAAGTGCTATGGCACGTGTTTGTTCCATGCCCAACAAATCTACATTGGGTTTAATTTTATGGGCCAATTTATAAACATTTTCATGATTTAATCCATCTACTGCTTTTTCCAAAGCTTCCAAATCATGAGGAACTTCTTCCAAGAAAACAGAAATCACAGAGACTACAAAATCTTGGTCGCCATCTGCCATTTCATTAATTTTGTTGAGGTTGTATATCATTATTTCACGTTAATTTCGAACATCATTTCTCCTTCAAGTGTACCAGAAAGGTAGTCATTTGGGCTAACTCTACCAACACCTTCGGGTGTACCTGTAAAGATTATGTCCCCTTTTTTGAGCATAAAATAGGTAGAAACGTATGAAATCAGCTCATCTATCTTCCATAACATCAATGATGTATTTCCTACTTGGACATTTTTTCCATTCTTGGCCAAGCTAAAATTGATGTTGTCCATATTTTTAAACTTCTCCTTCTGAACCCATTTTCCAACGATTGCGGCCCCATCAAATCCTTTTGCTTTTTCCCAAGGCAAACCTTTCGCCTTTAATTTGGATTGTAAATCCCGCGCAGTAAAGTCTATTCCCAGTCCAACTTCATCATAGTAGGTATGGGCAAACTCTCTGGATATGTGTTTTCCAACTTTTTTTATTTTGACCAACACCTCAACTTCATAATGCACATCTTTTGAAAATTCAGGAATATAGAAATCCTGTTCTTTGGGCAAAATTGATGAATCAGGCTTTATAAATACAATTGGTTCCTCCGGCCTTTCATTTTTTAGTTCGTCAATATGGGCAGCATAATTTCTACCGATACATATCAGTTTCATAGTGATACTTAATTAATATATATTGAACTCATTTAAACTTTTTCAATTAGCTAGAAAATCGTCCTTTTTCGCTTCAATCCAAAAATTTTAAATAAGTTCATTTTAAGAAAGCTTATTATTCAGCTTGTTCAATTTTATCTGTGTAAGTACTTTTTTGGTGTAAAGTGGAAAATCGGCATTCAGAATCCATCCAAAGTAACCAGGTTCTTTTTCCATCACCTCGTCCACTGTCCTGTCCTTATGTTTTCCAAAGGAAAAAATAGGTTGTTGGTCATCGTTCAATCCAATAAATCCTGCAAAATCCAAGGATTGTTTACGGGTAGTGAACTCAGAAAGTTTTTTAACGTTGTTTTCAAGTTCTGGATATCTATCCAATTGCGCCAATAAAACTTCATATGTAGCCAAGGTATCAGCCTCTGCACTATGTGCATCTTCAAGATTTTTATCACAATAAAACTTGTATGCAGCCCCCAGGGTTCTCTTTTCCATTTTATGGAATATGGTCTGTACATCTACTGAAACCATGTGTTTCATATCAAAATCCACATCTGCCCTCAACATTTCTTCAGCCAAAAGCGGAATATCGAACCTATTGGAATTAAATCCGCCCAAATCGCTGTCTTTTATCATCTTGTATATCTCTTTGGACAATTGTTTGAAGGTTGGTTCATCGGCAACTTTTTCGTTGGAAATTCCGTGTACCTCGACCACTTCCGGTGGAATAGACATTTCTGGGTTTACCAGCCATGTTCTGCTTTCTTTATTACCGTTCGGGAAAACTTTTAATATCGAGATTTCAACGATCCTATCTTTGGCCACATTGGTGCCGGTGGTTTCCAAATCGAAGAAACAAATTGGTTTTGTGAGTTTAAGTTCCATAATGTAAGATTAACGGGCTTTAGAAAACAACCAGGACAACAATTCAGGCTCTGCAAATGCATTGTCCCAACTATTATGGCCAACACCTGGATAAACTGTATATTTTACATTGATTCCTTCTTTCTTCATAGCATCTACCATTTCTGCCGAATATTTTTCAGGTACAACATTATCCGCGTCACCATGAAAAACCCACCAATCAGGACCAGTAAGTTTATTGCTTATTTGTGGATTTGCTCCTCCACAAATAGGTATTGCCGCAGCAAACATCTTTGGATTCCTTCGTACAAGCTCAAAAGTTCCCATACCCCCCATGGAAAGTCCGCCGACATAAATTTTATTTTTATCGATTTTATAAGTCCGCTTTAGTTGTTTTAGCAAACCTTCGAGCAAGAGCATGTCTTTTGTAGGGTCGCTCTTTTCATAAAAAGTGAATTTCCTATTCGGAATTTCTCCATTCATGTTCATCTTGGCCCATGAACTGTTGGCGGCACATTGTGGAAAAACGACTATAGCTGGATATTTGTTCCTAACTTCTTCTTTCAGAAATAAATCCGAACCATGAACCAACTGGCTTTCATTATCATTACCTCGCTCTCCAGAACCATGTAGGAACAAAACCAAAGGGTATTTTATGGATGGGTTATAATTTTTAGGCATTAAAATGCGATATGAAAGGCTATCTCCTTCTTTCAAAAAGTTTTTTTTCTGATAATTTGATCGGTCTTGGGACATTATACTATTGCTGAACAAGAATAGAAGCACAATGCAAACGGATTTAAAAGTCTTCATTGATTGATGAATTGGATTAAACCCCTAAATTAACAATAGTGAAATGAATAATATACTTTGCGACTAGATTTCTCTATTTACATCCCAAGCCTCAAGATAATCCGCTACCGTTTTCACGAACATTCCACCTAACGCCCCGTTTACGACCCTATGGTCATAACTATGGGAAAGAAACATTTTACTGCGAATCCCAATATACTCCCCTTGGTCCGTTTCTATTACCGAAGGTAATTTTCTAATAGCTCCCAAAGCAAGTATACCTACCTGTGGTTGGTTTATAATGGGAGTGCCAAAAACGCTTCCAAAACTACCAACATTGGTAACAGTGTAGGTTCCACCTTTGATTTCATCAGGTTTCAATTGATTGTTTCTTGATCTATTGGCAAGGTCATTGACAGTCTTTGCCATTCCTACTAGATTGAGCTGGTCAGCATTTTTAATGACGGGAACTATTAAATTTCCATCTGGAAGTGCTGCCGCCATACCAATATTTATATTTTTCCTTTTGATGACTTTATCTCCATCCACGGAAATATTGATCATTGGATATTTTTTTAAGGCTGATGCCACTGCTTCCATAAAGATTGGGGTAAAAGTTAATTTTTCACCTTCTCTTTCTTCAAAAGCTTTTTTGTTCTTGTTTCTCCAATTGACCACATTGGTCACATCCACTTCAACGAAGCTCTGAACATGGGCGGAAGTTGAGATACTGTCTACCATATGTTGGGCAATCAGTTTTCCCATACGGCTTAATGGAATTATTTCATCCCCATCCACAACTGGAACAGGAGTTGCTTTGGGCTTTTCAACCGGTTGCTTTTCCGTTTTGGTTTGCACGGTCGCTTTTTCTGTCGTAGTTATTGATGGCGACTCATTTGAACCAGCACTGCCGTTTGAAGAACGATTTTCCAAAAATGCCATTACATCATTTTTTGTAACCCTACCTTCCTTGCCCGTACCGGCAATGGATTCCAATTCATCCATAGAGATTCCTTCTTCCTTGGCAATATTCTTCACCAAAGGGGAATAAAAACGTTCTGAACCAGAAAAATCCTGAACTGCGGGCGCTACTGCTTCCCTTGCAGTTTGAAACTGACTTTCCAATTCAGCAACTGGTTCAGCTACTGGTGCTGGATTATCCGCTACTTTTTCTTCAGGGCCTGTCGATATATCTTCTTGTTCACCGGCTATCTCTATTACGGCGACTACTTCACCCACTTTTATAACATCATCTACATCAAATCGTTTTTCCAACAATACACCTTCTACTTCACTTGGCACTTCAGAGTCTACTTTGTCGGTCGCGATTTCAAAAACAGCTTCATCCAATTCAATGGCCTCACCAACTTCTTTCAACCAAGTTGTCAATGTTGCTTCTGCAACACTCTCTCCCATTTGCGGTAATTTCAATTCAAATTTTGACATATTCTTATTTAACGATGTGTTATCGATATATATTTTGCAAAAATAATAAAGAAATCAACTTATCCTTAATTTATCTGCAGTAATTAATCTTAGGTCAATTTGCTTTTATAGAACTCTCAAACGGGACTCTGTTCAAGATACTCCTTCCCAGAGTAACCTCATCAGTATACTCCAGTTCATCGCCCACGGATATTCCACGGGCAATGGTAGATGTGGTTACTTCCAACCCTTCCAATTGTCTATAGATATAAAAATTGGTGGTATCTCCTTCCATCGTAGAACTCAATGCAAAAATCAATTCTTTTACGGTCCCTTTTTTTACCTTGTTGACCAATGAGGCTATGTTCAAATTTTGGGGGCCAACACCTTCCATCGGAGAAATTTTGCCACCCAGGACATGGTATAGCCCTATGTATTGCGATGTATTTTCTATTGCCATAACATCTCTGATGTCCTCCACAACACATACTATACTCTCATCGCGCTTGGGACTGGCACAAATTTCACAGAGTTCCGTGTCTGAAATATTATGGCAGCTTGCACAGAAATTTATCCCCGATCTTAAGTTCATCAGGGCTTGCGATAGGAAACTGGTACGTTCTTCCGGTTGCTTTAGCAAATGCAATACCAACCTAAGAGCTGTTCTCTTTCCTATGCCCGGTAATTGGGACATCTCATTTACAGCATTTTCCAAAAGTTTTGATGAAAACTCCATATCGCTTATTATGAAACAAAATTACGATTTTACGGTTACCAATTTACTTTTGTACTTTGCAGATTAAAATTAATACATGTCGGCAATCCAGATTCTCCTTCTTATTGGGGCGTACTTTCTAGTTCTAATGACCATCTCTTATTTTACGGGCAAAAATGATTCCAACGCAGATTTCTTTAAAGCTGGAAAAAAATCGCCTTGGTATTTGGTTGCTTTTGGCATGGTTGGCGCATCCTTATCTGGAGTAACATTTATTTCTGTGCCCGGCTGGATCGAAGCATCGGAGTTTAGTTATATGCAGGTAGTCCTTGGATATCTTGTTGGGTATTTTGTCGTTGCCTTTCTATTACTGCCTATTTATTATAAGTATAATCTAACATCTATCTACGAATATCTTTTGGAGAGGTTTGGAAAAGTAAGCCATAAAACTGGAGCTTTTTTCTTTTTTATATCACGGGTCTTGGGAGCTTCATTCAGGTTGTTCTTAGTAGCCATAGTTTTGCAACAGTTCGTGTTCGATGATTTGGGGATTCGGTTTGAGTTTACTGTTGTTGTGTCTATTTTACTGATATGGATCTACACGTTCAAGGGTGGCATAAAAACAATTGTTTGGACCGATACGCTACAGACCTTGTTCATGATTTCGGCCGTTGTACTATCAATTGTGCTTATAAACAATGAACTGGGATGGGGTTTTGGTGAATTTTTGGCATCCGAAGAATTAAAGGAATACAATTCGTTTCTCGTATTGGATAGCTTTTTGGAGCGCAACCATTTTGTAAAATCTTTTGTTGGCGGAATGTTCATCACCATCTGCATGACAGGGCTTGATCAAGACATGATGCAAAAAAACCTTACTTGTAAATCGTTGAGAGATGCACAAAAGAACATGGTTTCCTTTAGCATAGTGCTGGTTATAGCAACATTGTTGTTCATGTACCTAGGAGCGCTATTGTTCATTTATGCGGGTAAAAATGGAATTTCGATTCCGCTGATGGACGGCACTCCAAAATCCGATCTGTTATTTCCAGAGATTGCATTGAACAGCGGTCTGGGAATAAGTTTGGCCATAACCTTTATGCTGGGCTTGATTGCGGCCGCCTATAGTAGTGCAGATAGTGCGCTGACCTCGCTTACAACTTCTTTCTGTGTTGATTTTTTGGATTTGGAAAAGAGAGAGGAAACCACCCAAAAAAGAATAAGAAAACGTACTCACATTGCAATGAGTGTTCTGCTGATATTGGTCATCATTTCCTTTAAATATATTTTGAGCAGTAATGTAATTGATGGTTTATTGACGGTTGCGGGGTATACTTATGGTCCGCTATTGGGCCTCTTTACGTTTGGTATCTTTACCAAACATAAAGTAAAGGATAACTATGTTTGGATCGTTGCCCTAATTTCTGTAATAACAATTGCCTTATTAGGAAATGTTGACCCGGAATATTTGGGAGGTTACGTAGTTGGCTATGAGCTTCTACCTCTGAACGGCTTGCTGACCTTTATAGGATTGTGGCTGATACGTGACAGAAATGCAGAAGCTAATATTGATTAGTCCCCAATAGTACTAGAGTACAAGCTATTTCAACCTCGATGTAATTTTCTTTGAGAATGGAATAAAATTCAGGGTTCTCGGTACCAGGATTAAATATGACCCTTCTTGGTTTTAGGTCAACTATCTTTTTATAATATTCTTTTTGCCTTGCGGGGTTTACATAAAGTGTTACAGTATCTATATCCTTAAAATCATCGAGACTTGTTTTTATAGGCACTCCGGAAACTTCTCCTTCCCTTAAACCAAATGCTTCGGTTTTAATTTTATTACCGACTAAGCGACGTATTGCCAAATTACTATATCTACCGGGATTTAAAGATGCCCCAAAAACTAGAGTCCTAACCATTTGTTAATTTTAGTGTTAAACTAAATCAAAGTTTGTAACTAATCAAAAAAAAACTCGTCTATTGTATGTATAAAATTAATCATTGGTAAGACTGTATTTTTATAGTTAATGGTTAGTGTTTAGTATAGCTTATCAGTGAAAAAAGCCCTGACAATCAATGAATATTGAGCGTTGGGGCTTCTCTTTTACATATTTATTGTACCCATTTTCAGCATCCTACGACCTCAACCAAATTGTTAAAAAGTGTTAAACTCCATTAGAGTTGTAACAATACCCTTTAACTATCGTCTAGTGGGTATCATCATCAATCAATAATCAATCAATAACGAACAAAGTCATGAAAAGGGTATTCTTACTTTTCGCACTGCTCCTATGCAGTGTTCATTCAACACATCTATTTGCAAACAATAAAACGGATTCTGATACGATTGGCTCCATATCAGGTATTGTTGTGGACGAAACGAAACAACCCATAGCCTATGCGGCCATCGTAATAAAATCAAGTGATGACGGCAAAACTATTACAGGAGGAATAACAGCTGAAGACGGAAGTTTTGAAGTTGAAAAACTTCCAGAAGGGTCGTTTATCCTAGAAGTACAATTTATAGGATATAAAACACATGCACAAAATCTGGAAATTACTAAAAGAAACGGTAAGATAGATTTAGGTACTATTGTCCTTACCGAAGACACCGAAAAACTCGAAGAGGTCGAAGTTGTTGCCGAACGCACTACTATAGAACAGCGTGTAGACAGAAAGGTGATAAACGTAGGGAAGGATTTAACCACTGCGGGAGCCACTGCCTCTGATATCATGAACAATATTCCCTCGGTAAACGTTGACTCACAAACGGGTGACATTTCCCTACGTGGAAACTCTAACGTAAGGGTAATGGTAGATGGGAAACTATCCAATGTTCCTGTGGCACAATTGTTAAGGCAGATACCGTCCACATCCATAAAATCTATTGAGCTTATTACTAATCCATCGGCAAAGTACAATCCCGAAGGAATGAGCGGAATCATAAATATTGTATTGCACAAAAATGCAAACACTGGATTCAATGGAACAATTACTACTGGACTTACCCAAGCAATAGAAGCAAAATTCAATAGTTCTATCGATTTGAACTATAAACAAGGAAAATTTAATTTCTATGGAAATTATGGAAACAATATTGGTAAGTACGTAAACGACGGAACCATTTTGCGGTTGGATGAAAATTCTTTACAAGCGTTTGATTTTTTTAACAACAATAAATCCCATCTTTACAAAGTAGGGGTAGATTTTTATTTAAATGACAGAAATACCATTTCAATTTTCACCAATCAGAATATATTCGATGGGAAAGGACAGGGAATAACGGATGTAACCTATAATATGGACCAGTCACGAAATGTTACCCAGATCTTCAATGATATCAACGAAAATCAAAGCGAGCAATATAACTTTGATTACAAACATGATTTTAAGAAGGAGGGACATAACATTGAGTTGGAAATAGACCACAATGCATTCAATAGTGATCAAGATGCCAACTTTAGATCCGTTGGGGCATCATTATTTCCTGACTATATGGATTTTGTAGATACGGAACGTACGCAGACCTTTATTAATCTGGATTATGTAAATCCTCTCGATAGTATCTCCAAATTGGAAGTAGGACTGGAATCAAGAACTTTTGAGACCGATGTGGATTATTCCTCAACTGGGTTATCCTTCAATTCCAATGGGGATTTAATTCCCACACCGAGTACCGACTTTATCTACAGTATGGATATTTATTCGGCATATGCAACCTTTAGCCAGACCAGAGGGAAGTTTTCATACCAAGCAGGCGTTCGCCTAGAAGATGTAGAAGTAAAGGCAGATACCAACCGTTTAAGGGCTTTCACGGATAAATATACAGAAATTTACCCTTCTGCCTTTATTACTTATAACCCAAATGAAAAAAATCAATTTCAGGTGAGTTATAGTCGGCGTGTGGATAGACCTGGCTTGCAACAGGTCAATCCGGTTAGAGAATGGGCCACTCCCCTAATTTCTTCTTTTGGGAATCCGAGTCTGGTGCCACAGTTTACCAATTCTTATGAAACCAATTATACAAGGCGCTTAAAAAATGGAAGCATTACTGCCGGGATATTTTATAGAGCTATTTCTGATGAAATAAACAGGGCCGTTTATGTTGACAGACTTGATTTTAATAAACTGATATTGACATTTGATAATTTTCAGAATACATCGGCCTATGGATTTGAGCTTTCTACCAATTATAAATTTACGAAATGGTGGAGCATCAACGGAAGTTTCGATTTCTTTTCCCAAACACAACGCGGCATTACGGAAAGTTTAAGTGGAGACAGTCCCGATCCCACCGAAAATGACATAATCGAAGAACGCGTTGAGGTGGACAATACAGCCTGGAATTTAAGATTGAACAACAGCTTTAAGGTAAGTAAATCATTAACATTACAATTGTTTGGATTTTATAGAGGTCAAAACAGAACCATTCAGTTTACAGCAAGACCAATGTATTTCGTCAACCTTGGAGCCCGCTATAGTTTTGCACAAGGAAAGGGAACCATTAGCTTAAATTACAACGATATGTTCAACACCATGCGCTTTGGTTTTGACGGGGATCGACCTTATGAACAAGTAGGTGGATTTAATTGGGAAAGCAATAATCTTTATGCAGGTCTTTCCTATCAATTTGGAAGTGGAAAGAACAAGGCAAAACAGCGAAAGCGTAGGGATTCCAATACCAAGAAATCAGGTGGAGGTATTCTATAGACAAATATTGATATTCCTTGATGGAGTGTTGGTTGGTTAATTCATCACGGTTTATCTATAAAAACCCTGAATTCGTAAAGAATTTGGGGTTTTCTTTTTAAAATATATCAAACTAAAATGGCAATAATATACCTCTATAACCCACCACCCTTAAAGTAGTTTCTGCAAGAAATATTGTTTGCCGTTGTTTTCAAAGGTTAATATGTTAGTTTTCTGAAATCCCCTATAATAATACTGATAGTTTCTCGAAGTCGGTTCTGCATCGTTTAACTTTTGTACGAACAATTTCAAATTTGTATCGAAAAAGACAACCTCGTTGTCCACTATTGCCGTATATAATTGTTTAAGATCTCGTATCATTCTGTAAATGTAATATAATCCGTAAATAATTACAAGTATATTTGTATATGAAAAATAATACGTTTAAATTTACATATATAATTGATACGGATATGTGTGCTAAAGCAAAAGATTTACGTGATTTCGATAGTTTATTTGATTTATTGGACTATTTCATAACAGAAAAAGTATGTGAGGAATACCTGGCCGTTATCAAATGGAACGGTAAGCCTACGTGTCCTTATTGCGAAAGCGAGCGTGTTAAGGCTTTGAAAGGAAAAACAAAGCGTTTCAAGTGCTACGGATGCCGTAAGCAATTCGGGGTTAAGGTAGGTACGATATTCCATGATAGTAAATTATCTCTTCGTAAATGGTTCATGGCTATATACTTAGTAACTGCCAATAAAAAAGGAGTTTCTTCACACCAGTTGGCACGGGATCTGAAAATTACATAGAAAAGTGCATGGTTTGTTATGCAAAGAATAAGGGAAACATACAACCCAGAATATGAAGAAGTGTTTTCTAATGAAGTTGAAGTAGACGAAACTTATGTGGGTGATAAGGAAAAGAACAAGCATGGTAATAAGAGAAGAGAAAGAACACAAGGTAGAAGCATAAAGACCAAAACACCTGTTTTAGGCATACTTGAAAGAAATGGTAAAGTTTATGCTATTCCCATAAAAGATACCAAGGGCGCAACCATACTTCCAATTATGAGAGATAAAGTTGCCGATGGTACTAAAGTCTATACGGATGAATATCGACCTTATAGGGCATTGGGAACGCAATTTGAGCATAGTTTTGTTAAGCACTCCGCTTCTGAATACGTTAGTGGTGTTGTCCATACCAATAATATCGAAAACTTTTGGTCTTTGTTCAAAAGGGGCATCGATGGTATTTATCACCATGTAAGACCTAAGCATTTGGATAAGTACGTCAATGAGTTTACCTTTAGGTATAACAATAGAGGTCTTTCAGAGGGAAGTAAGTTCGATGTTTGCCTTGCAAATAGTGCTAAAAGACTTGATTATAAAACATTGATAGGTGGAGAAGAAAAAAAGGAGAATAAGGATATTAAAAGACCAGAGAAAGACGTTAAGATAGAGCACGAAAAGCCAATTTTCAAAGAGGTGCTGACGAAAATGATAAAGAAAGGACAAAAGAAGGATACGTAATCTATTCTATAATTGAAATTGAGTTAAAATAGACGAAAAAGGACAAAATTTAAAAACTTGTCCTTTTTCGTTTTTTTTATTAGAATATTGTTTTAACTTTACTGAATCAAAAAAGGGTGCTTCCCGTCTTCAAACAGAAACACCCGATTTATTTTGAACGCCTCTTAGTAGAATAGGTAAAACGCTGGTCTGATATATCAGAGTAACGAGGTTCGATTCCTTGTAGAGGCCCTAATAATAAACGAAGTTACTAAAATCAAATGTAATGAGCAAGAAAACGATTTACAATGAACTTCTAAAGGAAGAAAAGGAATTACAAGATACGTTGGACAAGGTAAGGGGTCTTATTCGGCATTATGCCGAAGCATATGGTTTTGATGACAAGCCACAGAAAAAAATTGAATTTAGAGAACCAGAACACAATTCCGTAGCAATAAAGGAAGGTTATGATATTGAATGGGCTTATTGGGAAAAGACTATGTATCTATTAAAGGAACACAAAAAACTTACCTCATCTGAATTGTCCGACCTTTTGTATAAGCACGAAAATGGCAAAATTGATGAGGATAGGGCAGGAAAAATTGCTAGAAGTCAATTATCGGATTTATACAAGAGAGACAAAATAGGTGCTAGTTTAGTTGGAAAAGGCAATAAGAGAAGGTATTATCTAAAAGAAAACGCACCCAAATAGGTGCGTCTGGTTATAAGGTCGTGATATTCATAAGGCCGTCAAGCATATAACGGCTGAAAGTTAAATTAGGGTCAGTTTCATTTGCGAAACACCTAAACAAACCAAAATATCACTTCTGAAATCCTGCTAGTAACAGGTAGTCAAAAGGTCATTTACTTAACGGTATTTGGCCTTTTTTCTTGTACAATGATACTAAATATACGTAATCGATCCAAATTTTGGACATGATATTTGCTGATATGCCGTGTCAAATATTAGATTTGTTTTGTGGTTCTGGGTTTTTTCATATCAAAATATAAATGTATTGGGTTACACAACTATATCATTACCACTAAAATTTGTAGTAATAATTAATTGAAGCCAATAAAATCCGACCAATATCCCTTAGAACTCAATCGAGAGATAAAGAGATAGATAGATAGATAGATAGATAGATAGATAGATAGATAGATAGATAGTTGGATTACAACAATTACAAATAGGTCTTGACTGCGCCCGCCCTGACATAATTTACTAGAAACCGACAATTGGATTCCGTTGCTGAGGTCTCAATTTATGGTCATGCTGCACTCGTTTCAGCATCGCATTACACTATTTTGAATATTGGTTACGCAGATGAAACACTGAAACAAGTTCAGAGTGGCGGGAGGAGTACATTTTTTTAATTCTTAAATCCTTTATTGTTTTCTTTTGAGTTAAAAAACAAAACGTGCAACAGGCAGTTAAATCTATTGTTCCAGTTCCATCGAACTTAAGTTATTTACCATTTTATAATTACACTACCCCAGGTAAATCCACTTCCAAAAGCAGCCAATACCACTAAATCACCTTCGTTTATTTTATCATTTTCCCATGCTTCCGTAAGAGCTATAGGGATTGAAGCAGCAGTAGTGTTTCCATAACTCATGATATTGTTATAGACCTGGTCATTAGAAAGACCGAATTTTTTTTGAACAAACTGAGAAATACGTAAATTGGCCTGATGCGGAATTAGCATATCGATATCTTGCGGACCCAAATTATTTTTTTGTAATCCTTCCATAATAACTTCGCTAAAGCGGACGACGGCGTTTTTGAATACAAATTGACCGTTCATATATGGAAAGTACGAAGTATCGTTGGGGTCCTCATCTTCTATAATATCAGTGACCCATCTTTTCCCCATTCCGGGTGCTATCAAAGAAAGTTCTTCTGCATGCTGCCCTTCGGAATGCAAATGTGTGGACAAGATTCCTTTTTTAGTATTTTCTTCTCTTGTCAATACTGCCGCTCCGGCACCGTCACCAAAAATAACAGATACCCCCCTACCCCTAGTCGTCATGTCCAAACCGTGAGAGTGTAACTCCGAGCCAATAACCAATATATTTTTGTACATACCGCTTTTGATGTACTGATCAGCCACAGAAATTCCATAAACAAACCCAGAACATTGATTTC
Organism: Flagellimonas maritima; assembly: GCF_003269425.1. NCBI lineage: Bacteria > Pseudomonadati > Bacteroidota > Flavobacteriia > Flavobacteriales > Flavobacteriaceae > Flagellimonas > Flagellimonas maritima. The sequence goes on along the minus strand of NZ_CP030104.1, from coordinate 2,790,927 downwards.
TGACATCCAAAGCACCCACGGTTTTTATACCCAAATCCCGTTGCACCAGTACACCGGGGCCTGGAAAATAATAATCGGGGCTTAAGGTGGCAAAAACAATAAAATCAATATCGTCTTTATCAATACCTGCACGTTCTATAGCAATTTTAGCAGCTTTGACCCCCATTGACGTTGTAGTATCGGTGCCTTTTATTACATGCCTGCGCTCTTTGATTCCCGTACGTTCTTGAATCCACTCATCATTCGTGTCCATCATTTTGGACAAGTCGCCATTCGTAACCACATTTTCCGGCACAAAAAATCCTAAGCCCGATATTCTTGAGTTATACATAATATTCTGTATTGTTGATTATTAAAAATGGGGTTATCTAATGGAAAAGTAAAAAATATATTCAAAGAACCGAGAATATACTGAAAAAATTAGTCCATATACTTCCTAAACTCGTTTACTTTTACCTTAGCTTTCAAATCGTGAAGAAGATTATATAGTCCAAAAAATGTTCTATTGATATATAAAAAATGTTTTGAACCACGATTTCCGTTCATTTTTCTAATCTGTTCATCTTTTGAGTAGCGTTCGCTCAAGTCAGCAATCTTGTTCCAGAAATCGTTTGCTCCAAAATCAAATTCCTCTTCATTGAAAGGGGAAGTGAATATAGTGAGCATTTCCTTGAAAAGCGCTTTAAAGAATTCAAGTTCTTTTTTGGAATCCGTGGGAGTCAAAATCTCGAGCTCGTAAAGTTTTTTCATGAAAACAACATCATTATTGATATTGTCCTCTTTGGCCAACTCAAAATAAGGCACATAAAACTCATCGGGTATTTCTTTTATGCAACCAAAGTCTATGGCGATCAAAGTTTCTTTTGGACTGACCAAAAAATTACCTGGGTGGGGATCGGCATGTACTTTTCTTAAGCTATGGATCTGAAACATATAAAAGTCCCAAAGTGCCTGACCCAATTTATTGCCCAAATTTTGACTGAAATCTGTTCGGGCAAATTCACTCAAATGCTTTCCCTTCATCCAGTCCATCGTTAAAATACGTTCACTGGATAAATTCTTATAATAGTTTGGAAACTCAATATTGGGGATAACGGCACAGGCTTTGGTAATGTCCTGACTTTGTTCCAACTCAAGAATATAATTGGTCTCTTCCACCAATTTACTTTCAACTTCTTTAAAATATTTTTCTGAGTCTTTTCCTTTTAAATTGAACATTCTTATTGCAATCGGTTTTACCAATGCCAAATCGCTACTAATACTTTCCGCTACGCCAGGATACTGTATTTTCACGGCAAGTTCTTTTCCATCCTTTTTTGCTTTGTGAACTTGTCCAATACTTGCTGCATTTATGGAATCCTTTTCAAAAGTGTCAAAAATTTCTTCTGGATATTTACCAAGATATCTTTTGAAAGTTTTTCGCACGAGAGGAGCTGAAAGTGGCGGCACGGAAAACTGGGAAAGTGAAAATTTTTCTACATATGCTCTTGGAAGAATGTTCTTTTCCATACTGAGCATCTGGGCAACTTTCAACGCACTTCCCTTTAAACTTTTTAGTCCATCGTAAATATCCTCTGCGTTATCTTGGTCAAGCTCTTCTTTTGCAGTTTCTGAATTGACCAATTTCTTGCCATAGTATTTGACATAATTCCCGCCAATCTTTACTCCTGTTTTTACAAGTTTACCTGCTCTTTCAATCTTTCCCGTAGGAATACTGTCCAATGTTTTCATACACTTTTATGCAAAATTTTCTTTATAGAGGAATTTTCCAAAATCGATAATTTTCTCTAAAGGGGTATTTTCAAAAACTTCAAAAATAGTCGTCACCGATTTTTCTATTGCGATATCGGTTTTTTCAAAGTTGGGCGAATTGTCATCCATCCAAAATTTCAGAAGAAATAAAAATTGTATCCATGCACCTTCAGAAAAAAGTTGTGGACTACGCTTGAGTATGCTTAAATTCTTTTCCGTGTTTTTTTCCTCAATAAGTTCAGAGGCAAAATTCTTAATATATTTCCGCAGACCCTTAAGCTGGCCCATCTTTTCCATAGTGTTTCTGTGTTCCTTGAGCATAAAGAGAACATAGCTGCGGTTGAGTGTCAAGGATTCAAAAAATGTAAAGAAAAACGTAAGCATTTTTTCCTCATTGGTCATACTGTCATATGCCTTGTTCTTATACATTACGGAAACAGTGTTACTATAGAATTTTTCCCAAATAGCAAGCTTCAACCCATCAAAAGAGCCAAAATGTTTATAAAAGTCCTCTTCCTTAAATTTATTCTCTTTACAAAATTTATAGACAGATTTTGGAACGGTCTCGTTTTCTAAAACACTTTCCATAAACCAACCTATTATTTTCTCTTCAGTGACTTTGGTGTTCGAAGTATTTGCCATAACATCTATTGTTTAATCAAAAATACAATTTATAGAACAGAATAATAGTTAAGATTCCTTTAATACGTTTAAAAAGGAAAACGCACTTTCAGGTGAAAGTGCGTTTTCAACAACCTAACCAATAAATAAACAAACTTGTTATAGTAATAAACTATTTCATAGCAATTTCTTTCCTATAACAATACAAACATACTAATTTTGTTTATCATTTTTATAAAAATGATGAACAAAAATGTGTTAAAATTTTATTTGTACAATCAGTGCCGCTTATAATGTCAGTTTGTCATATTGATGACTATGGTATTTTTTTTGACATCTTACTTGAAACATATAGAAAATTATTAAAATATGGCTACAGGTAAAATAAATGTTTCAGTTGAAAATATATTTCCTTTAATAAAAAAATTTCTCTACAGTGACCATGAAATTTTCATGAGAGAGCTAATTTCCAATGCAACGGACGCTACGTTAAAACTTAAGCACCTTACTTCTATTGGAGAGGCAAAGGTTGATTATGGAAATCCCATTATAGAGATTAAAGTGGATAAGGACAAGAAGCGTATCCATGTGATCGATCAAGGTATTGGAATGACAGAAGAGGAAGTAAAAAAATATATCAATGAAGTTGCTTTCTCGGGAGCAGAGGAATTTTTGGATAAATACAAGGATGCAGATAAGGATACAGGTATCATCGGACATTTTGGACTTGGATTCTACTCTGCCTTTATGGTTGCGGAGAAGGTTGAAATCATCACAAAAAGTTTTAAGGACGAGCCTGCAGTGCATTGGTCTTGTGATGGATCGCCAAAATTTACTTTAAAAGAAGCAAAGAAAAAAGATAGGGGTACAGAAATTATACTTCATATCGCAGAGGATTCCACAGAATTTTTGGAAGATTCCAAAATCCGTGAACTGTTGATGAAATATAACAAGTTCATGCCCATACCCATCAAGTTTGGCACAAAAACGGAAACGCTGCCAAAACCCGAAGATGCGAAAGAAGATGATCCAGCTCCAACAAAGGAAGTTGATGACATCATTAACAATCCTAATCCTGCATGGACAAAACAACCGGTAGATTTAAAGGACGAGGATTACAAGCAATTCTACAGGGAATTGTACCCCATGCAGTTTGAGGAACCCTTGTTCAATATCCATTTAAACGTGGATTATCCGTTTAATTTGACGGGGATTCTATATTTTCCCAAGTTGTCCAACGACCTCAACATTCAAAAAGATAGAATTCAATTATATCAAAATCAAGTTTTTGTCACGGACAATGTAGAAGGTATTGTACCGGAATTCTTAACCATGCTCCGTGGGGTAATCGATTCGCCGGATATTCCTTTAAATGTTTCAAGGTCCTATTTGCAGGCAGATGGTGCCGTAAAAAAAATAGCTTCTTACATCACCAGAAAAGTAGCGGATAAATTAAGTTCATTGTTCAAAAACAACCGTGAGGATTTTGAGCAAAAATGGAACGATATTAAAGTTGTCATTGAATACGGAATGCTTTCCGAAGATAAGTTCTTTGAAAAAGCGGACAAATTTGCATTATATCCAACCGTAGATGGAAATTTCTACACCTTTGAAGAACTGCAAAATAAGATAAAAGATAACCAAACGGATAAGGACGATAAATTGGTAGTGCTTTATGCTTCGGATAAAGAAGCACAACACAGCTATATAGAAGCTGCAAAGGCAAAAGGTTACGAAGTATTGCTTTTGGATTCTCCGATTATATCACATCTAATACAAAAATTGGAGACTTCAAAAGAGAATTTATCCTTTGCAAGAGTGGATGCAGATCATTTGGACAATCTCATAAAAAAGGAAGATACCGCTATTTCCAAGCTTTCTGACGAAGAAAAGGAGAAGCTAAAAGGAGAAATTGAAGAAGTCGTCAAAGAGAAAGGGTACACCATACAAATGGAAGCAATGGACAGTTCATCATCACCGTTCATTATTACAGAGCCTGAATTTATGCGCAGAATGAAAGAAATGCAGCAAACAGGTGGTGGCGGAATGTTTGGTATGGGTGGTATGCCAGAAATGTACAATCTGATCGTGAACACCAACCATGGGCTTGTCAGCGAAATTCTGAATACCAAAACATCCAAAAAGCGGGAAAGATTGATTAATCAGTCGCTTGATTTGGCGAGATTGTCAAAAGGATTGCTAAAAGGTAAAGAGCTTACCAATTTTATTTCACGTAGTTACGAAATGATTAAGTAAATACCAGTTTGAAACCCTTTTTTACAAGGAATCACTTATTATAAAGAACCGCCCTTACTTGCAAAACACAAGTAGGGGCGTTTTTTATTTGCAAAAGTTTTATATTGGAGCGGGAAACTATCATTTCAATGAACAACGACTATAAAAGTCCTGCTTTTAAAAAATTACTTGACTCTTTACAACAGCAGAGTTGGGAACTGGAACTTATTATTTCGGGTTTTGCAATTTTTGGACTTTTCACAGCATATGAACCTCTTAAAATCGAAATGATCGATGCTGAAAATAATGGGCAAATCTATAGTATTGTTGTTTACTTAGTTCTATTGTTGGCATGTTCCATCCTTCTCTTCAATCTACTTTTACATGTCATTTTAAGAGGTCTCTGGATCGGTGCACTTGGTTTGAGATACGTTTCTGGAGATATCGAATTTGATAAACTTAAATACACGGAGCAGTTCAAAAACTATCTCCGTAAAAAAATAGTTTCATTTGACAGATACATTGGCAATCTGGAAAACTATTGTAGCATTCTCTTTGCAATATCGTTCCTGCTCATTTTTTATGTACTTGCATTTACAGTGGTTATCATATGCATTGTTTTAATTGCAAACCTTATTATTAATAATGATTCATTGCCGGATTGGCTCAGTAATGGACTGGGAATAACGTTGATTATATTCGTCTGCTTCGGCATGTTTTTGACCTTTATAGATTTTATTACCCAAGGATTATTAAAGAAAAACAAGTGGATAGCAAAATTCTACTTTCCTATTTATTGGGTATTCAGTTTTCTGACATTATCATTTTTATACCGCCCCCTAGTATATAATTTTTTGGACAACAAATTTGGGAAGCGCCTTATCCTATGGCTTACACCGGTCTACATCTTAATATTAATGATCACCTCCGTAGAATACCGTAACTCCAATTATCTAGATAAAGACCAAAGCTCCTCGAGCATTTTTGCCAATAAAAAAAATTATTTTGACATGCTTGACGAGGATGCCGATTTTCCTGGAGAAGTAGCAATACCATCAAAAACAATTACCAAAAATCATTTACAGGTCTTCATCCCCTTTTCAGAAAGTATAGAAACACAAATTTTCAGGTTTAAGGAATCTTTGGAACCGGAAGACGATAAAAGAGGGCTTACTTCAGGAATAGAATTCAGCAGTGATTGGGAGGATAAATTACAGACTCAAAAGCAACGCGACAGCGTAAGAAAGATTTATCTTGAGACATTTAATAAAATGTATTCCTTACAAATAGATAGCACGGTAATATCCAGCGATTTTATTCTTACAACGGAAATCAAAAATATTCTCGGTTTTGAAACTTTTATAAAACTTGATAGTTTAAAAGAAGGGAAACATATATTAAAGGTCAAACGATTACAAAAGAAAAAGGATACAATCACCAATGTTACCCGTGAAGTGATTCCATTTTGGCATTTTAAAAAATAAACTATGAGCTATCCTTGGCACCTTTATCTAATGGCAGGAATGTATATTATTGCAGGAATTATGCATTTTATATATCCAAAAGCATATATGCGCATCATGCCAAATTACTTGCCAAACCATAAGTTTTTGGTATTGCTAAGTGGTATCGCAGAAATTGTCTTGGGTATCGCTCTTTGTTTTGAACAGACCAAAAAAATTGGTATTTATGGTATCATTTTAATGCTGCTTGTTTTCCTGTTGGTTCACTTTTATATGCTATCGGGAGAAAAAGCATCTGCTGGAGTACCAAAGTGGATATTGATATTGAGAATTCCGTTACAGTTCGGTTTAATATACTGGGCTGCCTTTTATCTAGAAATTTAATCCCGTGAAAATAGTTTCAACAAATATTGGCAGAGCTACTCCCATAACCTGGAAAGGACAGGAGACAACAACCGGAATTTACAAATACCCTACGAAAAAACCACTTTTATTAGAGGATGAAACGGTAAAAGGTGATACTATCAGTGATCGTAAACACCATGGAGGAATTTTTAAGGCATGCTACCTCTTTTCTGCAGACCACTACCCTTATTGGAAAGAAAAATACCCCGATTTGGATTGGAATTGGGGCATGTTCGGGGAAAATTTGACGGTTGAAGGATTGGACGAATCCCAAATGCAAATCGGTAGCATTTACCGAATCGGTACTTCGGTTGTACAAATTAGTCAACCAAGGGAGCCTTGTTATAAGTTGGGAATACGCTTTGGAACCCAAAATATTCTGGAACAATTTATAGATTATGGATTTCCTGGCACCTATGTTAAGGTTCTGGATGTTGGCGAAGCCAAAATTGGAGATTCCATGGAATTGATTGAAAAATCCAGTAGCCCGTTAACGACCCAACAATTTTATAATGTGCTATTTTCCAGAAATAAAGATAAGAACATCTTAAAAATGGCCATTGAAAATGAGGCATTGCCAGCTAAGAAAAGAGAGCGTTTGAAAAGATTCCTATAAAAAGAGGCCCAAAATTAGGGCCCCTTGCACTGAATTAACTAAACAAACTATCTTACGTCAATGGTCTCTCTATAAGTTCCCAATTTATCTACAACTACTAAAGTGTATTTATCTTCAAAAGCTTTTTCAAAGTTGAATGACTTTTCAATAACGATTTCGCCATCTATTGATTCACTGTAAACAAGTCTATCTTCGCTATCGTAAACCTTTACTACTACTTTTCCCTGCGTAAGATTTAATAAGTTCAACAATATCTTGTCGCCCTTCTTTATAAATACCGGGTCTAAGGTAATATCGATTAAACTTTTTTCCACCTCACTTTTGGAAATTCCTTTTTTACCCAATGCGTTTGCTGGTCCATTTGCATATCCTATGGTAGATATTACCAAGAATGCCGCTACTGTAACATAATTTAAAACTGATTTCATAACGTTTCGTTTTTTAAGATTACAAGGCAAAACTACTATGAAACAATACCCTGTGATACTACCATTTTTTCCAATTTATGTGCAATATTACCCTTTGTGAAATGTTAATTTAGTATTAAGGGTAATACAGCATATATTTTAGGTAATTTTGCATAGACGGTATCTTTAAACCAGTGATAACTTTACAGAAAAGAAAGTAAGATGGCGACAATGATTCAAAAACCTGCTTTTGAAGCAATTGAACCAAGTTTTGGGCACTCGTTCACATATCAAAAATTTAACCATAATAAGGAGAATAAGAACAATGGCTGGCATTACCACCCCGAATTGGAGCTAGTTTACGTTAATGGTGGTTCCGGAAAAAGACAAATAGGAAGCCACGTATCGTATTTTAGGAACGGTGACCTTATTTTGATCGGATCCAATTTACCACATTGTGGTTTTACAGATAAGCTGACAGGAAACAAAAGCGAGACCCTGATACAGATGAAAGCCGATTTCCTTGGGAACGATTTTTTCAATATTCCCGAAATGAAGAATATCCACAAACTATTTGAGGTTGCCAAGGGCGGTATTGCCTTTTCCGGAAAAACAAAGACAAAAGTTGGCGAGAAAATGGAAATATTGGAATATCAGACAGATTTTCAAAGGCTGCTGTCAATTCTCAATATTTTGAACCAGTTAGCCACATCAGATGAAATAAAAGTTCTTAACGGACAAGGTTTTTCCATGGAAACAGAAGTCAAGGACAATGATAGGATCAATATTGTATTTAATCACGTAAAGGCCAATTTTAAAGAAGATATAAGCTTGGAAGGGATTGCTGATATGGTAAGTATGACCGTTCCATCTTTCTGTAGATATTTTAAGAAAATTACCCACAAAACATTTACCCAGTTTGTAAATGAATATCGCTTGGTACATGCATCCAAACTTTTGGCTGAGCAACCCATTAGCATTACACAGGTTTGTTTTGACTGTGGATTCAATAACTTTTCACATTTCAATAAATCCTTTAAGGCATTCACGGGACAAAATCCATCAGAATACAGAAGTCAATTAAAAACGGTACTCAAATAATGGGATTGTTTTCGGAAAAAATCGATTTAAACCTTCCTGAAAGCGAGATTAGTTATTATTCCAATTTTTTAAAAACTGAGAATGCCAGCGCCTATTTTAAAATTCTAAAAAGTAAGGTTCCATGGCAACAAGATAAAATCAAGGTCTTTGGGAAAACTTATGATCAACCGCGATTGACGGCACTTTATGGAAATAACGATAAAGCCTATAGTTATTCCAATATCGTTATGCGTCCACACGAGTTTACACCAGAACTGCTGCAAATAAAATCTTTTGTTGAGAAAGAGGCCGAGATGGAATTTTCTACATGCTTACTAAACTATTACAGAAATGGCAAAGATAGTAATGGTTGGCATGCGGACGATGAGAAGGAACTGGGCCAAAATCCTGTTATCGCCTCAATATCATTGGGAGCAGAACGTATTTTTCATTTAAGGAATAAAAAAGATAAATTGCTTAAACATAAAATAGTTTTGGAACATGGAAGTTTACTGTTAATGGCTGGCGAGACCCAGCACAAATGGCATCACAAGATAGCTAAAACCAGTAAAAATATAGGCGAACGCATTAACCTGACTTTTAGAATTATAAAATAATGTACTAACGGAAAAGGTCGTTCAGTACCTTTGCGAGTCTCAAACCTCCCTTTTGTAATTGGTCAAATAATATATTGTTGTACTTGTAACTATATTGATATCCAATTTTTTCGCCTGGTTCAACCGAACCGTACAGCTCGGCAGCAATCAAGTGTGATTCATGCACCCAATCGTAAATTGTACCCTCCTGAATTTTCTTGCGTTTCCATTTTGGAAGTCTATCCAGTTCTGTAGCGAGTTCCGTATAGGTCATTCCATAAGAAACGATCATGTTTTTATCCCAGACACGATGCAGATTGGTACCCTCGCCAAACCATTGTAATTGAATATCGTTGCCACCCTTATCCTCTGCCCTACTTGCATGCATCGGCTGATGAAGGTCACCAACCAAATGTATCAACATTTTCAAATAAAAAACCCTATCCTTTTTTGTACTGGTTTCATTTTTTATAATACCAATGCATTCTTCAATGGCCATGACCACATCGCCAAACTCACTTTTTTCAGAATCCTCATAGCGCATGTCCATAGGATAATTAACATAGTGCCAAGGAGAAAATCTGGAATTGTTTCTATCTGCTTTAATTTCATCCGCATATGTTGAAACAAAAGCTAAACTATGTCCGTCGAGTAATTTGTTTAGTGCTCTTTTGGCTTTCCCAGAAAGATGGTTTTGTGCAATATGTCCAGTAACCCTATGTCCTGTTTTTCCCCAGTAATTACTAAAACCCAGTATAGGAATTAATAAAAAAAGAAAAAATACTTTATTCATGATCGATGTTTTTTCAAAAGTAGAAAACCAAGGCCAAACCAAACAACAAACTGATTTGATTTTCAAACTTTATTAAAAGACAATTGATAGTATAACATTTGTGATTTTTTTAACGACACTTTCCCTTAAATTTGATTTGCTAACTAAACTATCCCAATTTTGAAAATTCGTTTTGTACTCGTTGCAATACTCCTTCCTATTTTTCTTTTTGCACAGACCAATACCAAACAGTTTACCGTAAAGTTCATTAACCAACCTATAAAAATAGATGGAATATTGGATGAACCTATTTGGGAAACCGCAGAAAGTGCACATGATTTTCAACAATACTTTCCTTCAGACTCCATTTTGGCCGTTGAGCAGACCGATATAAAAATGCTCTATAGCGCCACTACCTTATACATAGGCATTAAAGTGAACACCAAAGGTGAGGATTATGTAATACCTTCATTGCAAAGGGATTATAGAGCTGGTGGAAATGATAACATAAGTTTACTTTTCGATACCTTCAATGATGGCACAAACGCTTTCCTCTTTGGAATGAACCCTTACGGTGTTCGTAGAGAAGCCTTAATATCCAACGGAGGGGGCGATTTGGGAGGCTTCACTACCTCATGGGATGTAAAGTGGCAGGGAGAATCAAAAATATATGATGGTTATTATATCTGTGAAATGGCCATTCCTCTAACTTCCTTTAAATTTAAACAAGGAGAGACCAAATGGCGGTTTAATAGTTATCGGTTTGATATGCAGTCGAACGAGACCAGTACCTGGATGGAAATCCCTCAAAACCAATTGATTTTTGGCCTAGCGTTCATGGGGGATATGATTTTTGAAGAACCATTGGGAAAATCAAGAACCCCTTTAGCGCTTATCCCTTACATAAATGGGGTGTCTTCAAAGGATTTTGAAACCAATGAATCTGTAAACGAACTAAACTTTGGAGGAGACGCCAAGGTTTCCATTGGTAATGGAATGAATCTGGATATAACCCTTAACCCTGATTTTTCAAACGTAGAAGTGGACAACATCTTCACCAACCTTACCCGGTTTGAGATATCATTGCCGGAAAGAAGGCAATTTTTTATTGATAACAGTGACCTTTTTGGAACATTTGGCAATGAGCGTGATTCCAACCCGTTTTTTTCAAGAAGAATTGGAATAGCCGAAGATGCAGATGACGAAACTATTGAAAATGGTATTATCGGTGGAGTTAGGCTTAGTGGAAAATTGAACGAAGACTGGCGTTTGGGACTCTTGAACATTCAAACAGAAGAAGATTCCGATAACGAGATTCCAAGCAATAACAATACGGTTTTTGCACTCCAGAAAAAAATGTTTTCAAGATCTAACCTTAGTTTCATCTTTGTGAATAGAGAAACTTTTAAGGATTACGATTTTGTAGAGGAAGAGGACAGGTACAACCGCGTTGTAGGTTTGGATTATAATCTTGCCTCTTCAGATAATACTTGGGTAGGTAAATTTTTCTTTCATAAATCCTTTGCCCATGATATCGGTGACCGCAACAGTTCAGGTGGAGTGGATTTACAGTACAACTCCAGACAAATTAATTTTGGACTGCGCGGAAATTACGTAGGTGATGACTTTAGATCGGATTTAGGCTTTGTAAGAAGAAATGATATTATCGCTGCAAGACCTTTCATCGAATTTAATTTTTGGCCAAAAAAAGGCAAAATCAACAACCATGGTTTTCGCTTTAGCCCAAACGCTATATGGAGACCAACATTGGGTTATCAAAACACCGATTATACAATTTTTAGCAGCTGGCAGGCCCAATTCAAGACACAAGAAGAGATTGGTATTAGAATGTTCAATAGGTTCACTTTTTTGACCGATACTTTTGACCCCACCAGTACAGATGGTGCCTTGGAACTTCCTGCTGATCAGGGATATTACTACACCAGTTATGAAATTGGTTTTCAAAGTGACCGTAGAAAGATTTTCTCTTATGCTCTAGAACCCGGCTATGGGGATTTTTACAATGGCACCCGATTTTCATTTGAAGGAGACATGAGTCTCAGATTACAACCCAAGGTTACACTTTCTTTAGATTTGAATTATGATAGTATAAACCTTCCTGAACCCTTTCCAAGTGCAAATCTATGGCTGGTCAGCCCAAGAATCAACATCACCTTTAATAAGTCTGTTTTCTGGTCAACATTGGTTCAATACAGTAATCAAAGGGATAATTTAGGTTTCAATTCACGTTTACAATGGCGATTTGCTCCACTTTCTGATTTGTTCATTGTTTACAACGACAATTATTTTGTAAACTCCTTTATGCCAAAAAATAGGTCGATAAACTTAAAATTGACCTATTGGCTAAATATATAGGATGGACTTTAAAATACTTTGCTCCGATTTGGACGGTACACTACTTTCCACAAAAAATGATGTTTCCGAATTCACGATTTCGGAAATAAACCGAATCAAACAAAAATTAAGAGTGATTCTGGTCTCGGCACGGATGCCCAAATCAATGACCTATCTGCAAAATCGAATGGGGATTCAAGGAAATCCCATCGTCTGCTACAACGGGGCATTGATTATGCAAAATAACAACGAGCTTAGTTCCACAGTGATTCTCGCACGTGTAGCAAATGAAATTTACCAAGCTTGCAAACTGAAGAATATTAAATTAGGACTTTATCACAAAAACGAATGGTTTGTGGGCGAAACCTCTATGCGGGTTGAAAAAGAAGTTTTCAATACAAAAGCAAACCCTATTTTTGAATCTACCCATACCACTTTGAAAAGATGGGAAGGAGAAAACATCGGCCCCCATAAAATTATGCTGATGGGAGGAAAAAAAAGTATGGATGATATCACCGGAGTATTGCAGAATGAATTTGTTCCAGCCTTAAACTATTATCGCTCCAACGATAGATTGATAGAAATTGCACCAAAATCGGCTTCAAAGCTCTCTGCCGTAAAATCCATATTAGGACCAGAAGAATCTTTGGAAAATGTTTTGGCTTTTGGCGACAATTATAATGATATGGAACTGTTACAGCAGGCAGGGTATGGTGTGGCCGTTGAGAATGCTAGAATTGAAGTTAAGAAAATCGCTAAGATGGTAACCCTTAGCAATAAAGAAAATGGGGTGGCTAAATTTATTAAAGACCATCTTTGATTTTCCTATATTTGAACTTCTTACCATTAAAATTATATGAACCAGCTACCTTTTACTGAAGACACCGTAATCTTTGGGCTTCTTTGTCTCTGCTTAGGTTTCGTTTTTTATACCTCATCCATAAAAACGGGATTTTGGAAAAAATTCTATGGTATTGTACCAACAGTACTTATGTGCTATTTGTTACCTGCAATCTTAGCCAGTACAGGCATTATAAACGAACGTGAATCGCAAACATATTATATCGCTAGCAGATATCTATTACCGGCCGCATTAATTTTGATGACATTAAGCATTGATTTAAAAGCAATAATAAATCTAGGTTCCAAAGCCCTGATCATGTTTCTAACGGGAACCGCCGGAATTGTTATCGGCGGTCCGTTGGCCATCTTGATTGTCTCCATTTTTTCTCCTGAAACCGTTGGAGGAAATGATTTTGATGCTGTTTGGAGAGGTCTTGCAACGATTGCAGGGAGTTGGATCGGTGGAGGCGCCAATCAAGCTGCAATGTTAGAGGTCTTTCAATACAATCAAGAGAAGTATGGCGGCATGGTTTTAATCGATATTGTAGTTGCCAATATTTGGATGGCCATTTTGTTATTGGGTATAGGAAAAACAAAAAAAATTGATAAATGGTTAAAAGCTGATACCTCTTCCATTGAAGAACTAAAGCAAAAAGTATCTAGCCATACCGCAAAGATTGCCAGGGTAACTTCACTACATGACTTTATGATGATGCTTTTATATGCCTTTGCCGGCGTAGGGATAGCACATTTATTGGGATTTCATTTTGCCGAATTTTTAGAAAGTAATTTTGAAGTAATACGAAACAAGGAAAAAATATTGTCTTCCTTAGGCTCCAAATTTCTTTGGATGGTTGTCTTTGCAACAGCATTCGGCATAGGGCTTTCCTTTACCAAAGCCAAAAATTATGAAGGGGCCGGGGCCAGTAAAATAGGTGGCATGTTCATCTATATTTTGGTAGCTACCATTGGAATGAAAATGGATTTGGGACGGGTTATGGAAAACCCAGGTTTGATAGCCATTGGTTTAGTTTGGATAACCATACATGCAGGACTTCTGATTCTTGTGGCGAAATTGATAAAAGCCCCTTACTTTTTCTTGGCCGTTGGAAGTCAGGCAAATGTGGGCGGAGCTGCTTCCGCACCCGTAGTTGCTGCAGAATTTCATCCCTCTTTGACTTCTGTGGGAATACTTTTGGCAGTTTTTGGATACGTAGTTGGAACAGCCGGAGCTTATTTATGTGCTTTACTAATGGAAGTAGCATCCAAAGTTTAATTTTTCGCCCAAGATTATTGATATTTGCCACGCTAAATTTTAACCATGAAAAAGATTTTATTTGTACTCATACTTGGATTGATGATTTCTTCCTGTGAAACTGAAACAAAAAATACGATGACCGTTTCAGGAAATATAAAAGGTTTGAAAAAAGGAACTCTGTTCTTGCAGCACTTTAGTGATTCAACACTGGTCGTGCTTGATTCTGTTAGAATGAAAGGGGACGCCTCGTTTACGTTTTCGCATGAAGTTGAGAGTCCAGAAATTTTTTACCTATACTTAGAAAAAGAGGACCAAAATGATTTAAATGATAGAATAACATTTTTTGGTGAGCCCGGTGAAATAAAAATCAATACCTCTTGGAACACCTTTGACTTAAATGCAAAAATTGAAGGTTCTAAAACCCATGAAAAACTAATGGAATTCAATTCCATGATTTCAAATTTTAACATCAAAGAACTTGAAATCACACAAAAAGCCATGTTGCCTGAATTTAGAGAAGACTCTGTTGCTTTGGACTCACTTCAGAAATTGATGGATCGCAACCTGATCAGCAGATACAGATATGCATTAAATTTTGGAATAAATAACGGAGATTCTTACGTTACTCCCTATATTATGTTGACTGAAGCAAAGGATGCAAATCCAAAATACTTGGATTCGGTATATCGTGTTCTCACTCCAGAGGTTGGAGCATCAAAATACGGTAAAGCATTCAAAGACTATCTAGGTAAATAATTGGCTAATTGGCTAGACTGTTCAGGTCCTCGACGAGTTCTGTGGCTTTTTTTTCCAACTCTGCTCGAATTTCCTTAAAGTGAGACTTGTTGTTTTCCACGTCTTTTTTGTGGACTTTATCCATTAGTTCGTCGAACACGGAAATGGCTTTGTCAATTATAATGGAACCTTCTTTGGATTCTTTATTGTCAGAACCTGCTTCC
Source organism: Flagellimonas maritima (assembly GCF_003269425.1). Taxonomy (NCBI): domain Bacteria; kingdom Pseudomonadati; phylum Bacteroidota; class Flavobacteriia; order Flavobacteriales; family Flavobacteriaceae; genus Flagellimonas; species Flagellimonas maritima. The sequence continues at coordinate 2,775,565 of NZ_CP030104.1, read as the reverse complement.
CATAAATAGACAGCTTCTATTATATCCCCTAAAACAAAATTGATATCCTTTTTTAAATCACGAATATTTGCCATATCAATGTTTTTTCAAATGTACTATTAAATGGTAACTTCTAAAAGTTTAGCCTTTTCGGCGATTAATTCAATCGATTTGCTCGCTGCTGCAATTAAAACGGTTTCCCCCTTTTTGATCAAAACACTTCCCCAATCATCTCTGATTTCGGCTTCACCCCCTACGCACATGTATATTGTAAATGAATCCCTTTTGGTTACATCTTGAATCATTTCCGCCGTAAGATCAATAAAATTGGTTTTAAAATATGGGCAATCTACCATTTTATTGATAACATTATTCTCGTTGGAATACTGCACCTTAAAATCATCTTTCATTGAATAATCTATTGCATCTAGCGCCAAATCTGTGTGCAATTCTCTAAGGTTACCATCTTTGTCCTTTCGGTTAAAATCAAATATCCTATAAGTGATATCAGAAGTTTGTTGAATTTCTGCCAATAGAACTCCTGCTCCTATGGCATGGATTTTACCTGTATTGATAAAAAATGTATCTCCTTCGTTTACTTCTTCATAATTCATCAAATCTAAAAGAGAACCATTTTCAACACTTTTTATGTATTCATCCTTTTCAACATTTTTATTGAATCCGATAATGAGTTTGGCGCCTGGGTCTGAATCCATAACATACCACATTTCAGTTTTGCCAAAAGAATTATGCCTCTCTTTAGCCAACTTGTCATCAGGATGCAATTGAATGGACAAATCTTGATTAGCATCAATAAATTTAATCAAAATCGGAAAATCACTGCCAAATCTTTCTACAACACTTTTACCTAACAATTCTGCTCCATTTTGCTGTATTAATTCTTGTAGGGACGTTCCCCTTAATTCACCGTTTACAACTACGGATATATTGCCATCCACACCCGAAAGCTCCCAACTTTCTCCCGTAATATCACTTGAAATGAGCTTGTTCAAAACATTTTTTAGCTTTGTGCCGCCCCAAAGTCTTTCCTTTAATATTGGGTCAAATTTCAATGGATATAAATTCATTTTATCCTGAGTATGTTACAAAGTTTCGAGGTGTTTCGTAGAGTACTATTTCCAACTCTTTGGTCTCGGCTATATAAGGCCTGAGCTTATTCCAGATAACTACAGCGATATTTTCCGCAGTTGGATTCAATTTCTTAAATTCTGGCACATCCTCATTAAGATTTTTATGGTCCAAGGCTTCTTCCACATATTCCTTGATCAAATCTTTTAGGACTTTTAGGTCCATGACAAATCCAGTTTCCTTATCAATTTCCCCCGTTATACTAACAATGAGGTCATAATTGTGGCCATGATAATTTGGATTGTTACATTTTCCAAAAACCGCATCGTTCTTATCAAAACTCCAGTCAGGCCTATACAGTCTGTGCGCTGCATTAAAATTGGCCTTTCTACTTACTTTAACCTTCATTTCTTACTGTTTTTTCTAATAAATGATTGTAGAAACGCTCAAAAATAATCTTAAACCAAGCGGTGTAATCCTCAGGTTTCTTGGCAATATCATCTTTAATGTCTTTTGGATGCATCCACTTCCAATCCGCCACTTCATTTGGGTTTATTTTTGGAAAATCCTCATAATACCCCACCATAACATGATCAAGCTCATGTTCCGTTAAGCCATTATCAAAAGGAGCTTTGTAAATAAAGGAAAACAATTCCTTAAGATCTGTTTTAAAACCCATTTCTTCTAGTAGACGTCGTTTTCCAGCTTCAATATTGCTCTCGCCACTACGTTGATGGCTACAGCAGGTATTAGTCCAAAGTAACGGGGAATGATACTTGTTCCTGGCACGCTGCTGCAACATAGTTTCTCCTTTGCCATTCATAATAAAAACAGAGAAAGCCCTGTGCAGAACTGCTTTCTCATGAGCTTCCATTTTGGGCATTAAGCCAATAGGTTCGTCAGCCTCATTGACCAATATCACATTTTCTTCTTTCATAGAACAAAAATATGACCTTTGTCAGGAATTATCCTGATACTGGTTTCTAAAATGTTCTTAAATCAGAATAGATTAGAAGAAGCGTGGAGATTTTAGATTGCCAAGATTCTTTATAAAATCATACCTGAAGATAACTTCAATTGAGCCATCATTGAAGGTTGTTCCTCCTAAATCAGTGATTTCACGGTCATAGGCAAGACCTATAAACATCTCATCGGAAACCCTAAATCCAAACAATCCACTAAACGCTGCATCCCATCTGTAGGCTATGCCACCTATGAATTTCTCATTAAACATAAAATTAGCAGATATATCTGTTTGCAGCGGAGCTCCTTGTACCATTTTTGTCAACAGAGTTGGTTTAAACTTGAGAAAAGGATTCAAATCCCAAACATATCCTGTTATCAGATATACATTCATTCGTTCCCTTGCAGTCGAAACTGAAGATTCATCAAAATGTGTAGTCTCCAGTATTCGAGGTACAGAAAGCCCTGCATAAAATCGATTTGTATGATAATAGACTCCGGCTCCGATATTTGGTGAAAATTGGTTTTGTATATCTTGTTGCGTTTGTAGCTGAGGATCAATTTCGAATTCATCCAGTTCAGAATATCGAATATCCAGCATATGGGCACTTGCTTTTAGCCCAAAACTTAACCTCCCTTCCAAAGAAGTATAGATAGTATATGAAAAATCCGCATCAAAATAAGTTTCCGACGTAGGTCCGATCTGATCATTGACAATGGATATTCCCATGCCAACCCCGCGGTATCCAATAGGCGTATGCAAATTAAGAGTCTGGGTTTGCGGAGCTCCATCCAATCCCAACCATTGGTTCCTATATAATGCAGCAATGCTCAAATGCCCTCGAGAACCTGCATAAGCAGGATTCACACTCACAGTATTGTACATATATTGTGTATACTGGGCATCTTGTTGTGCACGTAAGGACAGACCCGTTCCAAACACAAACAGTATGATTACTACAAATTTCACTTTTCTAAATATCGTTTTATCCAAAACTTTGATTTCTTTTATCGGTTGATATATAAATAACCCGAGAGTTCTTTCATATTTCCGGTTAAATCCTCATACTCCAAAATATAAAAGTATGTCCCTACCGGAAGCTTGTTGTCCTTGTTGAGTGTAACCCTTCCTTTGGATGTGCCGTCAAAGACGTTTCCAGTTGTGTTGTATGATTTGGTTGCGTAGACCTCCACACCCCACCTATTAAAAATTTTGACCGTATTGTTTGGATAGTTTTCTATGTTTTGAATGGTCAAGAAATCGTGTATACCATCACCATTGGGAGTAATAACATTGATTACATCAACTTCTTCTTCGTCTGCTGTATTTGGTCTTATATCCGGGTCTAGATAATTTGGCAAACCATCTCCATTAGAGTCATCGTTTGCATAATTTCCATCCAGATTCAAATCCTCATCTATAGTTTCAATGCCATCATCATCATCATCAGAATCCCTGTAATTAGGAACACCATCAAAATCCGTATCCAATAAATCAGAACCGGGACTGCTAATCTCATCATTAACATCTATATCTATAACTGTGCTACCTTCGTAACCATCATCAAGTCCGTCATTATCCTTATCAGAACCGATCAATTCAACATCAGGTATACCATCTTGATTAAAATCATTTCCTTCGATACTATCAGGAACACCATCCTCATCACTGTCGTCATCAACATAATCCGGGATGCCATCTCCTTCAGAATCTTCTGGTATCAATCCTAGATTTCCGCTATTTTCATATGCATCATCCAAACCATTATTATTAATATCGATTGAACTGGGGGCAATGTAACCAGTAGTAGTTTGAGCTTCTATATTATCTGGGATGCCGTCATTATCACTATCAATATCAAGATAATCAGGTATTCCGTCACTATCAGTATCGGTAGGATCAGTGGTTGGGTCATTATCACCATCAGAATTTAAATCTTCAAAACTGTCTATAATTCCGTCATCATCACTATCAATATTAACTGGAGTTGAATCATTATCCAAAATTGTACCTATGGCTGTATCTGAAATATCCCCTACCGTACCAAAATCTACGGTGCCTAACCTTATTGTAAAATCCTCATCCACTTCATCAATTGTATCATCAATTGTTGGTACAATAACATTTGCCGATATATCTCCTGCCGGAATAATTACCTGAACGTTTGTATTTATATAATCTGAAGATTCTGCGGTTCCATCCATGAAGGTAAATGTCAACGTTAAATCCTCATCACATTTAGCCTGACTGAGTGTTATTGGAAAACTAATGTTCTCACCTTCTATTGCCGAAGCATCCCCAATTATTATATCTGGATTCACAGCCTGGACAATGATTGTTTGGTCAACATTGACGCCGTTGCCGGCCTCGTCCGTAATGCTATAGGTCCTCGTAATCGTTTCCGGATTGAAATTCCCATCACTGACATCGCCCACATGGGCCATTACAATATTTGACAATGGGCTGCAGTTGTCCGTTACCCCGGTCAGGGCAGCTATATCGACTGCTGGAATATTTGCAGAACATTCCACCGTAACGTCAGGTGGTGCACTGCCCGTGGGGGCCGTCGTATCGTCCACCGTTATCGCCTGTTCGACGTTAATGCTGTTGCCCGCGGCGTCCGTCACGCTATAGGTCCTCGTGATAATGCCCGGGTTGCTGCCCGCCAGTGCGCTGTCCCCCACAAAGGCCACCGTCACCGTGCCGCAGTTGTCCGAACCGTCGGTGACCACCGTGGTGTCCGCCGCGGGAACGTCCCCGGTGCACTCCACAGTGATGCCCGAAGGGTCGCTGGCCGTGGGGGCCTCGTTGTCCTCTATCGTCACATCAAAACTACAGGTGGCCGTAAGTCCCGATGAATCGGTCACTTCAAAGGTATTCGTCGTGGTCCCTATCGGGAACACCGAACCGGGGGCCAGTCCCGCTATCTGCACCGTGACCGCTCCCGGGGCGTTATCGGTGCCCACAGGTGCCGTATACGCGACTACTGCTTGACATGCTCCCGCATCCGTATCCTGCACTATATCAGGGGGACAGTCGATCACGGGTGCTTCACTGTCCACTACCGTCACATCAAAACTACAGGTGACCGTATTGCCCGCACCGTCCGTTACCTCAAAGGTATTCGTCGTGGTCCCCGTCGGGAACGCTGATCCCGAAGCCAGTCCCGCTATCTGGACCGTAGTGGCCGTGCCACAGTTATCGGTGCCTACAGGTGCAGTATACGCAACTACTGCCGTGGACAGTCCCGGATCTACGTTCCGGGCAATGTCCGATGGGCAAACAATTGCCGGGTCCGTCGTATCGTCCACCGTTATCGCCTGTTCGACGTTGGTGACGTTGCCGGCCTCGTCCGTTATGCTGTACGTTCTCGTTATGGTCTCAGGGTTGCTGTTCCCATCACTGACATCGCCCACATGGGCCATTACAATATTTGACAATGGGCTGCAGTTGTCCGTTACCCCGGTCAGGGCAGCTATATCGACTGCTGGGATATTTGCAGAACATTCCACCGTAACGTCAGGTGGTGCACTGCCCGTGGGGTCCGTCGTATCGTCCACCGTTATCGCCTGTTCGACGTTAATGCTGTTGCCCGCGGCGTCCGTCACGCTATAGGTCCTCGTGATAATGCCCGGGTTGCTGCCCGCCAGTGCGCTGTCCCCCACAAAGGCCACCGTCACCGTGCCGCAGTTGTCCGAACCGTCGGTGACCACCGTGGTGTCCGCCGCGGGGACGTCCCCGGTGCACTCCACAGTGATGCCCGAAGGGTCGCTGGCCGTGGGGGCCTCGTTGTCCTCTATCGTCACATCAAAACTACAGGTGGCCGTAAGTCCCGATGAATCGGTCACTTCAAAGGTATTCGTCGTGGTCCCTATCGGGAACACCGAACCGGGGGCCAGTCCCGCTATCTGCACCGTGACCGCTCCCGGGGCGTTATCGGTGCCCACAGGTGCCGTATACGCGACTACTGCTTGACATGCTCCCGCATCCGTATCCTGCACCATATCAGGGGGACAGTCGATCACGGGTGCTTCACTGTCCACTACCGTCACATCAAAACTACAGGTGATCGTATTGCCCGCACCGTCCGTTACCTCAAAGGTATTCGTCGTGGTCCCTGTCGGGAACGCTGATCCTGGGGCCAGTCCCGCTATCTGGACCGTAGTGGCCGTGCCACAGTTGTCGGTGCCTACAGGTGCCGTATACGCGACTACTGCCGTGGACAGTCCCGGATCTACGTTCCGGGCAATGTCCGATGGGCAAACGATTGCCGGGTCCGTCGTATCGTCCACCGTTATCGCCTGTTCGACGTTAATGCCGTTGCCGGCCTCGTCCGTTATGCTGTACGTTCTCGTTATGGTCTCAGGGTTGCTGTTCCCATCACTGACATCGCCCACATGGGCCATTACAATATTTGACAACGGGCTGCAGTTGTCCGTTACCCCGGTCAGGGCAGCTATATCGACTGCTGGGATATTTGCAGAACATTCCACCGTAACGTCAGGTGGTGCACTGCCCGTGGGGTCCGTCGTATCGTCCACCGTTATCGCCTGTTCGACGTTGGTGACGTTTCCCGCGGCGTCCGTCACGCTATAGGTCCTCGTGATAATGCCCGGGTTGCTGCCCGCCAGTGCGCTGTCCCCCACAAAGGCCACCGTCACCGTGCCGCAGTTGTCCGAACCGTCGGTGACCACCGTGGTGTCCGCCGCGGGGACGTCCCCGGTGCACTCCACAGTGATGCCCGAAGGGTCGCTGGCCGTGGGGGCCTCGTTGTCCTCTATCGTCACGTCAAAACTACAGGTGGCCGTAAGTCCCGATGAATCGGTCACTTCAAAGGTATTCGTCGTGGTCCCTATCGGGAACACCGAACCGGGGGCCAGTCCCGCTATCTGCACCGTGACCGCTCCCGGGGCGTTATCGGTGCCTACAGGTGCCGTATACGCGACTGCTGCTTGACATGCTCCCGCATCCGTATCCTGCACCATATCAGGGGGACAGTCGATCACGGGTGCTTCACTGTCCACTACCGTCACATCAAAACTACAGGTGATCGTATTGCCCGCACCGTCCGTTACCTCAAAGGTATTCGTCGTGGTCCCTGTTGGGAACGCTGATCCCGAAGCCAGTCCCGCTATCTGGACCGTAGTGGCCGTGCCACAGTTGTCGGTGCCTACAGGTGCCGTATACGCAACTACTGCCGTGGACAGTCCCGGATCTACGTTCCGGGCGATGTCCGATGGACAAACGATTGCCGGGTCCGTCGTATCGTCCACCGTTATCGCCTGTTCGACGTTAATGCCGTTGCCGGCCTCGTCCGTAATGCTGTACGTTCTCGTTATGGTCTCAGGGTTGCTGTTCCCATCACTGACATCGCCCACATGGGCCATTACAATATTTGACAATGGGCTGCAGTTGTCCGTTACCCCGGTCAGGGCAGCTATATCGACTGCTGGGATATTTGCAGAACATTCCACCGTAACGTCAGGTGGTGCACTGCCCGTAGGGGCCTCGTTGTCCTCTATCGTCACGTCAAAACTACAGGTGGCCGTAAGCCCCGATGAATCGGTCACTTCAAAGGTATTCGTCGTGGTCCCTATCGGGAACACCGAACCGGGGGCCAGTCCCGCTATCTGCACCGTGACCGCTCCCGGGGCGTTATCGGTGCCTACAGGTGCCGTATACGCGACTACTGCTTGACATGCTCCCGCATCCGTATCCTGCACTATATCAGGGGGACAGTCGATCACGGGTGCTTCACTGTCCACTACCGTCACATCAAAACTACAGGTGATCGTATTGCCCGCACCGTCCGTTACCTCAAAGGTATTCGTCGTGGTCCCTGTTGGGAACGCTGATCCGGAGGCCAGTCCCGCTATCTGGAACGTAGTGGCCGTGCCACAGTTGTCGGTGCCTACAGGTGCCGTATACGCGACTACTGCCGTGGACAGTCCCGGATCTACGTTCCGGGCAATGTCCGATGGACAAACAATTGTCGGGTCCGTCGTATCGTCCACCGTTATCGCCTGTTCGACATTGGTGACGTTGCCCGCGGCGTCCGTTATGCTATAGGTCCTCGTGATAATGCCCGGGTTGCTGCCCGCCAGTGCGCTGTCCCCCACAAAGGCCACCGTCACCGTGCCGCAGTTGTCCGAACCGTCGGTGACCACCGTGGTGTCCGCCGCGGGGACGTCCCCGGTGCACTCCACAGTGATGCCCGAAGGGTCGCTCGCAGTGGGGGCCTCGTTGTCCGATACCGTTATGTCAAAACTATATGTACCCGTATTACCAAAAGCATCTGTTACTTCAAAGGTATTCGTCGTCGTTCCTATTGGAAATGACCCTCCCGTTGTAAATCCTGTGTTTTGAACGACTTGAAACGAGGCTGCTGGACATGCCCCTGAACCAGAAGTATCCGCTATCTTCAATCCAGGAATTACTAAATCATCAATACGACCTCTATCTGTTGCATTACTGTTGGTATCAAAATCAATTCTAATTCTATAATTTCCTGTTATAGAAATATCTACAGCTTCTGATTGTATACTATTATTACTGTATACTTCTGTGAAAACTACGGTGGCAACATCTGCCTCATCAACCAAAGAAACTGTTATACGATTATTATTACGTGCTCTATCAATTCTATGCAAAAAAGTAAGTTGTCCTGTGCCATTCAAATATACCAGTGGACTAATCAAAGTTCTGGATGAACCCGAAATAAGATTACTGGTACGCATACTGGTAGTACCTGATAATGGATTGTTTCCCGAAACTGTAGTGCCAATAAACTGGTAACATACGTTTATCAAATCATTCCTGCTAGGAACTTCAAAATTTTCAATGACGGGGAAAGTGCCATCTCCCATAAAACAGTTGTCAGTTACTGTTGGTAATGTATAATTGACTACTGCTTCGCAACTACCGGAATCTGTTGAGACTGATATATCCGAAGGACCAGTCAAAACTGGGTCTTCATTATCTGTTACTGTTATGGTAAAACTACAGGTTGTAGAATTTCCAGCGTTATCAGTAGCAGTATATGTCACGGTCGTAATACCTGGAAAAAAATTATCTCCCGGGCTGTAGTTATTATCTGTGAGCGTTACGGTTCCACAATTATCAGACGCTACGGGTAACGTCCAATTGGCTACTGCTCCGCATGTCCCACTATCAACATTTACTATTATATTCGAAGGGCAACCTATAATAACAGGATCAGTGTTATCGTCCACCGTGATGGTCTGGGTTACATTGGTGCTGTTGCCAGCTTCATCTGTTACACTATAAGTTCTTATGATTGTCTCTGGTGATGTGGCACCGTCGCTCACATCATTTACATGCGCTACAACAATATTGGCAGCTATACTACAATTGTCCGCTTCGTCAGTAATGTCATTTATATTTACAGGTGGGATATCTGAATTACATTCCACAGCAATATTTGACAAGTTACTTGCAGTTGGGCTGGTAGTATCATTAACAGTTATTATTTGCGTAACGTTGGTGCTGTTCCCCGCACCGTCCGTTATGCTGTAGGTTCTAGTTATGGTCTCAGGATTGCTGTTCCCATCGCTAGAATCACTTACAAAAACCACTGTAGGACTGGCACTGCAGTTGTCGGCCTCGTCCGTGACCACTGTAACATCAGCAGTAGGGACGTCCCCGATGCAGTCAACAGTGATTGGAGTGGGATTACTTGCTGTAGGTGGTTCATTATCTATGTTTAGCATTGTGACGGCTGTAACATTGATTACTGGATCTCCCGTCATGCCTCCATATTCCACTACGTATCCTTGTGGTCGGTATGCTCCGCCTCCCCCCTGATTTCGTAAATCATTCCAAGAACCTGGGCCTCCTGGGCTTCTCACTACCGAATTTGCTGTTATATGCGCATAATCCTCATTACCTGATTGATTTGGTTCACCTCCATTCCAATAAGCAAAGTTAAATGGTGGTGTTGTGCTACCTGATGCATTACCACTCCAGAAAGGTGTACCTGCTTCTGGTCCTGTAACCCAACGCCAGTCTCCTTCAACAGCTGCATCACTTGCTCCAATCCATCCTACGCCTTGGGCCTGAGATCCTGAAAAATCTGCTTCTTCTTGTGATGTCAATGTTGCTAAATATCCCTGTAGTCCATAATAGGTACGTAGTGCTGCTGCATCACGTGCCTCCGTCCATCTAATGCCTACATCAGATATATACTCATAATAATGGCCAGTTGATGGTAAAAAATTTGTATCTCCTACTGTAATAGAAAAATCTCTACTTCCTGAAGGGTTCATTCCACTGGTTGAATATTGAACTGCACTGACAGCTGTCTCAAAGGCCGACAAAGTTGCTGGTCCTGTTAAGGTCAGTTTTCCTTCTGAGACGCTCCATGATGCCGTAATACTTGGATGGGAGCCTGTCAACGTCAGAAGGTCTTCTCCATTAACATAACCTGAAGATATCTGTACCGATACTTCATCGGCGGTAGTATCATCTGAGTCGGTTATGCTAATAGTCTCTACAACTGAAATTGGTATGCCAGGGCAAAATTCTTGGTTTCCCGTCGCGGTAATTGAAGGCGGATCATTAGTTGATACACCAGAACCTTCCTCAACTAAGATGTTATCTATTTCATAAAATTCATCCCCGCCAGTATTATAGAACGTTATTCTTAACTCCAATGTATTACCTGACAGACTATTAATATTATATGAAGATTGAATAGGGTCTGATGAAACACCTGATGCCTCCTCTACTTCAACATAACTTCCGCCGTCTATACGATATTCTATTCTAAAGATGTCTTGGTTCGCATCCAATGAGCCTCCTGAATTCGCATCTAAACTAATCGAGAAAAGTGCGAAACCTGATACATTTATAGTATTTGTAGTCCAATATGCTGTAGTATTTCTAGTTTGTTGACCTCTCAATACTTGTGAACCTCCTGAAGCTTGAACATTTATATCTGTGTCGTTTGTTGACCATGTAGCTGTACTGGTTCCAGTACCATTACCTGTTTGGGTTCCATTGGTATAACTTTCAAAATCTTCTGACCATATTGTAGTTTGTCCTGAGACTATAAAAGATCCTAGAAATAAAATGAGAAGAAATACATTTTTCTTATTGAGGTTTTCCATGTATTAGGGCAAATTTGAAAATAGACGTCCTGACTCAACGTCTTCTAAAACTCAATAAAAATATGTTGGATAGTTTGGGAGACCCAAAAAATGTTGTCTATGACAGGGTTTGGCCTAGTGAAGTCAGGAAATAATGCTGTGTGTTTTCCTGTTTTATTTAAAAATTGTTAAAAAAAGGGTAGTTTATCGATCAGGTCTATAAAATAGAATTGTTCAAGAGAATCCAGATTATTCTAACCGTTATGATATTTATAATCCTTCTTAAAAAAGAATTTTAAAGTTATTCAAAGATGATGAATTCCGATCTTCGGTTCAACTGATGTTTGTCTCTGGAACACGGTATACCATTGGCACAATCATTGACCAATCTTGTTTCCCCATATCCTTCTCCTTGCAATCTTTCTTTTGCTATACCTTTGGAAATCATATAAGCAACGGTAGATTCAGCTCTTTTTTGTGACAACCATAAATTGTAAGCATCATTTCCCCTGCTATCCGTATGGGAGTTTACTTTTATTTTTAGGCTGGGGTATTTTTCCATTGCAACGATGACTTTCTGGATTTCTATTTCTGCATCTGGACGGATGTTATATTTATTCAAATCAAAATAAATAGTGCTCAATTGAAGTAGCTTGGCCAAATCGTCGCCAAAACCACCAGTTACTATATCACGTTCTAAATAAAAATCCACAATTCTAGGCTTTCCATACGACTTGTTGAGATACTCTTCCGCTGGCACATAACCATCCCTTGATGCTCTTACAAAGTTTCCTTTGGCACAATCCAATCCCAGAACATAGTTTCCTTTTGAATCGGTTATCGTAGAAGATACTTCATTGTTTTCTTCATCGATAACCTTTACCGTAGCACCCACTAAGACTTCATTGGATATTCGATCTCTTACCGTGCCGGTGACATCTTGTAAGCAATCCAAAACCAAAGGTTCTTTTTCCAAAAATCCGTATATGTCATCTTCTCCTAGACCATCTATTCGATTGGATGAAAAATAGCCTGTTTTGGACTCACTATCCATGATAAAAGCAAAATCGTCGTATTTTCCATTCACGGGCTTACCCACATTGACGATTGGTTCGTCATAATTCCCAAATGCTATTTTAGTGGCAAATATATCTAATCCCCCCAGACCTTGATGGCCATCCGATGAAAAGTAAAGAATGCCATCTTTTGTAATGAAAGGGAAAGTTTCGCGTGCTTGTGTATTTATATTATTTCCTAAATTTATCATAGGTCCATAAGTTCCGTCACCTATTATTTCTGTCATAAATATATCAGACTCACCTCTAGTTTCGGGCATATCCGATACAAAGTAAAGTCTTTTTTCGTCTGGACTCAATATAGGGTGTGCAATGGAATACGAATCGCTATTAAAAGGTAATTCAAGAATATTTGTCCACTCTCCATCTATTAATTCAGCACTGTATATTTTTAAGCGAATGACTCCATTTTGATCTTTATATTTTTTCCCATCCAAGAAGTTATTTCTGGTAAAAAACATTTTGGTGCCATCTTTAGATACTACAGAAGTTGATTCATGAAGTCTTGTATTTATATCGCCTTCCAACTTAATGACGGTATTCATCGATGCACTGTCCACATCTACTTTGTACAAATCCAAAAAATCCTTAGAATTCCATGTATGTCTATATCTAGCTAAATTCCCCGTATCCCTGTCAGATGAGAATATGAGTCCTTTTTTATAAAAGGATGCGGCAAAATCTGAATATTTGCTATTGTATTTAAAGGGTTTAATATCGTATCTTCCAGAATTCTCCTCTATTTTGGCCAAATAATCCTCATCAGAAGTTTGTATGCCCTCTTCGTTTGATGTCATGCTTTTAAATTTTGACATCATTTCCGATGATTTATCATAATCACCCAATGTTTTTAAACTTTGAGCATATCTGAAATAATAGTCTGGCTCAGTCTTTTTTGGATAAGTCTCAATAAGGTTTTTGTAGATGTTGGCAGCTTCTATGTATTCTGCATTGAAATAGTAGGAGTTTCCTAAACGCTTCAATAAATCCATGGATACAAATCCCTTATCAAGAACCTTTTTATATATATCTATAGCTGGACTGAATGAATATTGCTCATATCTTTCATCGGCTTTTGCTTTTACCTTTGCCTGTTGTTTGTCCTCTATTTCTTCTTGACCGATTGCATTATCGATAGTGCATCCTAAAAAAACGATAAGAAGTACAAGTAATCTTTTTGGCATTTTAAATCGGGATTAAAAGAATCTAGGTGATACTGTTCTTTGAAATGCTTTTAACAACTCTAATCTCAAGAAAATCTCAAAAGAGCCGTCATTGAATTGTGTTCCGCCCAACTCTGTTGTTTCTCTATCATATGCGAGACCTATCATTATCTGGTCTGTTACTTGAAATCCTGCCAATGCGCTTATCGCGGCATCAAATCTGTATGCTGCGCCAAAACTAAACTTTTCTGCATATAGAAAGCTTGCTGAGAGATCTACTTGTAACGGTGCTCCCCCAACTGCTTTTGTTAATAGCGCAGGTTTAAATTTTAAATCTGCATTCAAATCGAATACGTAGCCTGTGATCAAATAGAAATTTATACGTTCTGTTGCAAGAAAACTAACGGATTCCGGGTCATTATCCCCATTGTCAAAATATTCTGTTTCCAAAATATTCGGTGCGGATACTCCAGCATAAAACTTATCTGAATGATAGTATATTCCCAGACCAAAATTGGGAGAAAACTGATTATCAATATTATCTTGGTTTACAACTTCTTGGTCAAAATTTCGCAGACCATTAAAATCCAGATTCAGCATACTCCCTCCTGCCTTTAATCCGAAGGAGAGTTTAGCATCCAAAGAAACATCTATTGTATATGATAATACTGCATCAAAATATGTTTCTTGAACAACGCCGTCACCTATATTGTCGTTTACTACTGAAACTCCGTAACCCAACCTACTATTTCGAATAGGTGAATGCAGGTTAATGGTAAAAGTTTCTGGAGCACCGTCCAAACCTACCCATTGGGACCGGTAAAGCCCAGCAAAACTCAGTTGACCTCTTGAGCCCGCGTAAGCTGGATTTACACTCAATGTGTTGAACATATACTGCGTATACTGTGCATCTTGTTGGGCCGTAAGACTCTGAAATACAATTCCAATAAATAAAAACGGAACTAAAAAATGTTTTTTGACCATTTTACTTTAATATGTTATCTACTTATGTATATGTATTCGGAATCCGTGAAGTTTCCTTCGTCCGTTTCATAGTCAAATATATAAAAATATACGCCGGCGGGAAGATAATCGTTCACGCTCAAAGTAGATCTACCCCTTGAACGGCCATCAAAAACGTTTGTTACATTATCGTAGTCATTCCCTTCATAAACCGCTACACCCCAGCGATTGAAAATTCTCAGTGTACTGGATTTAATAAACCTAACTCCTCTTATAAAAAGGAAATCATTTTTTAAATCACCGTTGGGCGTAAGCATTTGATTAATCACCACTTCTTCATCTTCAACCGGTGGCTTAGGATCATCTATGGGGTCGAGGTAGTCGGGCGTGCCGTCGCCGTCCGTATCGTCGTTGGTCGGGTCCCCGTCGCCGTCCGCGTCCTCGTCGGGCGTGTCGATGCCGTCGCCGTCATCGTCAAAATCGCGGTAGTTCACGTCCTCCGTCCCGTCCGTGTCGGGAAGGTCACTGGCGGGGTCGTCGATCTCGTCGTTCACATCGTAGCCGTCGTCCACATCGCTCCCCTCGTAGCCGTCGTCCAGGCCGTCGTTGTCCGTGTCGGTGCCGGTGGACGCCTGGTCGGGGACGCCGTCGAAGTCGAAGTCGTTGCCCTCGTTGTTGTCCATCACCAGGTCGTTGTCGCTGTCGTCGTCAAGATAGTCCGGCTCGTCCGTGCCGTCCGTGTTCTCGGGCACAAGGCCGCCGATATAGGCGCTGTTCACGCCCTGGTTGGCAGCGTACGTAGCCGCATCGTCATCGTTCGGCGGAACGTAACCGTTCGTGGGCTGTGCCTCGACATTGTCCGGGATGCCGTCGTCGTCGCTGTCTATGTCCAGGTGGTCCGGGCGGCCGTCGCCGTCACTGTCCAGAGCGTCCGTCAAGGGGTCGTTGTCGTTATCGAGGTTCGGGTCCTCCGTTGTATCGAGTATGCCGTCGTTGTCGTCGTCAAGGTCCACCATATCGGGCACGCCGTCACCGTCCGTGTCCGTTCCGTCGCCATCGGGGTCGAGGTAGTCGGGCGTGCCGTCGCCGTCCGTATCGTCGTTGGTCGGGTCCCCGTCGCCGTCCGCGTCCTCGTCGGGCGTGTCGATGCCGTCGCCGTCATCGTCAAAATCGCGGTAGTTCACGTCCTCCGTCCCGTCCGTGTCGGGAAGGTCGTTCGCGGGGTCGTCGATCTCGTCGTTCACATCGTAGCCGTCGTCCACGTCGCTCCCCTCGTAGCCGTCGTCCAGGCCGTCGTTGTCCGTGTCGGTGCCGGTGTACGCCTGGTCGGGAACGCCGTCGAAGTCGAAGTCGTTGCCCTCGTTGTTGTCCATCACCAGGTCGTTGTCGCTGTCGTCGTCAAGATAGTCCGGCTCGTCCCCCCCGTCCGTGTTCTCGGGCACAAGGCCGCCGATGTAGGCGCTGTTCACGCCCTGGTTGGCAGCGTACGTAGCCGCATCGTCATCGTTCGGCGGAACGTAACCGTTCGTGGGCTGTGCCTCGACGTTGTCCGGGATGCCGTCATCGTCGCTGTCTATGTCCAGGTGGTCCGGGCCGCCGTCGCCGTCACTGTCAAGCGGGTCCGTCAAGGGGTCGTTGTCGTTATCGAGGTTCGGGTCCTCCGTTGTATCGAGTATGCCGTCGTTGTCGTCGTCAAGGTCCACCATATCGGGCACGCCGTCACCGTCCGTGTCCGTACCGTCGCCATCGGGGTCGAGGTAGTCGGGCGTGCCGTCGCCGTCCGTATCGTCGTTGGTCGGGTCCCCGTCGCCGTCCGCGTCCTCGTCGGGCGTGTCGATGCCGTCGCCGTCATCGTCAAAATCGCGGTAGTTCACGTCCTCCGTCCCGTCCGTGTCGGGAAGGTCACTGGCGGGGTCGTCGATCTCGTCGTTCACATCGTAGCCGTCGTCCACATCGCTCCCCTCGTAGCCGTCGTCCAGGCCGTCGTTGTCCGTGTCGGTGCCGGTGGACGCCTGGTCGGGGACGCCGTCGAAGTCGAAGTCGTTGCCCTCGTTGTTGTCCATCACCAGGTCGTTGTCGCTGTCGTCGTCAAGATAGTCCGGCTCGTCCGTGCCGTCCGTGTTCTCGGGCACAAGGCCGCCGATATAGGCGCTGTTCACGCCCTGGTTGGCAGCGTACGTAGCCGCATCGTCATCGTTCGGCGGAACGTAACCGTTCGTGGGCTGTGCCTCGACATTGTCCGGGATGCCGTCGTCGTCGCTGTCTATGTCCAGGTGGTCCGGGCGGCCGTCGCCGTCACTGTCCAGAGCGTCCGTCAAGGGGTCGTTGTCGTTATCGAGGTTCGGGTCCTCCGTTGTATCGAGTATGCCGTCGTTGTCGTCGTCAAGGTCCACCATATCGGGCACGCCGTCACCGTCCGTGTCCGTTCCGTCGCCATCGGGGTCGAGGTAGTCGGGCGTGCCGTCGCCGTCCGTATCGTCGTTGGTCGGGTCCCCGTCGCCGTCCGCGTCCTCGTCGGGCGTGTCGATGCCGTCGCCGTCATCGTCAAAATCGCGGTAGTTCACGTCCTCCGTCCCGTCCGTGTCGGGAAGGTCGTTCGCGGGGTCGTCGATCTCGTCGTTCACATCGTAGCCGTCGTCCACGTCGCTCCCCTCGTAGCCGTCGTCCAGGCCGTCGTTGTCCGTGTCGGTGCCGGTGTACGCCTGGTCGGGAACGCCGTCGAAGTCGAAGTCGTTGCCCTCGTTGTTGTCCATCACCAGGTCGTTGTCGCTGTCGTCGTCAAGATAGTCCGGCTCGTCCCCCCCGTCCGTGTTCTCGGGCATTATTCCTTCATCACCGCTACCTTCGTAAGCATTATCCAATCCATCCTTATCATCATCATTTCCGCTTGGAGGAATATACCCAGCAGTAGACTGTCCTTCAACATTATCAGGTATACCATCGTCATCACTATCGATATCCCTGAAATTAGGTAATGGGTCGTTATCACTATTAATAGGAGTGACTCCTTCCCCACCGCCTGGGTGTGACTCATAATGATCATCCAAACCATTTTGGTCTTTATCTTTTCCGCAAGGTTCTTGAAAATGATTAGGATCTTGCGCTTCAATATTATCAATGATTCCATCATTGTCAGAATCTATATCACGAAAGTCTGGGTGATGGTCACCATCAGTATCCAAAGGAGTTATGCCTTCTCCGCCACCAGGACAACTTTCATAATGGTCGTCCAAACCGTTGCCATCAGAATCAATTCCGCACGGAGCTTGGTAGTCGTTCGATGTTTGTGATTCAACGTTGTCCAAAATACCGTCATCATCAGAATCTATATCCAAATAGTCCGGAATATTGTCTCCATCTGTATCTATTGGCAATAATCCATCACAACTGCCCGGGGTCTCTTCATAGGCATCATCCAATCCATTTTGATCGATATCCTTTCCCGATGGTGGTATATAACCAGATGTTGTCTGTGCTTCAATATTATCGATGATTCCGTCATCATCGGAATCGATATCCAAATAATCAGGCACACCATCACCATCAGTATCGGTTGGATCGGTCCAATAGCAATTATCCCCATCTTCATTGCTATCTTCCACTGTATTGATTATTCCATCACCATCAATATCCAAATCATTCTTATCTGGAACACCATCACCATCGGTATCCTTTAGTTTTGATTCCTCAAAAGCAATGTAGTCTGATATCGTATTGAATGAAGTAATGGTAAGGTAGAACGTAAAACCTAAAATCAAGAAGAAACATTGTAAAAGCTTCTTCTTAAAGTCTAAGAAAGTATTTTTATCCATAAATGACAGTTTTGGTCAACTAATCACCATGGCATGTTGGTTCTCGTACGTTTTAAGAAAATGGGGCTTTTCTTATTTGTCAAACTTTGTCCGAACTTAAAATGATTCGAACTTCATTTGGTGGCATAATTAATGCAATTAAATATTATGACCTATTTTAATCGATAAAAGGTTTAATCTTAGTTATAATTTACCACATAAAGTTATACGTAGAAATTCAGTAAAAAGATTATGTATTATTTATAAACGCAACATTATACATCTTGGAAAATTACTTTACTTTTTACTTTTACCAATTATTTTTAATCAAATTTTCTTCTTTTTATATTAACAATTTCTTATGACACCATAAATCAATTAAAAGAGGGATAATTACATTATTTTTGCCGAAATTTTAGAGATGGATTTTGATAAGGAGATAGCTAGGCGAAGAACTTTTGGAATTATTTCGCATCCTGATGCCGGCAAGACTACCTTGACAGAAAAATTACTTTTGTTTGGTGGTGCAATACAGGAAGCAGGTGCCGTCAAAAACAATAAAATTAAAAAGTCAGCGACAAGTGATTTCATGGAAATTGAACGGCAAAGGGGCATATCTGTTGCCACGTCCGTCTTAGCTTTCATCTATAATGATAAAAAAATAAATATTCTGGACACGCCCGGCCACAAGGATTTTGCCGAGGATACTTTTAGGACCTTGACCGCGGTAGATAGTGTAATTGTAGTAATCGATGTCGCAAAGGGTGTTGAAGAGCAGACCGAAAAATTGGTTGAGGTCTGTAGAATGCGCAACATTCCAATGATTGTTTTTATCAACAAATTGGATAGGGAAGGAAAAGATGCTTTTGATTTATTGGACGAAGTAGAGCAAAAATTAGGGTTATCCGTAACTCCACTCAGCTTCCCCATTGGTATGGGATATGACTTTAAGGGCATCTACAATATCTATGAAAAGAACATTAACTTGTTCAGTGGCAATAGCAAAAAAAATATAGAAGAAACCATTGCTTTTACGGACATTGAAAGTACCGAGCTAGAAAATATTATTGGTGAATCGGCAGCACAAGAGCTTAGGGACAATCTGGAATTAGTAGATGGTGTTTATCCCAAATTCGACAAGGATTCATATTTAAAAGGGGCGCAACAACCTGTTTTCTTTGGCTCTGCGCTTAATAATTTTGGGGTTCGTGAACTTTTGGACTGTTTTATCAATATTGCACCTTCACCTAGGCCTAAAATGGCAGAAGAGCGATTGGTGAATGCGGATGAGAAGGATTTTTCAGGTTTTGTATTCAAAATACATGCTAATATGGACCCCAAACATAGAGATCGTTTGGCTTTTATAAAAATCGTATCGGGTACTTTTGAGCGCAATAAACCATACTTGCATGTAAGACACGACAAAAAATTAAAGTTTTCCAGTCCTAATGCATTTTTTGCAGAGAAAAAAGAAATCGTAGATATTTCTTATCCCGGGGATATTGTTGGCCTTCATGACACGGGGAATTTTAAAATTGGTGATACTCTCACCAGCGGTGAAAAATTGAACTACAAAGGAATTCCCAGTTTTTCTCCAGAGCATTTTAGGTATATCAACAACGCCGATCCCATGAAGGCAAAGCAGTTGTATAAAGGTATCGACCAACTTATGGATGAAGGGGTTGCTCAACTTTTTACACTTGAATTGAACGGCAGAAAAGTAATAGGTACCGTTGGTGCATTACAATATGAGGTAATTCAATACCGACTGGAACATGAGTACGGTGCTAAATGTACCTATGAAAATTTTCCTGTACATAAAGCATGTTGGGTAGAAGCTGAAGACCCTTCCAACGACGAGTTCAAAGAATTTAAAAGGGTAAAACAAAAGTTTCTTGCCACAGATAAACAGGGGCAATTGGTTTTTTTAGCCGATTCCCAATTTTCATTGCAGATGACGCAGCAAAAATATCCTACAGTGAAGCTCCATTTTACTTCGGAGTTTGAATAATTCTTAATACTAGAATGTTTCTTATTACGAGCTAATTGTTCTCTTCACTTTTAGGAAAAAGAATGTTTCTATATTCCTTACCTTCCAAAATATAGATATGAAATTCAGATAAACCGTATTCTTTATTTAAAAACAATTCTAAGGTTACTGGGTTTTTAACTTTAGTGGTTACAAGTGAATAATGAAAGCTATAAACGAGTCCTTTATCAATTATTTTTTCAAGTTTGTAGCTCAAAATTTTTCCTAGTTCATCTTCAATAATTTGACAAGTGTTTGCGTACGGACCCCATACTCCCATTATGGATGAATGTATCTTGGGAGTTATATAACTTTCATCCAACAAACCTCGCAATGAATTTTCTTTTGTACAATACTCTATTAAATCAGCTGGGATTTCTTTGTACAAAGCGGTGTAATATCTGTGAAGTGACTCTAGTTCAACTATTTTTTCTTCTTTTTTAGAAGTACATGAAATCAGTGTAAAAAAAATAATACTACAAGATAGATACCGAAACATCCTATTTATTTTGCAATGGGATTATGCTTCACCCGTAGGTCCAAAATTTAAAGGAATCGGAGGTTGCTCGTAATCCTTTATCGTGCCATGGGCTTTCTCAAATCTAGTCACATTGTCGTTTAATGCTTTTAAGAATTTCTTGGCGTGTTGAGGCGTTAGTACTATTCTACTTTTAACCTTTGCCTTTGGGGCACCGGGCATCATACTTATAAAATCCACCACAAATTCCGATACTGAGTGATTAATGATAGCCAAATTGGAATAAATTCCTTCGGCAGTTTTTTCATCCAATTCAATATTGATTTGTTTTTGGTTTTGGTTTTTATCGGCCATTATTTTCTATAATTTTTAAAAAAAGAAACCCTGACGCTGACGTCAGGGTTTGTATATTAGAATTTGAATTCTTCCTTTCGGGCCATGATTTCATCGTATTCCTCTTTGGAGCCTACAATGATGCTATCATAATCCCTCATACCGGTACCGGCAGGAATCTTGTGTCCTACGATAACATTTTCTTTCAATCCTTCCAATGTATCTATTTTACCACTTACAGCGGCTTCGTTCAACACTTTGGTCGTTTCTTGGAAAGATGCTGCCGAGATGAATGATTTTGTTTGTAACGAAGCTCTCGTAATACCTTGTAATATTGGAGTTGCAGTAGCAGCTACAGCATCCCTAGCACTTACCAAGGCCTTATCCGCTCTTCGTAAAACAGAATTTTCATCTCTCAAGGCACGGGCAGAAATAATCTGTCCAGCTTTAAGATTCTCAGAATCCCCAGCTTCCTCGACAACCTTCATACCAAAGATTTCGTCATTCTCACGAATAAAGTCGTCTTTATGTACCAATTGATTTTCCAAGAAGGTAGTATCACCTGAATCTTCAATACGTACTTTACGCATCATCTGTCTTACAACAACTTCAAAGTGTTTATCGTTGATTTTCACCCCTTGCAAACGGTATACTTCCTGTACTTCATTCACCAAGTATTGTTGTACCGCAGATGGTCCTTTTATTGCCAAAATATCCTCTGGAGTAATAGAACCATCTGATAAAGGCATTCCGGCACGAACGTAATCGTTCTCCTGAACCAATATCTGATTGGAAAGTTTTACCAAGTACTTCTTAATCTCTCCCAATTTGGATTCGATGATGATTTCACGGTTACCCCTTTTGATCTTACCAAACGAAACAACACCGTCAATTTCTGAAACCACAGCTGGGTTAGATGGGTTACGTGCTTCAAAAAGCTCTGTAACCCTTGGAAGACCTCCCGTAATGTCGCCTGCCTTAGCAGATTTACGTGGAATCTTGACCAAAATCTTACCTTCCTTGATTTTATCTCCATCATCCACCATTATGTGGGAACCAACGGGTAAATTGTAAGAACGTATGGTTTCTCCTTTTCCATCCTTTATTAATAAGGTTGGAATCAGTTTCTTGTTTCTAGATTCAGAAATCACCTTTTCTTGGAAACCGGTCTGTTCATCAATCTCAACCTGATATGTTATTCCTTGTTCGATATTTTCATAGGCTATTTGACCTGTGAATTCAGAAACAATCACACCATTATAGGGATCCCATTGACAAACAACGGTTCCTTTTTTGATTTTTTCACCATTCTTAACGAACAGTTGGGAACCATAAGGAATGTTATTCGTACTCAAAGTGATACCTGTTGTTGCATCAACGACTTTAATTTCCGAAGTTCTAGAAATAACAATATTTGCTTTTTGGCCATCACTATTTTCTCCGACCACAGTCCTTAAATCCTCTATTTCAGCAACTCCATCAAACTTGGCTTCTAGCTTGCTATCTTCGGAAATGTTACCTGCAATCCCTCCAACGTGGAATGTCCTCAATGTTAATTGTGTTCCAGGTTCTCCAATGGATTGTGCCGCAACAACACCAACTGCTTCACCGCGCTGAACCATTTTATTGGTTGCCAGGTTTCTTCCGTAACATTTACCGCAGATACCTTTTGGTGCTTCGCATGTTAATGCTGAGCGAACTTCTATACTCTCTACTGGAGATGCTTCCACACGCTTCACATCAGCTTCAGATATTTCCTGACCTGCAGATAATACCAATTCTTCTGTTAATGGATTGTATACGTCGTGCAATGATACCCTTCCCAAGATTCTTTCCCCAAGGGTTTCTACCACTTCTTCATTCTTTTTCAAGGCTTTTACTTCAATTCCCCTTAATGTGCCACAATCTTCAATATTGATGATAACATCTTGAGAAACGTCTACCAAACGTCTTGTCAAATATCCTGCATCTGCAGTTTTTAATGCAGTATCCGCTAGTCCTTTACGTGCACCGTGCGTAGATATAAAGTATTCCAAAATCGATAGTCCTTCCTTAAAATTGGAAAGAATCGGGTTTTCAATAATCTCTCCACCACCTGCTGTAGATTTTTTTGGCTTGGCCATTAATCCACGCATACCCGTTAACTGACGAATTTGCTCTTTAGAACCCCTTGCACCGGAATCTAACATCATATAAACCGAGTTAAATCCTTGTTGGTCTTCTCGGATTCGCTTCATGGCCAATTCGGTCAACATTGCATTTGTAGATGTCCAGACATCGATAACTTGGTTATATCGCTCATTATTAGTGATAAGACCCATGTTATAATTTGCCATAATTCCATCAACTTGCTCATTTGCATCATTGATCATATCATGTTTTTCCGGTGGAATAATAATATCACCTAAACTGAAGGATAGTCCTCCTTTGAAAGCGAAATCATATCCCATGGACTTAATCTTATCCAAAAATGCAGCAGTTGCAGGAACATCTGTCACCGCAAGAATATCACCAATGATATTTCTAAGCGATTTTTTATTTAAAACCTCATTGATGTATCCTGCTTCTTCAGGAACAACACTATTGAACAATACTCTACCAACTGTTGTAGAAATGATTTGATCAACGAGTTCTCCTTCTTCATTGAAATCCTTAGCCCTGACCTTTATCCCTGCATTCAAATCAACTTTTCCTTCGTTGAAAGCAATCTCAACTTCCTCTGCAGAGTAGAAGGTTATGCCCTCTCCCATGATCGGAACTTCTTTTGTAGATTTTCTTTCTTTGGTCATATAATAAAGACCCAAGACCATATCCTGTGAAGGAACGGTGATTGGTGAACCATTTGCAGGGTTCAAGATATTCTGGGAAGCCAACATCAACAATTGCGCTTCTAAGATAGCTTCTGGACCCAGTGGCAAGTGAACCGCCATCTGGTCACCATCGAAATCCGCGTTAAATGCAGTACATGCCAGTGGGTGCAAACGAATTGCCTTACCTTCGATAAGTTTTGGCTGGAATGCTTGAATACCCAACCTGTGCAACGTAGGAGCACGGTTTAATAATACTGGATGCCCTTTCAGAACATTCTCAAGAATGTCCCAAACTACGGGCTCTTTCTTATCTATAATCTTTTTTGCAGATTTTACGGTTTTTACAATTCCTCTTTCAATCAATTTTCTAATGACAAAAGGTTTGTAAAGTTCCGCAGCCATATCTTTTGGAAGTCCACATTCGTAAAGGTTCATCTCTGGACCAACGACGATTACGGAGCGAGCGGAATAATCCACACGTTTACCCAAAAGATTTTGACGAAAACGACCTTGTTTACCTTTCAATGAATCTGAAAGTGATTTTAAAGGTCTGTTTGATTCTGTTTTTACCGCTGAGGCTTTTCTTGTATTATCAAAAAGAGAGTCCACTGCTTCTTGAAGCATCCGTTTCTCATTTCTCAAAATTACTTCGGGAGCTTTTATTTCCATCAATCGCTTTAAACGATTGTTACGGATAATCACTCTTCGGTATAAATCGTTCAAATCCGAAGTAGCAAATCGGCCTCCATCCAAAGGAACCAATGGACGTAATTCCGGTGGAATCACAGGAACTACTTTCATGATCATCCATTCTGGATTGTTCTCCCTGTTATCTTGCGATTCACGCAAAGCCTCAACAACCTGCAGTCTTTTTAATGCTTCTGTTTTACGCTGTTTAGAAGTTTCAGTGTTTGCCTTGTGCCTTAATTGATATGAAAGTTCTTCCAAATCGATTCTTGACAACAAATCAATCAAACATTCCGCACCCATTTTAGCAACGAATTTATTGGGGTCCGTATCTTCCAGGTATTGATTTTCTGCTGGTATGGATTCCAAAATATTTAAGTACTCCTCTTCGGTCAAGAAATCCATTTTGTTGATTTCTTCACCTTCAGGTCCTTTGGCGATACCTGGTTGGATTACTACGTATCTTTCATAGTAGATAATCATATCCAATTTCTTGGAAGGTAATCCCAATAAGTAACCTATTTTATTTGGAAGCGAACGGAAGTACCAAATATGCGCTACGGGAACTACCAAATTGATATGTCCTACGCGATCTCTACGCACTTTCTTTTCTGTTACTTCCACACCACAACGGTCACAAACGATTCCACGGTAACGGATACGTTTGTACTTTCCACAGGCACATTCGTAATCCTTTACAGGACCAAAAATACGCTCGCAGAACAACCCGTCACGTTCTGGTTTGTGCGTTCTATAGTTAATAGTTTCAGGTTTTAAAACTTCCCCACGGGATTCTGCCAAGATAGACTCAGGAGAAGCCAATCCGATGGAAATTTTGTCAAACCTTTTTGGTGCGTTATTATCTTTTATTCTAGCCATAATATTATGGTGATGGTATAATTAAAAAAACTTTTTTCCAATAGTGTCAACTATCTACTACTCTTCCAATCTAATGTCCAAGCCCAATCCTTTAAGCTCGTGCATCAATACGTTGAAAGATTCTGGCAATCCAGGTTCTGGCATGGTCTCCCCTTTTACAATGGACTCATAGGTCTTGGCCCTACCGACAACATCATCCGATTTAACGGTCAATATTTCCCGTAGTGTAGCTGAAGCTCCATAGGCTTCAAGAGCCCAAACCTCCATCTCACCAAAACGCTGACCACCAAACTGTGCTTTACCACCCAATGGTTGTTGCGTAATCAATGAGTATGGCCCAATTGATCTAGCGTGCATTTTATCGTCTACCATGTGTCCTAGTTTCAACATGTAAATCACTCCGACCGTTGCTGGTTGATCAAAACGCTTTCCTGTTCCACCATCATAAAGATAGGTATGTCCAAATCTTGGCACTCCAGCTTCATCTGTAAGTTCGTTGATTTGATCTAAGGTAGCTCCGTCAAAGATTGGGGTTCCGTACTTTCTTCCCAATTTAAGACCTGCCCAACCTAGAACAGTTTCATAAATCTGACCAATGTTCATACGAGATGGTACTCCAAGTGGATTCAATACAATATCCACAGGTGTTCCGTCTTCCAAGAACGGCATATCTTCTTGACGGACGATACGAGCAACAATACCTTTGTTACCGTGACGCCCTGCCATTTTATCCCCAACTTTCAGCTTACGCTTTTTGGCGATATATACCTTGGCCAACTTCATGATTCCTGCAGGAAGTTCATCTCCTACCGAAATTGTGAATTTGTCTCTTCTAAGATTTCCTTGAATGTCGTTCAATTTAATCTTGTAGTTGTGTAACAAATCAGCAACTTGTGCATTGGTTTTATCATCTGTAGTCCAACTTCCACCAATCAAGTGGGCAAAGTCATCAACAGAATTCAACATTTTTATGGTGTATTTCTTTCCTTTTGGAAGTACTTCTTCACCAAGATCGTTCATTACACCCTGTGAAGTCTTACCATTGATCATCGCAAAGAGTTTTTCGATCAAAACGTCTTTGAGTTGCTCAAATTTTACTTCATAGTCCATCTCCAATCTAGAAATGGCCTCTTTATCTTCAGAGCGTTTTCTCTTATCTTTTATAGAACGTGAGAACAATTTCTTATCAATGACAACACCTCTTAAAGACGGGGAAGCTTTCAGTGAAGCATCTTTTACGTCTCCAGCTTTATCTCCAAAAATGGCACGTAGTAATTTTTCTTCAGGTGTTGGATCAGATTCTCCTTTAGGAGTAATCTTACCAATTAGAATATCACCAGGTTTTACTTCGGCACCAATCCTTATCATTCCATATTCATCCAAATCCTTGGTAGCTTCCTCAGAAACGTTGGGTATATCATTGGTAAGTTCTTCTGCACCTAATTTGGTGTCCCTTACTTCCAATGCATACTCATCAATATGAATAGAGGTAAATATATCTTCGCGAACTACTTTTTCAGATATTACGATGGCATCCTCAAAGTTATACCCTTTCCATGGCATAAATGCCACTTTTAGGTTTCTACCTAATGCCAATTCACCTTTTTCTGTTGCATAGCCCTCACAAAGTACTTCTCCTTTTTTAACCTTATCACCTTTTTGAACAATCGGTTTTAGGTTGATGCTCGTTCCTTGGTTTGTTTTTCTAAACTTGACCAAATTGTATGTTTTGGAATCTTCTTCAAAACTTACCAATCGCTCATCTTCGGATCTGCTATATTTTATGGTTATTTTTTGCGCATCCACATATTCTATGACACCATCTCCTTCAGCATTGATCAATACTCTGGAGTCAGTGGCTACTTGTCTTTCCAAACCTGTACCTACAATTGGGGATTGTGGTTTTAGCAATGGTACTGCCTGACGCATCATGTTAGATCCCATCAAAGCCCTGTTTGCATCATCATGTTCCAAAAAGGGAATCAAAGATGCAGAAATGGAGGCGATTTGATTTGGAGCAACATCCGTATAATTAACTTCTGATGGATCAACAACCGGGAAATCACCTTCTTCACGAGCAATTACTTTATCTTCCTGAATCTTTCCTTTTTCATCCATTGGGATATTTGCTTGGGAAATCTTCATTCCTTCCTCCTCCTCGGCACTCAAATATCTGAATTCCTTAGTATCCACAACACCATTTTCAACTTTACGATATGGTGTTTCCAAAAAGCCCATTGGATTTACTTTAGCAAAAACCGAGAGTGAAGAAATCAAACCAATATTTGGTCCCTCTGGAGTTTCAATAGGACATAACCTTCCGTAGTGCGTATAGTGAACATCACGTACTTCGAATCCTGCCCTTTCTCTTGAAAGTCCACCTGGCCCAAGTGCCGATAATCTTCTTTTGTGCGTGATCTCTGCCAATGGATTGGTCTGATCCATGAACTGAGATAACTGGTTCGTTCCAAAGAATGAGTTGATCACGGAAGACAACGTCTTTGCATTGATCAAATCGATAGGTGTAAATACTTCGTTATCACGAACATTCATCCGTTCCCGAATCGTACGTGCCATACGCGCCAAACCAACACCAAATTGAGAGGATAACTGCTCCCCTACTGTTCTAACACGACGGTTGGACAAGTGATCGATATCATCGATCTCTGCTTTTGAATTGATTAATTCAATCAAATACTTGATAATCGTTATGATATCTTCTTTGGTCAGGACCTGCTTGTCCATTCCAATATCCAACTGTAATTTTTTGTTCATTCTGTAACGACCAACTTCACCTAAATTGTATCGTTGATCAGAGAAGAACAATTTGTCGATAATACCACGAGCTGTCTCCTCATCTGGTGGCTCGGCATTACGCAATTGTCTATAAATATGTTCTACCGCCTCTTTTTCGGAATTGGTAGGGTCTTTTTGTAGTGTATTGTGAATAATGGCATAGTCCGATTGCGCATTGTTCTCTTTATGAAGCAAGATGGTTTTTACATCTGCCTCTATAATTTCATTGATGTGGTCTTTTTCAAGAATAGTATCACGATCTAGTATAATCTCGTTTCTTTCTATAGAAACAACCTCACCTGTATCCTCGTCAACAAAATCTTCGTGCCATGTATTCAAGACCCTGGCTGCCAATTTACGGCCAAGTACTTTCTTAAGTCCTGCATTTGAAACTTTTACTTCTTCCGAAAGATCAAAAATCTCAAGAATATCCTTATCCCTTTCGAAACCGATTGCACGGAAAAGTGTCGTTACAGGTAATTTTTTCTTTCTATCGATATAGGCGTACATTACCCCATTAATATCGGTAGCGAACTCGATCCAAGATCCTTTAAATGGTATGACCCTTGCAGAATATAATTTTGTTCCATTGGCATGGAACGACTGTCCAAAGAAAACCCCTGGTGATCTATGCAATTGGGATACCACAACTCTTTCTGCTCCATTGATAACGAACGTACCGCTTGGAGTCATGTATGGGATTGTCCCCAAATACACATCTTGAACTATGGTTTCAAAATCTTCGTGTTCTGGATCGGTACAATATAATTTTAAGCGCGCCTTTAAAGGTACGCTGTATGTAAGACCACGCTCAATACATTCTTGGATGGAATACCTTGGTGGGTCTATAAAGTAATCAAGAAACTCTAGTACAAATTGGTTTCTTGTATCAGTAATTGGAAAATTTTCCATGAAGGTATTGTAAAGACCTTCATTTCCTCTTTCGTCAGATTTAGTTTCAAGTTGAAAAAAGTCTTGAAAGGATTTAATCTGAATGTCCAAGAAATCCGGATATTCCGGTATGTTCTTAGCGGATGCGAAATTTACTCTTTCGGTATTATTTGTGAACATCAGTGGACAAATTTTGATCGTGAATACTATTGGGTATGTGTATGCCTTTATACACTACGTATTAAAATAGGGGAAGGTCCAACCATTAAAATGGAAAGACCTTAACCCAGTTTGTATGGTAAAAGCAATTATTTAAGCTCAACTTCTGCTCCTGCTTCTTCCAATGATTTTTTGATACCTTCTGCCTCATCTTTGGCGATACCTTCCTTAACTGCTTTTGGAGCACTGTCAACAATGTCCTTAGCATCTTTAAGTCCAAGACCGGTTAATTCCTTAACCAATTTAACGACTGCCAATTTAGAACCACCGGCTGCTGTAAGGATTACATCGAATTCTGATTTCTCCTCAGCGGCCTCAGCTTCACCACCGCCAGCTCCGCCAGCAGCAACAGCTACTGCAGCTGCAGCAGGCTCGATACCGTATTCTTCTTTTAATATGTCGGCCAATTCATTTACCTCTTTTACTGTAAGGTTTACCAACTGTTCTGCAAAATCTTTTAAATCTGCCATTTTTCTATCGTTTAATCAAATTTTTAAAATATACTTAGTTATTGTGCGCGAATTATTTTTCAGATAATGTTTTAAGGATACCGGCCAATTTACCGCCACCGGATTTAAGACCAGAAATAACGTTCTTGGCCGGTGATTGCAACAATCCGATGATATCTCCTATAACCTCTTCTTTTGACTTGATATTTACAAGTTTCTCAAGGTTATCATCCCCTACGTAGACAGCTTCTTCAATAAAGGCTCCCTTGAGTAAAGGTTTATCTGATTTTTTTCTAAAATTTTTGATAAGCTTTGCCGGAGCATTTCCCGTTTCGGACAACATCAATGATGTATTTCCTTTTAAAACATCGGGAAGTTCTCCAAATTCCTTATCAGAAGCTTCCATTGCTTTTGCAAGCAAGGTGTTCTTAACAACTGCGAGTTTAATATTAGCCTTAAAGCATGCCCTTCTTAAATTAGAAGTGGCAACAGCATCCAATCCTGATATATCAGCTAAATAAATAATAGCATTATCGGCCAACTGCGCAGTCAAATCTTCTATTACGATTGCTTTTTCTTCTCTTGTCATAGTTAAAATATTGAACTACCAGTTCTTTAAACCGCTTTTGGATCTAGTTGAAGACTTGGACTCATTGTGCTTGATAAATATATACTTTTCATATAAATACCTTTGGCCGCTGCTGGTTTCATCTTCACCAAAGTATCTATAAGCTCTTTAGCGTTATCTGCTATTTTATCTGCTGAAAAAGATGCTTTACCTATTGCTGCGTGAACGATTCCTGTCTTATCTACTTTAAAATCAATCTTACCGGCCTTAA
This sequence comes from Flagellimonas maritima, assembly GCF_003269425.1. Classification (NCBI taxonomy): domain Bacteria; kingdom Pseudomonadati; phylum Bacteroidota; class Flavobacteriia; order Flavobacteriales; family Flavobacteriaceae; genus Flagellimonas; species Flagellimonas maritima. Next base: position 2,745,023 of record NZ_CP030104.1, on the reverse strand, counting down.
CCTCTGATACTGCTTTTGCAACATCCATGGTTACCGTACCGGTTTTTGGATTGGGCATTAAACCTCTAGGTCCTAAAACTCTACCCAAGGGGCCTAATTTCCCCATAACGCTTGGCATCGTGATGATAACATCAACATCTGTCCAACCGCCTTTTATTTTATCCAAATATTCATCCAACCCTACAAAGTCAGCGCCAGCTTCTTTAGCTTCTGCTTCTTTATCTGGGGTCACCAATGCTAAAACTTTGACATCTTTTCCTGTACCATGAGGTAAGGTAACGACACCACGCACCATTTGATTTGCTTTTCGCGGATCTACACCCAAACGAATTGCAAGATCAATGGAGGCATCAAATTTTACATTGGTTATTTCTTTTACCAAATTTGAGGCCTCCTCCAAAGAATAGAGTTTATTTCTATCTATTTTGGATTGAGCTTCTTTTTGATTTTTTGTCAATCTTGCCATTATTAGTTACTTTAAGATTTTAAAAAGGTCTTTTCCCAGCCACTTTCAGCCCCATAGATCTTGCTGTACCAGCAACCATGCTCATAGCGGACTCAACAGTAAATGCATTTAAATCAACCATTTTATCCTCAGCGATCTGTTTTACTTGATCCCATGATACTGAACCGTTTTTGACCCTGTTAGGTTCGCCAGATCCTTTTTTAATCTTAGCTGCTTCCATCAATTGAACTGCCGCCGGTGGTGTTTTTACAACAAACTCGAAAGATTTGTCTTTGTAAACGGTGATAACAACAGGTAATACTTTACCTGGTTTGTCCTGTGTACGCGCATTAAACTGCTTACAGAACTCCATAATGTTAACACCGGCAGCACCTAAGGCGGGTCCGACCGGTGGCGACGGATTCGCAGCACCTCCCCTAACTTGTAATTTAACTACCTTATCTACTTCTTTTGCCATTGTTTTAAATTAAAATGAAATTGTGTCAATTGGAAGCAACACAACTTAATACATGTAACAGTTCTTTTTATTCTAGATATGAGATTTTAGATAATAGATTCATATTAATCCAATCTATCAATCTCATGTCTCATATCTATTATCTCATATCTTGTTATACTTTTTCAACCTGCATATAGCTTAGTTCCAATGGTGTCTTTCTGCCGAAAATTTTAACCATGACCTCAAGCTTGCGTTTTTCTTCATTGATTTTTTCAACTGTTCCATTGAACCCGTTGAAAGGGCCATCGATTACCTTTATAGTTTCACCCAATACGAAAGGAATTGCAACATTGTCAGTATTTACGGCTAACTCATCAACTTTCCCTAGCATTCGATTGACCTCGGTTTTTCGCAAAGGAACAGGGTCACCACCTTTGGTTTCCCCTAGGAATCCGATTACGTTTGTTATGGAACGGATGATGTGTACCATTTCTCCTCCCAAATTGGCCTTTATCATTATGTATCCAGGGAAATAGACTCTTTCTTTGTTAATTTTCTTTCCATTACGGATCTGTACCACTTTTTCAGTAGGCACTAGAACATCTTCCAGATAATCGCCAAATCCATTTCGCTCTACCTCACTTTCAATATAGCCTTTGATTTTATTCTCTTGGCCACTGACCGCCCTTACTACATACCACTTTTTCTCCAGAACCTCAGACATATCCAACTACCCTATTACGTTATCAAAATACAATCGAATCAACTTACTGAAAAGAGAATCCACCCCCCACGTAGCCAATGCAAACAGAATTGAGAAAACAGCTACAACGACCATTAAATTGGAAGCTTTTTCCCTATCCAACCAAGTTACGTTATTCTTTAACTCTTCAAATGATTCCTTAATGTAAGTGAACATATTTAATCGTATTTTCCAGCATTTGAAGAGCGGTAACCTTTGATTTCCCTCAGGATAAAGTTCTTACCTCACTACTATGCTTTTCGTCTAATCTATTTTTGCACGGGCGGAGAGGCTACCTTCGACTACGCTCAAGATACACTTCTCGCACTCCTTGTGCTTTGCACGGGCGGAGAGGCTCGAACTCCCGACACCTGGTTTTGGAGACCAGTGCTCTACCAACTGAGCTACGCCCGTAAATATGGCGTCTTACTATCTCAAATTTTAGAGATGAACTACACCCGCTTCTATTTACGTCGAAAGGTATCCGTCAAATGACGGACACCCTCTTACGTAAACTTATGATTTTACAATAACTAATCTAAAATCTTAGTGACCTGACCAGCACCTACCGTTCTACCTCCCTCACGGATAGCGAAACGTAGACCTACACTAAGTGCAATTGGCTGAATCAACTCTACTGTAATAGTTAAGTTATCTCCGGGCATCACCATCTCAACTCCACTTGGAAGGGCGATGTTACCTGTTACGTCTGTAGTTCTTACATAGAACTGTGGACGGTAGTTATTATGGAAAGGAGTGTGACGACCACCTTCTTCTTTCTTAAGGATATAAACCTCAGCTTCAAATTTAGCATGTGGCTTAACAGAACCTGGCTTACAGATTACCATTCCGCGGCTGATCTGAGTTTTTTCGATACCTCTCAACAAGATACCTACGTTATCTCCAGCTTCACCTCTATCCAATATTTTACGGAACATTTCAACACCCGTAATGGTAGAAGCCAATTTCTCAGCACCCATACCGATGATATCAACAGCATCACCCGTATTTGCGATACCAGTTTCAATACGACCGGTAGCAACTGTTCCACGACCTGTAATAGTGAATACGTCTTCAACTGGCATTAAGAAATCTTTTTCAACATCTCTTTTTGGAAGCTCGATCCATTCATCAACGGCATTCATCAATTCCATAACCGTGTCTACCCATTTTTGCTCACCGTTCAATGCACCAAGTGCAGAACCGGAAATGACAGGTCCATTGTCACCATCATACTCGTAAAAAGAAAGTAATTCCCTTACTTCCATTTCAACAAGCTCTAAAAGCTCCTCATCATCGACCATGTCAACCTTGTTCAAGAAGACAACAATTCTTGGGATACCAACTTGGCGCCCAAGAAGGATATGCTCACGAGTTTGTGGCATAGGCCCATCAGTTGCAGCAACAACCAATATTGCACCGTCCATTTGAGCAGCACCAGTAACCATGTTCTTTACGTAATCCGCGTGACCAGGACAATCAACGTGAGCGTAGTGACGGTTTTCTGTTTGATACTCTACGTGAGATGTGTTAATTGTAATACCCCTTTCTTTCTCTTCTGGTGCATTATCAATAGAATCAAAGCTTCTAAGCTCTGACAACCCCGCATTTGCCAATACAGTAGTAATAGCAGCAGTCAATGTTGTTTTACCATGATCCACGTGTCCAATAGTACCAATATTTAAGTGCGGTTTGGAACGATCAAAAGTTTCCTTTGCCATTTTAAATAATTTTAATCTTAGTTTATATTAGTGTACAAATCGTTTTGAGTTAATAACTGGAATTGAACTTCTCGAAGCAAGTCCGAGACAGGTGCTACCCAATCACTCTTTTTTATCAATATTTCAAAGACGTCATAACCTACGTCTATTATTTTTGAGCCAATGACGGGAATTGAACCCGTGACCTCTTCCTTACCAAGGAAACGCTCTACCCCTGAGCTACACCGGCGTAAAGTGTTGAACCAACTACTTTAAAATAGTCCTCCCATTACATTGGAAGAGATTCCTGTCTAGACAGAAATGACTTTAGAGCGGGAGACCGGGTTCGAACCGGCGACATTCAGCTTGGAAGGCTGACGCTCTACCAACTGAGCTACTCCCGCATTTTTTTGGGAATACCCCAAAAATATTTCAACATTTCAAAAAACTCCATTCTACCAACCGACTAACGGAAAGCTTTTGTGGGGAGAGCAGGATTCGAACCTGCGAAGACATAGTCAGCAGATTTACAGTCTGCCCTCGTTGGCCGCTTGAGTATCTCCCCGCCTTATTTTCAATAACTTACGAGCCGATGGAGGGACTCGAACCCACGACCTGCTGATTACAAATCAGCTGCTCTAGCCAGCTGAGCTACATCGGCATTTCTCAACTTTTTTAACACAAAAAAGTCCGCTATTTCTAACGGACTGCAAATGTATATATTTATTTATTTAATCAAAATAAATTTGCAAAAATTTTAATCATGCCTTTGCCCTCATCTTTTCTTTCTTTTTTACTAATTTTCTCTCTAAGGAATCGCAAGCGGAATCAACAGCTTCCTCAAAAGATTTGCATTGTTTTTTTACAATGAGCTTGTCCCTGGGAATCAATAATTTTATTTCTACTATCTTATTTTCTTTTGCACTTGTGTTCTCAACCTTTAAATGGACATCAGAACCAATGACCTTATCATAAAATGTTTCTAGCTTATCCATTCTTTTTTGAACAAAATCGATGAGCTTCGCATCTGCAACAAAATTTACTGATTGTGCATTTACTTTCATAAAATGTAGTTTTTAGCGCTACCATGGGCAGCTAGGTTAAACAATTTGGGAAATCCGCTATTTCCCGTTTCGGGGGTGTGCTCTTTGGTGAACCTTTTTAAGTTCGGCTATACTATTGTGCGTATACACTTGTGTAGAAGCCAAACTGGAATGTCCCAATAACTCTTTTACCGAATTTAAATCAGCTCCTCTGTTGAGCATGTGGGTGGCAAAGGTATGTCTTACTATGTGTGGACTTTTTTTAACCTTCGTCGATACCAAACTAAAGTACTTATTTATAGTACGATAAACAAGTGTTTCATAAATTTTAAAACCGCTTTTGGTCAAAAAAAGATATGTGGAATCTTTAATTACTTCGAGTTTTTGTCTTAATTCCAAATATTCTTGAAGAATTGAGTCTGTGGAAGACAACAAAGGAAGAATTCGTTCTTTGTTACGTTTTCCCAAAACCTTTATCGTACCACTGGTACTATTTAAATCTACCAATTTTAAATTGACCAATTCTGCCCTACGTATACCTGTTGCGTACAATAGCTCAATAATCAATTTATCCCTTTTACCTTCAAAATTATTTTCAAAAGGAATTTCTGATAGGATTTCTTCCATTTCTTTTTCAGAAAAAGGTACTTCAATCTTTTTGTTGGTTTTTAATGCTTTGTGCTTTGCCAGGGGGGTTTCTGTTATTTGGTTTATCTTTTGTAAAAACTTGTAGTAAGCACGTAAAGAAGAAATTTTTCTATTTATGCTTCTATTACTGATTCCTTTATCTACTAAGGATACTATCCAATTTCTTACAAGGTTATAATCCACATTATCAATTGATCGTACATCATATTGGACAGAACAAAATTCGGTAAAGGTGTTTACATCTGTTTCATATGCGTTTATGGTATGCCGGGAATAATTTTTTTCCAATTCTAAATACGATATGAAAGCAATTAGGTGCATGTTCCAAAGGTATCTAAATTAAAGTATGGATGAACCAAAAAAAATCCCGTTTCAAAAAATTGAAACGGGATTATTATATTTTAATAGAGGTCTTTAAATTTCTTCTTGATCTCTTAAGCCTTGTATATATTCGGCTTTCTGTATTTCTGCTCTGCGCTTTACTGAAGGCTTGGTGAACTGCTGCCTTTTACGTAGCTGGCGCATAGTGCCGGTTTTATCAAACTTACGCTTGAAACGCTTTAAAGCTCTGTCGATGTTTTCTCCTTCTTTTACTGGTATTATTAACATTGGCTACAACCTCCTTTCTTTAAAATTATATCTCGTTCGAGAACGAGGGTGCAAATATACAAATGAAATCAATCCAAAAAAGTATAATTGCAAAATATTTTATATATCAAATATTTGTTATTCGCTTGGCGCTCGGTACTCTTTCTTATCTATGATTATCTTCGCAATTATCTCGCGCAAGATTTCAGAAGTTCCTCCACCAATTGGACCGAGCCTACTGTCCCTTAGCATACGTGCTAAAGGATAATCCTCAATATATCCATAGCCTCCTAAAAATTGAAGGCAATTATAAATAACTTCATCTGCCATTTTGGTGGACTTAAGTTTTGAAATCGTAGCCTCTCGCACTACATAATCGCCCTTATCCATTTTAGCGGTAACGGCATAATTATATTCTCTACAAACATCCATATCGGCATGTAGGTCCACTAATCTGTGACGCAAGGCTTGGTATTGATCTATGGTTTTTCCAAATGTCTCCCTTTCAGACATGTATTGTAATGTATAATCCAACGCGTGCTCAGCTCTTGCGTGCGCATTTATTCCCATAATTAGACGCTCTAGAGCGAAAGCTTCCATAATAAAAGTAAATCCTTTTCCTTCTTCGCCCATTAAGTTTGATGCTGGAACCACTACGTTATCAAATGCGAGCTCAGCTGTATCGGAAGCCCGCCATCCAAGTTTGTTAAGCTTATTGGCCGATACTCCTTCGCTGTCCAGATCAACAATAAATATACTGATGCCCTTATTGCCTGCAGAAGGTTCGGTTTTGGCGGCGAGAATAATGTAATCTCCATAAACACCATTGGTAATGAATGTTTTAGAGCCATTAATGATGTATGAGTCCCCTTCACGTGTTGCCGTGGTTCTCATTCCCGCAACATCGCTACCGCCAAATGGTTCTGTCACTCCCAAGCTTCCTATTTTTTCACCATGAACACTTGGGATGAGATATGCTTTTTTTTGAATATCGTTTCCATTTTTATTTAAATGGGTCATCGCCAGATATACGTGCGCCCAAATTGCTGCCGCAAAGCCTCCGGAATTTATCTTCTGTAGTTCTTCCAATAAAATTACGGTATAGAATAGATCAAGTCCCAATCCATCGAAAGATTCAGGAGTCGCAAGACCAAAATAGCCCATATCAGCGAATTTCTTCCAGATAAACCTTTCAATAGTTCCGGTTTCTTCCCATTTTTCTATATGGGGTACCACTTCTTTTTGTAAAAAATCCTTTAGGCTTTCCCTAAAAAGTTGATGTTCTTCGGTGAAGTACATACTGTTCATAGCAAATTTTTAAAGTGACAAATATAGCGTTATTCTATCTAGTTTATTCGAAGGAAAACCTTCAATACCGGTCAATTCGTCAAAGGTGTTGATTCTTCCGTTGACCCTACGATACTCCACTATTCTTTCTGCTACTTGATAAGTGATATACACCAAACTAGATATTTCTGAGCTTGTAGCATTATTAACATTAATTTTCTTGATCGAAGGTGGTTTCAATACTTGATATTTTCGTAAAACCCGATTGGCCACCTCCATATTAAGCCCATAAACATCGTATAATTGTTCGTTTGTTAAAAAGCCACCCAATCTATCCCTAAATTTTATAATTCTTGCGGAGAGTTTATTACCAATTCCATTGATTTCTTTTAAATCTTCAATGGATGCGGAATTTATGTCCAAGGTCTTGGATGTCTCTGTACTTTTTTGAAGCTTGCTCTTTTTTGAGCCATAGTTGGATTTTTTCTGTGTCCAATCAGGAAATTTGAAGAACGGTGACAATACATTCAGCATAGAATCAGAAACCTTGGTAACCTGTTGAAACTGCTCCGCTGAATTTATAAACCGGTCTGACGCCCTAAACGCATGCAATCTGTCTATTTCATTTATGGACATGCCCAAAGTATAGCCTTTATAATCTGTTATATAATTTGGATTGAAAGAATAGCTGATTTTAGGGTCTTTCTGTAATGAAAGCCTTTTAAGACTATCCAGTTTGAATTCCATTGAAGCGTCTACAACAACTTGTGAATTTCCATTAAACGGATTGCTCTTTAGATAGAAAAACACGCCTTGTAAAATGATGATAATCAAAAGCAAAAAGAAAATCCCACTCCGTTCTTGCTTATTGAACCTAAAGTGGGATTTGAAATTTTTCAAATAAGGCAATTTAGTGGTACGCTTGTTTTATGGCATCTAAATATCTTCTCAATTGTTTTTTAACTTCTGGGAATAAGAAGTATAGCCCAACCATATTTGGGAATACCATCGCAAAAATCATTGCATCTGAAAATGCCCAAATAGAATCCATACTTGCGGCCGCACCAATTATTACAAAAATGCAGAACAAAAATTTATAGGTCAGATCCATTGCCATGCCTCTACCGAAAAGGTATTTCCATGACTGAAGTCCATAATATGACCAAGAAATCATAGTTGAAACCGCAAAAAGCACTACTGCAATTGTCAAGAATACATCGGAATAAGGTATATACTGTGCAAATGCTTGTGATGTGATACCAGCTCCTTCGTATGAAACACCATCAATCAAAACTGCTCCCGTACCATCACCTCCGTAATCAAAAACACCTCCAAAGTTGAAGATAACGATTACCAAAGCAGTCATCGTACAGATGACAACGGTATCAATAAAAGGTTCAAGCAATGCCACCAAACCTTCCGAAGCAGAATATTTTGTTTTAACCGCTGAATGTGCAATAGAAGCTGATCCTGCACCAGCTTCATTTGAGAAGGCTGCACGTCTAAAGCCAACAAGTAAAACACCTATCATTCCTCCAACGCCTATTGCCGTAGGATTGAAAGCTTCGGTAACGATCAAGGATATTGCATCATCGATCAAACTGAAATTACCAAATATGATATAAAGACAGGCAACAATATAAAGTACGGCCATAAAAGGCACTACTTTCTCCGTAACCTGTGCTATTCTTTTAATTCCACCAATGATAATGATACCAACCAAAACTGCCAGTACAAATCCAATTATAGTTCCTGCCATAGCGCTGTCCCAACCAAAAAGCTCTTTGACCACAATGGTTGCTTGGTTGGATTGTGCTGCATTACCACCACCAAATGATCCTCCAATACAGAAAACAGCGAACAGTGCAGCTGCTATTTTTCCCAAAGTTTTAAATCCTTTATTTTTGAGGCCTCTACTAATGTAATACATAGGGCCTCCATGAACTACTCCATTTTCATCAACATCCCTGTATTGAACACCCAGTGTGCACTCTACAAACTTGGTTGACATACCGAGCAATCCGCAAATAATCATCCAAAATGTTGCTCCTGGTCCACCCAGTGCTATTGCGAGCGCAACACCAGCTATATTTCCATTCCCAACTGTACCAGAAACTGCAGTCGCCAGAGCCTGAAAGTGACTTACTTCACCCTCTTCACTCTCATTCCTAATTGTATCAGGAATATCTCCATCTTCAGTCATGTGCTGTTCTACCTTCTCAAGACCATACTTTTCAACTTCAACATACTTTCCCCGTACTACATTGATTGCTGTCCAGTAGTATCTTACATTGGGAAAACCAAAATAAACTGTGAAAAACAATGCACTGCCCACTAATAGTATCAGTACAAATGGTGTTCCCATTATCTCAAAAAATATGACGGTATTGAAGAAATCCGATACCGGGGCAAATGCTTGGTCAATTTTTTTGTCCAAGCCAATTTCAGCAGTTTCTTGAGAAAATGATAAAACGGGAATCAACATTGCTATAAGGGCAAGAAGTCTATACTTCATAATTTGTTATTTGGTTGTGTTAAATATTTGTAAAGGGAACAATATCCTAAAAAAATTCAACGGAATCAAATTAAATGATCTTTTACTACCCCAGTTGAAACATTTCATTAAGTTTTCTGATTTGCTCAGGCCTTCCCAAAACAATGACTTTTCCTTTGGGCTGGAGTTCAAGATCGGCTTCAGGATTAATAATATAATTACCGTCCGGTTCTATATATCCTATTATGGTACAGCCCGTTTTTCTGCGCAAATCCAAATCCCGAATTGAATTGCAATCTATCAATTGTGTAAAATCCTCGATTTCGACCTCCTCCAAATTTGTAGTATGCTCCCCTTCCATTGAAAGTTTATCCATAAATGTAATTAGATCGGGCATCACCACTAAAGATGCCATATGATCTCCGCCTATTTTGTCGGGCATAATTACTTTATCTGCACCTGCCAACCTCAGTTTTGATTGGGATGTTACTTGTGATGCTCTACTGATTATAAAAAGTTCCTTGTTCAATTGGCGGGCGGAGAGTACTATAAATAGATTTGCGGCATCATCAGGCAATGCTGTAATAAGATATTGCGCGCGGTCAATACCGGCTTTTAACAAGACGTCGTCATCATTCGCATCTCCTTCTATAAAAAGTATCGCCGTTTCCTCATGATGCTCAATAACATCCTTGTCCTTTTCTATAACAACGAATGGTCTCTTATATTCCTTTAATCTTTCTGCTGCTTGGATTCCATTTCTCCCAAAGCCACAAACTACAATATGATTTGATAAATTGTCTATTTTTTTCTTCACTTTTTTCTTTTTTAGAACCTGTAGCGCGTTCCTTTCCAATAAATACTCAGTTATTACAGATATCGCAAAACCAAAGATAAAGACACTGGTAACGATTAAAAATACAGTAAAAACCTTTGCATCGGCATCTAAGGGCTTAACTTCTGAAAATCCGACAGTGGTGACCGTTATAATGGTCATGTACACCGCCTCAATCCATGTAAAGCCAGAAATGAATTTGTACCCCACTACGCCAAATGATAATACGAGTAGCATTAAGAAAAGGGCCAATACTATTTTGGAACGGAACAATCGCATCATACTCAAAGGTCAAAAACGGAGGTTCTTTTGGTGTAGATCAAATCCTTTATTCTTAACCAAAATGCAATAAAAAGATAAAGGGCAAAGCCAAAGCCTAAGGTTGCAAAGGTCAAATATATGAAAGTAGTACGTACCACTCTTGCCCGTATACCTAAGCGTTCCGCTATGCGTCTACAAACTTCAAAACCCCTTTTTTGGAAGTAATAGAGCGTATCATAAAATAAACTCATGCCTAAAATTATGTATTTCTGTTCAATAAATGCACACCCAAAGCACACTGTAAGCATTTATTTTTTGAACAGTAGTTGGTATACAATTGAATTTTTGATTGACTTTCAAAAGCATTTACTGTTCTGGAGCCCAAATCATCAAAACTTTTTATGATTGAATTATCTTCTTTCTTAACTTTTGAAATCAACCTCAATACATCGGTATTCCAATCTTTTCCAACATATCTAGCGTAACAAAATTTTAACGGCACAATGGTGTTGATAATCAATAAATCCATAAAATTTTTGGAAAGCCGCTTTTTCCCTTTTTTTGAAACCTTTCCAAAAGTGAAATGATTATCCCAATAACTGCTTGCATTTACTTGAAGAAGGTCATAAATATCCCCTAGCTGGTTTAGTTTCATTAGTTCTGCAAAAAGATTTTGATGTTCTATATATAAACTTGCCAACTGTGATAGCCTAATTGTAGGGAAATTAGGTGGGCGCAATCCGAAGAATTCCGGCTTTCCAAAGTTATGCGAGAGTCCAAACTTTTTCATCAGATACCCATATTCTTCTTTGAGTTGAATATAGTATAAATCTTGGCAATCTTTCTTTTGCAATAATCCAAAATGACCAAGCAATAGACTTTCCAATTGGATTTTATCATTTCTGGTTCTACGGATTTTGGAAAATCCCAATTGTTTTGCCTTATCCAAAAAGAAATGTCCGTTAACCTTTGAGCCAAAGTTCTTGGCCAATAGTATGAAAAGGACTTCTTCCCAATCATTTTTTGTTTCTTTAAGCAGCGTATTTATCAAAATCGACTTTTGTTCCAGCCTTTCAATATAAAGTCGCTCAAGCCAATTAGCTTTTAAAAACGCATCGATTTCCAAGAAATTGGTTTCACAATTGATGAATGTCGATTTTTGATTTTGTAAAAGTTTCTGATATTTTTCCAATATTTCTTTTGGAACATAGCGCTTCAATTCTAAGGTTGGTATTTTAGAACCATCCTTTCTAAAAATGGAAATATCATCTTCCCAAACTACATGAAGAATTACATTATCATAGTTTGTATCTGTCTCATGATGATGTGCGTACCAATCCGAGGATTTAACGTGAATTTCAACATTACCTGCCCAGAGTTGTTCATCTATAAAGATTTTGGCATTGAAAAAATCGGGGCCGGAAAATTTATTCAAGATACCCGAATTTTGGATTTTCAGCGCTTCCTTATCGGTCGTAAATAATTTCTTGGTTCGAAACTTATTGTTTCTCCATATAAAGGAAAGTAGGTCTTCTCGCATTGATTTGGACAGTGTCTATTGGATTTAATCAAGAATTCACAAAGGGATGGGGTCTTCTATTTGCAAAAGTAGACTTGACTTTAGAATATTACAAAAAAACAAAATCAACGGAGTTATTTTACAATTATTACTGACTTAAATATTAATAGACATCCCTATTCATATATACAGCAATACCTGTTATCGATTAAATATTAAGGAGAAAGTAATTTTTTTGTAGTTTAGTCGCTCCCATACAAATATTAAAGCATTTCCAATTTCAATCTCCTCGCTTTGAAATGCTATTAATGTTCAGCTTTAAAAGATGATACTACTTCGAGCAAAAAGTAGTTTCAGTTTAGTTTCAAACTGTTATTAAAGCGGAACAATGTATTTTTCATTCATCTATTTTTTAAAAAAGATTTATTTTTTATTTGGTTTACTTTTTCTTCTTTCCTGCTCCCCTTCAGAGATAGTTGCTCAGTCAGCACTAAAAGAAGTTTATTTTCCTAAAAATGTAAGCACAACTTCCAGAACCATAAATTTTCAGAACAAACAGATGTTCAAACTGAGTGATATTGGCGTATATGCCAGTAATGAATTTCAAGGAGCTCGTTTAAATGCATTTGAAAAACTCAACGATAGTACCATCACAGTTTCCATAGAACCTGAAAATGTTCCTATTAATAATAGTGCATACTATTCCTTTTTAATATGGGCCAAAGAAAAAAAGGACATTTACCTAAAATTTGAATATCCCTCAGAGTACAAGCATCGATACATTCCAAAAATTAAAACTGTAGATGGAGGTTGGCAGCAGTTAAATAAAAAAAATATAGTAAAAAATGGCAATGGAGCCATTGTAAAGCTGAATATCGACAGAACTCCTATTTTGATATCCGCTCAAGAATTGGCAACATCAAAGGATACGGAAAAATGGATAAATGGCCTAATAGCAGGAAAAGAAGATTACGCAAGAATATTATCAGCAGGAAAATCAAAATTCAACAGAAATATTCCAGTATTGGATATCTATAAAGGCTCAAAGGAGAAAAAACCCATAGTGGTTTTAATGACCAGACAGCATCCGCCGGAAGTAACAGGCTTTTTTGCGTATCAATATTTTTTGGAAACCATATTGAGCGAATCAGAACTTTCCAATACTTTTTTGGAAAATTACAGGGTTTTGGCATTTCCGATAATAAATCCGGACGGAGTGGACTTGGGGAATTGGAGACATAATGGTGGTGGTATCGATTTGAACAGGGACTGGTCCATTTACAACCAGCCCGAAACCAGGAACGTGGCAACCTTTATAACCAATTCCAAAAATAAAAGTGATGGTGAAATTATGCTGGGGCTGGATTTTCACTCTACCTATAAAGATGTTTTCTATACCAACAAAACAAGGTCAAAAACCACAATGCCAAATTTTGTTGGGGATTGGTTCAGCGCTTTGGAACAAAATATTCCCAACTACATCGTAAATGAAAAAAGCAGCGATAGCAGGACACCGAACACAAAAGGTTGGTTCTTGTATGGCCATGATGCAGTGGGTATAACTTATGAAATCGGTGATTCTACCCCAAAAGATAAAATAGAGCTCGTTGGAACAGTCTCTGCCAATGAAATGATGCGAATACTAACAGAATATATAAAATAAAAACCAAGAATAATTTAAACATCCCTAGTCATGACCCCAAAATCCAACCATAACCTACACTATGAATATGATAATAAGAAAAGTTTTTCTGTTGGCACTAATGCCACTATCAATCGGCATCTATGCGCAAAAAACAGTTTCTGGTACTGTAAGCGATGATTTTGACACGCTACCAGGAGCAACAGTACTCGTTAAAGGAACCACACAGGGGACCGTAACCGATTTTGATGGAAAATACAGCATTGAAGTTCCAAATAATGATGCTGTACTGGTGTTCAGTTATCTGGGATACAAAGATAAAGAGTTGATAATAGGTGACAAGGTTTTATTAAATGTGACCTTGGAAGAAGATGCTGAAGCACTTGATGAAGTTGTTGTTAATGCCCTAGGAATCGAAGTCGACAAAAAAACACTCGGGGCAACGGTTTCCAGAGTAAAAGCAGATGAACTGGCAACCTCTGGAGAAGTGAATATCATAAATGCACTGCAAGCAAAAGCATCCGGTGTTAGAATTGCACGCTCCAACGGAGACCCAGGGGCCGGAGCAATTATCCAAATTCGTGGTGCAAATACCATCTCCGGTAGCACACAACCATTAATTATATTGGACGGAGTACCAATAAGCAATGATAACCTCGCTGGGAACAGTGATACAGACGGTGGAACATCACAACAATCAAGATTAAATGACATCAACGAAGATGATGTAGAGTCGATCGATATTTTAAAAGGTGCATCTGCCGCTGCAATATGGGGCTCAGAGGCCGCTAATGGGGTAATTGTAATCACTACCAAAAGAGGTAGGGACACTGGTAAATTAAATGTAGAATACGAAACAACGATTTATGTAGATAAAATAAATAATTTTCACCCCGTACAGACCAGATATGGGCAGGGTAATAATGGAGTCTATGGCAATAGTTTTGAAAACAGCCAAGCTTGGGGGGATAGAATATCTTCACGCTCAGGAACGACAGATATATTTTTTCCAAAAAACGAAGAAGGTTTTTTTACAGATCAGAACGGCAAGGAATGGCTTTTAATTCAAACCAAAAACTCTAGGGAAACCTTTGTAGATAGCAACCTTGATGAGGTTTTTCAAGAAGCTTTTTCCCAAAAACACTATCTGAGCATAAACAATGCCAACGAAAGCGGGAGATATCGTTTCAGTGTAGGGGCTTTAAACCAAGAAGGTGTTATTAGAGAAAGTAATTACCGTAGAATAAATGTAGGCTTCAGTGGTAAATACGATTTTAACGATAAACTTAGCGTACGTTCTCGATTCAGGTATACCAATACAAAATCGCTAAGAATTCAACAAAATTCAAACTCTGCCGGACTATTGCTTGGGTTACTGAGAGGTGCTCCTGATTTTGATATATCAGGCTATACAGGAACGTATACAACTCCTGATGGAGATTTGAGGGTGAATAGACATCGTTCCTATAGAAATCCGATAGGAGCTTTGACAAATCCTGGGTACAACAATCCTTTGTGGACCTTATATAGACAAAAGAGTCCCAACCAAGTGGATAGGATAATTGCCTCTGCAGATTTCGACTACAGATACAATTCTTGGCTACGGTTCAAAATCAGGGGTAGCTATGACACCTATTTTGATGAGCGCAGGTATTTCTTTCCTGTGCATACGGCAGGGAGGGGAACTGGTAGGTTCAATCTGGACAACATCAATAATAAAATAGCCAATCTTGATTTTATTGCCAGAACCAAAACCCTTAAAATCAATAAAAGTTTTAATGGAAACCTTCTTTTGGGCTATAATTTTAACGATAGGCTTAGGAAATCAGTTTATAATGAAGGTGCCAATTTTCTAGCGGACACGGACACACAGGTGTTCTCAAATTCCACGGAGATTGAAACCACAAGACATTTTATAACACAAAGACGTAAGTACAGATTGTACTACACCGCAAGTATCAACTTTAGAAAACAACTTTTCTTGAACACAGCCGGCGCCATGGAGCAAGCTTCAACCATCAATGGAGCATTTTTTTACCCTTCCGTAGACATGTCCTGGTTATTTACAGAGTTGGATTTTTTAAAGGACAATTTGATTCTCAGCAGTGGGAAATTACGAATGGGCGTAGGTCAGGTTGGTGTTGAACCCAGAGCGCATAGAGCACAGACTACTTATGAAACCCCAACATATTCGGATTATTCCGATCCGTTGCAACTGGAAAACTTTGGAGGTGGTTTCCGTTTTAACAACAATCTTGGCAATCCAAACCTTAGACCAGAGATAAAAACAGAATATGAAGTTGGTTTGGACCTTAAATTTTTTGATAACAGAATATCATTGAGCGGGACTTATTATTACAATCAGGTAAAGGACATTTTGATTTCCCTACCAACCTCACCAAGTATAGGTTCGGACAATATTTATGCAAATGGGGCCAGTTTGGAAAACAAAGGTTTGGAACTCGATGTGGAATATGATTTTTTAAAGAACAATAAAGGCCTTAAAGCTTCTATATACGGTAACTTCAACAACAATAGAAATGAGGTTCTTTCTATTTTGGGAACTAATACCATACCCCTCACCAACAACTCAATTAGTTCAAGAGCTGTTGTGGGTTATCCTATGGGAACCCTATGGGGATCAAAAGCATTGCGCAATGCCGATGGGTCATTTGACTTGGATGAAAACGGATTCCCACAGCTAGACCCAGAGCAAGGCGTACTCGGAGACCCAAATCCTGAATGGAGAGGTGGTCTAGGTCTGCGTGTTAAATACAGAAGCTTCTTTTTCAATACACTAGTGGAGCATTCAGAAGGTGGAGTATTTGCAGAGCGAACCCGTTTCATCATGAGAAATTTTGGAACCCACAGAGATGTGGGAAACACCGTTGTTCCAACGCAAGAACTTGTAGATCGTGCAGGAGATGTTTATCCCGTAGGGATTCCCGTTAGAGGAAACATACAGGATTTTGGTGCTGGTCCTGTACTATTGAATGAATCTTACTATACCACAGTGGGTGGAGGTTTTGGTTCTTCCGTAATAAACGAATTTGCTATAAACCCAGATGCTTCTTGGACACGACTGAGCGAAGTTACCCTTGGTTACACATTGAATTCAGAAAGATTTAGGGAAAAAACAAAATTATCCTCTATTGCATTTACGCTTACTGGAAGAAATTTGGCACTTTGGACAGATATTTTGGGGGTAGATCCCCAAACCAACCAAACAGGCGTGGACAATGGGTTTGGAGTAGATTATTTTACCAACCCTGCATCAAAAACTTATTCTCTCACTTTGGAAATCAAATATTAACGACATGAAGGCACAAATCTATATAGCAATATGCTGTTTTTCTTTCATTATATCTTGTAGCGAATCTTTTGAAGAACTGAATCAAAACCCCAACGCCATAACTACGGATGAGGTACTGCCACCAAATTTGTTAATTAAAGGAACAATGTTGGCTGACATATCATTAAATATGAGCCATTTACAACGTATATCGGGAATGTGGTCGGGACAGTATAGAGGTGAAATCGCACTATACCTAGGACTTTTTAATTATGATATCTCGTCTGAGGAATCCAATAGTGCTTGGGGTTATTTGTACAATGGGATACTGAAACAAAATAGGGAAATAGCCAAATATTACGACCTCAACGGTATAGACAGCGAAGGATTTTTAATAACGGCCATTACCAGAATAATTGACGCACATGCGCTGGGAACGGCCACTGTTATCTGGGGAGATATTCCATATTCAGAAATTGATATTGCCGATGTCGAAGACCCAAAGTTTGATTCGCAAATAGAAATCTACAAAGCACTTCAAACTATTTTGGACGAAGCCATAATCTTACTGGAAAGTCCAGATACCGATAGCGGACTGGACGAGGATATTTTCTTTGAAGGAGATAAAGAAAGATGGTTACGTACCGCATATACACTAAAGGCCAGATATTATTTACAGACCAAGCAATATGGAGAAGCTTATGAAGCTGCCACGAAAGGTATTGTCGAACATGAAGGTAGCATGCGGTTCACACCTTTGGAAACGCAGATATTAGGTACCGAAAACTTGCTTTACCGATTTATGGTGGGTAGCAGAAGAGGCTATATGAGTGCAAATGATACTTTTTGCAGAGATTTGTTGAGTACCAATGAAGGAAATAGAAACAATGCCAAAACCGACGAGAAAGCAAGAAGAAACCATTTAAATGCAGGAGGCTCCACAGGAACGGGCAGGGCAAACATCATCAATGGAGAACTTACCCCAATGTATTTAGTGAGCTACCAAGAAAACTTATTGATTTTAGCAGAAAGCGCCACCAGAACGTTATCTTTCAACCAAGGCCTCAATCAATTAAACCTGGTCAGGGAATTTTTACAATCCGAAGATTCATTTGAGCTACGTTTTTCTTCGGACGATGATGATAAAACCTACGAACCCTATACAGAAGAGGATTTTGAAATTGGTGGAATGGAAAACGAGGACGGAATAGATAAAACCAGGGCATTACTCCGAGAAATTATTGAAGAACGTTATGTGACGGGGTTTGGAACATTCATTCCCTGGAACGATTTAAGGCGTTTGCGGAGCGAAACGGATATCGTAGTTCCCGTACCTTTCAACCGTTCAGATATTTCGATACATCCGCAACGTTTTATCATATCGCAAAACGAGTTGAACTCAAATCCCAACGCACCAACCGGAATATCTATCTTTGATCCCATCCCCATTTTTAAATAATGGCAAACCAATTCAAGAAAAAAGAATACATTGAGCTCGTTTTGAATATGTAAACCATGAAAAATCAATTAAAGATTTTCTCAAAGTTTGGCACAGTAATTTTTTCCGTGTCTTTTTTTATGCAGTCGTGTGCTGAACAAAAAATTATAGAAGCTGACGTCCTAATAAAAAATGGGATAGTTTATGATGGAGTATCACTTGAATCTCTAAAGAGTACAATTGCCATAAAAGACGATAAAATCGTTTACATTGGTGATTCCGAGAAAGTTGAAATCGTAGCTTCAGAAATTATAGATGCCACAGGGCTCATTGTTTCTCCTGGCTTTATTGACCCGCATACCCATGCCGACAGAGATTTGAACGTAGCCAAAACCTCCCACAATAAACCTTTTCTATATCAAGGAATTACTACCGTTGTGGTAGGTAATGATGGGAACAGTTTTTATCCTCTTAGCAAATTTAAGTCACTTTACACTTCCCAAGGAATTGGCACCAATGTGGTTCCATTGGTCGGACATGGAACGGTAAGGGAAGAGGTCATGGGAAGAAGTGATAAACTGGCATCTCCTGAAGAGCTATTGAAAATGCAACACTTGGTTCAACAAGAAATGGATTCAGGTGCTTTTGGAATTTCTACAGGTCTATTCTATGCCCCTGGAAGTTATTCCAATACGGATGAAGTTATAGCTTTAGCAAAAACAGCTGCACAAAATGGCGGGATTTATGATACGCATTTACGAGATGAGAGTTCGTATACCGTCGGCCTTCTGGCTTCCATAGAAGAAACAATACAAATTGGGAGAGAGGCAAAAATCCCCGTACATATCTCGCATATTAAATGTTTGGGAGTAGATGTTTGGAACAAAAGCAATGCAATTGTCAAAATGATCGAAAATGCACAAAAAGAAGGTCTGGAAATTACGGCAAACCAATATCCGTATGATGCATCCGCTACTGGCCTTAAAGCTGCCGTTGTGCCGCGTTGGGCAGAAAGCGGTGGAAAAGATTCATTGTTTATCCGTTACGAAGACCCGCAAACAAAAAGTAAAATTTTAACAGAAATTAAAAATAATATAGCTCGAAGGGGCGGTGCCGAAAAGCTATTGATCGTAAAGTCCAACAATGAGGAGTTCATAGGAAAAAATTTATTGGAAATATCCCAAATGCTAAATATGGAACCTCACGTAGCGGTAATCAATATCTTGAAAACGGGTTATGTTCGGATAGCATCATTCAATATGACCGATGAGGATATCTTTACGTTCATGAAGCAGGATTGGGTAGTTACCGGATCAGATGGCAACACGGGGCATCCAAGAAAATATGGTTCTTTCCCTAGAAAATTCCATACATATGTCACTAAAGAAAAAATAATTGACACTGCAGAATTTATCAATAGGAGCACTTCTAAAACTGCTGAGATTTTCAAAATAGAAAAAAGGGGCAGATTAAAAGTGGGCTATTATGCTGACATCATTATATTTGACCCTAATAGTTTTAGGGACAAAGCGGACTACACTGATGCATTTCAACTATCCGAAGGATTAATCCATAGTTTTATAAATGGAAAAACCACAATTAAAGATGGAGCTTACAATAATTCATTGAATGGAAAAGTATTGGAAAAACAGCTTCCCAAAAACGAATAATAACTCTTTACATTCCGTTGATAACCAAACTACCACTTATGAAATTCATTAATCTGCTTACAGCATCCATGGTGTTGTTTATTGTATCGTGCAAAGAAAATACCTCCAAAAGCAAAACTGATGTTGAAGTTGTATCAAAAAAAGAGAATTTTTATGATATCGATTTTGAGAATTATCCCTTGTCGGACAATTCATTGCCCATAGGGGTATTTGATTCCGGTACGGGTGGACTCACCGTACTTAAGGCTATTGTAGCACATGATGGCAATAATAATATGACTCTAAAACAAGGCGGTGATGGAAAACTGGATTTTGAAAAAGAATCTTTTATCTATTTGGCCGATCAAGCAAACATGCCGTACGGTAATTATGCTAAGGAAGGGAAAACCAATCTTTTAAAGGAACACATTATTAAAGATGCACTGTTTTTGATGGACAAGAAGTATTATTTGGACAGAAACGATGCTTCCGCAAAAATGGACAAACGACCTATTAAGGCAATGGTCATAGCTTGCAATACAGCCACGGCTTATGGTAAAGAATATCTTGAGGAATATGTAAAAAAAGCCAATTTAAATATTAAAATTATAGGTGTCATAGATGCTGGGGTACGTGGAGCTTTGGAAACTATTGGGAAAAACGAAGATGCTATAATAGGGGTTTTGGCGACTGTGGGCACAGTTGCCTCCAAAGGGTATCGCAACACTATTTTTAAAATAAAAGAAGAACAAAATTATACTGGTGACATTGAGGTGTTTTCCCAAGGCGGTCTGGGCATAGCGGAGGCCATTGATGATGATCCAGAATATTTTGATAAGAACCTAAAAAAACCACGTGGCAATTATAAAGGCCCAAGCTTGGAAGGTGATGCCAAAATAGACCATACATTGTTTGATGTATACAATTTTGATTTTGCAGATAGCAAGATGCTATGCGATTCCGAAAAATCAGATGATTGTTCAGTGCTTCAAATCAATGATGCAGAGAATTATGTACGCTATCATCTGGTGACGCTTATGGAGAAAATAAGACTTTCTGAAACTAAAAATAAACTAAAATCGATTATTCTAGGGTGTACGCATTATCCTTACATGACAAATGAAATAGCTGCTGTTTTAAAAGAACTTTATAATTATAAAGGAAAGGATGGAAAATTTTTATACCGTAGTTTTATGGTAGAAGACATTAAATTAGTTGACCCTGCCATAGGTACTGCAAAGGAACTGCATGAATATTTGAAAAAAGAAGATTTGTTCAATCCTGAAGGTAACATTTTGGACAGTGAATTTTATATCAGCGTACCGAACAAAGATAATCCAAAAAACATAATTGATGAAAACGGCCGCTTCCCCTACGATTATAAATATGGAAGAAATGCCAACGAATTTCAGGAATATGTTAAAGTGGTCCCTTTTAGTAGGGATAATATTTCTGAGGACATTTTAATTCGTTTTCAAAAACAAATTCCCTATGTGTATAGTTTGATGCAAACTTTCAATGAGAAGAGCGACAAAACTAAGGGGCTTTCACCAAAGGACAAGATATAGAAGTCGATGATATTAAATAAGATAAAATCTTTGAGAAACTAGGATTCCACTACCTCACCTTCCCAATTCATAAAACCACCTTCTAGGTTATAGGCATTTTCTATACCTACACTGTTCATAATTGCACAGGCCTGGGCACTTCGGTTTCCAGAACGACAGTATACGTAGTAGTTCTTTGACTTGTCCAATTTTTCAATTTCATTCAGAAAATCCTGTCCCAAGTATATATCAATATTGGTAGCAGCAGGAATAAAACCTTCTTCAAGTTCTTCTGGAGTGCGTACATCGAGAACAAAAGCGTTATCGTCATTTTCAAGTTGACTTGCCCATTCTTCTTGTGATAAATCTGCCATCTTAGTTCATTTTATATTTTGCAAATATAAAAGAGGCTGTCTAAAAAGTAAGTATTAAATCATTTTGAGTATGTAGAAAATTTAACCAACAAGTATCCAACATCGGTTTAAGTAAGCTCAATATGACAAATCCTGTAATCGTAGACTTTTTAGACAGCCTCTTACAAAAAAAATTATTTTAAACTTTTATAGTGCATCCTATAGCACGTGTTGTGGTCACTTCAATATCTTTTCCCGCTAACATGGCATCCACAGCATTTTCAACATATTTTTCCTCAACTTTTGAAGCATCTTGGTAATTATCGTCAATGGCTCCTATATACTTTACAATATTTCCTTCTGAAGTCTTTTCCAACAAATACACATGCGGAGTTCTGGTCGCTCCATATTGTGGATAGATCTTCTGTCCTTCATCCAACAAATAGGGAAACGTAAATCCTTTTTCCGACGCCCTTTTTTTCATGGCTTCCAAATTATCCCCGGGTTTTGTTTCTGGATTATTAGGGTTGACCGCTATTACGTGAACTCCCTTTGATTTATATTTTTTATCCAGCGCTATTATTCTATCCTCGTAGGCAACAGCATAAGGACAAGTGTTACAGGTAAAGATTACCAAAAACCCTTTGGCGTCCTTAAAATCTGAGAGTGAGACTGTTTTTCCATCAATATTTTTTAAAGAAAAATCTGTAGCTGTATCCCCTATAGCATATCCGTTTTCAATGGAGTCAAATTTGTTCGTAAATGCACCCAATGCAAATACAATTGCAAATAGGCCTAAAATTTTAATTATTTTCATGATACTATTAGTTTATGAATTTGTTCAGTTCTTCGTTCAGTTCTTTATAGGTGAAGCCACGCTCGTAAAAACCACGTTTTACTTTATTGTAAATTAACGTAGCAGGTATACCCCCGCCCCACTCTTCCGATACTTTGGGAATCCAATCATTTTGTTTTGGGTCATCTAGAATGACAACTTTTGATTTCAGATCATTTTTTTCAACATAGGGCTCTAATCTTGATTTCCACATAGATGGCATATCCAAGCTCACTAAAATAACCTCAACATTGTTGTCCTTCATTTCGGCGTTTACCTTTTCAAAATAGGGAAGTTCTTCAATGCATGGTTTGCACCAAGTCGCCCAAAAATTTATGATATAGGTTTTGCCATCATCTTTATTGAGCAAAGGCTCAAGACCATTATAATCGTAAACTGGAAATTTTACATTTTGGCCTTTAGTATCGGCATTGATCGTAGTTTCGCTGATAGCTGTTGTATCAGGTTCAATTTTTTTTTCTTTTGTGCCACATGAGAGCAATAAAAAAAATAAGAGTGTAGCAATGATTGGTACAAAGCGGAACATGTAACATATTTTACCCCTAAAATAATCATTGTAAATACCTAAGTTTTGGTTTTTAACAAAACTTTATTGTGAATACTGTAAGATATGGGCTTCAGACTAAATTCAACGGTTCAAAATTACCTGATATTATCTCGGTAGTGTTGGTCTGCAACCATTTATCAAGTAACGAAGAATAAATCTGCCTAAAATCTATTTCATATGTAATATCCCCATTCTCATCCAAATCCATAAGTGAGGGAGGGGCGTTGTACATACCTGGACTCTTAAGATTTTCACCCATTAAAAATACCGCATTTGCAGCGCCATGATCCGTACCGTTGGCCGCGTTTTGTTTGACACGCCTCCCAAATTCTGAAAATGTCAGTATCACCGTATCTTTAAAAGTTCCCATATGCTTCAAATCGTTCACAAAAGCGGATATTGCTTCAGAATAGGTGCTCAGCAATCTTTTTTGGGCATTTATTTGATTTGCGTGTGTGTCAAATCCACTAAGGGAAGTGTAATAAATCTGAGTTTTAAGTCCAGAATTGATAAATTCAGAAACTGTCTTGAGTTGTTTTCCAAAAGCATTTTTTGGGTATTCCCATGTGCTTTTGTAGACTTTGGTCTTTTCAAAAATATAGGCTGCGGAAGATTTGGCATCGATTGCAGTTTTATACAGATAACCAAGATTGTGCTCGTTCAGATGTTTATCCTGAGAACTTTCAAGAACCTTTGCAAAGTAGGGTTCTCTTGTTGTATTGTAGAGCAGTTTTGCATTTTTAGTTGCAATACCATTGATTTTTTCACCTTTCAGCATCATCGAGAGCATATCATCCACTTCTATGGCACCCACCGGGTCTTTTGCCACACTATCAAGATAGCGACCCACCCATCCGGTTTTTAGTATTTCTTTGGAAGAGGATGCTGTTTGCCATATATCCGTGGACCTAAAGTGCGATCTAACGGGATTTGGATAACCAACGCTGTTCATAATAGTAACATAACCATCATCGAACAGATTTTTGAACTTGGACAGCGAAGCATGAAAACCGATTTCATCATTTAATAATAGTAAATCCTGTTTTTTCTGGGCAATTGAAACCCTGTTCTTAAAATACACGTCATTGGTATATGGAACAATTGTGTTAAGACCATCATTTCCGCCGGCCAATTGAATTATAACCAGTTTTTTATGTCCTAAAATGCTTGGCCATAATTGGTCATGGGCCTTTAGGAAGTTTGGGACAAACAACACACCGCTTGCCAGACCGCTGCTTTTTATAAATGTTCTTCTCTTCATTTCGATACGATTAGCACAATTGGTATTCTGGCATGGACATTAGCTGAATGCAGTAATCCGCTTTGCTCTCTTTTTCAAAGCTGTCGATAAACGCTTCTGTATCTTCATGTAAATTGGCACCCAGAACAATCATATTTAGTTCTGCGTAGGAAGATTTTTTAAATTGAGCATTAAAAAAATTCCAATCACTTTCAACGTCCAACTTTTTTCCCACATTTTTCTTTTTGTTGAATTCGCTGAGACTGTCTTCAAACTCACCTTTTACATCAAAAGAAATGATTCCGTTATTCAAAAGAACGGATGGCAACTTAAGACGGACCAACATTGTATTTGAATCTATCCATTTTCTGCCGCCCGGCCATCCAGCTACGTTTGGTGGATTTAACAACTGTTGCCCCAACAGCTTTTGTACGTATGCCAGTTCTTTGGTTTTCTTAAATTTAAAAGGAACGATTTGCATCATCCCAACCAATAGATCCGTGGGAGATTTTATTTTGTTGCCCATGATTTTTTTATCGTAAAACCATTCAGCCGAGAACATATAATGCATGATCTCGGCTATGTCATAATTTTTACGGAAGACGCTGGCAAGTTCCTCTATATGATTTTTATCAATTTTTTCGGACACGAAATACGAGTATATTTTTTTGGAAATAAAATAAGCGCACTGGGACTGTTCCAAAATGATGTCCAAAATATCTTCTCCATTAAAATTCCCGGTTCTTCCCATGAAGGTTTTACTTCCAAAGTCATGGATTTTTTTATTGAAAACGAAGTCTCCTTTAAAATTATGGCGCCACCCTGTAAAAGCACGTGCAGCTTCTTGAATATCTTTTTCTGAATAGTGACCCTCACCGAGCGTAAACAATTCCATAAGCTCTCGTGCAAAATTCTCATTAGGTTTCTTTTTGCGATTTTGCTGATTATTGAGATAATTGAGCATCGCCGCTTCTTTTGCCACTGCAATAACAATTTCACGAAAATTTCCCAGAGCATTTTGCCGGAGCATATTATTAAAGGATTGGAAATAAATAATATTGCGTTCACGTACTACAAAATGGTTCGTCCAAAATAACGTCATTCGTTCCCGGAGGGCTTCATCTGTTTCGCCCATGCGATACAACCACTTTCTATTAAACTCAAGTAGCTTTCTTCTACTTATTTTACGTAAATGCATCTTGTTATCCTTGGATAACTTACCTGGATTATTTTTAAAGAGAGTTTTGATTTCATCTATAGGCACATTCAATGGAGAAGTTTGGGAGGAAGAATTGAATAAATTGTTAATGACCTGTTTTTTATTTTCTGAAGACTGTTTTTTAGCCTCGGAATAGGTGATTCCAAAACCCGCCCTTTTATATAAATGGTAAATTCTTTCAAGTTCCATCAATGAAGTAATTCAGTATGCTATTGTAAATGTTGGACATTTAAAATAACGCATAGTTTAATCTTAAGCCCCAAAAAATGTTATTTGTTATTCTTTTAACAAAATTTTATTGGTGTAGTATGAGATTTTATAAACTTATTTTATATACATTTGTATATACAAATATTGTTTACACATGAATGTGGAAGAAATTATAAGGACAACTAAAAAAATTCCTCTGGAAACCAGAACCATTATCCACATGCAGTTGGTGAACAATAAAATTATGGAAGCTATCAGTAATGCCCTAAAGCCTTATGGTGTATCCCTTCAACAATTTAATGTACTTCGAATTTTGAGAGGTCAGAAAGGCCAACCTGCAAATCTTTCCACACTCAATGAACGAATGGTCACCAAAATGAGCAATACTACACGTTTGGTGGACAAGTTATTGAACAAAGGATATGTCAACAGGTGTGTTTGTGAGTCGAACAGGCGAAAAGTGGAGATTGGAATTACAGACCAAGGCATGAAAGCACTCATAAAAATGGACAATGCTGTTTCCAGTGCTGAAAAAAATGTTGTAAGCAACCTTACTCAAAAAGAATTGAGAATATTAAATCAATTATTGGATAAATTTTAAAATGAAAAACATCTTAGAAAACAGGACTTGGCGCTATGCCACCAAAAAATTCGACCATACAAAGAAAGTATCTGACCATGATCTGGAATTATTGCTCGAGGCTACACGCTTAAGTGCATCTTCATACGGATTGCAGCCCTATCATATATTCGTAATTACCGACCAAGAGACAAAGGAAAAACTGAGACCTGCTTCTTGGGGGCAGTCACAAATAACTGATGCTTCGCACATTATCGTTTTTGCAAATGTTACTGATTTTGGAGAGGAGTTGGTTGATGATTATCTGGAAAACGTAAGCACAACACGAAACATTCCAGAAGAAGGATTAAAAGGCTATGGGGATTTCATGAAGTCCAAATTATTGGACTTGCCCGCTCAAACCAAAAGTGCTTGGACTAGCAGACAAGTATACATTGCATTAGGTAATTTGATGCAGGCCGCTGCAGAATTGAAAATTGATACGTGCCCAATGGAAGGCATAGAAAACGAAGTGTACAATGAAATTCTTGGTCTTACGGATAAAAATCTGAATACCGCAGTGGTATTGGCTGTCGGTTATCGTTCTGAAAAAGATGAAACGCAGCATTATTCAAAAGTAAGGAAAACAAGAGAAGAATTATTCTCACATATATAAATAATAATTAGTAACCCAGAAATTTAAACACAATCATGAAAAAAGGAATTTTAAGTTTAGCATTGACAGCGGTATTTGGATTAACCGCAACCGCCAACCCCATTGATGGCGAAAAGAAAGAGATAAAAACAAGCGAAAGTACCGTTACTTGGAAGGCCTATAAGGTTACCGGTTCCCATACGGGGACTATTGCACTAAAATCAGGAGCTTTGGAATTTGACGGCGACAAGCTTACAGGCGGTGAATTTGTAGTGGATATGACCACCATCAATACTACAGATCTAGAAGGGGAATACAAGCAGAAACTGGACGGTCACCTTAATTCGGACGATTTCTTCTCTACAGCCTCAAACCCAACATCAAAATTGGTATTCACCAATGTAAAGTCAACTGGCAAAAATGCTTATGAAGTTACCGGAGATTTGACAATCAAGGGGATTACCAAACCTATAACTTTTGACGTTTCCATTTATGGAAGCAAAGCGACCGCCACGTTAAAGGTGGATAGAACAAACTATGATGTAAAATATGGTTCTGGAAGTTTCTTTGACAATTTAGGGGACAAGACCATCTATGATGAATTCGATTTAGTGGTCGATTTACAGATGTAATCAAAAAATAGCTTTGTGCTGAAAATCCCGCCTTACAATTTTGTAGGCGGGATTTTTTATTATAAGATTACGGACATTTAATTTCAATATCCTATACTACTGATTTCGTGAATTTTCCTTGTGTTTTATACTGAAATATGTATCTTCACAAAACCTATTAATGCTAGTATATTTTCCGCCCCAAAAATATCCTATTAAAATTTTACCATGAAACGAATAGCAAAAAATTATTTGCCATACTTTGTTGTGGCATTAACACTATTACTGGGGTCCTGTAGCGAAGAAGCTAGCGAAAACATCACCTCGGAAATCAAATTGAACAAATCGGTTATTGGAATCTCCATTGGGGAAACGGATACTTTGGCTGTCATCTCAAAAACAAGTGGTGATGTTATTTCTTGGACCAGCAATAAAAGTGATATTGCCTCGGTAAACTCGAAAGGTATCGTTACAGGGGTTGCACCTGGAACCGCCGTAGTGACTTCAAAAGTAGGAGATTCCAAAGCTATCTGTACAGTTGTAATAACCGAAAAAGAACTCCTACTCGAACTTAACAAAGAAAGTTTGACCCTCTTTTCATTTCCTTCTTTTAAAGAAACGCTTCAAGTCATTTCGGATGTAGGGGAGAACACAGTTTTATGGGAAAGTAGTGATGAAACTATTGCCACCGTGGACGAAAATGGGGAAGTGGTTCCCTTAGCTGTTGGCGAAACGATTATTAGTGCCAGTGTAGGTGACATTGCAGCAATTTGTATAGTTACCGTAATTGAAGGGCCAGTGACTCTGCTCGAATTGGACAATACCGAATTGGAGATGGATAAATTTGATACGGCCAAACTTAACATTATATCATTTGAAACTCAGGCAGAAGAGACAGGACCTCAAATTTGGCAGAGCAGTAACGAAGAATTAGTGACAGTAGATGATGAAGGAAATCTTACTTCCTATGGGTTAGAGGGCTCGGCTATAATAACATTGACAATAGACAACCTGACCGTAGAGAGTTTGGTAACCGTAGGACCAACAGTATATGTAGCCGGAGACGATGGTGATATAGTCAAACTATGGCGAAATGGAATCCTTACCGATATCACAAGTGAAACAACTGACTCCAATGGGAATTTTATTTACGTTGATAACGGTGATATTTATATTGCTGGTTACATCAACAATGGTGCTGAGAGAATTGCAGCAGTTTGGAAGAACGGAGAAATTCTATATGAGTTGACCGATGGAACCACAGATTCCAAAGCCAAAGCTGTTATTACGGACGGGGAAGATATCTACATTACTGGATATGAAGATAACGACCAGAGCAAAAAAATTGCCAAGGTCTGGAAAAACGGAACCATTTTATATGAGTTGACCGATGGTAGCAATGATGCGTTGGCGTATGCCACCTACATAGAATCCGGAGATATTTACACCGTAGGGTATGATAAAAATATGGACGATACACTGGTAAGTAAGGTATGGAGAAATGGAGTGTTGCTCTACACCTTGACCAATGGCGATTTTGATTCCATAGCCTATTCAGTAGCTGTTAATGCAAATGATGTATATGTTACAGGATACGAAAGAAACGAAGACAATACGCTTGTTGCCAAAGTATGGAGAAATGATATTGAACTTTATGCGCTGACCGATGGCCAAGATAGCGCAAATGCATACTCACTTTTTGCAAATGGAAACGATATTTATGTTGCAGGTTATGCCAATAATAATCAAGGAGGAAGGATTGCCAAGGTTTGGCTGAACGGCGATACACTTTATGATTTGACAAGTGCAACTGGTCAAGCCCGCGCATATTCCGTTTATTTTTCCGAAGGAAATATTTATGCCGCCGGTTATGAAGAAAACGATGAAGGAATAGAAGTGGCAAAAGTTTGGAAAAATGGTGAAGAACTCTATGAACTAAGTGATGGTACAATAGACGTAACGGCATACTCCGTTCATGTAAACTAGTTGGATTAAAAAAAAGAAAATGAATACAGTCAATTTTTAAGAAAAAACAAATTTGCAGGTTCCGATTTCATTTCTATCTTTGGAGCAATGAATTTAAAAACAGTAAATACTTGGTGGTGGATAAATTTACGTCGAATGTCGTGAACCTGTCCCCATTGTAATCATATAGAGGCTTGTCATCACGACAAGCCTTTTTTAGTTTAAGGAATTTTATTTTTCCACGAAGGTGGAAATCCTTAAATCAAGTCCTTTTAAATAGAATGAGTTTTTATGTCTACATAATTTCAAATAATAAACTAGGAACTATTTATATAGGCTATATCAATAAATTGAAAAAGCGTATGTGTAGACACAAAAAATGTGTTGGAAGTGAATTTGCTAAAAGGTATAATCTAAAAACTTTGGTTTACTATAAAGAGTTCACATTCCCAATGCCTGCTATCAGAAGAGAAAAACAATTGAAAAAATAGAATAGAAATTGGAAAATCAACTTGATTAATGACTTTAATCCTAATTGGGATGATTTAACTTATTTCTTTGAATAACTAAAATAGATTTCCGTCTACACGAAAATAGAAATGAAAAAATGACATATAAACTTCAAACACATTACAAGAAAATACTTGCTGATACAATCACTCCGGTTAGTGTGTACTTGAAAATCAGGGACAAATTTCCCAATAGCATTCTTTTGGAAAGTAGCGATTATCATGCCAATGACAATAGTTTCTCTTACATCTGTTGCAACCCCATAGCATCGATTAAGGTCCAGCATGAAATTATCACACAGGTTTTTCCAGATGGCATGAAAGAAGAATTTCCTATTTCATCGGATACGGATGTAACCAAGGTCATTCATGAATTTGGACAAAAATTTTCAGCCTCGAACAATGGCTTCAAATTTATAAACAACGGATTGTTCGGTTACATGTCATACGATGCCGTCCGTTATTTTGAAGATGTTGCTATTTCAAGAAAAGAGGATTCCATCAGCATACCTGACATTTACTATGCCGTATACAAAAATATTATCGCCATAAATCACTTTAAAAATGAAGCCTATCTTTTTGCACATTGTTTTGAAAGTGAAAGTAACGTAGATGAAATAGCTCGCTTGTTCAATGTGAGAAACTTTGCTTCCTACAATTTTGTGAAAGAGGGAAATCCAAAATCCAATTTAAAGGACGAAGAATTTAAAGAGCAAGTAGTATTGGCAAAAAAGCACTGCAAACGGGGAGATGTGTTTCAATTGGTCTTGTCCCGAAGATTTTCCCAAGATTTTAAGGGAGATGAATTTAACGTTTACAGGGCATTGCGCTCCGTAAACCCATCCCCTTACCTATTTTATTTTGATTATGGGGATTTTAAAATATTCGGAAGTTCACCAGAAGCACAATTGATCGTTAAAGATGGCAAAGCCGAAATACATCCTATCGCCGGCACTTATAAAAGAACGGGAAACGATGAGCAAGATGCAGAACTCGCAAAAAAGTTGGCACAAGATGATAAAGAAAACAGTGAACATGTAATGCTAGTGGATTTGGCCAGAAACGACCTTAGTAGGAACGGAAATACGGTAAACGTGGAAACCTATCGCGAAGTACAGTATTTCTCCCATGTCATTCACTTAGTCTCTAAAGTTACAGGACAGAAGAAAGAAGACAGCACGACCATGAAAGTTGTTGCCGATACGTTCCCAGCGGGAACTTTAAGCGGAGCACCAAAACATAGGGCCATGCAATTGATTGAAAAATATGAGAAAACTAGTCGCGCATATTATGGGGGCGCTATAGGTTTTATGGATTTTGAGGGCAACTTCAATCATGCCATTATGATTCGAACGTTTCTTAGTAAAAACCATCAACTGCATTATCAAGCAGGAGCTGGTCTTGTTGCCGCATCGGACCCGGAAATGGAATTACAGGAAACCTACAACAAATTAGGAGCTTTGACCAAAGCACTCAAAATAGCAGAAACTATTTAGATATGGGAAGAGAGCTATTAATGATAGACAATTACGATAGTTTCACGTACAACCTAGTGCACTATTTAGAGGATTTGGATTGTGATGTCACCGTAAAACGTAACGACCAATTGACGTTGGACGAAGTAGACAATTTTGAAGAAATTATTTTGTCACCGGGACCAGGAATTCCAGATGAGGCGGGATTGCTAAAGGATATTATTAGGAAATATGCCCCTACAAAGCGAATTTTTGGAGTCTGTCTTGGACAACAGGCCATTGGAGAAGTCTTTGGAGGGAAGTTGGTAAATCTTGAACAGGTATACCATGGAATTGCGACAACGATCAATATCACCAAAAAAGATATCATTTTTGAAGGTATGCCAGACCAGATCGAGGTTGGCCGTTATCATTCATGGGTCGTGCACCCAGATTTACCTGATAGTTTGGAAGCCACTTCGTTTGATGAAAACGGACAGGTAATGTCGCTACGACATAAAAGTTACGATGTAACAGCTGTACAATTTCATCCAGAATCCGTGTTAACACCCGAAGGAAAACAAATGCTTAAAAATTGGCTTGGAAATAAGTAGTTAGTAGTTAGAATAATGCAAAAAATGTTAAACAGATAAGATATGAAATCAACAAAGGCTAAAGTACCAAAACTCATATCTCAATACTCATATCTAATATCTCATTTCTAAATTAAAATGAAAAAAACACTAAATAGACTTATAAACCACGAAATCCTTTCCAAAAGCGATGCCAAGCAAATCTTGGTCAATATTGCAAAAGGGGATTACAATACCTCGCAAATTGCAGCTTTTCTCACGGTATATATGATGCGAAGTATTACCATAGAGGAATTGGAAGGTTTCAGGGATGCACTTTTAGAATTGTGTTTGGCGGTAGATTTATCCGAATACAACCCCATAGATTTGTGCGGTACAGGTGGTGATGGAAAAGACACCTTCAATATTTCCACACTGGCATCATTTGTTACCGCAGGAGCCGGAATAAAAGTGACCAAGCATGGCAACTACGGGGTTTCATCTAAATGTGGCAGTAGTAATGTCATGGAGTTTCTGGGCATCAAGTTCAGTAATGAAGCGGACTTTCTGAAAAAATCGATCGATGAGGCGGGAATCTGTGTTTTACATGCACCATTGTTTCATCCAGCTATGAAAAATGTGGCACCCATTCGTAGGGAACTTGCTGTAAAAACCTTTTTTAATATGTTGGGGCCAATGGTAAACCCGGCATTCCCAAAAAATCAGATGGTCGGGGTTTTCAACTTGGAACTAGCAAGAATGTACGGATACCTTTATCAAAACACGGATAAAAATTTCACCGTACTCCACGCCTTGGATGGTTATGATGAAATTTCATTAACTGGGGCTACTAAAACAATTTCCAATGAATCAGAAGCGATACTGACACCTGAAGATTTTGGAGTAAAGTCCATTTTACAGGAAGAAATAACAGGTGGTGACGATGTTTCCGAATCAGCACAGATTTTCTTGAACATCCTTAATGGAAAAGGAACAGAAGCCCAAAATAATGTGGTATGTGCCAATGCCGGAATTGCTATCTCGACAGTTGAAGGCATAACCCCAAAAGAAGGTTTTGAAAAAGCAAAGGAATCTTTATTGGGTGGAAAAGGGTTGGAAGCATTGAAGAAATTACAGGAGATTAGTGGATGATGGTTTAGAGTTTAGAAACGTATGAATCCTACAGACAAAAGCAATGAGAAAAAATAACAACTGAAAACCAAAAACTAACATCTGACATCTGACATCTGAAAATTGAAAACCAACAACCGACAACCGACAACCGACAACCGACAAAAAAAATGAATATCCTAGATAAAATAGTAGCGGACAAGCGCAAAGAGGTAGATTTAAAAAAATCCTTGATTCCCGTTTCCCAACTGGAACAATCTGTTCTTATGGATAGAGAAACTGCTTCGTTGGCACAAGCGCTCAAAAATAGTGGTTCAGGAATTATTGCCGAACACAAACGGCGTTCGCCTTCAAAATCCATAATCAATCAAGATTTGAATGTTCAAGATGTGGCTATGGGATATGAAAAAGCAGGGGTATGTGGTATGTCAGTATTGACCGATGGCAAATATTTTGGTGGCTCTCTAGATGATCTAGTGCTGGCAAGAGCTGCTGTTCACATGCCATTGTTGCGCAAAGAATTTATTATAGATGAATATCAAATCTTGGAGGCAAAGGCCTATGGAGCCGATGTAATTCTATTGATTGCGGCCGTACTTTCCAGAGCGGAAATCAAGAGTCTCTCAGAAGCTGCTAAAAAATTAAATTTAGATGTGCTATTGGAAGTGCATAACGAAGAAGAGATACACAAATCCATAATGCCCAGTTTGGATATGCTCGGTGTAAACAACCGGAACCTAAAAACATTCGAAGTTAGCTTAGAGACCAGCAAAAATCTTTCAAAATTAATTCCCGATGAATTCATAAAAGTCTCGGAAAGCGGAATAAGTTCCATCGATGCGATAACGGATTTAAAACCATATGGCTATCAAGGCTTTCTAATTGGAGAGAATTTCATGAAGACGGATAATCCTGGACAATACGCAACTGAATTTATAAAAACGTTGGAATCATGAAATTTGAGCTCTTAACCATAGACTATAGCTCATACAGAAAAGTGATGTTATTTAAACTGAAAGAAGAACAAATGTTTGCACATAAATATCAGCAAGAGTCATATAAAGTACTACGTCATGCTGAACTTGATTCAGCATCTCATCAGAATGTGTTTCCGAAACAAGTTCGGAATGACGATTTGGAACATCTAAAACTACAAAAATCATGAAACTCAAAGTTTGTGGCATGAAATATAATCCAGAAGAAGTTGCACAATTGCAACCGGATTATTTGGGCTTTATATTCTGGACACCTTCTTCGCGTTTTTATGATAGTGACAGCATAGCTGACGTACCAAAAAATATAAAGAAAGTTGGAGTTTTTGTAGATGCTTCGATTGAAGGGGTATTTGAAAAAATAGAAACCTATGAACTGGATGGGGTACAATTGCATGGCAATGAGTCTCCAGAGTTTTGTAGAACCTTGAAAGAAGAATTCATTCCATTTCGAGCGCAGTCGAGAAAAAAGATAGCTACAAACTCTAAAGAGGTCTCGACTGCGCCCGACCTGACAAAATTAGAAATCATCAAAGTGTTTTCCATCAAAAATGATTTCGATTTCTCAGTTCTGTCCAAATACGAAAATGTTTGCGATTATTTTCTTTTTGATACGAAGGGAAGACTTCCCGGAGGCAACGGATATATTTTTGACTGGAATATTCTAACGGATTATCCATCCACCAAACCCTACTTTCTAAGCGGAGGTATTGGATTGGATGAAGTGAATTCCCTTCGATCATTTCTAGATAGTCCAGCATCCAAAATGTGCTATGCTATCGATGTAAACAGTAAATTTGAGTCCGAACCCGGGCTGAAAAAAATTCAACAACTAAAAGAATTCAAAAAGTTGTTATCCAATAACTTTCAACTTAAATCTGACAATTCATGAGTTATAATGCCGATGAAAAAGGGTATTACGGAGAATTTGGGGGAGCTTTTATACCAGAAATGCTCTATCCCAACACAGAAGAACTTCGTCAAAACTATATTTGTATTATGGAAGAAGCTTCTTTTAAAGAAGAATTCCAACAATTGCTCAAGGATTATGTTGGGCGACCTACTCCCCTCTATTTTGCGAAACGGCTTTCCAAAAAATATCAAACCAAGATTTATTTGAAACGTGAGGATTTATGCCACACCGGCGCGCACAAGGTCAATAATACCATTGGCCAGATTTTAATGGCAAAAAAACTCGGAAAAAATAGAATCATTGCTGAAACGGGAGCCGGTCAACATGGGGTTGCCACAGCTACGGTTTGTGCCTTGATGGGTATAGCATGTGTAGTGTATATGGGAGAAATCGATATTGCGCGCCAAGCTCCAAATGTGGCACGAATGAAAATGTTAGGTGCCGAAGTAAGACCCGCACTATCCGGTAGCAGAACCTTGAAGGATGCCACTAACGAAGCCATACGGGATTGGATAAATAATCCGGTCGACACACATTACATTATAGGTTCGGTCGTGGGGCCACATCCCTATCCGGATATGGTGGCACGGTTTCAATCTGTAATTTCGGAAGAAATAAAGATACAGTTGTTGGAAAAAGAAGGCAGGGAAAATCCAGATTACGTGGTAGCCTGTGTCGGTGGTGGTAGTAACGCAGCGGGAGCCTATTATCACTATTTAGATACCCCAGAAGTGGGGATTATAGCTGTAGAAGCAGCTGGGAAAGGAGTAAACTCAGGTGAAAGTGCCGCTACCTCGGCTTTGGGCAAAGTGGGCATTATACACGGGAGCAAAACCTTGTTAATGCAAACCAATGATGGACAGATTACAGAACCCTATTCCATTTCGGCAGGATTGGATTATCCGGGCGTGGGTCCTATGCATGCACATCTGTTCAAATCGGGACGTGGGAAATTTATCTCGATTACCGACGATGAAGCAATGACGGCAGGGCTTGAAGTTTCTCAACTTGAAGGAATAATCCCGGCGATAGAAACCTCACATGCGTTCGCCATTTTTGATTATAAAACCTTTAAAAAAGATGATATTGTGGTTTTCAACCTTTCTGGACGCGGTGATAAGGATTTACAGACCTATATTGATTATTTTAAATTGTAGATAGTAGTAACTAGTATTGAGTATTGAGTATAGAGTTTAATCGCTAAATCTATATCAAGTCTCCGTACTCATTGCGAAGCGGAATAAAAAAATATAAAGAATCTAAGACCTATATCAGTTATCTCAAAATTATTAAAATATAAACCAATTTAACTCATATCTCAATACTCATATCTAACATCTCAATACTATAAATTAAATGAATAGAATAAAACAAAAGCTACAAGAAGATAAAAAACTTCTTTCCATATACTTTACCGCGGGTTACCCTAATTTAAACGATACCGTAAAAATCATTCAGGATTTGGAAAAGCATGGGGTCGATATGATTGAAATTGGTCTCCCCTTTAGTGACCCGCTGGCGGATGGGCCAACAATTCAGGAAAGCTCTACCGCAGCACTCAAGAATGGAATGCATACAGAACTACTCTTTAAGCAACTAAAAAATATTCGGGAAAGCGTTTCCATCCCATTGATTTTAATGGGTTATTTCAATCCTATGTTTCAATATGGTGTAGCGTCTTTTTGTGAAAAATGCCATAAAATCGGGATTGATGGACTCATTATGCCAGACCTCCCCTTAGATGTTTATAAAAATGAATATGAGGCAATCTATAAAAAATATGACCTTATCAATGTTTTTCTTATAACACCACAAACGAGTGATGAACGCATCAAAGCCATCGACGATGCATCTGATGGTTTTATCTATATGGTAAGCTCCGCAAGTACCACAGGGGCTAAACAAGGATTTAGCAACGATACTGAGCTGTATTTTGAACGAATCTCCAAAATGAACTTAAAAAATCCTCAAATTGTTGGTTTTGGAATTAGCAATTCCGAAACTTTTGAACAAGCTATCGAAAAGACCAAAGGCGCTATAATAGGTTCGGCATTTATAAAATACCTGACTAAAAATGGAGTTGAAAACATTGGTGATTTTGTGAAAGTAATTCGCTAAATTAGGCTTTCAAACAAACCTGACACCTTTCATGAAGAAGTCATTTCTTTTACTTTTCTCGATTTCCTTTTTTTCAATTTTTTCCCAAGATTCCACTGGTATCAAATCCCAAGTGGCACATGCGATAAATGAACTGAAAGATTTTGTCGCTATCCCTAACGATGCCCTTAATGCCGATGATATCGATGACAATATCATTTGGTTAAAAAAGAAGTTTGGGGAACGAGGTTTCAATACAGCGGAATTGAAAACGGATAATCTGCCCTTGTTTTTTGCTGCATTACCCATGGAGGACTCCAAACCAACAATGTTGATCTATATGCATTTTGATGGCCAATCCGTTGATCCTTCCAAATGGGACCAACCCAATCCCTATCAAACTGTTTTAAAAAAACCCATTGAGAATGGTTTTGAAACTGTCTCATTCGATGCCCTGGATGAGGATATCAATTATGACTGGCGACTTTTTGGCCGTTCCACCTCCGACGATAAAGGACCTATCGTCATGTTCCTGAATGCAATCGACCTGTTAAAACAAGATGGCAAGGAAATTCCCTATAACATTAAGATTATTTTGGACGGGGAAGAAGAAAAAAGTAGCAAACCATTGCCAGCTGCCGTAAAAGAATATCGAGAACTGTTAAAAGCTGACTTTCTGGTCATAAACGATGGTCCGGTACACCCATCCGGAAACCCAACCGTTATTTATGGCTGCCGCGGTATCACTTCCATGACCTTGACAACCCATGGTCCTGTAAAACCACAACACAGTGGACATTATGGGAATTACGCACCAAATCCAGGTTTTCAATTGGCCCACTTGTTGGCAACTATGAAAGATGCCGATGGAAGAGTCATTATACCAGGATATTACGAAGGTATTCTCATAGATGATTCCGCTATGAAAGTCCTCAAAAGTGTACCTGATAATGATGCAGTCATTTCAGAAAAGTTACAATTTAAATCTGCTGAAAAAGTGGGGAGTTTTTATCAAGAAGCTCTACAATATCCTTCACTTAATATACGGGGATTAAATTCTGGCTGGGTTGGAAAAAAAGCAAGGACCATTATACCTGAAAGTGCTACAGCGGAACTCGACTTACGTTTGGTCCCTGAAAGTGATGGAACACGTTTGAAGAAATTGGTAAAAGACCATATAAAAAAACAGGGATATTATATTTTGGACCACATGCCTTCTAAAGAAGAGCGTATGGCACATAACAAAATTATTAGCATTACCGAAGGAAGTGTTACGGATGCCTTTCGCACAGATTTGGACAACTCCTATGGGAATTTTTTAGTTGAAACCTTAAAAACTACCTTTGAAAAAGATGTGGTACAAATCCGTATTATGGGGGGAACGGTTCCAATCGCTCCTTTCATCAATGAATTGCAAATACCTGCTTTTATTGTGCCCATGGTAAATTCCGACAACAACCAACACAGTCCCAATGAGAATTTAAAAATTGGACAGTTGGCGTATGGGATCAAGGCTTTTTATGGAATATTATCAAATAAAAATGATTAAGCCGAATTTCTACTGGCATTGATATTTCCATACATTGATCGCGTAACTATCTTTTCATAAAGTTCCTTAAATTTTGAGTCTTTAGTGATACGATATAAAGCGTTCTGCTGAATGACCAACAATGGCAAGACTATCTTCTCCCGAATCTTGACCGATTCGCGCGAGACCGCTTCATCTTCCATTAAAATTTTATGTCCGGAAATCTCCAATAGCATTTTTTTGGAAAGTTGATATTCATCGTGCAAAATATTCCAAAATTCACCAAATTCTTCATCTTCGCTCATATAACTGGTCAATTCAAAATTGGTTTTGGCCAGAGACATCATACTATTGTGCATCAAGGCCCTAAAAAAAGGAACGTCTTTGAAAAGTTTTTTTATTTCTCCCAATCTGCCTTGCTCTTTAAATGCTTCAATCGCAGTACCCAATCCAAAATAACCGGGAACGTTCTGCTTTAACTGGCTCCACGATCCCACAAATGAAATTGCTCTTAAATCAGAAAGTTCCAATTGCTTTTTAGAACCACGTTTGCCGGGCCGGCTCCCTATGTTGGCTTTGGTATAGTATTTTAGTGTACTACGATGTTCCAGATAAGGGATAAATTTTTCATGCTTTTTAAGTGCATCGTATTTGGTAAAGCTCAATTCGGATAATTCTTCGATCAGCTTGCGCTGTGCCGATGAAATTACATGTTCTTTTCCATATAAATTGTTGCTCAAACCAGCCGTAAGCAGTTGTTCCGAATTATGAATGAACTGTGCTTTTGTGCCATAAGTACTGGTTATGGTC
Source organism: Flagellimonas maritima (assembly GCF_003269425.1). NCBI lineage: Bacteria > Pseudomonadati > Bacteroidota > Flavobacteriia > Flavobacteriales > Flavobacteriaceae > Flagellimonas > Flagellimonas maritima. Next base: position 2,705,212 of record NZ_CP030104.1, on the reverse strand, counting down.
TGGCCCTGAATAGTTAACTGAATCTCGTGATTTGCAACATCTTTTGTTTGTGCCGCATAAAAACGGTGTGTTTTTCCGCCTCCACGAGCTGGTGGTCCTCCCCTACCATCAAAAAACATAGCCTTTATACCATTTTTTTTGCACACTTTGCTCAAAACTTCCTTGGTCTTTAAAATGGACCAGTTAGCTTTTAAATATCCTCCATCCTTGGTGCCGTCCGAAAAACCGAGCATTATGGTATGCGCATTTCCGCGTCGCTCTAGATGTTTTTGATAGATAGGGTTCCCGAACAGGGTCTGCATAACATCTTCTGCAGCATCCATGCCCTTCATGGTTTCAAAAAGAGGAACAATATCAAAAGTGATATCCTCTTTGTTCCATCCACACCATCTAAAAAGTCCATAGACAAACAAAACAGAATAAATATCTTCTGAATTACTTATGATATAACGATTACATCCATCTTCGCCGTTACTGGATTGAATGCCCTTCAATTGTTGAATATTGGTTATGGTATCCTTTACAATTTCTGAATCGAAATCTTTGGAATTCAATGACAAATCTTTATTTAATAACCAATCAATCAAATCCTTTTCGCTCAGTTCATCCAAGCATTCTTTGATGGCACCTTGTTTTTTTAGAACGGATTCGATCACTTCGGAATGTTTGCTGTGATCTTGTCGAATGTCCAACGTGGCAAAATGTGTTTTAAAAATATGTACTTTGTCTATCAGTTTATTTAAATCGTCCAAGTACAGTCCATGGTAATTGATGGCCAATTCTTGTTTAATTCCATTGAGCACCTTTATCATTTCATCATATCCAATAAGAGAATTAACGTCAAACATAGCCTGGTACAATTTACCGCTCAAATTGTTCAGCACTTCTTGGAGTCCTTTGAAGGTCAATTTTTTACGTAGCTCTTTCAATTCGTTATAGTAGCACTTCATTAAGGTGACCCTAAGTTCATCCGCTACCTGTTTGGTAATTTTGGCAGTCACAAAAGGGTTTCCATCTCTATCACCTCCTGGCCAAAATCCAAGTTTCATGATGTCATAGTTCGAAAAATCCTCATCCCTTATATTGCTTTTGATGTATTGGAACAGTTCCCCTATTGCATCATAATACTTATGCCTAAGAATGTAGATGATGTTCTTTGCCTCGTCAAGTGGAGTTGGTTTTTTAAAATTTATCAGTGAGGTAAGGCCCAACTGCTGCATGGTGATGTCAATGTCATTTATCCTGTTCTCATTGATCAATAATTGTAATTCTGATATGATGTTCAATATCGCGGGTGTATAGAATTGGGTTGGGTGTGCGGTAAGTACGATCCTTGCACTAAAAGTTGATAGTTTTTTTGCAATTTTATCCCAATTTTTACTCTGGTTCACCAACTGAAAATAATCTTTTATGGAGAGTGAGTTACTATATTTCTGCAATCTTGAAAACGCGGCATCCTCAACACTGTCATAGAGCACTACCTGTCTTTCCACATATTGTATTATCTTGAACATAAAGTCCAAACGTTCCTTTTCGTCCTTAAAATCAGTATAACTTTCAAAGAAATCTTCTAAAATGTCCTGAGGGGTTTTTCCTGATTTCAAACCTTTTTCGCATTGCTCGAACAATAGTGGTACCAACATGGCCACATTCTCAATGTTGCGATAGGGCAAGGTCAAGAAAAGACTATTATATATATTGAATTTGTTCGTGACCGACTTTTTAAACTCGTCCAAACGTTTTTCTTGTAATAAGGAATTATTCATCGATGTAATAAGTTTTATCCTGAATATCAAAGATCGTGATAAAAGCCTAACATTTTAAGTTATTTTATTGACTTCACAATTTGGAACATCATTGGCGAATTCCTAACAGGATGCCCCCTAAAAAAATCTTTCGTATTGCAATACCCTAAAATCGAAAGTGGTAAAATTAGGATTGCTTTGTTTTAGTGTTTTATAAGATTCCAAGCTGCCAATAGCCCTGTTTGCCGCACCCGAAGGAGCCGTCAACGATACAGTCTTAATGATTCTTGGTAAATTACCTTGAGATCGTATTTCAGAAAAATCGGAAAAATTGAATTGATGTATTCTAGGAACTATGTTTGATATAACCTCCAAGTACAATCCATTTTCTTTTAACTGTCTCCTAAAAAAATATTCTGGGCCATTTTTACTGTTCCCGCCTGTAAATAAAAGTGTATGTATTTTCGGGTATTCCTGCAGGCACTTCAAAATATTGCGAAGCTGAATATTTTGCATTCCCAAATCTGAAGCGTCGACTTTTTCTCTTTCGGCAGATTCAACAATATCGCAAATACCGATATTACGGTTCCGTAAAAACTTTTTTCGTTCTACTACTGCTTCACTTGTGGTTTCAAAGTTTAAGTTCAATTCAAAAATTTTGTTTAAAATGGGCCACAATTGGCCGTCCCTGCTACCATAACAAAAATCAACATCACCTTCTTTTAACTCTTTTGTTGTAAATCTTGGAGGGGGCAACGTTCCTACAATAAGCTTAGTTGTCTCGGGAAAGAGAAAAGGACTATAGGGGTGAAAATGTTTAAAAAGTTTTTGTTTCAAGATGCCAACTACTTTGTGGGTGATTTGATAGGATGAAGCAAATCAAACATATTGAACTCATTATATAAATTCCAAAATTTATCTTACAAAAACAGGTTGATTCTCTTTTAAAGTATGTTCTTGACTGAAGGTATAGCCATCGTAGTCAAACCCTTTTATATCGTTGAGCGTTTTTGCGTTTTTGTCCAAAACATAGCGGACCATTGAGCCCCTGGCTTTCTTGGCAAAGAAACTGATTACTTTGAGTTTATCGTTTTTCCAGTCCTTAAAAATTGGGGTAATTACAGGAACTTTAAGTTTCTTTTCATCTATAGCTCCAAAATATTCATTGCTTGCCAAATTTATGAACAGCTCTCCATCTTCCATTTCGTTGTTCAGGTGTTCGGTCAATTGGTCTTTCCAGAATTCATAAAGGTTCTTTTTGCGGGCAACTTTTAATTGGGTTCCCATTTCCAATCGATATGGTTGCATTAAATCCAAAGGTCTTAAAAAACCATAAAGTCCTGACAGTATACGGAGTGTATTTTGAAGGTTTTCCAATTTTTCTTCTGAAATCGTGTATGCATCAAGTCCTTGGTATACATCACCGTTAAAAGCGTATATGGCAGGTCTTGCATTTTCTTTTGTAAAGGGAATTGAAAATTGTTGATTTCTTTCCCAATTCAATTGTGCCAGATTATCAGAAATAGACATTAATTCTGATAAAGCCTTTGGTTTTTTCTTTACCAAAATTGCATTTAGCTTTTTTGATTTTTCCAAAAACTGCGGTTGCGTGAATTTGGATGTGGGCAACGCCGTTTCAAAATCAAGAGACTTTGCGGGTGAGATAACAATTTTCATGAGAAGTGCTTTTACGTAAAAATAAAAATGAATTTGGTTTTTTGAGCCATAGGGCAAAAGGTGTTCTCAATATTTGGATTGATGAAAACTATTGTTCACTATGCTTTGCATAGTTTCTCCACTTTTCGATGCAATCCATCATATCTTGGGGCAACTCGGAATCAAATTTTAAAAACTGTCCTGTTTCTGGGTGTTCAAACCCCAATGTTTTGGCATGTAATGCCTGCCGTGGTAGAATTTTAAAGGCATTTTCTACAAATTGCTTGTATTTGGTGAATGTGGTCCCTTTCAAAATCTTGTTGCCACCATACCGCTCATCGTTGAATAAAGTATGCCCTATATATTTCATGTGAACCCGAATTTGATGCGTTCTTCCTGTTTCCAATTTGCACGAAACCAAAGTAACGTAGCCCAATCGTTCTATCACTTTGTAATGTGTTACTGCATCTTTTCCATGGTCGCCTTCTGGGAACACAATCATTTGCAAACGATTTTTTGGGTTTCTGGCAAGATGCCCTTCAATGGTACCTTCATCGTCAGAAATATTGCCCCAGACCAATGCCAAATATTCCCGTTCGCTGCTTTTATCAAAAAATTGTTTAGCCAAATGGGTCATGGCCTTTTCCGTTTTGGCGATGACCAGCAATCCAGAGGTATCTTTATCTATTCTATGCACCAAACCGGGTCGTTCTGAGCTATTGTTCGGTAAATTATCAAAATGGTGCACCAGTGCGTTGATCAAAGTTCCCGAGTAATTTCCATGTCCGGGATGTACTACCATTCCAGCAGCTTTGTTCACTACCAAAAGTGTTTCGTCCTCATAGACAATATCCAGCGGAATGTCCTCGGGAGTCAATAAAAACTCATAGGGAGGATGCTCGAACATGACTTTGACATCATCTCCTGCTTTTACTTTATAGTTTTGTTTTACAATAGTATTATTTACCCAAATATGGCCTTGTTTGGCTGCTTGCTGTATTTTATTCCGTGTGGCATTTTCAATAAAGTTCATTAAAAATTTATCCACCCGAAGCGGCTCCTGCCCTTTGGATGCAGTAAATCTATGGTGCTCAAAAAGTTCGTCTTGCGATAGTTCAGCATTTTCCGTAATATCCATAATCAGTTGGAATCTGCCTGTACTCTTGCACTGCCGGGAATAGTCCCATTACCACAGATCAATTCTATTTTAGAGGTTTTTGGAAGCTTGTCTCCTGGCTTTAGGTATTTTCCTTTATATTTCATTCGATAGACCATATCTTTTCCCAATTCATCTATGTATGTAACGCGCTGTACGTCCAATCCTACGGCTCTAAGCATAGAGGTCGCATTCCTTTGGGTCACTTGAATGATATCTGGCACCGTAACTTGTTTATAGCCCGATGGATTTACCGTAAAATAAATTTTTCTGTTGGACTTTACCTTATTACCGGCAGGTGGATCTTGTTCCAGTATGGAAAATCTGGGGTACTCCGGATTATAGTTTGAAGAATCCAAAACTTGGAATCGTAATCCTTCTTCCTCAACGGCTTTTCTCATTTCCATAACGGACATTTTTGAAAAATCAGGAACCTCAACAAATTCACCATGATTAGTAGAACCTTTGAGCCATTTTAGTGCCAAAAAACATATTAGCACAACTGCAACCAAAGCCAAACCCAATTGAATCAAAAAAACTTTACTCTTTAAAAAGCTCAAAAAATGTTTCATGCCTATTGCCTTATCTAAACAAATATAGGAAAGACAGTCCTTTTTTTCTTTACTTTGGCACTTTGATATTCTACAAGCTGATGAAAAAAAATATCGCCATCATTATGGGTGGTTATTCAAGCGAACGAGATATTTCTATAAAGAGCGGTACTGTGGTACATCAGTATTTGGATAAAGAAATATTTAATCCTTACCGTGTTTTGATCTCAAGAGATAAATGGGTCTGCTTGGATGACGATGATAGAGAGCTTCTTATTGATAAATCAGATTTCAGTGTTTATATCTCTGAAAAAAAAATAAATTTTGATTGTGTTTTCAACGCTATTCATGGATCACCTGGGGAAGATGGTCTTATGCAGGCTTATTTTGAACTCCTGCGGATTCCACAAACAGCATGTGAACATTATGAAGCAGCATTAACCTTTAATAAAAGAGATTTGTTGAGCACGTTGAAACCTTATGGTATCCATTGTGCGGAATCTTATTATATTAATTCCGGCGATATTGTTTCCGAAGAAAAAATAATAAGTAAAGTAGGACTTCCATGTTTTGTTAAGGCAAATAGGGCTGGGAGCAGTTACGGTATTTCCAAGGTTTATAGGAAAGAGAATCTAAAAACGGCCATTGCAAAAGCATTCTCTGAAGATAGCGAAGTTATTATAGAATCTTTTTTGGATGGCACGGAAGTATCTGTTGGAGTAATTACTTACAAGGGTGTAGTGACCGTATTGCCGATTACAGAAATTGTCACCGAAAATGATTTTTTCGATTACGAAGCAAAGTACGAAGGAAAATCCACTGAAATTACACCCGCCCGTATTACCAAAACCCAGCTTGAAAATGTGACAAAATGGGCAAAATACATCTACACAACTCTTGGATTAAAGGGCTACACTAGGAGCGAATTTATATTTATCAAAGATATTCCTTATCTGTTAGAGGTAAATACAACTCCTGGGCTAACGGAAGAAAGTATTTTGCCACAACAGGCAAAGAAAGCGGGAATTTCTTTGAAAGCTTTGTTTGGCAGTGCCATTGAGGAAGCCATGCGCTAGAAAAACTGTATTTTTAAGAAAAACTTTCCAATTATGAGGCGTGCCGTTTTCCCTGGTTCATTTGACCCACTTACTTTGGGACATTATGATATTATTTTGAGAGGAATTACGTTATTCGATGAACTGCTTATCGCAATTGGAATAAACGCCGAGAAAAACTATATGTTTTCTCTTGAGCAACGGACCAAATTCATTGAGGAAGCGTTCAGGGAACAGCCTAAGGTAAAAGTTGTAACCTATGAAGGTCTCACTGTTGACTTTTGTAAAAAAGTGGGTGCTGATTTTATTCTACGTGGGCTTAGAAATCCCGGTGATTTTGAGTTTGAGAAAGCTATTGCACATACCAATAGAAAACTTTCAGAAATAGAAACAGTTTTTTTACTGACATCTTCGGGCAAGTCATATATCAGTTCTTCTATTGTTAGGGATGTTATAAGGAATGGGGGGGATTATACAGGTCTTGTGCCAAAAACGGTTATTGTAAATCCGGAATTGCCCAATTAAAGTTTACTGTCTTTTTTAAAAAATTGTTTTTCAAGCGCACCAATTGGAATGTAGACTTCCACTTTTTTCTTTAGAAACAACAGATTTTGCCCTGTTCACAACAATAAATGAGGTTAGAAAGCCAATACTCATATTTTAGTATGAAAATTCTTATATACTATAATCCCTAATCTAACTCTACAATTTGAAAACAATTGAAAAAATTCATAGTAATTATCTTCTTAAACAGCTTCCCAAAGCAACTGCGGTAGTAGATACAAACTATATTTTAATTGATTTTTCCGATTCTTGGCTTTCAATTTTTGGCAAGAATTCAAGGCATACAGCTAAAAATAAGATTTTTGATTTTTTCGATGGACATGAGAGTCAGTGCGGTAAACCTCTTAAAAAATGTTTTTTAGAGAATGGAACTCAAACCATACGGCACAAAATGATCAAAGGTCAGTCTGAAGAATGGTATGAAAGTTCTTTAACTCCTTGGTTTGATGAAAAAGAGAATATTATAGGAACTATCATCCAGACCGAGAATATAAGTGATATTGTTGAAAAAGAAGTTGAGTTGGAGAGAATTACCACGCTATTAAAAGCAAAATCCGAAGTCGCGAAAGTAGGAAGCTGGGAATATACCATTGGTTCCGAAAGACTTTCATGGTGCGAGGTAACAAAGGAAATTCATGAAGTAGCTGCTGATTTTGAACCTTTTGTTAATGAGGGTATAGACTTTTACAAACATGGTTATAGTAGGAATAAAATATCTATGCTTTTTCATAAGGCACTTGAGGATGGAACACCTTTTAATGAACGTTTGGTGATCATAACTGCCAAGGGCAACGAAAGGTGGATTGCTGCTGGTGGAAAAGCTATGTGGAAAAACGGAAAGATTGTGAAGGTTTTTGGAACTTTTCAAGATATACATGACCAAGTATTGGCAGAAACGAAAACCAAAGAAAGTGAACAACTTTTAACCACATTGATTGACAATCTTCCCATAAACGTTTTTATAAAAGATAAGGACTCTAAAAAAATATTAGTCAATAAAGCAGAAAGTGATTATCTGGGCTTAAGTAAAAGTAAACTTATTGGAAAAACCGATTTTGACCTCTACGATAAAAAAACGGCACAAATATCAAGAGATGAAGATTTAGAGGTAATGAGAACCCTAAAACCGATCTTGAAAAAAGAAACCATTGGGATAAAGAAAGATGGTACCGTAACTAACTTTTTGACCTCTAAAATCCCACTTTTAAATTTGCAGGGCAATGCCTACGGACTCATAGGCATGAGTATGGATATAACAAATATTAAAAAGAAAGAGGATAAGTTACGGGATTTGATAAATGTAACGGCCATACAAAATAAAAAGCTTGTCAATTTTGCACATATTGTTTCTCATAATCTAAGATCGCATTCGGCCAATTTTTCAATGTTACTTGATTTTCTTAACGAAGAGCACAATGAAAAAGAGAAAGAACGTATCTTAAAAATGCTGTCAAATGCTTCAGACAATCTCTTGGGAACACTTGAAGACCTAAATGAGGTAGTGGATATCAATACAAATGTCAACATAGACAAAAAATCCTTGAATCTTAACAACAGTATCGTAAAGGTGCAACACGGCCTATCTGCCTTTTTCAAAAAGAATAAAGTAAAATTCATCAACAAGGTACCAAAAGACATCAATGTACTTTGTGTACCTGCCTACCTAGAAAGCATTATTCTAAACCTGATCAACAATGCTGTAAAATATAAAGACCCAAATAGGAATCCCAACATAAAGCTAAGTGCAAAAAAACAAGGTGGACATATAATTTTAACCGTTACCGATAATGGGCTTGGCATCGATCTAAAGAAACATGGGGAGAAAATTTTTGGTATGTATAAAACCTTTCATAACAATAAAGATGCAAAAGGCTTGGGGCTTTATATTATAAAAAACCAAATTGAGGCCATGAACGGAAGAATAACGGTAAATAGCAAATTAGGAACGGGGAGCACCTTTAGTGTTTATTTCAATGAAGAAGATTGATTGTATATATATAGTTGATGACGATCCCATTACCGTCTTCGGTATTAAAAAAATGCTGAAGTCTATAGTGATATGTAAGGATATCAATACATTCAAAAATGGAAAGCTTGCCTTGGACGATTTAAAAAAGCGTATTGATAAAGGTAGCATTTTACCTGAGGTCATCTTTCTTGACATTAATATGCCCATTATGGATGGATGGGAGTTTTTGGAGGAATTTGTATCATTAAAACTTGAAGAAAAAATTATTATAAATGTTATTACTTCTTCAATAGACCCTCTAGATTATCAAAAATGGAACAGCTATAGACTGAAATGTCTACATTACATAAGCTATAAAAATAAACCGCTCTATAAAATAGATGGAACTGATTTGGAGAGGATAAATCTAGCTTCGTAAATATATTATTTGCTACTTTTAAAACGTGAAAGAAAAATTCTTTCGCTCCATTTAACCTATTTCCCAACCTTGAAATACTTCTTTATACTGATATCGTTCATATTTTGCATCTCTTGCGAAACTAAAGTAGAGGGTAAAGAAGCATCGTATCTCACAATATACGAAGCCTCCGAAACAAAGGAAACCGCCACTTACGAGGAAACTATTTCTTTCTATATTCAACTTGCAAAGGATTTTCCGGAAATCAATATCCAGACCATTGGAGAAACTGATAGCGGCTATCCGCTTCATGTGGTCACCTTCAATCCAGAAGGGGATTTCAATTTTGAAAATTTAAGAGAAGATAAAATAATAGTTCTCATAAACAATGGCATACATCCTGGGGAAAGTGACGGCATCGATGCAACCATGCTCCTTTATAGGGATTTAGCAATTGGGAACCTTCCACTTCCAAGCAAAACGGTTTTGGTCACGATTCCCATATATAATATTGGGGGAGCTTTGAAAAGAAATTCTACAACAAGGGCCAATCAGAATGGTCCTTTGGAATATGGTTTTAGGGGTAATGCCCAAAATTATGACCTAAATCGGGATTTTATTAAAATGGATACTAAAAACGCAGAAACTTTTACAAAAATTTTCCATTTAGTAAAACCGGATATATTTATAGATAACCATGTAAGTAATGGTGCCGATTATCAATATATATTGACACATTTATTTACACAACATAACAAATTGGGTGGAAAACTTGGCACATACCTACGTGAGGATTTTATGCCAAAAATAGAAAGCTCACTGAAAGAAAAAAATTGGGACATCACTCCCTATATCAATGTTTTTAACAGACCGCCAGAGATGGGATTCAGCCAATTCATGGACTATCCGCGGTACTCTACAGGCTACACTACACTTTGGAACACACTTGGTTTGATGGTAGAGACACATATGTTAAAAACCTATGAACAAAGGGTAAAAGGCACCTATCAATTAATGCACAGCGTAATATCCGTTGCAGAAGCAGATCATGACAATATAAAATCCATACGAAAAGAGGCTATGGATGACAACCGCCAACTTTTAGAATACCACTTAAACTGGGAGTTGGATACAACAAGGACTTCGACCCTTGATTTTAAAGGATTTGAAGCTGAACTTATGATAAGTGATGTAACAGATTTACCTAGGATAAAGTACAATCATGATAAGCCCTTTACAAAAAAAACTGATTACTACGATTATTATAATCCAGCCGATACGGTTAAAGTTCCAGCGGCCTACATAATAAGAAAAGGATGGCATCGTATTATGGAAAGACTACGGGCAAACAACATTCAATATTTTGATATTGAAGAAGATACGGTCCTCAATGTCGAATCGTACAAAATACTTAACTACAATACAAGAAAAACACCCTATGAAGGTCACTATTTCCATTTTGATACCGAAGTGGAAAAAAATATCAAAAATGTTCAATTTAATTCGGGTGATTTGGTGGTTCCAACAGACCAGCCCGGAATAAGGTATATTCTGGAAACACTTGAACCACAGGCTCCCGATTCTTTTTTTAATTGGAATTTTTTTGATACGGTCCTACAACGAAAAGAAGACTTCTCCCCTTACGTTTTTGAGGAGATAGCACTGGAACTCCTAAAAAAGGACTCAACTCTGCGCAGTACTTTTTTGATGAAAAAAGAGTTGGATAATGAATTTTCAGAAGATTGGTATGCACAATTGGATTGGATTTATGAGCGATCGGAAAATTTGGAAGAATCCTATATGTCATATCCCGTATACCGTATTATAAAAAATAGTGAAAGTTCCAAGATTCTAACCAGGGATTAACTTAATCTTCAAATAGCACTTTTATATTAAAATAGGAATTCTTAAGTGCTTTCTCTATTTTCCTTGGACCCTTCCATTTCACTTTTTCAATACCTTCAGATTTTTGCCCTTTCAATTTTCCGGAAAAATCTGTTGACATGGCAAACCAATGGACCTGTTTTAATCTGTATTCACCGTTCCTCTTAAAAATGTGATAGGTGGTACGCAAAAACTTATCGATTTGTAAATTTTTTACACCTGTTTCCTCTTCCACCTCGCGCATTGCTGCATTTTCAATAGACTCCCCCTTATCTACCTTTCCCTTGGGCAAGTCCCATTTATTGTTCCTGTAAATAAAAAGTACTTTTCCTTTTTTATTGGTCACAAAACCTCCACCGGCAACGACAACGGGAATCTTATGCATGAAAATGTCCAAGAGTTTCTCTTCATCAGGATGATAGATATATGCTTTTTTAAGTCTTCCCTTGGCTAAAGAAGTTATGGCCATTACCATGGAATCGCCGTCTAATGAAAATAAATTTCCGTTGGAATTATCTTGTCGCTCGTTTGTTAAAATCAGTGGAGACTCATTAACAAAAACTTTATACATTTGCGCAATGGTTTTAAACAAGGATACTGCAAAGAAAACTGCTGAACTACTGTTGCAAATTAATGCAATTAAGTTGGAACCAGAAAATCCTTTTACGTGGGCTTCTGGGTGGAAATCTCCTATATATTGCGACAATAGAATATTACTTTCGTATCCAGAGATACGGAACTATATTCGTGGAGAAATGGCAAAACAGGTAGAAACCCTCTATGGAAAACCTGATGTTATTGCGGGCGTTGCAACAGGAGCCATAGGAATTGGAATATTGGTGGCAGAAGCACTTGGTCTTCCTTTTGTATATGTGAGGCCAGAACCAAAATCCCACGGTAGACAAAATCAAATTGAAGGATATTTGGAAGCGAATCAGAATGTAGTGGTCATCGAAGATCTGATCAGTACTGGCAAAAGTAGTTTAAATGCCGTGAAAGCGTTAAAATCCCAAAAAGTGAACGTGAAAGGCATGATAGCCATTTTCACCTATGGATTTGATACAGCAGCAAAAAACTTTGAACAGGAAAATGTTGCATTACATACATTGTCCGACTATGACTACCTGATAGAACAAGCTTCCGAGACCAATTATATCAAAGAATCACATCTACAAACCTTGTTGCAGTGGAAATCAAATCCGAAGCAATGGAAATACTAACATTGAATGTATATTGAAGCACCCAAGAAGAAGATAGCTAAAAGTAATAAAGAAGTTTTTGAATTTTTGATCGATGTCAAGAATTTTGAGACCTTAATGCCTCAGAACATAGATAAGTTTGAAGTTTTGGATGCAGAAACTTTCAAATTTGCACTTAAAGGAATGCCGGAAATAATTCTTAGATTAAAAGAACAATTTCCTAACCACAAAGTGATTTTAGGTGCAGCAAGCGATAAATTGCCTTTCACGTTAACAGCTAACATAGAAGCGATAAGCGATGTTGAAAGCGAGGTAGGATTAAGTTTTGAGGGAAAGTTCAATGCGATGATGGCCATGATGATCAAAACACCCATTACCAATTTTATGGAAACCCTTTCATCCAATTTGCACAAGATAGACTAGTATAGTAGGGACACTTCTTTTAATCCAAAGGATTTAAAAATAGTGTCCTCGAGCTCCAAAACCAATTTACCTTCCGGTGAGATACCACGGATAAATCCCATAAATAACTCCCCATCAGAATTTTTAAAGGTTGATGGCTTATCTTTTCTAAAAAGAAGTTCTGTGTAAGAAGGCAATAGTTCTGCTACGGTTTTATTTTCAACATCGGATAAATGGAATTGAAGTTTTTTTAAGATTTTATGAAGCAGCTCCTCTAAATCAAAAAACCGGCCGCTTGCAGATTTAAGTGAGGTCACTTTTTCAAGATTCCCATAAGAAGTTTGATTAACATTTAACCCAATTCCTATAATTGAGCTTTGAATAGTATGCCCTTTAAGTACATTTTCAATTAGAATACCACATATTTTTGAAGAACCTGACATAATGTCGTTGGGCCATTTTACCATTAGATTGGGAATGGCGAGCTCTTTTAAGATATCATAAACAGCCAAAGAAACACATATGTTCAACGCAAACTGGTGATTTACCTGCATAGAACTATATTTTTTTAAAAGGCTAAAAGTCAGATTCTTACCTTCCTCAGCCTGCCATGAAGTACCCATTTGCCCCCTACCTTTCTCCTGTTTCTTCGCCACAACAGCAGTATAATCATTCAAGGTATTGGAGAATAATAACTGTTTTAAGTAAAGATTTGTGGAGTCCGTGGCATCAAGTTTGATTATTTGTGGTAGTTCGTCCAAAATGGTCTGTCTAATGATATGTTAAAATCTAGGGCTAAGAAAACAAAAAAAATATAACTTTGTAGAATCTAAAATTTTTGAATGCAGAAAACGAAAGCGAGCGCAGATGAATTGATTACCTTAATTTTACACGGGATAGAAGAAGTTAAAGGAGTTGATGTAAATCTACTTGATCTTAGGGAAATTGAAAATACGGTCTGTGACTACTTTATTATCTGCAATGGTACTTCCAATACGCATGTAAACGCAATTGTTTCATCCATTCAGAAGACCGTCAGCAAGGCTATTAAAGATAAACCTTGGCATGTTGAAGGTTCTGAAAATGCTGAATGGGTCTTAATGGACTATGTCAACGTAGTAGTTCATGTATTTCAAAAACATATTAGGGAATTCTACGACATAGAAGGACTTTGGGGTGATGCCAAAGTGACCATGGTGGAGAGCAGCTACAATTCTTAAAAAAATGGCAAAAGAAAACAATTCCAATACCCCAAAAAAACCTCGTTTTAGTTCTTGGTGGATTTATGGCGTAGTAATCGCATTAATCATTGGTTTCCAATTTTTTGGTGGAAACAGTTTCTCCAGTACAGAGAAAACAACTACTTCAGAGCTTCAAGAATATTTGAGGAACGGGGACATCTCTGAAATCTTGATAATTACAAATACCAGACAGGCCAAGGTATTTTTAACGGAAGAGGCACTTCAGAAGGATGTCCACAAAAATGTTGCGGATAAACCTTTCAATTTTTCAGCAGGTAAAATTCCCCAGTATGTTCTTGATTATGGAGACCTTCAAAATTTTGAAGATGAAATTAAAAGCATCAAGAAGGAAAATAATCTTGATACTATCGTTGATTTTGATACAGAATCCAACGTTTTGGGAGAACTACTGCTTTCATTGTTGCCTTTTGCCTTGATTATAGGAATCTGGATCTATTTAATGCGAAGAATGTCCGGAGGAGCTGGAGGCGGGGCTGGAGGCCAGATTTTCAATATTGGAAAATCCAAAGCAAAACTTTTTGATGAAAAAACGGATACAAGGACATCGTTCAAGGATGTTGCTGGGCTTGAAGGAGCAAAAGAAGAAGTAGAGGAAATCGTCGAATTTCTTAAAAATCCTGATAAATATACTTCCTTGGGTGGAAAAATACCCAAAGGTGCTTTACTGGTAGGACCTCCGGGAACAGGTAAGACGTTGTTGGCAAAGGCGGTTGCGGGAGAGGCAAAGGTTCCATTTTTCTCACTTTCAGGTTCGGATTTTGTAGAAATGTTCGTAGGCGTTGGTGCCTCACGGGTTCGTGACCTTTTTAAACAAGCAAAAGATAAATCACCGGCAATTATTTTCATCGATGAAATTGATGCCATTGGTCGGGCAAGAGGAAAAAATAACTTTACAGGTTCAAATGATGAGCGAGAAAATACACTGAACCAATTGTTGACCGAAATGGATGGATTTGGCACTAATACCAATGTAATCGTATTGGCAGCAACAAACCGTGCAGATGTATTGGATAAAGCATTAATGCGTGCAGGTCGTTTTGATCGACAAATTTATGTGGACTTGCCCGATATTAGAGAAAGAAAAGAAATTTTTGAAGTACATCTACGCCCAATAAAAACTGCCGAAACCCTAGATATGGAATTTTTGGCAAAGCAAACCCCAGGTTTTTCGGGAGCAGACATTGCCAACGTATGTAATGAAGCTGCATTGATTGCTGCGCGAAAGGAAAAAAAGGCTGTTACCAAACAAGACTTTTTAGATGCCGTGGATAGAATAGTTGGTGGTCTTGAGAAGAAAAATAAAATTATTACGCCAGAGGAAAAGAAAACCATCGCTTATCATGAAGCAGGTCATGCTACTGTAAGTTGGATGTTGGAACACGCAGCACCATTAGTTAAGGTGACGATAGTACCCAGAGGACAATCACTGGGAGCTGCTTGGTATTTACCGGAAGAGCGTTTAATAGTCCGCCCAGAACAAATGTTGGATGAAATGTGCGCCACAATGGGTGGTAGAGCTGCCGAACGGGTAATCTTCGATAAAATCTCTACAGGTGCTCTTAGCGATCTGGAAAAAGTTACCAAGCAAGCACGAGCCATGGTAACGATTTACGGACTCAACGATAAACTTGGCAATATTACATATTACGATTCTTCTGGAAACAATGAATATGGTTTTACCAAACCCTATAGCGAAGAAACCGCCCAAAAGATAGATTTGGAAATATCAAAAATGATAGAGGAACAATACCAGCGCGCTATAAAATTACTGGCAGACAATAAGGACAAACTTACTGAACTAGCAGATAGATTGTTGGAGAAAGAAGTCATCTTTAAGGATGATCTTGAGAAGATTTTTGGTAGAAGGCCTTTTGAGAAAGAAGAATTAGAGACTGAAATAACTGAATAATTAACGTTCTTTTTACAATATTTTTATTCTATAAATTGTTCTTGATACAATAGATGGGAATTTTTGATAAAATTTTTGGAGGTGGTAAAAAGGTTTCAAAGGAAACTGTGGAAACCCGTGGTGAACATATGCCCGATTTAAAAATTCCTGTTGATGAAAAATTCACGATTTATTTTAAGAAAAACGGAGGTAAGTTTATTTATTGCGAAGACGATTCTGAATTGTCCGATGCATTAAAAAATATAATTTCTGAAAACAATTGGCAGAACCAATCCTTCTATTTTCTTGATGATCGTTTGGAAAATCGCTTCTCTTCTGAGAAAATCCATTTTACAAAAAATAGAAAAGATAGTGATGTCTTCTTCACAACTTGTGAACATTTGATAGCGCACAATGGCTCCATTCTGGTCTGCTCCAATCAAATAAAGGAAAAAAAATTAGATGAATTGCCTTCAAACCTTATTGTCTATGCGACTACGAGCCAATTGGTAGATTCTATAAGCGAGGGATTGAAGGTTATAAAAGAAAAATACAGAAAAAATTTTCCCAACAATATAACAACGCTCAAACACTTTGAATCGACCCCAGAAAACAAAAATGATTTCCTATCGTACGGTAGTGCTTCAAAAAATGTATATCTTTTACTTTTAGAAGACTACTAAATTAAATGAAAGAAATATTAAAGCGCTCCATTACAGGGGTCATCTATGTAGTACTGCTTCTGGGTACCGTTTTTTTGAGTTCGGATGCTTTTGATTTTCTTTTCATGGTGTTTGGACTTGCCTGCCTTTATGAGTTCAAAAAAATTGTACGGTTGAGGGGTTACTATATCTTTATTGCCTATCTGGCGCTTTGGTGGGCTTTTATTTATCTTATTCATGATACCGAAGTAATCAACATTTTAATGTTGTTGACCATAACAGTGGATTTAGCACTGCTGGTTTTTCTTTTCTCCAACAAAAAAAAGGAATTCACGAATATCCAGAAATTCATTATTGGCGTATTTTACATAGGTGGAGGCTGTATTTTTTTAACAATGATTCCTTATAAACAAGATGACTTTGCACAAATCTTGATTATGGGGATTTTTATTTTGATTTGGGTAAATGATACTTTTGCATACTTGGTAGGACGTACAATGGGTAGAACTAAACTTTATTCTGCAATTTCTCCCAAAAAAACTGTTGAAGGTTCTTTAGGAGGTCTTATTTTTGCATTGGTAGCGGCATACTTTTTAGCAAGATATGAGACTAAACTGGCACTGTCCGAATGGTTCGTCCTTGCTACCGTTATAGTGATAGCAGGGGGTCTGGGTGATTTGTTGGAATCCAAATTTAAACGCGTTGCAGGTATAAAGGACAGTGGAGCCATTTTACCTGGACACGGTGGAGTTTGGGATAGGTTGGACAGTTTGGTATTTGCAGCACCATTTGCATATTTAGTACTTAATATATTTTCTTATGTTTCATAAAGAAGGGCAAAAAATAATCATCATAACTTTTTTGATAGTAAGTGCCATCATTCTTTCCGCACAATTTTATGTTGATTTGAAATGGATGAGATTCTTGTTGCAAGTAACGGCAATTATACTTTTAATATCAATATTGCAGTTCTTTAGAAATCCAAGAAGGCTGGTTACCCCAAACTTTGATGAAATTTTAGCTCCGGTGGATGGAAAGGTCGTAGTGATTGAAGAGGTGGAAGAAACAGAATATTTTAAGGACAAGAGAAAGCAGGTCTCAATATTTATGTCTCCACTGAATGTACATGTA
This sequence comes from Flagellimonas maritima, assembly GCF_003269425.1. Classification (NCBI taxonomy): domain Bacteria; kingdom Pseudomonadati; phylum Bacteroidota; class Flavobacteriia; order Flavobacteriales; family Flavobacteriaceae; genus Flagellimonas; species Flagellimonas maritima. The sequence continues at coordinate 2,687,691 of NZ_CP030104.1, read as the reverse complement.
ACACGCTATGCCGCTAGCGGTACGGTAACCTATTCTAAATATCACCCTGGTAAATATTTGGTCGCTTGGCACCCTAAATCAAGTACAGAAAATGAGCGTACAACTGTTGTACTTCACACCCCTAAATTTGGAGAAATTGGATACAGACAAATAGCTGGTGCAATGGCAAGACGTATTGTAAACTACGCAGAAGAAGGAGAACAAGTAACTCAAGGACAAGATGCAGGTTTTATAAAGTTTGGGTCAAGAGTGGATTTATTATTGCCTTTGGACTGTGATATAGCAGTAAAGTTGGGCCAAAAGGTTGTGGGGGCAAAAACTTGTATTGCCGCTATCCGACAAAAAGATGACTGATGAAAATTTACATAAAAAATTTGAAGAGGCCGTTGCGTACGTTAGCAACTATGATGAGCCGTTACCAGCAGACCTTTTGCTAAAACTTTATGCCTATTTCAAAATAGCCAATAAAAATTATAACAACCCTGGCAGTAAAACCCCGCTCATTAATGCTTTTAAGGCCAATGCACTTATACAGGCACAGAATATTTCTGACGAAGATGCCATGAAAGGTTATATAGACCTTGTAAATATTGAGCTAAAAAAAACTTAGGAAACAAAATCTGGAGCAATATAACTCCTTTCAAAAAAAGTAAAGTAAATGCTTCCCAATACGGTGATACCAAAATAAAGACCCACCAAATAACTGCCTACTGAAATATATTCATTTAATCCGAACCAATCCCCAGTAATTAAAATGAGTGCCAAACCACCAATTCCCCTAAAAATCTCTATCCATATTGCGTAAGTAGCTTTGTCCATTAGACTGGTATACCCATAGATACCAATAAATAGAAAAGCTCCGAACAATAATAGGCCACTAAAGCCAATTTCTGAATAGTTAAAGAACATGAACAACATCAGAATCGTGGTTACTATCAATTGAAAAATAGCATATCCCTTTAAAGTTCTTGAAGTTTTGGGTTGGTATTTTTTAAAATTATATACATCTTCTATAATTTGAATCGGATATTTTTTCTTAACATCTCTAGGGCGCCAACCGGTTGGCATAAACCAAATTCTAATCTTGTCCCAATAGCTTTTGGTGTGCCATGCATCTTTTATCAATCTCCATAAATGCTGAAAATTGATTAAAATGGGATTCCAGGTGTTGGCGGGTTTTAACACACCGTACTGTGCAGGAACTTCGTCCAATTCTTCTTGAAAAGTACCAAATATTCTGTCCCAAAAACTAAAAATCTGTCCAAGGTTCTTGTCCACATACTCAGGATTTATAGCATGGTGCACCCTATGTTGTGATGGAGTGATAATAATATATTCCAACCAACCCAATTTACCAATATGTCTTGTATGGTACCAAAACTGTGCAAATAAATGGATTGGGGCCAGAATTGCAATGACCTTATGGGGAACGCCAACCAATGCTGCAGGAATCAATAGTAAAGAAAAGTAGCCAAGTAGATTGGAAATCGATTGGCGCAACGCACAGGCCAAATTGAATTCTTCACTGCTGTGATGTATAACATGTTGATTCCAAAAAAAATTGATATGGTGACTTAGACGATGGTTCCAATAACCTGCAAAATCAAGAACCAAAAAAGCTATTATCCATACCAACCAAGTAGCCTTAATTTCTGTCAGTGCCAAATGCTCCAACAAAAAAGGGTATGTAACAATTATAAGTCCAATCCCTAGCGAATCCTTAACAACATTCGTAAGACCTGAGCTTAAACTGCTAACGGTATCCATGACATTGTGCATTTGTTTTTTGACAAAATGCCCATAAAGAACCTCAAATAGCACCAATCCTGTAAAAAAAGGAGTGGCATACAATAGTGCCTGAGCATATGTTTCCATGGCTTAGTTAATTGATTTATATGTTTTTGGGGTTAAAAAATCTGCCCTTAATTTACTCTAAATTTTTGAATACCTTAATATCAGCCGTAGCGATTAAAGCCAAGATGTGTTCAGAACGAGGGATACAAAGCATATTTCTGGGGTATTCCTTTATTAAATTGCCCTCTGCTTTTGGAAGCTCTTTCTTTCCCCTGATCTCATCCAAAGGACAATTTTTTGAGAAACGGATACAATTGTAATCATAAAAGAATGAAAATATTCATATTGACTCTTAACTCATTGTTTTCGTCCTTCTATTTCTCAATTTCATCAAATTTAGGTTTTTCAATGATTTCACGTAAAAAATCCTCAACGGAAATATCCATGACAGCGAACTTAGATAAACGCCCATCCGTGAATTTAAATCCAGAACTACCATAACTTATCAAGGCATTGGGTACATTCCTTTCAACTTTTAAATCTTTCAACGCACCTACTGAATATAGATTATAACCATTACAGACCGTAAAAAAACCTTCTTTTAGCTCTGGGTATTGGTTTAGACATTGTTTCTGTGCGTCCGCAGTACCTAATGGCTTTTCTCTTTCTTTTGGAATGTCCTGAATGGTAAAATGAATACACAAAACATGGAAAGCTTTATTTTCTGGTGAAGTAATCAGGAATATTTTTTATAGCCTGCGTTGGCAGAGTTTGAAATCAGATAATACAAAAATGGTTTTTTCCACCAACGAAAATCAAACGCTTATGCTGAGTAGCTGCAATTTTCTTGATACCGCCATCAATACTATACTTCCAAGACTTTTTTTGATATGGGAAGAGGCCCCTCCTAACATGATGACCAAACTTTCATTTTTCATATTTGTCAATTGATGGGTTCAATCTCATATACCGCTATAGCACCAGCTTCCATGAAAGCTTGTTTCACTTTATATTTGTTTTCGTCATCGACCATTGTTACCATAAAGCCACCACCACAGGACCCGATAATTTTTGAACCAAGCGCTCCGGACTCCTTGGCTGTATCCATCATACTTGCCATTTTAAAAAGGATATTCTGTATTTGGTCTTGAAGAATATCCTGATGGTTGTTCATTAATGCGCCCAGCTGATTCAAATCTGGATTACTTTCTTGCAATATTGCCTTCGCTCGTAGCGTAATGTTATAGTTATGAACAGTTGCAAACCAATGTTCCCTGAATTTATACGGTACAAAACCTTTATACTTTTGGTAATCAGTCAGTATGGCATCTTCAAGATTAAATTCTGGATTTTTGGGCTTTAGGGCGTCAACAGTATTTTTAGCAGATTCCCTCGCGTTTTGAGGACGCTGAGTGTTTTTTTTGATATGCCGGATGCTGCTACAATGAGCTTTCCCAAATTACCGATAAGTGATGTTGTATTTCCCTTTTTTGTGTCTATGTAGCGTAATCCTCTTTGGGCAATGGTATATTGATCCATTAAACCACCAGGTTGTCCAAAAAATTGTACCTCAGCTTTGTAGGCCAAATTTCTAACTTGAAAATCATTTATTTCTCCAAGATATTGCTGTGTCTTCCCCAAAAAAAAGTATCCATGCTACTACAAGCGCCGATGAGCTGGATAACACTGCGGTAATTGGAATATTTCCTGAAATCTCAATATCATATCCTTGTATAAAACGAAAACCATCTTCTTTTAAAACAGCTATTGAAGACCTGAAATAGTTATCCTTTTCTATTGTCATTAAATCGTCATCAATCGAAATAGAGATTGTTGATTTCAAATCCAACAACTTTATATAAAACGTCTTTTGTGAATTTGGCTTAGCTTTTAAATGGACAAATCTATTTATTGTTCCGGCAATTACCGGAAGTCCTAAATAATCTTGATGATCGCCGAAAAAACAAATCCGTGCGGGAACCTTTACTTGAACCATACCACGTTTAGCTTATAATAGCCAAAGGAGCTGTATTCTTCCAATTTCCCCTAGTAAAGTCAGGGAATTTTTGCGGAGCTCCATCATTTTCAACGGAACGCTCGCTTAAAGGTGCTACAGCACTCCAAAAACAACCTTCGTAAACATTTTGATCAAGGGGAAGTCCTTTTTGCAGGCATTCCACAATACGATACACCATAATTCCGTCCATACCGCCATGGCCGCTCCCTTTTGCTGCTTCATTGAGTCTAGTGTAAAGTGGATGGTCATATTTTTCATAGAGTGCTTGCAATTGTTCGCCTTGTACCCATGAATGGTGATCTTTTGTGATTCCTTCGACACCACCCTCCAATGCTACCCGTGTTGGATACCCTGCCAATGTACCTTTTGTGCCCTGAATAAGATTTAAACGTGAGTAGGGTCTTGGACTTGTTTCATCCCATTGCACCATGATGGTCCTCCCCAAATTAGTTTTTACAATGGATGTATTTAAATCACCTCCATTAAAATCCAGTTGGTTCCATTTATGGTCCGTAGGATAATTTTTCTTTGCATAGGCAGCTCTACCAAGTGAGGGTGTAGAAAAAGAGACCAGACTTTTAAAGTTATCCACGCTCCTTGCCAAATTCATATACTGTGCCACGGGACCTAGGCCGTGTGTGGGGTAAAGATTACCATTACGGTTGGCATAATGGTGTGTTCTCCATGAACCTGTGCCTCTCTCCTGCTCTTCCATCTGCCAACGCAATTCATGAATATAGGCAGCTTCACCGTGCAATATTTCACCAATAACACCCTGTCTGCACATGTTCAAAAACATGAGTTCGTCTCTACTGTAGTTCACATTTTCGAGCATCATACAATGCTTTTGGGTGCGCTCGCTCGTATCAATGATGTCCCACATTTCCTCTATTCTCAAGGCTATCGGCACTTCAACAAAGGCATGTGCTCCTTGGTTCATCGATTCAATGGCCATGGGAGCATGGTTTTTCCAATTTGTGGCAATAAAAACTACATCTGGTTTTACTTCTGATAGCATCTGCTTCCAAATATCTTCGTTCCCTGAGTATTGTTTAATATTTTTATGTCTATCCAGTGTAGATACTTCTTTTACCCAACCTACTTTTTGTTTGACCAAATCTTCATAAATATCACAAATGGCAACCACTTCGGTATTGAGCAATGCCGCTAAAAATTTTAAATGATCTCCCCCACGGGCACCTACCCCAATAAAAGCAGCCCTAACATTTTCCAACTTTGGTGCGGCATACCCGCCCATATATTTGGATTGGTAAGGGCGTTCACTGTTCGCTCTTAGATAACTAGGGGCTATGGATACCGCTGCCGCTGATAGAGAAGTTTTTTTTATAAAATTACGTCTGTTGATGTTTTTCATTTATGGTTTGGCTGATGGATTCTTATTTATCGTTTGTAACTATATATAATTTTTCGAATCTATTTTAACGGTCAAGGATTTACTTACCGGGGTATTGCTCTTATCCGCATATAGATTATTTGGAACCAAAACATTGGTTTCTGGAAAATATGCACAGAGATTGCCAGGGGGAATATTGTAAGGAATGATTTTAAATTTTTCCGCCCTTCGTTCTTTATTGGAATAATTACTGGTCAAATCCACTACTTGCTCAGCTTTTAATCGTAAGTTCTCCATATCTTTTGAATTCATAAAAATTACCCTTCGCTCTCCGTGAATTCCTCTATATCTGTCATTCATTCCATAAATCGTCGTATTGAACTGATCGTGGCTACGCACCGTCATCAATATAAATTCGTCCTTTTCCAGAAAATGTTCTGGGAGTTTACAAACTGAAAATTGTGCTCTTCCGTCTGGCAGTTTTGAAAAATCCGCTTCCCTCACATTATTCGGGAGATAGAATCCAGACCCTTCTGATTTTTTAGAGTAATTCTGGTACCCTGTCAACACTTCTGACATCTTTTCCCGCAAAAGGTTATAATCTTCGCCAAGGGCTTTCCAATCAACAGTGGTCTCTGTATCAAAATATGTGCTGGCAATATTCGCAACAATTTCAGGTTCGCTCATTAGGTGTTCACTAGCGGGTTCCAACCTACCTTGGCTTTGGTGTACCTTGCCCATACTGTTTTCTACGGTAACAAAACGTTCCCTGTCCATCTCGGACCTTCCAAGAGTAGGTAAGATCAATGCTGTTTTGCCTGCCGTGAGATGCGTGCGATTAAGTTTGGTACTTACTGAAACCGTTAAATCACAATTTTGAAATGCTCTTGCGGTATACTCGGTATCCGAAGCTGCAGATACAAGATTTCCGCCCAAAGCCATAAATACTTTTGCCTTGCCTTCATACATTGCTTTTATGCCTTTAACGGTGTCATAACCTTCTTCCTCTGGCGGGTCAAAATTAAAAGCCTCCTTAATGGATTTGTTCAAGGATTTTGAAACATAGTGCATAATCCCTACGCTTCGGTCTCCCTGTACATTGCTATGCCCTCTAACGGGGCATGTTCCTGCACCTTCTTTGCCGAGACTCCCCTTTAATAATAATAAGTTTACACATTCTTTAATGTTCTCCACCCCATTTTTATGCTGTGTCAATCCCATGGCCCAGCAAATAATGATTTTGGATTTTTTGGCCAACAATGCTACAGCTTCATCAATTTGGGCGGAATCGACTCCAGATAATTCCAGTAATTTATCTTCGTCATACCGCTTCAAATCGTCTAAAAGTGATTGGTGACCGTTGGTTTTTTCTTTTATAAATTCGTGATCGAATACTTTCTCACCCTTTTCTTCCAAGGTTACCAAGCGTTTCATGATAAGCTTGAGCAAGGAAACATCTTGATTTATTTTCACTTGTAGAAAAACATCGGTCAGATGCGTTCCTGTGCCTAATATGCCATTTACTTGCTGTGGATTTTTAAACCGATTGAGACCACTTTCCATAAGCGGATTAACGGTAATGATCTTTCCCCCATTTTCTTTGCACTTTTGAAGAGCGGTCAGCATTCTTGGATGGTTGGTACCCGGGTTTTGTCCTAGAATCATCACTACCTCGGCACTATAAAAATCTTCCAATACCACAGAGCCCTTCCCAATCCCCAAAGTTTCTGAAAGTGCCACACCACTGGATTCATGGCACATATTGGAACAATCTGGCATATTATTGGTACCAAAAGCACGTGAAAACAGACCATATAGAAAGGCTGCTTCATTACTGGAGCGGCCTGATGTATAGAATATAGCTTCGTCCGGGGAATTTAAGCTGTGTAAATTTTCAGCTATAACCTGAAATGCATCGGACCATGTAACCGGCTCATAATGAACAGAACCAGGTCTTAGAATAAAAGGCTCAGTGATACGACCACTTTTTCCAATCTGATAATCCGTCCATTTTGAGATTTCTTCAACGGAAAACTTTTTGAAAAACTCACGGTCTACCCGCTCAAAAGTGGTTTCCTCTGCAATTGCTTTGGCACCGTTCTCACAATATTCTCCAAGTTTTGAAGGTTTTTCAGGGTCGGGCCATGCACAACCTGGGCAATCAAAACCATCTTTTTGATTCATTTGGGAAAGCGTCTTCAATGACCTGAACAGTCCAGATTCTTTACTTACATGTTCCAAGGCCGCTTTTATTCCCGGCACACCGGCAGCATAATCACTGGGTTCGGTAATTTTTAAGTCTGAAAATTCAATATTTCCTGTAACCGAGATATTCCTTTTTTTTTGGTCTCCCATATATAATGCAGCTAAAATCAAGTGTATTTAACTACAAGGTAAGGTTTGAATCCAAAAAAATCTATATCATTGGGAAATTTATTTTAATCAGCAGATTTGTAGATAAATTCAATGATTCTGTCCGCGTTAATGTAACCTTGCCCATGGGTTGCGTCCCATTCCTTGGATAGATTCATTTTTTGTGCCTGCTCCAGCGAATTACCTTCAGCTCTAGCTTTTACTACGCGTTTCCGTAACTCTATTATGACATTCTGATAACTTTGCAAATCGCTCTTTGATGCGACTTTACCATGCCCTGGGATAATCTTGGTATCATCATCTATCATTCCCAAAGCCATCGTTATATTGCTTATCAAACCATCTATATCACCACCAGAACTTAAATCGATATAAGGGTAACGTCCCGCAAAAAAATTATCGCCCATATGCAACACATTATCTTGAGGAAAATAATAATAAGAGTCCCCATCGGTATGTGCATCATTTACGTGCATAGCGTGCATAGTGTTGCCGTTATCCAAATACAAGGTCATTTTATCGTTGAACGTAATAACGGGCAAGGCCGCTTCTGGCGATGGCTCTGAGATTCTTCCACCGCCACGGTCTTGTCTCGTGGACATTCTTTTTCTTACATTTTCATGAGCAACCAGCACAGCACCTTGATTTGCCAAATTTTCATTGCCCCCAGTATGATCACCATGCCAATGTGTATTGAGTACCCATTTTACGGGTTTATCAGTCAATGTTTTTATATGGGCAAGAATCTTTTCTGTCAAAGGTGCAAATTGGTCATCGATTATATATGCATTTTCTTTGCCCACTACCAATCCGATGTTTCCGCCTGAACCGAACAGCACATAAATATTTTCCGATAACTTTTCCGAAGTGATTTCAACTTTGCTCCAATCACGTTGACCGTGCGCAATATGACATGCAAAAACAATTAGCACTGGAATAATCTTTCTCATTTTTCAGTTTGAAAATTAACACGTTGTTAAGTTACGTATTTAGGTGAAAATCTTAAACAAATAATAGAATAAGGGTAATAACAAGTCCTGCTGCTGAGAAAAGCAATCCTTTTTTGAAGATTGTCGTTTTTGGCAGAAACATCCAAAATGAGGAAATGACAAAAAATAATAGGGAAAGTCCAAAGAAAATATTCAAAAAATACAATGGGTCGGCAGATTTGGCTTTGTGTAAATGCGCCATTTTATCAAGCACATAAGGTAGCTTCTTTAAGGTGTACTCCACCGCTCCTGTTTCCAAATTATAAGTACCCTGTTTAAAAGTGGCAACTTCCCCATCCGTAGCAGTAAACTTTAGAAGTTTAATCTTTATTTCAGAACCTACTTGAGCAGCATTTAAATTGGCCTGCAGCTGTTTTTCAAAGTGATATTCCCTTTTAAGGAAATCGGTATCCCTAAAAATAAGTACAATGCCACTTAGTGCATAGACTGCCATAATACCAGCCAAGAAAAAGCCTAAATATCTATGATAGGTTCGTATTTTATTTGAAAAATCACGCTGTTTGGACATGGTTTGGGAAGATTTTTTAAAAGCACGCAATTTGCAACTTTTTTAGGTATTTTTAAAAAAGAAAATAAGCCAAATCAGCCAAAATCTTACCAATAATTGTAAGCAGGACTGCTCTACAAAAGAGAATCAGGGTACAAGACCTTTTCTTGACCCTTATCGTTATGAATTCTTGGCCCTTGGTCCTCTATAAAACAAATCATGATAAACTAGCCAAACTCTTTTCCAAGGTTTCAATTTTAGCTTCAGCGTCATCTGCTTTCTTCTTTTCGGTAGCTACTACCTGTTCTGGGGCATTATTTACAAAACGTTCATTGGCCAATTTCTTTTGGACCGATTTTAAAAAACCTCTGGTATAGTTCAGCTCTTCTGTAATTTTTTTTATCTCTTCCCCAATATTTATGGCACTTGCTATTGGAATGAAATATTCGTTGCTCTTTACCCTAAAGCTCAAAGCTCCGTCCAAACTGTTTTCAATTGTTCTCAATGTAGAGATATTACCTAATTTGGTGATGATAGGATTCATTGAAGCATTCACGCCTTCGTTGTTTAAGACCGATAGTTCTAGGGTTTCTTTTTGAGGAACGTTTTTATCCTTTCGAATGTTACGGATACCAGATACTATATCAGCCGCAAAATTGAATTCATCAATCAACTTGGAATCAACTTTTGCGGTTTTTGGCCAGTTGGAAACAATAAGTGCCTCCTCTGGTGTTCTTTTGCTAATATGCTGCCAAACTTCCTCAGTTAAAAATGGCATGAAGGGATGTAATAACTTAAGGTTTTGTTCAAACAAATGAATCACTGCATCAAATGTAGTTTCGTCCACTGGTTGTTGGTATGCAGGTTTCACTATTTCCAATAGCCAAGAACAAAAATCGTCCCAGACCAATTTGTATGTTGCCATTAATGCATCTGAAATTCGATATTTGGAAAAGTGGTCCTCTATTTCGATAAGAATTTGGTTGAATTTGGCAGTATACCAATCTATACCAATTTTGGATGCTTCTGGTTGTGGTAAATCAGCAACTTCCCATCCTTTTACCAATCTAAAGGCATTCCAAATCTTATTGGAGAAGTTTTTCCCTTGTTGGCAAAGTGATTCATCGAACATTAAATCATTGCCAGCTGCAGAACTCAATAAAAGCCCAACACGAACTCCATCAGCTCCAAAATTTTCAATCAATTTCAATGCATCTGGTGAATTGCCCAATTGCTTGGACATTTTTCGGCGCTGTTTATCCCTTACCAATCCCGTTAAATATACATTTTTAAAAGGTGGCTTTTCACGGTACTCGTACCCTGCAACAATCATTCTGGCGACCCAAAAGAAAAGGATGTCCGGGCCAGTTACCAAATCACTTGTAGGATAATAATAATTTACCTCATCATTCTCTGGTTCTAAAATACCTCCAAAAACGCTTATGGGCCATAACCATGATGAAAACCAAGTATCCAATACATCTGGGTCTTGCCGTAAATCCGATTCTTGAATTTTAGGATTTTTGGATCTTGCCTTCTCGAGAGCTTCGCTTTTTGTTTCAGCTACTACAAAATCCTCCTTACCATCGCCATAATAGTATGCCGGAATCTGTTGTCCCCACCATAACTGACGGGATATGTTCCAATCGCGAATGTTCTCCATCCAATGACGGTAGGTGTTTTCAAATTTTTTGGGATATAATTTTACGTCGCCCGTTTTCAGAACACTGTTCAAAGCGGGTTTGGCCAAATCTTCCATCTTAAGAAACCACTGATCCGAAAGTCTGGGTTCAATTACCGCTTTGGTGCGTTCTGAGGTACCTACTTTATTTAAGTGCTGTTCTGTTTTTACCAAATATCCTTTGTCCTCAAGCTCTTTTGAGATTTCTTTTCGGACTATGAACCTGTCTTTTCCCTGATAGTGTAGCCCATAAGAATTGAGTGTAGCATCTTCATTAAAAATATCCACTACATCCAAACCATGCTTATCTCCTAAATTCTTGTCATTTTCATCATGTGCAGGAGTTACTTTAAGACAACCCGTTCCAAATTCAATATCGACATAGTCATCTTCGATTATGGGTATAATACGGTTACAAATGGGTACTATTGCCTTTTTACCTTTTAAATGGTGGTATCTATCATCATTTGGATTAATGCAAATAGCGGTATCCCCTAAAATTGTCTCAGGTCTGGTAGTGGCGATGGTTACTTTTTCATTCGATCCTTCAATGTCATAGACCAAGTAATACAATGTCCCTTGTCTTTCTTCATAAACCACTTCTTCATCTGACAGGGTCGTTTTGGCTTCTGGGTCCCAATTGACCATTCGATATCCTCTATAAATCAGGCCTTTTTCATATAAATCGACAAAAACTTTCAGTACCGAGGCTGACATATCGTCATCCATAGTGAATTTGGTCCTGTTCCAGTCACAGGAACAACCCAGTTTCTTCAATTGCTGAAGAATTACACCCCCATATTCATTGGTCCAGTCCCAAGCGTGTTTCATAAATTCCGACCTGGATAAATCTTCTTTAGAAATGCCTTCATCTTTGAGCTTAGCAACAACTTTGGCCTCTGTAGCAATTGATGCGTGGTCCATACCGGGCACCCAACATGCATTTTTGCCCAAAAGCCTTGCTCTGCGAATGAGTACATCTTGTATGGTATTGTTGAGCATATGGCCCATATGCAATATACCTGTCACATTTGGTGGTGGTATAACTATAGTGTATGGTTCTCTGTTATCTGGTTTTGAACTAAAAAAATTATTCTTCATCCAGTAATAATACCACTGTTCTTCTACGTTACTGGGGTTATATTTTGATGGAATTTCCATTTTTTCGGTATAGTTTTTGTATAAAGGGTATCAGAATTGATTTTTTGAAAAGGACTAGCAATTTAAATTAACGTAACACCTTATGCAAAAACAATTCTGAAATACGAAACAAAAATAAGTAACGTTATTACATAACAAAAGAATTTTGGAAGGAGGTGTGAAAACATTTACTTTTGAAATTCACCCAAAACTAGAAATGATGAAAAAAACTGTACTCATGTTGTTCGTTGGATTTCTCTCGTTAGGAATCTACGCTCAGGAAACAGCAAAGATTGAATTTAAAAGTGAAACCGTTGATTACGGCGAAATAGAAAAAGGCAGTGATGGTGTTCGAGTCTTTGAGTTCACCAATACTGGAAGTGTTCCATTGGTAATCAGTGATGTTAAATCAAGCTGCGGATGTACAATTCCAAAAAAGCCCGAAGGTCCAATTTTACCTGGTAAAACTGGTGAAATTCAAGTGAAGTATGATACAAAAAGGGTTGGACCTATCAGAAAAGCGATAACGGTAACATCCAATGCCGATACTCCTACAAAAATCCTTAAAATAAAAGGAACCGTTAAAGGAGAAGGAGCCAAATAATAAGTGAAACAAGATGCAAGAGCCTTTCCAGTAATTATGGAAAGGCTTTTTTTATTTAAAATACTTTCTTAAGCACAAAAGAGAACAACAAATCCCTGTTGTAACGTTCTATTAAGACGCGTATTCGCTTTCCTTCCTTATCGTTCAGCATCTTTAATACTTCTTGGAGTTTATACTGATGAACCCGTTTACCGTTCACTGCCAGTATTACATCACCTTCCAGTAAGCCGGCTTCTGCGGCAGGGCTTCCCGCCCTTATACCAGAAACAATGATTTCTGGAACAAGGCTCAATCTTGTTTTGTTTTCCAGCAAAATCTGTACATTACCGAAAGAAGCATCGTCATTCCTTACTATACCGTTTGAATCTGCAAGGCTCTCGGCAATATATCTGAGTCCGTTGTGTTGTAGTTCTATACCTGCAAGATTATATTGGAACGGTGCTTTAAAATTTCCATTCTTTTTTAGTGTGAGCTGATTTCGTGAATAGTCAAAGATTATATTAAATCTTTTTAAGATCTCTCCACCCACGCTTCCATTACGGTCGCCAAAATTCTTAATATGTCCAAAAGATTTGCGATATGGGAAAGCTGCTTTGGCATCCTTGAGTTCAAAATCCCCAATCTTTATACCGTTCACTTTGGTACGTTTACCAAAAATATCGCCACTTAACCCTCTTCCCAAATAATCTTCGTAGTGTTTTTCCGGTATATCCAACCCTTTCTCAGGTTCGTGAAAGAGCCAGAGTGCATCACTACTCCCTGTATCTACGAGTAATTTAACAGGAACATCGTCCGAATCACTCATTAAAACAATGCCTTCTACATATGCCTTCCTTTTTTCTATGGACATGCGAAGTGTTTGGGATTTTGTCTTGGGATTTGAATCATAAAGTGCAGGATTGTGCAATTTTATATTTTTCCCATGATAATTGACCTCAACAATAAAATCTCTAAATAGGTCGTATCCTAAGATTCCATGAACAGGTATACCCAAAGAAGTGGAGAAATTGATGCCTTTATCCAAAACCACATAAAGATCTTGATTATAATTTTTGGCTTTTCCCAATGTAAATTTATTTCCTTTGGAACTAAGAGCTTTCATGGGTTCTCCATCTCCCAAACCCCTTATGGTTACTTCGGTAACGTTATTGATTGGTACAGAATCCCTATCGGAAAGATTAAACAATATTGGTTTGCTCACCCCAGAATCCAGTACAAAAGTAAGCTCTACCCCATTAACTTGTAAAGGAACTAATATGAGGTTATTGATCAGTTCAAATTTGATCTTTTGAAATTTTTGGTGCTTTGGCAATTTGTATCCTTGGGCAACTACCAAAAAGGGGAACAGTACCAAAAGAAGCATGGATATGTGTAGGTTTTTTTTCAATTTGCTTACTTATAACTGGTTATACCTATTCAATATACAAAATAATATGAACCCTAACGTTAATTTAACATTACGGCAACCATGGAAATAATGGCATAATCAGTTGTTTTCAAGTATAGGTTTTATCATTTTTGCTAAAATTTCAACACATGCCAAGTATATCTGAAAAAGGGACGCATATGCCAGCTTCACCAATACGAAAATTGGTTCCTTATGCTGAAGATGCTAAAAAAAGAGGCACTCATGTAATTCATCTAAATATTGGTCAACCAGATATAAAGACTCCAAAGTTGGCCTTGGATGCGGTAAGAAACCACAACATTGAAGTTCTTGCCTACAGCATGACCGAAGGTTCGGAAACATACAGAAAAAAATTAGCTGATTATTATGCCAAAAATGATATCAATGTTTCTTCTTCAGACATTATAGTTACCACTGGAGGCTCTGAAGCACTTTCCTTTGTAATGGGAACAATTATGGATGCCGATGATGAAATCATAATCCCAGAACCATTTTATGCCAACTATAATGGTTTTGCAACTGCTCTAGGTGTACGTGTGGTTCCTATTGTTTCTACTATCGAAAACAATTTTGCATTGCCTCCTATAGCCGATTTTGAAAAATTGATATCACCTAAGACCAAGGCTATCCTAATTTGCAATCCCGGGAATCCTACGGGCTACTTGTACAGTAAGGAAGAGATAAAACAATTAGCGGAATTGGTCAAAAAACACGACATTTTTCTGGTAGCGGATGAAGTCTACAGGGAATTCGCCTATGATGGACGTAAGCATTACTCCATTTTACAAGAGCCAGGTTTGGAACAACACGCAATCATTGTCGATTCGGTATCAAAAAGATATAGCATGTGCGGGGCCCGTATCGGTTGCCTGGTATCTAAAAATAAAAACGTAGTGGGAACTGCCCTAAAATTTGCACAGGCACGCCTTTCCCCTCCCACTTTTGCACAAATAGCCAGCGAAGCCGCCCTAGAGACCCCGCAGGAGTACTTTGATGATGTTATTGAAGAGTATGTTGAAAGAAGAAATATTTTGGTTTCGGAACTCCAAAAACTGGAAGGCGTTAAAGTAGCTGTTCCGCAAGGCGCATTTTATTGTATTGTTGAATTGCCCGTTTCAAATTCGGATGATTTTGCGCAATGGCTTCTTGAAAAGTTTGAAATGGACGGAAAAACCGTAATGGTTGCGCCAGCAGCAGGTTTTTATGCTACTGAAGGACTCGGCAAAAATCAAATTAGGATAGCCTATGTTCTTGAAAGAGAACAACTTGTGACTGCAGTAAAACTGTTGGGAATCGCATTGAAAACCTATAAAGCTTAGTGAATATAAAGGAAAACATATCCCTTAAGCCCTACAATACTTTTGGTATTGATGTAATAGCACGTTTTTTTATAGAGATAATTGGTCTGGCACAATTACAGAAAGTACTTGAGCTGGAAGCGTATCCAAAAAAGTTCATTATAAGTGGTGGAAGCAATATGTTGCTCACAAAAGATATTGATGCCCTTGTTCTGTACATAAATTTAAAAGGCATATCTATTATTGAAGAAACCAATGATGATGTAATCATAAAGGTTATGGCCGGTGAAAATTGGCATGAACTGGTATTATGGAGTTTGGAAAATGGTTACGGCGGATTGGAGAACCTTTCGCTAATTCCCGGTAACACAGGAACTGCGCCCATACAAAATATAGGTGCTTATGGAGTTGAGCTCAGAGATGTATTTCAAAGTTGTACAGCAATGGAAATAGAAAGTGGGGAATTGATTGCTTTCGACAAAGATGAATGTAAGTTTGGTTACAGGGATTCCATTTTTAAAAATGAAGCAAAAGACAAGTACATCATTACTTCCGTAAGCTTTAAATTGACCAAGCAGAACCATAAATTGAATACCGGTTATGGTGCTATTGAGGAAGAACTGAAAAAACAAGGAGTAATTTATCCCACTATCCATGATATATCCAGGGCCGTAATAACCATTCGCCAAAGTAAGCTACCAGACCCAAAAGAAATCGGTAATAGTGGCAGTTTCTTTAAAAATCCAATCGTTTCAAAGAAAATTTTTGAAAAATTGAAAAGAGATAATCCAAATATCCCTTTTTACGAGATTTCCGAAGATGAATATAAAATACCTGCAGGTTGGTTAATTGAACAATGTGGTTTTAAAGGCAAGCGATTTGGAGAAACAGGGATTCATGAGAAACAGGCACTGGTACTCGTAAATTATGGAAATGCAAGTGGTGAGGAAGTATTTGAACTGGCACAAAAGATTCAAAAAGAGGTAAAAGAAAAATTTAAGATAACCATCAACGCAGAAGTAAATATCATAAAATAACCCCTGCATCAAGTAGATAACAGGGGTCGTACCAAACCAAACTAACCAAAAATTTTAAATTAATATTGTCGCTTTGCTACTGTAATTACCGCTAACACATAATCCTTTTTCTAACTTAGCGTTGTTGTAGTACATACGATATAAAAGTTGTTTTAGATTTTAAGCCCCGTAAAATCTTACCTTAATAACCCCATGAATGAGTACACTAATTGAAAAACATATTGTTTCACTACTTGCGGAAAAGGATGAAAAAGCGATATCCCTTCTATATGACCATTATGGAGACACGCTTTATGGAGTAGCATTTAAAGTGGTAAGAAATAGCGACCTTGCACAAGACGTATTGCAGGAAAGTTTCATTAAAATCTGGAAAAAAGCTGATTCTTACGATGCATCCAAAGCAAAGCTTTTTACCTGGCTGTTTCGTATCATAAGAAACACGGCGATAGATAAGCTAAGAAGTATTAACAATAAATCTGACAAAGAAGTCCAGATAGATGTTTCAGACGTATATAATTTAGGAGTAAGCGCAATAAGACCAGAGTTGATGGACGTTCAAGAAAATCTGGAGAAAATAGAACCTAAATATCAAATTGTTTTAGAAGCGCTATTTTTTCAGGGGATGACCCAACAAGAAGCAAGCGAAGAATTGGACATTCCTTTGGGAACCGTTAAATCGAGATTGAAAATTGGCCTAAGGGAACTCGGGAAAATTTATGGAACATCAATGACTTTGTTACTTTTAATACTATTACTGTTATGAAAGAAAAAATACAAAAATTCTTGGATACCGATATATTGGAAAAGTATTTATTGGGTGATTCTACAAAAGAAGAAACCCTTAAAGCAGAAAGGTATATTGCCATGTATCCCCAAGTTCGCGATGATTATAACGAGTTACAGAATAACTTGGAAACTTTTGCGAAAATGTATGCAAGAAAAACTCCTGAAGGTCTCAAGCAAATTATACTGCAAAGTGCTAAAAAAGAGCGGATAGTAAAAAGAAAGCTGTTCCGTTATGTTATTGCCGCCAGTATAGCGATAATGATTTTTGCAGGGTCCTCAGTTTTCTTTTGGAATCAAAATAAAGCGTTACAAGAAGAAAATACATTGGTTTCCAATAAAATGAAGAACCTTGAAGAAGTTATGAAGACTCAATTGGAGGATGTGAGGAACCAATTTATCGTTCTTAACAATCCTGATACAAAAAAATATACATTAAGAGGGAAAAAGGAAGCAAAGGACCTTAAGGCCGTAGCTTACATAAATCCTGTTAAAAAATTATCCTATATCAATGTGAGCAATCTCCCTGAACTTCCAGAAAATAAATGTTTTCAGATGTGGGCAGAAGTCAATGGCGAATTGGTCAATCTCGGCGTTATAAAGGAATGGGATGATAAAAACAAGCTTTTACCTTTACCCTATGCTGAAAATGCAATAGGCTACATCACCATTGAGCCCGAAGGAGGAAACTCATCCCCTACGGTCAAGAATATTGTTGCCAACATTTCTTATTAAAACCCTAAGACCAAAGTATCATTAAACTCCAATACCTTTAGGCAAGATATTCGTAACTTTGCCCAAAATCTGGATATGAAATTAGTATTATTGACCATAGGCATTCTTGCCGTCGCTTTTGCGGGCATAGCAATAAAAATATGGTCCAAAAAGGATGGTGAATTTTCAGGTACTTGCGCAAGTCAAAATCCATACCTCAACAAAGATGGTGAAGCCTGTGGATATTGCGGAAAGCTACCAGCCGAACAAGATTGTAAAAAAGACACTGTACCAGATCTACAATAAACTTTTTTTAACTTCTTTCTAGTAAAATCAAGTATTTGAGCAAAACGGAGGACTCCATTCAGGAAATTATTAAAAAAGCAAAAGATGGAAATCAAATTGCTTTTAGCAATCTCTTAGATACCTTTTGGAATGAAGTTTATGGCTTTCAAATTAAAAGGACAAAAAATGAAAATGATGCCGAGGATATAACTATCAGAACATTTTCAAAAGCATTTGATAAAATACACTCCTACGACGATTCATACGAATTTAAGACTTGGCTTATTACCATCTCAAAAAATCTTCACGTTGACCTAATTCGTAAAAGAAAAAGAAATCTTTTGAATGAGATTTCCAGTCATGGAGATATTGTTAAAAAAGTTTTGGACGAAACCCCCTCTGCTGAAGACCAACTTATCATAGAGCAGAACCTTGCCAATCTTTTGCAGGATATTAAAAAACTAAAGCCCCATTATCAAAAAGTAATTAATTTAAGATACTTTAATGAACTGAGCTACGCTGAAATTGCAAAGAAACTCAACGAACCCCTTAACAATGTCAAAGTAAAATTGTTACGGGCGAAAAAGCTTCTTTCAGAGATTATTAAAGAAAAGTGATTTCTTCCACTCTCCGAATGTTTCCTCAAGTGTTTTGTATCTTTGTAAATCAAACTTCTTTTTATGAGCACAGCTGTTATAGACAACGTTCTTCCTCCAAAAGGAAAACCAAAATGGCTTAGGGTAAAACTTCCGACAGGAAAAAAATATACACAACTAAGAGGTCTTGTTGACAAATATGATTTGCATACCATTTGCACGTCTGGCAGTTGTCCCAATATGGGTGAATGTTGGGGCGAAGGGACAGCTACGTTCATGATTCTGGGGAATCTATGTACACGTTCCTGTGGCTTTTGTGGCGTTAAAACGGGAAGACCGGAAAGCGTAGACTGGGCAGAACCTGAGAAGGTTGCGCGTTCTATAAAAATCATGGATATAAAGCATGCCGTGGTTACTTCGGTCGACAGGGATGATTTAAAAGATATGGGTTCCATTATTTGGGCCGAAACCGTAAAGGCCATTCGCAGGATGAACCCTGAAACTACGCTAGAAACACTAATCCCTGATTTTCAAGGAATTGAAACCCATTTGGATAGGATTATCCAAGTTGCTCCAGAGGTGATTTCACATAATATGGAAACTGTAAAAAGACTTACAAGGGAAGTTCGTATACAAGCTAAATACGAAAGAAGTTTAGGTGTCCTTGAATATCTCAAAAAAAATGGTGCAAATCGTACCAAATCGGGAATTATGCTCGGTCTAGGCGAGCTGGAAGAAGAGGTCATAAAAACTATGGAGGATTTACGTAGTGTAGGTGTGGACGTAATCACTATTGGACAGTACTTGCAACCCTCTAAAAAACACTTACCAGTAAAGGAGTTTATCTTGCCGGAGCAATTTAAAAATTATGAGGAACTTGGATTAAAAATGGGCTTTAGGCATGTGGAAAGTGGTGCTTTGGTTCGTTCTTCATATAAAGCGCACAAACACATTCACTAGCAATAACCAATCTTTTAATTCTATTCCATGAAACAAGTCAATATTGGCATAAATGGTTTCGGGCGTATTGGAAGAACTTTATTTCGATTGCTTCAAGCGCATGATTGTATAAATGTTGTTGCAATAAACGATTTAAGTGATGCCAAAACCTTGGCGCATCTCCTAAAATACGACAGCATACATGGAACTTCCCATGATGATATTCGCTCGAACGAGAGTAAAATTATCGTCAATAGTAAAGAAATTACCATAACAAATTTTGATAAACCTCAATTTATAGATTGGGGCATACACAATGTTGATATTGTTGTAGAAGCTTCTGGCAAGTTCAAAACAAAAGCTTCATTGGAACATCATTTAAAGAACGGTGCAAAAAAAGTCATATTATCCGTACCACCCGAGGATGACACCATTAAAATGGTTGTAATTGGCGTAAATGAAGCCATTATCGGTCCAGAAGACCACATCGTATCCAACGCATCATGTACAACCAATAATGCAGCGCCCATGATCAAGGTAATCGATGAACTTTGTGGCATTGAGCAAGCCTATATTACCACAATACATTCCTACACGTCCGATCAAAGTTTACATGATAGGCCACATAAAGATTTAAGAAGATCTAGAGCCGCGGGGCAATCCATTATACCTACAACCACTGGGGCTGCAAAAGCGCTGACAAAAGTATTTCCGCAATTGGCAGACGTTATTGGTGGCTGTGGCATACGGGTTCCAGTACCAAATGGCTCATTAACGGACATTACCTTCAATGTTAAAGAAGTAATTTCCATTGAGGAAATAAACCATACCTTTAAATATTACGCCAATAATGAGCTTAAAAACGTACTTTGCTATACTGAAGATCCTATTGTTTCTATTGATATAAACAATAGTTGTTACTCTTGTACGTTTGATTCTTTAATGACCTCCGTTATTGGAAGAATGGTGAAAATAATAGGATGGTACGATAATGAAACTGGATATTGTTCCAGAATTGTTGATTTAATAGCATTACTTATAAAGAAAAACTACGTTTGACTTCGAGCTCAATATATAAGAATATTTATAGTATAATATTGGTTATGCTCTATCTTTTTGTGCCCATCAATCTTTGTTACGGACAGAAAGACATCAGCTCAGCAGCAAAAGTACAGTCCATTTTTGACAACTTTACTACGTACCGCCACCAAAACAAAGTTGACAAAGCTCTAGAAACCTTGGATCAAGCAGCAGAAATAGCTGAAAATAACGAAGACGCCAAGCTTTTGTTGGATACCTATCACCAATATGCAAGACTTTTTTTGGAAGAAGAAAATCGTGAGACCACTATGTTCTATTGGGATAGAGCAAGTATCCTTTTAAAGGGCCTATCCTATTCTTATGGTCAAGCTTTTCACCTTTATATGGAAGCTGCCATAAGGTTTGATGAAGGAAACAACTTTCAAGCATTGAAACTGTTGGAAGAATCAAGAAAGTTGAGCAACAACAGAAACCTGAGCAACAATATACTTTTGCTGGAAGCATATATTTTTACCAATATCACAAATTATGAAGATGCCATTAAGAATTTGCATGCCCTCATCGTTAACTCTGATGATAAAGAGAGGGCATATCTAGCGACAAAGGCAAATCTACAGCTGGCAAAAATAAGCACAGATCTCAACGATTTGGAGGAAGGCATTATACACTCTAAAGCGGCACTTGAACTTGCTGAAAAACATAGCTTTTTTAAGCAAATAAAAATGGCCAATGAGATGTTATCCATTATTTATGAAAAAACAGCCAGCTATGATGAATCATTACGGTACAAGAAAGCACTTGGTAGAATCAAGGACTCCATTTTCAATATTGAAAAAGCAAAATTAGAAGCAAATACGGCAGAGGACATTAGGTTTGAACACCAAATGAACGAAATAAACAAGCTTACTGCCAAAAATGAAGAGCTGAGTGAATCCAAAAACCGTTCTGAAATTACGGCTATTCTTACATCCGCTTTTTTAACGATAATATCATTGTTGGCAGTTTCCCTTTTTAGGAATAATCAAATCAAGCTAAAAACAAACGATCTCCTCTACACAAAGAACAAAGAGCTTGAGTTGGCAAGGGACTCCGCGGTTTCCGCTATGCAGGCAAAGACAAATTTTTTATCCACGGTTACCCATGAACTACGAACTCCGTTATATGCCGTAACGGGTCTGACACACTTATTGCTTGAGGAAAACCCTGCTGAACATCAAAAAGATCATCTGAGATCTTTAAAATTTTCCGGAGATTATTTGCTGAACTTCATCAACGATATTCTTCAAATAAATAAAATTGATGCGGAGAAATTGGAACCTTTGAACATCGAGTTCAAACTACATAAAGTAATTGCAGATGTGGTAGATTCCCTACAACAAAATGCGCACGAAAAAAACACAACCCTTATTCTGGATTATGATCCCCAGATTCCACAACATCTTTTGGGAGACCCCATTAAAATATCCCAAATATTTATGAACCTTGTTGGAAACGCATTGAAATTCACCTCCAAAGGCAAAGTAGAAGTCATTGCAAAACTCCTCAATAAAAATGAGGATGAAGTAAAACTTTATTTTGAAGTAAAGGATAACGGAATAGGAATTTCAGAAGATCAGCAACAAAACATTTTTGACAGTTTTGAACAAGGCTCCGTTCAGATTAACCGGGAATATGGCGGAACTGGTTTGGGACTAACTATTGTAAAAAGTCTTTTGGGACTTTTTAACAGCAAAATTCATCTAGAGAGTGAACTTGGGCATGGAAGTTCCTTCTTTTTTGAAATGGACCTAAAATGTGATACAAATGCCATAGACCAAGTTACTTTTGAACTAAGTGCGGAGGAATTTGAATTTAAGGGATTGCATATTCTTATAGTTGAGGACAATAAAATAAACCAGGTTATCACAAAAAAGATGCTGACCAAAAAAGAAATTACCTGTGATATCGCCAACAACGGTAATGAAGCGATAGATATGGCAAAGGCAAATGACTACGATGCTATTTTAATGGACATACACATGCCGGGAATAAGTGGTGAAGAGGCCACACGCCAAATACGCAGGTTTGATCAAGATATACCCATTATTGCACTAACGGCAATATCATTGGACGATAGCCTAGAGAGTTTTTATGAGGCAGGATGCAACGATGTGGTTACAAAACCATTTAAACCAGAAGTTTTTTATCAAAAAATAGGTGAAAACATTTTTAAGAGAAGAATGGAAGGAACGGTCTAAATCAGTTCTATCATCGTTCGCCTTAGAGTCTCGTAATCATCTTCATTAAAACTATGGGCTATTTCCAAATAAAATACATTGCTCAATTTGCTCTCTAATCTTGTAAAATCTTTCTCCGTAGTAAGTACGATTTTGAAATCCTTGAATTTTTCAATCTCCTGATCGGAAAAATAATGATGGTCACCATATCTAAAATGTTGAAAATCTATTCCAAGATTTTTAAGGTGGGAAACCAATGGTTCCGGTGAAGCTATCCCTGTGACCAAAGCGGTATTCACGCCCTTTATATCTGAAGGTGCTAAACTGCTGTTGGGATTTTTAAAAACATCATTATAGACCAAACTGCAAAACAATACTTTTTGAGTGGGATTAGGTTTCAGTTTTTGTGAAACTTCCGTCTTTTTTTCAAGCGACAATCCTTCAGGACATTTGGTAACAATAATCATTTCCGCTCGCCCAGCTTCCAGTTTGCTATCCCTTAAATCTCCCGTTGGCAAATACCAATCATCAACGTATAAATTATTATATGTAGTTAACAGGATAGAATATTTTGGTTTTACTTTTCTATGCTGAAAAGCATCATCCAGAAGAATTACATCAGGTTTTACCCGTTTTTCAAGCTCTACAATTCCATTTCTTCTGTCAGCATCGACCGCAACAAAAATATCAGGAAATTTTTTGTGAAGCTGATACGGTTCATCACCCAAGTCCGTGACACTGGATTCTGGGGATGCAAGCAAAAAACCACTCGACTTACGTTTATATCCCCTACTTAAAACCGCAACGGTTCTACCTTCGTATAACCTAATCAAATACTCTATCATTGGTGTTTTACCAGTTCCGCCTACGCTTAGGTTACCAACACAAACAATAGGTGTTTTATAAGAAATAGACTTAAAAAAACCATTATCGTAAAGAAAGTTTCTAATTAAAACTACCAGAGCATAAATGAGTGAAAATGGAAACGCTATTCTACGGAGAAATTGCTGCATAAAGCGAAAATATAATATTTTATCTTTAGCATATTTAAGAAAACTCAAATGACCGTAAAGGATACCATAAAAATACTGGAAGAGATTGCCCCTTTGGCCCATGCAGAGGAGTTTGATAATGTTGGCCTTCTTGTTGGCGACCTTGCTACAGTTGTAGAAGGTATTTTAGTAACATTGGATACACTCGAAAATGTAATGGACGAAGCTATTGAGAAAAAATGTAACCTGATCATAAGTTTTCATCCTATAATTTTTAAAGGACTCAAAAAACTTACAGGTGATAATTATGTTGAGCGCACAGTATTAAAAGCCATTAAAAACGATATCGCAATTTATAGCATGCATACTGCTCTAGATAACAGCAACATGGGTGTTAATGCTAAAATTTGTGAGGTCTTGGGCATAAAACATCCTAAAATTCTTATCCCAAAAACAGGTACCATAAAAAAATTGACCACCTATGCTCCCGTAGCTAAAGCAACCACTATAAAATCCGCTCTATTCAGGGCCGGGGCAGGTGATATTGGGAATTATAGCAACTGCAGCTTTAGCACAGAAGGAGTAGGCAGTTTTAAAGCGGGCGGTGATTCAAACCCCACAATAGGGAAAATCGGTGAGATTCATTATGAAAAGGAAACGCAAATAAATGTTGTTTTCTCCTTTGAAAAGGAAAAAGAAATACTAACTGCCCTTTTTAAAGTGCATCCTTACGAAGAGGTAGCCTATGAAATCGTAAAATTGGAGAATCCCAATCAGCATATCGGTATGGGAATGGTGGGCCATCTTGAAACAGAGATGGATGAAAAACAGTTTTTGAACCTGGTCAAGGAAAAAATGAACGCATCTGTTATCCGCCATTCACAGTTTCTTGATAAAAAAGTAAAGAAAGTAGCTGTCTTAGGAGGCAGTGGCTCATTTGCAATTTCGGCAGCCAAAAAAGCATCTGCCGATGTATTTATTACCGCGGACCTAAAATATCACCAGTTTTACGAAGCAGAAAAAGAACTTCTGATAGTTGATATTGGGCACTTTGAAACTGAGCAGTTTACAAAAGATTTATTGGTTGATTATCTTATCAAAAAAATTCCTAATTTTGCAATCTCTTTATCGGAGAGCATAACAAATCCCATCAAGTATTTATAATATATGGCCAATAAGAAAGAAAACACTGTGGAAGAAAAATTAAGAGCATTGTATGACCTACAGCTTATCGATTCCAGAGTTGATGAAATACGCAATGTTAGAGGTGAATTACCATTGGAAGTACAGGACTTGGAAGATGACGTTCTCGGCCTTAAAACGCGTATGGACAAATTGAAGACCGATGTAGAAACGGTAAATTTTGAAATTACTGCCAAGAAAAATCTTATTGAAGAGTCCAAAGCACTCATTAAGAAATATGCCGAGCAGCAAAAAAATGTTAGAAACAGCCGCGAATTCAATTCTTTGAGCAAGGAAGTCGAGTTTCAGGAACTGGAAATTCAACTGGCAGAAAAAAACATTAAAGAGTTCAAAGCCCAAATAGAACAGAAGAAAGAGGTCATCGCCGAAACCAAAGAGAGGCTTACAGAAAGAGAAGGCCACCTTAAACATAAGAAAAGTGAATTGGATGCTATTCTTGCCGAGACGGAAAAGGAAGAAAAAGCACTCTTGAAAAAGTCCGAGGAATTTGAGGAAAAAATTGAAGACCGTTTGATACAGGCTTACAAGAGAATTCGCCACAATGTTAAAAATGGTTTGGCCGTTGTTCCAGTTGAAAGAGGCGCTTCAGGTGGTTCTTTCTTTACCATACCACCACAGATACAGGTAGAAATAGCTACCCGCAAAAAGATTATCACAGATGAGCATAGTGGAAGAATACTAGTAGACCCAATGCTTGCAGAAGAAGAGCAGGCAAGAATGCAAAAAATGTTTGCAAAAATCTAAACCAAAGATTTTTCATAAAAAACAGAGTCACCTTTTGGGTGGCTTTTTTATTGCTTACTTTTAAGAATGAAACTTTTGGTTGCAATAGCTGCTTTTCTGATGACATATACTATCTCTTCCCAAGACCTCGCTACATTCAAATGGCAAAAAAGATTGGTTGTTTTGGTCAGTTCCAATTGGGAATCTGAACCTGTGCAAGAACAGCTCAATCTTTTTGATTTGAACAAAAAGGAGATTGAGGAACGGGAACTATTGCTAATCAAACTTTCCCCACTTTCCAAGGAACTGAAAAATTATGGGATAGATAAAAGTTTTAAGGGTGTTCTTCTTATAGGTAAGGACGGTGAATTAAAGTCCAGATACAATATGGTCGTACAACCATCAACACTATTTGAATTGGTGGATAATATGCCAATGCGCCAAGCGGAAATACGAAATAGGCATTAGATTTGATCAACTGGGAGCAAATTCAATATTTTATTTTCCACCGCTTCAGAATCCCAATTAGACTCAATTTCGGGCATGGACATGACTCTTTGCATAATTTCTTCTTGCCTATCCCCTATCGCCAAGGCTTCGGCATAAGGTCTTTCCGAGAAAGTTACACGACTATAAACCGGTATCCATTTATCAGGGTATTTTTCCGCAAACTTTTTTTCAATTTTCTTTTGTAACAGAAATTTGGGGTCTGCGGTTTTATGGCTCATTTCCATAAAATTTCTATAACTGAGCTCCGCAATGGCATCTGCATTTGGTTTACGGTTTTTTTGATATTTGTCAAAAATCAGTTCCCAATTGTCGCCGTGGTCTTCCATCAATTCGTTCAACTCATAAATATCCTCAAAACCTGCGTTCATCCCCTGCCCGTAAAATGGAACAATGGCATGTGCCGAGTCTCCAACCAGAGCTACTTTGTTCCAGTAGGTCCAAGGATAACATTTCATGGTCACCATGGCGCTGGTTGGGTTCTTGAAGAAATCCTCTATGAGGTTTTCTATTTCTTTTCTTACGTTGGGAAAATAGGTCTTGAAAAAAGTCTTTGCCTCTTTTTTATTGGTAATTTTTTCAAAAGAAACATCTCCTTCAAACGGCAAAAACAGAGTGCAGGTAAAACTTCCATCTATATTTGGCATGGCTATCAACATAAATTTTCCCCTAGGCCAAATATGGAAGGAATTTTTATCGAGTTTATGTGTTCCATCTTCATTGGGCGGAATGGTCAGCTCTTTATATCCTACATCTATAAAGTCTTGGGAGTAATCGAACCTACTACGACGTTGCATTTTATGACGTACCCTGGAAAAAGCGCCATCGCACCCAAAAATCAAATCATATTGATATTCTTTCCATTCACTTTTTTCAGATACTCCCGTAAAGATTTTAGCCTCTGGCAGATCAACGTCCCATACTTTTTCATTGAATCGGAACTGTGCTCCTGCTTCTTCTGCCAAGTCAATCATCCTCCTGTTGAGGATACCGCGAGAAATGGACCAAATTGCCTCTCCTTCTTTACCATATTTCTGAAAATAAACAGGTTTTTCATTAACGTGCATAGCACGTTTATCGAGCGGAATGGCGATTTCCTTTATTTCATCTTCCAAACCTACTTTTCTAAGTGACCTCCATCCCCTATTGCTCATCGCAAGATTTATGGAACGACCTGAAAATTCGATGGTTCTAATATCCGGTCTTCTATCGAATACTGTTACGGAATGTCCTTTTTTCTTTAAATAAATTGCTAGAAGGGAGCCCACCAAACCTGAACCGATGATGGCTATATTTTTTGAAGTCTGTACCATACCTGCCCGAGGGCCAATTCTTATTAAGCTTTAAAATTACGGAAAATTGAAATATTTAAATGAAATCCCAGTACAAAGCTTCAAATTGACCAGCCTAAACTATTGCGCTGTTGGAACAAAGAAAAAACACTTATTATCTTGGCACATTCTTGCTCCTTAATTTCACTTTTTTTTAACGAGTTATCATAAGCTTTTGGTACTAAAGTTGACGTATATATAGAGAATATTCCGCTTAGGCGCCCATATATATGTAAAAAGTCCTTCACAAAATTTGTGAAGGACTTTTTCCCTTTAATAGGGTGTAGTACTAATTAGGGGTTATGCTAATATTCCGTCTACAATGCCATATTCCACGGATTCTTCCGCTCCCATCCAATAATCGCGATCAAAATCCTTCATGATCTTATCAAAGTCCTGTCCGCAATTTTCAGCCAAGATTCTTGCACCAAGCTCTTTGGTCTTGATAATTTCTTTTGCCTGTATTTCTATATTGGAAGCCTGACCGCCTGCACCGCCGCTTGGCTGATGAATCATTACACGAGCATGTGGTTGAATAAACCTTCTTCCCTTTTCACCTACGGACAATAGTATAGAGCCCATCGAAGCCGCTAAACCTGAACATACCGTAGATACGGGGCTCTTTATTTGCTTGATCGTATCATAAATTGTGAAACCTGAGGTAACATAACCTCCCGGACTATTGATAATAAGCTGAATTTCCTCATTATTCTGCAAATCCAAATATATGAGGCGGTCGACAACATGTTTTGCAGAATCATCATCTACTTGGCCCCACAAAAATACTTTTCGCTCGCTTAATAGTTTCTCTTGAATCAATTCTTGTACTTTTCCTTTTTTTGAACTCATTTTTTATATGTTGAAGGTTTCAAAATTAATCAAATTCCGACGAAGTTTTGCTTAGACCGCTTCTCATTCTTTAAATAAGAAATATTATGATTTTATCTCAACACTACCCGATACTACATCTTTGATGGGAATAACAAATTTTCCTTTTTTGGTTACCAAAGTCAAGCTATTGTTCTCTATGGCCTCTATTGTTCCTGAAGTTTCCCCAATAACTACTTTATCGCCAACAGCATACGTTCTTCTTGTGTAAAAAGAACGTAAAAGATCGGTGATGATTTCTCTAGATCCCAGCCCAAGACCTATGGCAAATGCTAACAGAAAAGAACCAAGGATAAGGGTAATATTGTTGGTGATGATGGTTGTGTCTATTCCTGCTTGGTTTAGAGCGGTGATGGAAATAAAGATTACTATGATATAGAAGAGCATATTACTGACAATATTGGACCCACTGAATTCCAATGAATCAAACAATTTTTTCACGGTTGTTTTAATAAAGTTGCCGATGTAAAGTCCTATCATCACCAATGCCAAAGCACTAAAAAGCCTAGGTAAATAGCGAAGAAGGTTCCCTATTTCCGTAGAGATGATTTCCCAGCTTAATATATCTGCCGCAACAATCAAGAATACCAATATCAATATCCATTTTACAAACCCAAGAATTACTTTAATGATGTCGATTTTAAAGTCCCCTTTGCCAAAAAGGTCCATTTCATTTATCTTATCGCTCAACGTATTGACTTTGGCAAGCTTCAAAACTTTTCCCAATAGGAAAAGGACAATTTTGGTAATCAACCATCCTATGATAAGAATGATCAAAGCCCCGATAATTTTAGGCAAGGCCAATGCCACGTCCCTACCCATAGCAGACAAGGAATTGAATGTCAATGTCTTCCACTCATTAATTGTTTCCATAATTATAGTTTTATAGTGTTGTATTAATTATTTTTTTCTGTTTTGAAAAGTTTGCGCAAGGCCGAACCGATATTAAAGGAGAAGAGTGACGCCAAATCCATAATCAATTTAGCGGCCGCTATATCGTTCATCACTTTTTTCTTCATTCCAGGGGGTACTTCCCGTAACGAAGCTTCCAGTTCTTTAAATGGGTTTCTCTTTTGCTTAGCCATCTATAACGTATCGTAGATTTCAACTAATTTCTTCTTTGCCCTTTTCAATCGCATTTTTACTGCACTATCGCCAATTTCCATTAAGGCCATGAGTTCTTTTATGGTTGCGCCATCTTGGTATTTCAACAATAAGAGTGACCTTTCTTCGGCAGACACCAGTTCCATTGCATCTTTTAGTTTGCTTGCCTTCATTTCGTAAAGACTTTGATCGGATATTTCATCCGTCAGCTTATACTCTGAATCATTGACAGGAACTGATTTATCACTCATCTTTCGTTGCTTACTTCTATTTACATAATTCACACAAAAATTATAGGTAAAAGAATATAACCAAGTGGAGAACTTGGATTTTCCCTTAAAAAGTTTCAGTTTAATGAAAAGCTGTAAAAAAACATCTTGTGTTAAATCTTCAGCTTCATCTTGTGATCTGGAAAACCCATAGCATTTATTGTAGACCATTTTAGCATAGCGGTCGTACAACTTCCCAAATAACAAAGGATTGTTGTTCAATACTATCCGCTCCACCAATTCCTCATCCGATAAATGGGCATACGGATCATCTGCCTGTGATAATTTCTTGTCCAGGTCGTTTACAAGGATAAGAAACAGCTTTTTAAAAAAAGTCACTTCCTGGGCATTTTGAGGTTCAATTGTAATTCTTTGTAGAAACGGACTACAAGATAATTTAAAATGCCATTATATTTGGAATAAATTCGCATTATGAAATTTATCTGTCTTTTTACATTCTCATTGTTTTTGATGGTTATCTCGTGTAAGACCGAATCAAAAAAAGCTGAACCGGAAACAAGCAAAGAAATCACTATCCTTGAAAAAATTGCAAATGCACATGGTTATGAAAACTGGAAATCTGTCAAAAAATTCACTTTTACATTCAATGTGGACAGGGACACGACCCATTTTGAACGGACCTGGGTCTGGAAACCGAAGCTGAACCACGTCACTGCTATTTTTCAAAATGATACGTTGACCTATGATAGAAAATCAATGGACAGTATCGCGGAAAAGACCAATGCAGGATTTATAAATGACCGGTATTGGATTTTAGCTCCGTTCAATCTTGTCTGGGATGCAAATAACTTTACCCATGAACATTTTAAGAACGAAACTTCCCCAATAAGTCAAGAACCAATGCAAAAACTGACAATCTTATATGGTAAAAAAGGAGGTTATACCCCTGGAGATGCATACGACTTCTATTTTAAAGATGACTTTATTATTCGTGAATGGGTATTTAGAAAAGCAAATCAAACTGAGCCTTCAATGACTACTACATGGGAGGATTATGTAGATATAAAAGGTTTAAAATTGGTTCGGGAACATAAAAAAGCGGAAGGCGGCTTCAGTCTTAACTTTACTAATTTGAATGTACAAATGGAATAAAGCTTCTAGGTATTTCTTTTCAAGACAAAAGTCGTCAATAAAACAAGTATTGTGCAACCCAATAGTAGAATAAAGCTAAGTTTTAGAGAAGCGGTTTCTGCAAGAAAACCGAGAATTACAGGACCAAGTAAAAAACCGGTATATCCAGTGCCTGCTATAAAAGAAACGCCTTGGGCAGAGTCAACTCCCTTTACATTTCCTCCAATCCTGAACAATTCCGGAACTATTACGGAAAATCCAAGCCCATTTAAAGCGAAACCGATTATTGCTAAAATTGTCTCTTCTGAAAGTACTAGCAAATAACCTAAAATGGCAATCAATGAGCCAAGGGCAACTATCTTTATGGAGCCTATTCTGGCGCTAATCCCGTCACCTAAAAATCTACCTAAGGTCATTGCTGTAGAGAATGCCAAAAAGCCTGATCCAATTAGAACTTCCGGTGCCAAGGTCACTTCCTTTAAATAAAGTCCGCTCCAATCAACAATAGCTCCCTCACTGCCCATTGCCATAAAACCGATGATACCCAACAGAAACAGTGGTTTAAACAATTTTAAGCTAAATGGCTCTTTATCAACAGGGGCAGAAACGATATTCTTATAGTTTTTGCAAACTAAAAGATTAATTAAGAAGATAATCGCCACGGTGACACCCATATGCAAAGCAGGATTTCCTATTATCGGAATTAAAAAACTTCCAAGACCCACTATTACGCCTCCCAAGCTAAAAAAACCATGAGCAGCAGACATAAAGTTCTGCTTATCCTCTTTCTCTATTTCCGTAACCAGTGTATTCATGGAAATATCCGTGAGACCGTTAGAAATGCCAAACAGAAAAAGAGAAACCATCAACAAGTAGTAATTGGGCACCAATAGCGGGAACAATGCAGTAATACTGCTCAAAACCACTCCCAACCAAGTAGCCTTACCTACACCAAGCTTGTTTATAATTTTTGATGCCAAAGGAAATATGGCAAAAACGCCCAAAGACAGACAGAAAATAGCAATTCCCAAATCAGCTTTGTCAATATCCAATTTATCTTTTACGGTTGGAATATATATGGCCCAAGTACCAAACCAAATATTTAAACTGGCAAAAACCCAAGCAGGGGCAAAATACCTTGGATCGGAAAAAATGAGCTTTAGTGACTTCATAAGGACTAATCTTCTTACAAATTAACTAAGTGCAGTATAGATTTTCTAGAATAAACTATTCCATAAATAAGACATTTTATTCTAATTCCAGTTATTTAAAAAACTATTTGGATAGTTTTACTATATGAAACCAATGTTAGAGGCAATCAATGTAGCCACAAATACTTCTTTTAAAATAGAGACTTATAGTGCAACCAGCTATTGTGAGTCCACTGGATGGCATATTCATCCAGAATTTGAACTGGTCTATGTTAAAAACGGATCAGGTCAACTCCATATCGGTTCAAAAAAAAGACAGTATACCAATGGTGTTCTTGTGCTGTTGGGAGGAAATATTCCACATGCAGATTTTGGCAATAAGGACTTTAAAGATAACCTAGAAGTTGTCGTTCAATTCAAAAAAGATTTTTTGGAAGAAAGATTGAAAGCTTTTCCAGAATTGGAAGGAGTCAAACAGCTGATCGAAAAATCGAGACATGTGCTAATTTTTGATGAAGAAACCAAAAATATAGTGTCGGACAAGTTTGAAAATTTTCACAATCTCGAAAACCAAGGAAAGTTGGTCAACCTGCTTTCTATTTTTGATTATTTATCCACTTATGGTGTTTCCAGAAATTTATTCGATACAATTCCCCTAAATAAGTATAGAAAAGATGAGATATGGAGATTGGAACAAGCTTTTGAATACGTAAACGGAAATTATAACAAGATAATTTCAGTCATGGAAATATCAGCTAAATTAGGCCTTACGCCCAACTCGTTCTGCAGATTTTTCAAAAAAATGACCCATCGCAATTTTATAGATTTTGTTAATGAGTTTAGAATTGAAAAAGCAATCGAACATTTTAATGCCAATAACACTGTCATTGCCGAAGCCATGTATAAGTCGGGGTTTAATGACCCCTCTTATTTTACCAGACAATTTAAGAGATACCAAGGCATTACACCTACAAACTACCTAAAATTAAAATATGGTGAAAGTTCATAGTACTGTTTGATGGCTTAAAGAACATCAAAAAAATATGGGCAAGTGTTTAATGTAAAAAAGAGGATGTTCAAAAGTAGTTTAAAGAGTCAATATTATAATGACTAAAAATGAACTGTATTCAAAACATCCCCTCTATTTTATAACCAGACAATTTGTCTTAGAGTTAACCCCAGTTATTATTAATTACATCTTGTTATAAAATTCCATCTGGTAAAATCCCTTTCGTACAAACTTCCAAAATAGGTAACTCTGTCCCCTACAGAATATCTTGTAGAACTAGACCATTCGGCCACACCGTTACAAGGGTCTGTGGGATTGGGATTCGTAGCGGGGTATAATGAATTTGTACCCTGAATGTCCAAAGCAGAAATTCTTGCCTGTCGCTGTGGCAACAAATTACCGTTTAAATCCGTGATGGTGGGCTGTCCATTTTTACTAAATGTAAAACTACCGTACATCATGGTCGAATTTATATCGAATTGACCTGTAAGGAATATGGCCGAATTACTTTTAAAAAATTGATCTTCTGCACCATTCTGGATGTTTTCAAAGTTAATAATGACAAAATCGTCCCGATCCGAGCGATTTTGCTCGTGGATATAGCCTAAGGTATGTCCAATTTCATGGATAATGACTACTGCGGTTGCCCTGGTACCCAATCGGATAAAACCTCTTGAGCCGTTCATTCCCAGTGTGGCAACACCAGAATTACTGTTGGCTCCCGAAGAAGAAATGGTCACGTAATTGGACTGATTTGTCCTT
Source organism: Flagellimonas maritima (assembly GCF_003269425.1). Lineage (NCBI taxonomy): Bacteria > Pseudomonadati > Bacteroidota > Flavobacteriia > Flavobacteriales > Flavobacteriaceae > Flagellimonas > Flagellimonas maritima. The sequence continues at coordinate 2,653,883 of NZ_CP030104.1, read as the reverse complement.
TCTTTGAAAGTGACGTTGGTTTTGCTCGTCCATTCATCAAAAGATCTTTGAAGTTCGGAACGTACCGAAGAGCTCAATCCATTGATCACGTAATACACTACACCATCGGTCCATTTTCGGACACCACCACCCAATGCCAAATCGGATTGACTTGCATCTGGTTTTGGATTTATCTCAAAAACATCTGGACTATCCGATAGTTGTTCTTCGAACAATCTTAAATCACTCCCCGCAAGACTGTAGGTTCCGTCTTCTTCGAGTTTCACTTTTACTTCGGTTCCCAAAAAGTATTTGGTGATAAAATCAGTATCCTGATCGATCGTGGACACTTCTTCATTTGGGGATGTAGCATTTTGGTCTTCATCAACATCATTTGTTTCACAGGAAACGATGGACGAAACCACGGTCATTGCTAAAACCAGCATAGTGTTCAGGCTGGTTTTTAGCCTCTTTTTTTCATTTTTAAATTTCATGTTCATATAAGTTTTTGGGGTTAAAACTTAAATATGTACGTAAGAAAAACAATTATGGTAAGTGACTACTGCATCTTTTCGATAAACCGCTTGTATTTATTTTATTGCAGTGCGATATATTGGAAGTAGTACCGTATACGTTGAAGAATATTAATTTTGATTCAAAAGAATTCCTTCTTTCAAAATCTGACCAAAATTGTACATGTCCTCAAATGAACAATAGAAGGGCGCTGGAGCCAACCGTATTACATTGGGTTCTCGCCAATCGGTAATTACACCATTTTTCATAAGATAGTCAAATAAGGACCTCCCCTCCCCATGTAAAAAAACCGAAAGTTGACATCCCCGCTCCATCGGCGTAATGATTTCAAAAGAACTTTCTACTTCTTTGTCAATTTCAGCTAAGATAAATTCAAGATAGGCTACAATTTTCCTTTGCTTATCGATCAAGGTATCCATCCCTACTTCATCAAATAATTCCAAGGAAGCTAGATAAGGTGCAATTGATAGAATAGGAGGATTGCTTAATTGCCAAGCATCAGCAGTTTCAATAGGGTCAAACTCTGGCTGCATTAAAAAACGAGTATCTTTTTTTGTACCCCACCAGCCTTCAAAACGGGGAATATCTTTTTTGTCCAGATATCTTTCGTTCACAAAGATTCCCGAAGCGTTCCCTGGTCCGCTGTTCATGTATTTGTAACTGCACCACGCCGCAAAATCGGCATTCCAATCGTGCAGCTTCAATTTCACATTACCAACAGCATGTGCCAAATCCCAACCCACAAATGCACCTACAGATTTCCCTACTCTTGTTATGGCTTCCATATCAAGCACTTGGCCATTATAATAGTTGACTCCGCCCAACAAGACCAAAGCTAGCTCGTCTCCTACTTCGTTGATTTTATCAAGGATATCCTCAGTCCTCCAAGCATGCTCTCCCTCTCTTTTTTTTACCTCGATGATAGCGTCACTTGAATCAAAACCATGAAATTTTACTTGACTTTGCAACATATATTGATCAGAGGGAAATGCTTTTTCCTCGCAGATAATCTTGTAACGCTTTTTATTTGGTCTATAAAAAGACACCATCAATAAATGAAGATTAACTGTCAACGTATTCATGACAGAAATTTCATGGGCACCTGCCCCTACAACCTTGCCCAAACCTTCTGCCAAAAGTTCGTGATATTCCCACCAAGGCTTTTCTGCATAGAAATGACCTTCTACAGCCAACTCCCGCCAATCTTTCATAACCTCATCCACAAATTTTTGGGTACGTTTGGGTTGCAATCCCAAGGAATTTCCCGTAAAATAGATTACATCCTTTTTATTTACTTGTGGGAAATGGAATTCTTGCCTGTATTTTGATAGTTTATCCTCAGCATCCAATTGCTGTGCAAATTCTAGGGAATTTTGAAAAATCATAGCTTTTCTACTTCAAAAAGTGTTATTTGTAAAGCTACTCGTTCTCTGTGGATTATTCCAAACGCATTTCCACTAAATGACTTTTAAAGCCTACTTTCCCATAGGCCCTTATAGCAGGAACATTCTCTGCGTAGACAGTCAATCGTATTTCTTTGAACCCCCTTGCATGTGACCAGTGCTTCAATTCCTCCACAATTTTGGAATTTATTCCTTTTCCCCTATGGTCAGGATGCGTGTACATAAAACCCAAATAAGCATAATATTCATGATTAAGATAATGCCTTGCTTTTTTTCGTATGGCATACCCTGATGAAATAATTTTTCCATCTGTTTCGGCGACAATAACTTTGGAATCTTCATCCAAAATCATCTTTTTTATGTCATAATAACTAATTGGGTCGTTTCCCAAAGTAACATCGAAGGGTCTTTCTGCCTTTATCAACTCTTGTTCAAATTCAAGGAGTGTCGATAAGTCTTCCAAAGTTGCATTTCTTATTATTAAATCAGATGAAGCCATGATTTGTATTTAAATGAGAACTGAAATTCTAATGTAGTTCTTTTCTATATTTTTACGAAAATTTACACATGCATTTCCTATCTGAATCCTTAGAAAATTATATAAATAATAATTCTGAAACAGAACCCGATATTTTAAGGGAATTGACCAGGGAAACCCATTTAAAAGTGGTTCAGCCCAGAATGATCACAGGACATTTTCAAGGGAGGGTCTTAAGTCTGCTTTCAAAAATAATTTCCCCAAAACATATTTTGGAAATTGGGACCTACACGGGCTACTCTGCAATCAGTTTGGCCGAGGGGCTGAAGGAAAATGGAGCATTGCATACTATAGAAATCAATGAAGAGCTCTATAAAATGCAACGGAAGTATTTTGATAAAAGTGGTTTTGGTTCGATGATAAAACAACATACTGGTGATGCGCTGGATATTGTCCCAAAATTGGATATTTATTTTGATCTAATATTTATCGATGCCCAAAAAATAAATTATGATGCCTATTTTGAAGCTGTAATCAAAAAGACAAAGCCTGGAAGTGTAATTCTTTCTGACAATGTGTTGTGGTCCGGAAAAGTTATTGAACCTGTTTCAAATTCCGATAAAGCGACTGCCGCTTTAATTGCTTACAATCAAAAATTAAAAAATGACCCGAGGGTCGAAACTGTTATTCTACCCGTGAGGGACGGGTTGACTTTAAGTAGGGTGGTATAAAACGATTGTACAGCTTATAAAAAAGCAATCCAGAAAAAATACCTACCAGCGCACCAACAATAATATCGACCGGATAATGAACGCCTACGTAAATTCTACTGGTAGCGAACAACATCGGCCAAATAAAAAACAAGACGACCCACTTCAATTTTTTCCGAAGGAAAAGAAATATAAGAACGGTTATCGAAAATGAGCTGGCCGCATGTCCTGAGAAAAAACTAAAGTCCGTAGGGCTTTTAAGTATACGAATCAGTGTATTGATTTCCTCTGTATTGTTGGGACGGAGCCTTGCAACGGCTGTTTTGGTCAAATCTGTAATGAATATAATAAAAGCCACAAGACATAAAACGGTAAGCAGTTTATACAGTGCTTCCAAAATAGGAAATTTTAAAAAAAGAAGTGCGATGAACAATATGAAGAGGGGAATCCAAGTAGTGATACTTGTTACCGTGGACCAAAAGACATCGTAATCTTCAATGCCCAAACTATTGAGATAGACGAACGTGTCCCTGTCCCATTCAAGAATTTTTTTTAACATACGCTATTTTGTACTTCTTTTTACAGCCCCGGTCACTTCATCAACATTTTTCTTTACTTCTTCCAATTCTTTCCTGATGTCTTTTGTAAAATCTGTATCAATGCCTTGTTTGTCAGCACTTTTCTGAATTTCGCGCTTAATGTCATCGGTCGCATCCCTTAATTGTCGCATCCCTTTTCCCAGGCCTTTGGCAATACCGGGAATTTTATCCGCACCAAATACCATGACCACAATAAAGAGGATGAAAAAGATTTCTGCGCCGCTTATAAATAAAAAATGCATGGACAAATATAATCAGAAGTTGGTTGGAAAATAAAAAGAGCCTGTCTAAAAAGGTATATTTTAAATAAAATGTCACATCGAGCGGAGTCGAGATGTATTCAAAATCAAGATGTTAAAGTTCTTGACTCCGCTCGAATTGACAGTGGAAACATCTTTTTAGATGGCCTCCTTAGAAACTTCACTGTATTTTTTATTCGCCCTTGATATTTTCCTTGAATTTATCAAAGTCTGATTTTTCTTCCTTCATCGGCCAAGAATTATTGGTTGTATCGATATCCGCAGTCTCCAGTTTAGGATCTATTACAATCCCCACCAACTCTTTTTGTGAAGATATAACGCGGCTTACCTCAGCATCGTTCTTTCTCCATATTTCTGCAGGATAGGTTATATTTTCCTTGCTACCATCGGCATATGTATATTCAACTATCAGCGGCATGGGCATACCTCCCGGCTTATCAAAAGTAACTTCGTAAAAGTATTTTGGTTCTTTGACCTGTGCTCTTTCTGATTCAGTCATGTTGTCCATCATAAATTCTTTCAAATTTTTAGACGTTTCTGTTGGTGATTTTCCCTTAAGTTCGGGTGTAAAATCCTCACTGTCCTCCTCTGCCAAGTATACTAAGGGCGGCATATCGGCCTCAGTTAAGTTTCTGTCGGCCATATACTTTTCCATTTCTTTGGTAGGAGTATTGGAAACATAGTATTTTTTGACTCCTTTTACACCTATATCAACGTAATCAGTAGTATAGAACCATCCCCTCCAAAACCAATCAAGGTCTACAGCGGAAGCATCTTCCATGGTTCGGAAAAAATCCTCTGGTGTAGGGTGCTTAAATTTCCAGCGCTGGGCGTAAGTTTTAAATGCATGATCAAACAGTTCCTTGCCCATCACCGTCTCACGTAGAATGTTAAGGCCGGTTGCCGGTTTTCCATAGGCATTGGGTCCCAGTTTGTATACGTTTTCTGGATTGGACATGATGGGGGACATAAAATCTTGGTCTCCGCTCATATATGGAACTATTTTTTCCGGAGCGCCTCTACGTGACGGATAATTCGCATTGGGAGCAATCACATCGGGATAATTTTTACCAAACTCTTGTTCGGCCAAATATTGCATAAAGGTATCAAGGCCCTCATCCATCCATCCCCACTGGCGTTCATCGGAATTTACGATCATTGGAAAAAAGTTATGACCGACCTCATGGATAATTACACTGATCATCCCATATTTGGTTCTGTCAGAATAGGTACCATCCTCATTGGGCCGTCCGTAATTCCAACAAATCATGGGATATTCCATACCTTGATTTTTTGCATGGACAGATATCGCTTTGTGATAAGGATAATCAAAAGTATGTTTGGAATATGTTTCCAACGTTTGTACAACAGCCTTTGTGGATTGTTCTTCCCAAAGTGGATTTCCTTCTTTTGGATATAGCGAAACCGCCATGACATCTTTACCTCCAACTTTCACGGCCTGCATGTCCCAGATAAATTTTCTGGAAGTGGCAAAACCATAATCACGCACATTCGTCGCCTTGAATTTCCATGTTTTTTTCTTATCTGAAAATCCTTTTTCAGCAGCTTCAGCTTCAGCCTGCGATACAATGATAACGGGTTTATCATAGGATTTTGAAGCTTCCTTGTAACGCTTCATCATTTCTTTTGAAAAGACCTCGTCCCTGTTCTGCAACACTCCCGTTGCATCCAAAACATGATCGGCGGGAACGGTAATGTTTACATCATAATTTCCAAACGGTAGCGCAAATTCACCACTTCCCCAGAACTGATGGTTTTGCCAACCTTCAACATCGCTGTAAACTGCCATTCTTGGAAAGAATTGTGCGATAACATAGGCACGATTACCATCTTTTGCAAAATATTCGTAACCTGAGCGGGCCCTATCCACAGTATGGTCAGGAATGTTGTACCACCACTTAATGGAAAAGGACATTTTTTCACCACTTTTTAGCGGTTGGGGAATGTTCAAACGCATCATGGTCTGGTTTATCGTGTATGATAAAGGTTTACCATTGCTATCTTTCACAAACTCAATATTGAAACCACCATCAAAAGGGCCAGTTACATATGTTTTGGCAAAATTTCCCGCAGTGTACGCAAAATTTACGCCATCGCCATTTCGCAAAAGGGATTTTGAATCTTTGGTACGTACATTTTGATCCAATTGCACCCAAAGGAATTCCAGATCATCAGGTGAATTATTGTGGTACGTAATAGTTTCCTCTCCATAGATTTTGGCATTTTTATCGTCCAATTCTATGTTCATTTTATAATCTGCCTGTTGCTGGTAGTAATCCGGTCCTGGTGCTCCAGAAGCAGAACGATAAGTGTTGGGAGTTGAAAACTCCTCGTACAACTGTTTGAATTTGCTTTGATTATAGTGGCCGGGCTTGCGCTCTTCTTTGGCTTCTCCTTCTTCCTGCGCTATGGCCATAGCACCAAAAAGGAATAATAAAGAAGCAAAACAATACTTGATTTTGTTCATTTTTGTTCGATTTTTAAAACTTTGAAAAATAACTTTTTTTTAACTAATTTTTAGGGTAGGTTATAAGTTTAACATTCCTTTATTATTCTCCCTAAAGAGCACAAAACTTCTCTTTTGCCCATTCCATTTTAAATGGACAATGTTTTGTTGTTCTTCGAACATGTCGGTTAAAATTTCATTTTGAACAGCAATAGATTCCAAATTTGAAAGTTCAATGTCCGTCATTTCCATATAACAGATGACAACATCATTATCATATTCTTTTCCCAGAAAGGTATACTTTACGGCTTCCCCGTTCAATTCCACAACAAATTTTGCCCTAAGGTATTTCTCTATATATTCATTTGCCACCTTTGTTTCGTTTTTGGTACCCAGTGCTGTAGTTACTCCATAGCGTTCTTCCAAAACTTCCTCCAAATCATCGATAAAAATGCGACTTGTTATCTGAAATGAACTATTCTTCTCGGAGTAGGCCATATTGGTAACACTTAGATAGAATTTATGGGAAGTAAAGCTTAATAATGGAAGAATAAGAAATATAATTACAATTAAACTCTTTTTCATTCTTTTAATTTTTTCTGGTCAAATGTAAACAAACCTTATGCCAATATATGACCATATTTGATATCATGATTGTTCCAAAACCGTTCGGGTTTGATCAATCCAAATTATTGACTTCTCGGTATACCCTACTTCTTGATATTAGATAGTCCAATATTTTCAGTCGGTCTTTTGAGTCGACCGTTTGTTGAAATTTCTCGTCCACTTCACAGAAATACATAAAATCATTTATTTTTTCAGCAGGAATTTTAAAAGTGGTCACAAAAAGGGAGTCAATATATACATCCTGTACCCTTTGGGTACGCGCGTAGGCTTTATCGACCTTAACTCTGTTCTTCAACATTTTTGTACGCCCCGTGATTGCATTTATTATAGGATCCAACGGAGGGGCGAGTATCATTGAAGGGTTAAACTTTCCAAAAGTTGACTGCTGTAACTTACGTTCACTTTGGGTTGGTATTTTTCTATGGGCATTGGGCAGACCCAGAGCTTCGGCACTTACATTTTTTTCAAGCTCCAATCCTCCTAAATCTTGTCCCAGATCACCGGACAGGTTAAAAGGTTTTACAACAACTTCTTTTAATTCGTTTACAAATTCTTCCAGAATAACAGTAACGGATTTGGTATTAAGGAGTTCTTCTGTAACAGGCAATAGCTTTCTTTTAAATTGAACCGCGGAAAATATCAAAGTATCGCTCAATTTTGCCAAAATGGAAAAATTTCCATCAATACCTGTTATAACAGCACTATTGGAGGTAATGTTCTGTACCACTACGCCTACAACATCTTTATCTTTGCTGTAAACTTTACCTTTTATTTCTTTTTGATTACTTTTTTGAGCATTGGATGCAAAGATTACTGCAACCGACAAGAAGAAAAAAAGCTTACTCCTCATTTAATTCCGCTAAAAAAGTTTTACTGTGTGTAACCAAAAAATCTATCAACTGGAACTCGTTCTCTTTCCGCAAAAGTGTTTGCGAGGGCACTTTATCATCACAATAAATCAAGAAGGCATCTATTTTGTCCTGGGGCAACTTTAAATCCACAACAAAAAACTGATCGTCATAAATCTGTCGTAGCACTTCACTTACTTTTAGAGGCTCCTGGTCAACTCCGTCATTTCTATTGGAATTAAACATCGCCTTGAATATATTGACAAAATTGAGCCCGTCGCGCATTCCCCTTGTCGTCTGGGATTCTGCAATATTTTCCACTTCGGTAGTTCTGTCTATTTCATACTCAAACTGCTTAAAATTCTCGTTTTTTACTTCGAGAAATTTTTTCTGGTTTTCTGGGGTAATGACCACTTCATCCAATCGGGTCACTTTTTCGGAGACCTCTACAACAAGTCTGTTATTGTTCAACATTTCCGGAGTAACCGTAATAACTTCCAATTGAAAATTTACAGCGGTAAAAACAAGCTGGTCACCTTCTTTGACCAAGATGGAAAACTGCCCATCATCATTGGTTATGGTAGCGGTTTCGGCAGTAGAATTAATTACATTTTCATTGGGCACATTGCCTCCTTTGTACAAAACCTTACCGCGTAAGACCTGTCTGTTGTCCTGTGCGAAGGATATGCTTGTAAATGCCAATAAAATTACTAATAGGATAGTGTTTTTCATGTAAAAGCTATTTAGCTTAAGTTAAAGAAAGTCTTTGATATGCACATAAAAAAATAAAGCTGTTCTAAACTTTTGTTAATTCTCTAATTTAAACTCGTCCGTTCACCATAGAACTAAGGTATTTTGACGGTAATTCTTAGAATAACCATAGGATAGACTTAGCTTTGTTATTTACACTTTTTGAAAAACCCTGAAATATCAAATACTGTGAAATCTCAAATAATATATTTGATTGTTGGCCTACTTATAATCACTTCTGCAAATGGCCAAATAAAAATCGGTGAAAATCCCCAGAATTTAGACCCAGCTTCTGTTTTGGAATTGGAAAGTACCTCTAGGGCCCTTGTCATCACCAGGGTCACAGATACACAGATGAACAATATTGTACCACTACGGGGGGCGTTGGTCTATAATACGGACCAAGAGTGCATCCACTACTACAATGGTATTGGATGGGTCAATATCTGCGAAGCATTGGACAACTCTTTTACCACCACCACAGAGGCCATTGTTAATACTGCTTCTGAAGATAACACCATTGCCATAACCCAAGTAGATGATAATTATAATTTTGAAGTAAACCAGATAAGAGGTGAAAATGTTGTACCAAGAACTTTGTTCGGAAGCAACCTTGCAATTGAATCCATCACCGATCAAGAATTGCAAAATGGATCTGTTACAAGGGCAAAATTAGCAGAAGGAAGCACAGGAATATCCGGAGAACTCCTACGTTGGGATGGTGCCGTTTGGACCTTAACTAACGAGAATTCTTTAAATATTAGTGAAGTAGATGGGGAAATAGGGAATGAAGTTACTGGTCCTGCTGATGGAACATTGGAACTTTCTGGTGGCGGCATCACTGGCAACCCTTTTCTCTTGGATGTTAGCCCAGATGGTATTACTAATGCTGAATTAGCTGATAATGCAGTAACTTCTAATAATATTTTTGATGGAACTATCCTCGATGCCGATATAGCAGCCGCCGCTGCGGTACAGGGAACCAAGATAGCACCGGATTTCGGAGCACAGAACGTGAGCACAACGGGGACATTGAACTCCGGCAGCGCAACAATCGCTGGGACGATTTCATCAACGGGAACAGCGACAGTGGGCGCCAATACGATAACGAACATTGATGGCGCCAACGGGCAGGTACTGACCACGGACGGTGCAGGGAACGCCACTTGGCAGAATACAAGTTCAGCAGCCGTGCAAACCACCACAGCTATTGACGGGAATGGTCTTGCAGCCACGCCCTTAGATTTGGCCGACAATGCAGTCACCTCTGTAAAAATAGCCGACGGAGCCATCCTCGATGCCGATATAGCAGCAGCCGCCGCGGTACAGGGAACCAAGATAGCACCGGATTTCGGAGCACAGAACGTGAGCACAACGGGGACATTGAACTCCGGCAGCGCAACAATCGCTGGGACGATTTCATCAACGGGAACAGCGACAGTGGGCGCCAATACGATAACGAACATTGATGGCGCCAACGGGCAGGTACTGACCACGGACGGTGCAGGGAACGCCACTTGGCAGAATACAAGTTCAGCAGCCGTGCAAACCACCACAGCTATTGACGGGAATGGTCTTGCAGCCACGCCCTTAGATTTGGCCGACAATGCAGTCACCTCTGTAAAAATAGCCGACGGAGCCATCCTCGATGCCGATATAGCAGCCGCCGCCGCGGTACAGGGAACCAAGATAGCACCGGATTTCGGAGCACAGAACGTGAGCACAACTGGGACATTGAACTCCGGCAGCGCAACAATCGCTGGGACGATTTCATCAACGGGAACAGCGACAGTGGGCGCCAATACGATAACGAACATTGATGGCGCCAACGGGCAGGTACTGACCACGGACGGTGCAGGGAACGCCACTTGGCAGAATACAAGTTCAGCAGCCGTGCAAACCACCACAGCTATTGACGGGAATGGTCTTGCAGCCACGCCCTTAGATTTGGCCGACAATGCAGTCACCTCTGTAAAAATAGCCGACGGAGCCATCCTCGATGCCGATATAGCAGCAGCCGCCGCGGTACAGGGAACCAAGATAGCACCGGATTTCGGAGCACAGAACGTGAGCACAACGGGGACATTGAACTCCGGCAGCGCAACAATCGCTGGGACGATTTCATCAACGGGAACAGCGACAGTGGGCGCCAATACGATAACGAACATTGATGGCGCCAACGGGCAGGTACTGACCACGGACGGTGCAGGGAACGCCACTTGGCAGAATACAAGTTCATCAACCGTGCAAACCACCACAGCTATTGACGGGAATGGTCTTGCAGCCACGCCCTTAGATTTGGCCGACAATGCCGTAACTCTTCCAAAAATAGCCGATGGTACGGCTGCTGGACAACTCATGCAATGGGACGGAATAAATTGGGTACTTATTGATGACGGAGCTCTTGATGTAACAGATGAAATAGTTTTCAAAGGAAGAGTATTGGCCGCGTCAGGCGTCACTGGAGCATATACTATAAACGACCCTACAATAACAGCAACTTCTATTATTCAACTAACAGTAGAAGAAAATCCCTCTGGAAATCCAATAATTATTCAACTTACCAATCAAGGTTTAGGAACCTTTTCTGTTCAAATTAATGAATTTACTGGACCTGGTTTTACAGAAATTAATGCAAATTGGCAATACATAGTTGTAAACCCGTAAAATGAACCCCCCCCTCTACATACCATTCCTCCTACTCTTTGGATTCACCCAAGCCCAAAACGCATTGTACAACAGTGGGAACATTCGTATTCACCCTAATGGAAATCTAGGTTTCCATACCAACTTGATCAACGATACCGCTTTTGACCAAAACGATGGCTTGGCAGGTTTCTATGGCAATGCTACCCTACAAGTGGAAGGGAGTATTTCACCAATATTCAATGATGCAGAATTTATGGTTTCCAACGATATTTTTTTACAAAATTCTGTCAATGTGCAGAATAATGTAAATTTTGTCGAGGGCAATGTGCTATCACCACTTAACGACCAGACCATTAATTTAAACTTTACGAGCAATGGATTTTTTACGGGTGAAAACGATGCTAATAAGGTAACGGGATTTGCTGCAATAACCGATCGGCAATTTTTCTCTTTTCCCGTTGGCGATGAAAATCAGTTGCGGCCTTTAATGTTGGATTCCCAAAGTGATACACCGTTGGCTTTTTGTGCCTACTTTTTTGAAAATCCTTCCAATCCTATATCTATTGCAGAAAGTTATAACGTAGAAGAAAAAGTAAGGGATATAGGAACTGTAAACAACAAAGAATTTTGGATCGTTCAAAGTGACGTTCCAGCAACCGTGACGGTAAGCTGGAACCAAAGAAGCGCACTGGGCGCAATCCCAAACACTACTTTGGATGCAATAATTCTCGTGGGATGGAGCAAACAATCAAACCAATGGGTCGCCATAGGCAATTCTGCACAGAGCGGAGATGAAAACCAAGGATTTTTGACCTCGCAAACCTTTGTTCCCAGCGATTATGAAGCCATTACTTTTGGTACGGTTCCACTGCCAACGGATACTTTTGCGGTTAATAACCCAACTTTGGGCAATTACTTTTTAAGTCCCAATGGAGATGGTACCAATGACTTTTTGGTTATTGAGGGAATGTCAGAATCACCGAATAATGCACTGCGTATATTTAATAGATTTGGACAAAAGGTTTTTGAAAAAATCAATTACGTGGATGAATTCTCTGGGTTTACAAATTCGGGGAGTTTCTTGTTGAACAAAGATATCGGACTCCCAGAGGGCATCTATTATTATCTCGCTACCTTGGATGATTTAAATTTGGAATATCAAGGTTTTATTTTTCTGGACAGATAGAGAAATCCTATTATATTTCGCTCGTTCATTTACCAAAAAAACCGCTGTTTAGAAAAAATTTTTAATTTTACTACGGTAAATGCTTGTTACACAACATTTACTTCCAGCACACCCCACGTAAACGTACTTTTGTACTGACCCCAAGAATTTAATCATACTTTGAATGAAAAAGATAATACTCTTATTCACATTATTTGCCCCTATATTAATTTTTTCGCAAGTAAAAGTCGGATCTAATCCGAACACCATTGATTTAGCATCCATTTTGGAATTGGAAAGTTCCAACAAGGCCTTGGTCTTAACAAGGCTGACGTCGGCCCAAATGCAAAGTATTGATCCTTTAAATGGTGCTTTGGTATATAATACTGAAACATCTTGTGTCCATTTTTACAATGGAATGCAGTGGATTAATCTATGTGATGGCTCCAATACTTCAAACTTCACTTTTGTAGATAATAATGATGGTACGTTTTCTATTTTCGAAAATGGGGAGCTAGTACTTACCTCATCTAATTTAACTGGACCCGAAGGGCCACAGGGAGAACAGGGAATTCAAGGAGAGATTGGACCCGACGGACCTCAAGGCGAGCAGGGAATCCAAGGAGAGATTGGACCCGAGGGACCACAGGGCGAGCAGGGAATACAAGGAGAAATTGGACCTGAAGGACCACAGGGCGAACAGGGAATACAAGGAGAACAGGGAATACAAGGTGAGATTGGACCCGAGGGACCGCAAGGACCGCAGGGCGAACAGGGCATCCAAGGCATACAGGGAGAAGTTGGACCAGAAGGGCCGCAGGGTGAGCAGGGAATCCAAGGAGAACAGGGTGAAGTCGGACCTGAAGGACCTCAAGGCGAACAGGGAATTCAAGGAATACAAGGTGAAATCGGACCAGAAGGGCCACAAGGACCCCAGGGCGAACAGGGCATCCAGGGAGAACAGGGCATTCAGGGAGAGATTGGACCAGAGGGACCGCAAGGACCCCAAGGCGAACAGGGAATCCAAGGAGAAATCGGACCCGAAGGGCCGCAGGGAGAACAGGGAATACAAGGAGAACAAGGAATACAAGGTGAAGTCGGACCCGAAGGACCCCAAGGTGAGCAGGGAATTCAAGGAATTCAGGGAGAAGTCGGACCCGAAGGACCGCAAGGACCGCAGGGCGAGCAGGGAATCCAAGGAGAACAGGGTGAAGTCGGACCTGAAGGACCTCAAGGCGAACAGGGAATTCAGGGAGAAATCGGACCCGAGGGACCACAGGGCGAGCAGGGAATCCAAGGTGAAGTTGGACCCGAGGGACCGCAAGGGCCGCAGGGCGAACAGGGCATCCAAGGCATACAGGGAGAAGTTGGACCAGAAGGGCCACAAGGCGAGCAGGGTGAACAAGGAATCCAAGGTATACAAGGTGAGATTGGGCCTGAAGGACCCCAAGGCGAACAGGGAATCCAAGGTGAAGTCGGACCCGAAGGACCGCAAGGGCCGCAGGGAATCCAAGGAGAGATAGGACCCCAGGGCGAACAGGGAATTCAAGGAGAAATCGGACCCGAGGGACCACAGGGCGAACAGGGCATCCAAGGCATACAGGGAGAAGTTGGACCAGAAGGGCCACAAGGCGAGCAGGGTGAACAAGGAATCCAAGGTATACAAGGTGAGATTGGACCTGAAGGACCCCAAGGCGAACAGGGAATTCAGGGAGAAGTCGGACCCGAAGGACCGCAAGGACCACAGGGAATACAGGGTGAAATCGGACCGCAAGGACCCCAAGGCGAACAGGGAATCCAAGGCGAGCAGGGAATACAGGGTGAAATCGGACCCGAAGGACCGCAAGGACCACAGGGCGAACAGGGCATCCAAGGAGAAGTTGGACCAGAAGGATCTCAAGGCGAACAGGGCATCCAAGGCATACAGGGAGAAGTTGGACCAGAAGGGCCACAAGGCGAGCAGGGTGAACAAGGAATCCAAGGAGAACAGGGAATCCAGGGTGAAATCGGACCCGAAGGACCACAAGGACCTCAGGGAGAACAGGGAATTCAAGGTGAGCAGGGAATCCAAGGAGAACAGGGAGAAGTCGGACCCGAAGGACCACAGGGCGAGCAGGGTATCCAAGGCGAGATCGGACCCGAAGGACCGCAAGGACCTCAGGGCGAACAGGGAATTCAGGGAGAAGTCGGGCCCGAAGGACCACAGGGCGAGCAGGGAATCCAAGGAGAACAAGGAATACAGGGTGAAGTCGGACCCGAGGGACCACAAGGGCCGCAGGGCGAACAGGGCATCCAGGGTGAAATCGGACCCGAAGGACCCCAGGGCGAACAGGGAATTCAAGGTGAAGTCGGACCCGAAGGACCGCAAGGACCCCAAGGTGAGCAGGGTATCCAAGGAGAAATTGGACCTGAAGGACCACAGGGCGAACAGGGAATACAGGGAGAGATCGGACCCGAAGGACCGCAAGGACCCCAAGGTGAGCAGGGTATCCAGGGTGAAATCGGACCCGAGGGACCGCAAGGTGAACAGGGAATCCAAGGAGAAATCGGACCACAAGGACCCCAAGGTGAGCAGGGAATCCAGGGAGAGATTGGACCCGAGGGACCGCAAGGTGAACAGGGAATTCAAGGAATACAGGGTGAAGTTGGACCCGAAGGACCACAGGGAGAACAAGGAATACAGGGTGAAGTTGGACCCGAAGGACCACAGGGAGAACAAGGAATACAAGGAGAGATTGGACCCGAGGGACCGCAAGGACCGCAGGGAGAACAGGGAATACAGGGAGAAATCGGACCTGAAGGGCCACAAGGACCCCAAGGCGAACAGGGAATCCAAGGTGAACAGGGAGAAGTCGGACCTGAAGGAGCTCAGGGAGAACAGGGAATTCAAGGAATACAGGGTGAAATTGGACCCGAGGGACCGCAAGGACCCCAAGGCGAACAGGGTATCCAAGGTGAAATTGGACCTCAGGGAGAACAGGGCATTCAGGGAGAGATTGGACCAGAGGGACCGCAAGGACCGCAGGGAGAGATTGGACCCGAAGGACCGCAAGGACCTCAGGGCGAACAGGGTATCCAAGGTATACAGGGTGAACAGGGAATCCAAGGAGAAATCGGACCCGAAGGACCGCAAGGGCCACAAGGCGAGCAGGGTGAACAAGGAATCCAAGGAGAAATCGGACCCGAAGGACCACAGGGCGAACAGGGAATCCAAGGTGAAATCGGACCCGAAGGACCACAGGGCGAACAGGGAATCCAAGGTATACAAGGTGAGATTGGACCTGAAGGACCCCATGGCGAACAGGGAATCCAAGGAGAAGTCGGACCCGAAGGGCCACAAGGGCCGCAGGGCGAACAGGGAATCCAAGGTGAAGTCGGACCACAAGGTGAACAAGGAATCCAAGGAGAAGTTGGACCCGAAGGACCTCAAGGACCCCAAGGCGAACAGGGAATCCAAGGAGAAGTCGGACCCGAAGGGCCACAAGGTGAGCAGGGCGAACAAGGTATACAAGGAATTCAGGGTGAAATCGGACCCGAAGGGCCACAAGGTGAGCAGGGCGAACAAGGACCTGTAGGCCCCCCACAAACGCTTAGTAAATCTGGAAATACGTTTTCTCTAAGTGACGGCGGAGGTTCGGTTGATGAAACAATTACCAGTTTTTCACAGAATAATACCACGGGAGTAATCACTTACTCCAACGAAGAATCTACTGATCAAACAGCAAATACAGTAGGTGCGGAAACAAACAATAGTATTTCCGTCGGGACCAATGGAGGAGCTTTTTACGAGAGCCCCATTAAAGCTTTTGGAAAAATTAGTTCTGGAGGGGGTGTAATTAGAGTAACGCCAGGGGTCACTGTCACTAAACTTGGAGGAAATGGATATTACAGGGTAAATCTTCCTTTAGGTCTGGTAAGCGATGGGAACTATATCATTCAATTAGCCCAACCAAGTCGCGATGGGTCTGGTAATGACGATCCTGGAATTTCTTATCGTAATCAAACCAGCTCAAGTTTTGAAGTTATTATCGGTGATAACGACAATGGGGGAACAGATAGAAATCGGTTCAACTCAGAATTTATGTTCACCATTTTAGATCTATAGTGCAAAAAGATGAAAAAAGTCATAATATTAGGTTTACTATTTTCATTTTTCAAAGTAGTTGCCCAAACACCAACAGCAGGAGATTTAGTGGGAATACACAATGTAACGACATTGGAAATGAATTCCATTACAAACCCTATTGAAGGATCAATGGTTTTTAATACCACTACGAGCAGCATGCACTTCTATAGTAATGCTGCTTGGGTAGAAATTCCTAATGTGGCAAATGTTTACGTCGGTGCATTTCAGATTACTGGCACAGGGAATCAGGTAATCAATGGGCTTCCTTTTGAACCCAGTAGTATTACATTTACAGCATATGCCAATGTAGAGAGTCTCAATATCAATTCAGATAATGGCACAAATAACAATAATAATGGAATTGCGAATTCCTTTGGTTCCATGAACGGTTTTGCCAGAAATGATAATGGAAGTATCTCAGAACAGGTAATTTATGTTGGAGGTAGTGGTAATTCCATCAATGATATTTCAAGGTATGCGTCCAGTTCGCATAGTATAGGTCTACGGTATGGAAATCAAAATGGTGATAATCTAGGGGTGACCTCGGCTACTGTCACAAGTTTTAACAATGATGGGTTTACGCTCAATACAGACAGTTTTGCTGACGGTATAGTGGTTTTATTTCAAGCATATAGATAAGAATGTTCAAAAACAATCAACATAGAGGATTACGGGTTTTGGGGCTCATGTTTATGATTTTCAACCTAATGTCAGGTCAGGACGCTTTCCATAATTTTGGAAATCTTCAATTTCATGGAAATACCTCCGTAGGTTTCCATATTGACTTAATCGATGATGGCGTTTTTGATGAGAATCTTGGCCTTACCGGTTTTTATAGCGAAAATCAATTAAATATTTCAGGAACATCCAATCCGGTATTCAACGATATTGAAATAGTTACTGAAAACGGATTGTATTTAAACACATGGGTGGGTATCAAAAACAATGCAAACTTTATTATCGGAAATGTGTTGACCGACAAGAGTTCATCCGGAAGTTATCTAAATTTTATTGACGATGCATTTTTTACAGGTACTGGGGAACTTACCCATGTCAATGGTTATGCAGGTGCTACAAATAAGGAGTTGATAACTTTCCCGGTCGGTGACGGGCAGCAGTTGAGATATCTGACATTGACATCCGATGCCATAAACAGTCTGGCGCGCTGCGCATATTATCGTGAAGATCCCAACAATTCAACATCTTTGGGGCAACAGTTTGATACAGCAAATAAAGAATTTGATGACCTACAGATCAGTGAATTTGAATTTTGGCGATTGGAAAGCAGTCAACCTTCTGCAATAACCTTAACCTGGAACGTCAGCAGTAATATTTCTTTATTGACTGAATCAACGGAAGGCTTGCTTGTAGTTGGGTGGAACAAAACAGAGAATAGATGGGAAAGCCTCGGCAATACATCCATAACAGGAAATCTGGAATCAGGTAATATTACTTCCAACTCATTTCTGCCAAACGATTATGAAATTGTTACACTTGGCGGAACGGAGAGTCTACTGGAAACTTTTTCAGTCTTGGAGCTTGACAATTATTTTATGACCCCGAACAATGATGGTACCAACGATTTTCTGGAGATAGATGGTATAGAAAATTTTCCCAATAATATTCTCAATATTTACAATCGCTATGGTATTCTGGTTTATTCCAAATTGAACTACAACAACGAATTTGATGGTAAATCCAATCAGAATGCTGCCATTAGTAGAAATTCAGGTCTAGCAGCAGGAGTCTATTTTTACGTTCTTACCCTAACTGATTCCAAAGAAAAGTTTCAAGGATACTTGTATCTTTCACAATAGTCAACTTATATAAAAAGTATTGAAAATATGTTCGGTTGAAAAGAAATACTTTTTAACTTGTCCAACAAATTCATTCCATGAAAAGAAGAACTTTTATTAAGAAGACATCAATTTCAGGACTTGCATGTACGTTGCCCGCTATTTATCCAATCCTTCCGAATACGGATTATTCTGTTTTGGAACTCATGGGGAAAGAAGAAATTGAACTTTTTGGAGAAGGCATCAATTTAAGAAAAGAAGCTTATGAAGCTTTTTTGAACATGAAAAAATCGGCTTATTCCGATGGGTTTGATATTAAAATGGTTTCCAGTTTCAGGGATTATTACAGACAGGAGGCAATATGGGAAAGGAAGTACCTGCGCTACACAGAAGATAATGATATGCAACCGTTGGATGCAATCGATAAGATTATAGAATATTCTACAATTCCCGGAACAAGCAGGCATCACTGGGGTACCGATATCGATATTATCAACGGGTATGCCAACGTTTCAGAAAATGTATTAGATCCACAAAAATTTGAGCAAGGAGGCCCTTTTGAAGCTTTCAAACTTTGGCTGGACGAGAATTCCGAAAAATTTGGATTCTATCTAGTTTATACCAATGAGCCCAAAAGAAGGGGTTTCAAATATGAGCCATGGCACTATAGCTATGCTCCTATTTCAATCCCAATGCTGACCGCTTTCAGAAAAATAAACATCCTTAAATTATTGCAAAAAGAAGAATTTTTGGGTTCAGAACATTTTACCACTGGGTTTCTAAAAACCTACCTTCAGGACAATATTTTGGATATTAACCAAAAGTTGTTGTAACACTTTTTGTATCTTAATTGCATAGAACACTAATACCATGAGAAGAGGAAGTTGGAAAATCCGAATTTTGATTGGACTTGCCATTGTTGCCTTTGCATTTTTTAAACGCTGCAACAACAAAGAGGAAAATCCTTATACAGGAAGGGTTCAAAATATTAATATGACCCCAGACCAAGAGATTGCCATTGGCCTACAAAGTGCTCCGGAAATGGCACAACAGCATGGGGGATTATATCCAGATGAACGAATGCAATCCCTAGTGGATGCCGTTGGTAAAAAACTTGTTAATAATAGTATAGCCAGAGAAACACCCTATGAATATGATTTTCATCTTTTAGCGGACGATAGTGCCATAAATGCTTTTGCTTTACCGGGCGGGCAATGTTTTATTACTTACGCATTGTTCTCACAGCTTACAGAAGCACAGTTGGCAGGAGTACTCGGACATGAAATAGGTCATGTTATCGGTAGACATTCAGCGGAACGTATAGCAGAAAGTAATTTTTGGCAAACGTTGACCATGGGGGCATCGGTTGGTGGTGATATGGGTGGTTTAGTAAGTGGTATAGGCCAGAATACGCTATTAAAAAATGGACGGGGAGATGAACTGGAAAGTGACGAACTCGGTGTTTTGTTTATGATTCAAGCGGGTTATGACCCTTATGAAATGATAAAGGTTATGGAAATATTAAAAACTGCTGCAGGACCAAATAGGGTGCCAGAATTTCAAAGTACACACCCCGACCCGGAAAATAGAATTGAAATGATCAAAGAAGCGATAGAAAAATATTCAGGACGATAGATTTGATACGTTCATCGATTAAAAAAATATATTCACTAGTTTTAACTACCTTTGAACAACCCCAAATCATAATTACCTTCCTTAGCCCATTTGTGTTATCTAACGAGAAAGAAGAACACATGGGAACACTATTACATTTTAAAAGTCTGTACGCGGAAGCGTTTGACGATTGCAAACCAAGCTTTATTGTAACCTTGTTAAAAGGATATGCCCTATTTTGTGCTTTATTATTGACTATGGCAGTTTATGCATTTTTATATAGAGCTTTTACAGGATTTGATTTTTAATAAAAATTTTCACTCTTTTACATGAACACTATAAGCAAGTGAAAAGAAAAGCCCATACTTTCGTATGGGCTTTCTTACTGGATGAACAAACTCCGCTTCCTTTATTTTTTCATAGCCAATTTCAAAACTTCCAATACCTCTACGGCATTGGATAGTTCCGCGTGTTTTTTTGCTGTGTATCCTTTGTCACATCTTTTTTTAACGTCCGCTCCATTAGAAATAAGCATTTCCATGATTTCCGGTTTGTTATAACGTGCCGCGTAATGAATTGGAGCCATACCTAGGGATTTTTGGTTTACATCCTCCCCTAGTTCAATTAATTTCTTGACCGTTTCCGTATCTCCCTGAACAATTGCTTTGCAAAAAGAGTTCAATTCGACCGATACAATCGAAGACTCTAAAGTTCCGTTGGAAATGGTTGCTGTTTCGTTGGCGCATACGCCTGTTACCACAACTAGAAAAGCAGCTGCGGCTGTAATGATTGTTTTTTTCATGATGAATAATTTTTGATTATGATTTACTTGATATTATAGTAGACTCCATATCAAATCAAATGTTACAAGAATTGCATTCAAATAACTAAAATTTAACAATTCCTATAAATTTTAACATAATTATTCAATCATCCATTGGATAGAAAACCTTGAAAACACTAGGACATCAATCCAATCCATTCTATTTTTGAAGTAGAATTTCATAGTATGGACAAGAAAGTGATCTTAATGATATTGGACGGCTGGGGAAAATCTCCTAATCCAAAAGTTTCCGCAATCGATCAAGCAAATACACCTTTTATCGACTCTCTTTATAAAAAATATGCAAATGCCAACTTATTAACGGATGGCATGAATGTAGGCCTCCCCGAGGGTCAGATGGGAAATAGCGAAGTAGGGCATATGAACCTAGGTGCCGGAAGAATAGTATACCAAGATTTAGCAAAAATCAATAAAGCCGTAGCAGAAAACACTTTAAAAGAAGAAAAAGTGTTACAAGATGCTTTTGAACATGCAAAAACCCATAAAAAAGCTGTACACTTCTTGGGATTGGTGAGCAATGGTGGAGTGCATAGCCATATAAATCACTTAAAGGCCCTCATCAAAGCAAGCGAGCAAAACGGAGTTAAACATTCTTTTGTACATGCATTTACGGATGGTAGGGACGTAGACCCAAAAAGCGGAAAAGGCTTTTTACAAGATATTACGGATTTTTGTTCCGATAAAAATACCAAACTGGCTTCCGTTGTTGGAAGATACTACGCTATGGACCGTGATAAAAGATGGGAACGCGTAAAAATGGCATACAATCTATTGGTGAACCATGAAGGAGAAAAAGTAAGCAATATAGCTAAGGCCATGCAAAAAAGTTATGATGAAGGAGTTACGGATGAATTTATAAAACCCTTGGTGGTGACCGATGCCGAAAATATCCCTTTAGCAAAGATAGCAGATGGGGATATAGTTATTTTCTTCAATTTTAGAACGGACAGGGGAAGGGAACTTACACAGGTCTTGAGCCAAAAAGATTTTCATGAACAAAATATGCATAAGTTGAACCTGTACTATGTTACCATGACCAACTATGACGATTCTTTTAAAGAAATCAAAGTGGTATACGATAAAGAGAACATAAAAGATACACTGGGAGAAGTTTTGGCGCGTAACGGAAAAATGCAGATTCGTATTGCAGAAACCGAAAAATACCCACATGTTACGTTCTTTTTTAATGGAGGGCGTGAAGAACCTTTTAATGGGGAACAACGTATTTTATGTCCCTCACCAAAGGTGGCTACCTATGATTTAAAGCCTGAAATGAGTGCCTATGAGATAAGGGATTCCATTATTCCCGAATTGGAAAAAGGAAATTCGAGCTTTATATGTTTAAATTTTGCAAATCCAGATATGGTCGGTCATACTGGGGTTATGGAAGCTGCCATTAAAGCTTGTGAAACAGTTGATCAATGCGCCAAAGATATTATCAATGTGGGGTTGCAGCATGGCTATTCCACTATAGTAATTGCGGATCATGGGAACTGCGATACCATGATAAATCCAGATGGGAGTCCAAACACGGCACATACAACAAATCCCGTTCCCCTAATTTTAGTGGATGATGAGCTGAAGGAAATCAAAGATGGTGTTTTAGGGGATATTGCACCTACGATTTTAAAGATGATAGGGTTACCGCAACCAGACTTAATGACACAGAAATCACTTGTTTAGAAATTGGAAATCATGAAAAAAGACATCCTTTTATTCCTGTTTTTAATACCATTGGTCATGGTAGCGCAGCGATTGAAATCGCCCAATGGTAATTTTGAGTTGGTTTTTCAACTTGAAAATGGAGTGCCAACCTATCGATTATCCATGAACAGTGAAGCACTAATTGCCAAAAGCAAGTTGGGCTTTGAACTAAAGGATATGCCTGATTTTTTGGATGGATTCAAATTAAAAACAGAAGAACAAAAATCTTTTGATGAAACTTGGGAGCCTGTTTGGGGAGAAACAAAATCCATCAGAAATAATTATAATGAATTGTTGGTAATGCTGGAGCAAACCACTACCGGTAGATTTTTAAACATCCGTTTTCGATTGTTCAACGATGGATTGGGATTTAGATATGAATTTCCAGAACAGCCCAATCTCACCTATTTTGTCATAAAAGAAGAACGAACCCAATTTGCGCTAACGGGCAATCATAAAACATTTTGGATTCCCGGTGATTACGATACCCAAGAATATGATTACACCACTTCAAAACTATCGCAAATTTCAAGTTTAATGGACAAGGCGATTACGCCGAATGCCTCGCAAAAAACCTTTTCCAAAACGGGAGTTCAAACAGCACTGATGATGAAAGCCGATGACGGAACCTATATCAATGTCCATGAGGCAGCATTGGTTGAGTATCCGTGTATGCACTTAGAGGTAGATGAAACAAATTTTATCCTAGAATCCCATTTGACACCAGATGCCATTGGGAACAAAGGTTATATGCAAGCCCCAAGAAACACACCTTGGCGTACAATTATAGCAAGCAAAAATGCTGGAGATATTCTACTTTCAAACATTACCCTAAATTTGAACGAACCAACTGAGTATGAAGATACCTCATGGATACGACCAGTAAAATATATTGGTGTATGGTGGGAGATGATTACAGGAAAAAGTTCTTGGGCCTATACTGATATTCCAAGTGTAAGATTGGGCGATACCGATTTTTCCGTAACAAAACCGAACGGCCGCCATGCTGCCAATACAGAAAATGTGAAAATGCACATTGATTTTGCGGCAGAACATGGTTTTGACCAAGTATTGGTCGAAGGTTGGAACGAAGGATGGGAAGACTGGTTTGGCAAGTCAAAAGACTTTGTTTTTGATTTTCTGACCCCTTATCCGGATTTTGATGTTGTAGGCCTTCGTGATTATGCAAAATCAAAAAATGTAAGATTAATGATGCACCATGAGACTTCGGGTGCTATCCGCAACTATGAACGTTTTATGGATAAAGCCTATCAGTTTATGGTAGATAACAATTATAATGCAGTAAAAAGCGGCTACGTAGGTGATATCATTCCAAGGGGAGAGCATCATTACGGACAATGGGCTATCAACCATTATCTATACGCAGTTACAAAAGCTGCAGAATATAAGATTATGGTCAATGCCCATGAAGCAGTACGACCAACTGGACTAAGCAGGACCTATCCAAACCTCATCGGAAATGAATCAGCTAGAGGAACAGAATATGAGGCTTTTGGAGGCAGTAATGCCGATCATACAACGATACTGCCATTTACGAGGCTTATAGGTGGCCCCATGGACTATACCCCGGGCATATTTGAGCCAGATGTAAGTAAGTACAACCCAAATAATAGGTCTTGGGTAAACACCACCATTGCACGTCAATTGGCATTGTACGTTACTATGTACAGTCCACTACAAATGGCGGCCGATTTGCCGGAAACTTACAATAAGCATCTTGATGCTTTCCAGTTTATAAAAGATGTGGCTTTGGATTGGGACAATTCGTTGGTGCTTGAAGCTGAGCCGGGTGATTTTATAACCTATGCACGGAAAGAAAAAGGAACCAACAATTGGTTTGTTGGCCGTACCAATGATGAACAACCGAGAAATTCATTTATTACATTCGATTTTTTGGATTCTGATAAAGATTACCTCGCAACAGTTTATAGTGATGCAAAAAATGCCCATTATAGAGACAATCCCAAGGCATATGAAATAAAAAAATATCATGTTACTCAAAAATCCAATTTGAAACTATATTGTGCTTCTGGCGGTGGCTATGCCATCAGTATTTTTGAAGTTAAGGACAAAAGTCAACTCAAAGGCTTAAAAAAATTGTAATCAATTTATCCTATAATCCTGTCAATAGGTGGGTTTTTGATTTCCTATTATCTTTGCATTCATGATAAAAATCAAAACTTCTGAAGAAATTGAATTAATGCGTGAAAGCGCTTTGGTCGTTTCCAAAACTTTGGGCATGTTGGCCTCAGAAATAAAACCTGGGGCGAATCCTCTTAAGTTAGATAAATTGGCAGAGGAATTTATTCAAGAACAAGGTGCAAAACCTGGGTTCCTAGGAATGTACGATTTTCCAAACACATTAAATTGGAGTCCCAATGCACAAGTCGTCCATGGCATTCCCGATAATGAACCATTAAAAGAGGGCGATATCATCTCAGTGGATTGTGGTGCATTTAAAAATGGATACTATGGTGACCATGCCTATACTTTTGAAGTTGGTGAAGTAGCAGATGAGACCCGAAAATTATTAAAAATAACCAAAGAGTCTTTATATGTTGGAATACGGGAGTTTAAAGAGGGTAATCGTGTTGGTGATGTTGGATATGCTATTCAAAAATATTGTGAAAACCATGGTTATGGTATTGTAAGGGAACTAGTTGGCCATGGCTTAGGAAAAGAGCTTCATGAGGACCCGCAAATGCCCAATTATGGGAAAAGAGGCAGAGGAAAAAAATTTGTAGAAGGAATGGTCGTAGCTATAGAACCTATGGTCAATATGGGTACTCGTAGAATTAAACAACTTAAAGACGGGTGGACAATTTTGACTGTTGATGGAAAACCAAGCGCTCATTTTGAACATGACGTGGCGCTAATTGATGGGAAACCGGAGCTGCTCTCCACATTTCAATACATCTATGATGCACTGGGCATTACAAGTGATGAAGAAGCGGAATTTAGAAGACACGAATTTCACTAATTTACCAAATTTTGTCTGACAAACTACTTTATAAAGACGAATCTTACTTCGTAATAGGATTATGCATGGATGTCCACAATGAATTAGGCAAAGGTTTTAGCGAATCCGTTTATGCCGATGCATTAGAAATTGAGCTTGGTATTAATGGAGTTCCATATCAAAAAGAAGTGAATTATAGAATCAATTATAAAGGAAAGGTTCTGAAACATCATTACTATGCTGATTTTGTAATCGATAATAAAATCATTCTGGAACTGAAAGCTATAGAAAAAATTGCCAGTGGTCATGTCAAGTAAACTTTGAATTATTTAGCTGCTTCAAAAATGAAACTAGGTATAATCGTAAATTTTGGAGAAGATAGCCTAGCGTATAAAAGAGTACTACTTTAAGAATTAGTGAAAATTAGTGAAATTCGTGTCTAGCCTATTTAAATTTTTTTTAAATCTCATTCCAAGGCCTTGGCTTATTAAAATTAGCTACTGGGCACGTCCCCTATTATCATTTCTTTTAAAAGGAAAACAATTCACTGATCCCATTGACGGTAAAAGTTTCAGAACATTTTTGCCTTACGGTTATGAGAATCCCCGTGAAAATGTACTTTCCCCTTCTACCCTTTCATTGGAAAGACATCGTCTCTTATGGCTTTATTTGAAAAATGAAACAGAATTTTTTACCAAGTCATTAAAAGTTTTGCATTTTGCACCAGAGCAAGCATTTTATAAAAGGTTTAAAAATTTATCCAATATCGAATATACCACAACAGATTTGAACTCCCCCTTGGCCGAAATAAAAGCGGATATCTGTGATCTTCCATTTGATGATAATTCTTTTGATGTTATTCTGTGCAACCATGTTTTGGAACATATTCCCAATGATACCAAGGCCATGGAAGAACTATATCGAATATTGGCCCCTGATGGTTGGGGTATTTTTCAAATTCCACAAGATTTAAAAAGAGAAAAAACTTTCGAAGATGATTCTATAATTGACAAAAAGGAAAGAACACGAATTTTTGGACAATATGACCACGTACGTATTTATGGTATAGACTATTTTGACAAATTACGCAGTATTGGTTTTAAGGTTGAAGAAGTGAACTACACAAAGCAGCTATCTCAAGAAAATGTAGAGAAGTATCGGTTGGCTAAAGGAGAAATTATTCCTCTTGTTCGTAAGTAATCTTATTTTACCACAATCTTTTCAAAACCTTTCGTCATAAAATTTTGAGAATTTCCTTGCTCATCCAAATATATAACAAACGCTTCCAAATCATCTCTTTTACTCAGTAAATCTTTGGTTTTATTTAAATCCATTGCCATAAATGCAGTGGCATAAGCATCTGCTTTAATACAAGACGCTGTGACAACAGTTGCTGAAAGAATATTTGAATTCTTTGTGTAGCCGGTTTTGGGGTTAATAGTGTGTACATATTTCTGTCCAGTTTCATCATCTATTCTAAATTTTCGATAATTGCCGGAAGATGCCAAAGCCATATCCTGTAGTTCAACTATTGCCGCCCTACCCCTTGCACTCAAATCATTGGGATCATCAATCGCAACTTTCCATGGCTTTTCATTAATTATATTCGTTCCTTTGGTCAACACTTCTCCACCTACCTCAACCAGGTAATGCTTTATTCCCTTTTCATTTAGCATTTGTCCCAAACGGTCAATAGCATAGCCCTTGGCTATTGCATTAAAATCAAAACTTATTTCCTTTTTTATTTTGACAATTCTGTAATCTTGGGTGAGTCCAATTTTCTGAAATCCTACATATTGCATCAAACTGTCAACTTTTGTGCTATCAAGTTCTATTTGTTTGCCAGGTCCAAAACCCCATGCATCTACCAAAACACCAACGGTAGGGTCAAAATATCCATTAGTCTCATAATGCACTAGCTTGCTTTGCATGAAAACATCACGGAACATTTGGTCGATTATAAGTGTTGAATCACCGCTGTTTATTTTTGAAATATCAGAATCTGGCAAATAGGTTGACATTGATTTATTGAAAGCCTGAAAAATGGAATCTATCTCTTTTTGATAGTCCAATTCATACTCTGAAATATAAATAATGGAAAATGTTGTGCCCAAAGCTTCACCAATATTTTGGTTTTTTATGAGTTTTGGTTTTGATGTACAACTGATAAAAAGTAAAAGAACAACAACTTGAATAAATCCTTTCATTCTATATTTCTATTAATCCCTCATAATCAACAATGTATTCTTCATTTAGATAAACCGGCAATGTCCTGTCGGTAGCATTGGAAAGGCCTACGCCGGCAAAATAGGTCTTCGCCTCAAATTTAATGGCATGATTTTTAATCTTTTTCATTAATTCTATATCAAAATCTTTGGGGTCGTTTGGATATTCCACATTTCTAACAACAATAAAATGAAGGTTTTTCTCCTTTAAACAAACATATTGCGGATTTTTTTTTGGCTTGCTATTAATTGCCATAAATTCAAACCCATCCGTTTCCAATTGTCTTCCAACAATATTCATGGCCAGATTGTGAAGCTCTTGTTCTGTCAGTATTCTTCTCATCGTAATTAAAAAAACCGATACGTTGTTATGTATCGGTTTACTATATTTAGATTCCCTTCTATACTGCGGGAATGATAGTTAATAATTATCCACCGAAGTCATCGAATCTGATATGCTCATCGGGGATACCAAAGTCTTCGCCCATTTTCTGAACAGCTTTGTTCATTAATGGGGGGCCACAGAAATAAAGTTCAATATCTTCGGGTGATTCATGATGGTTTAAATAGTTGTCAATCACACAATTGTGAATAAATCCAACAAAACCATCCCCTGGAGCATCAATATCTTCCTTTACTTTCCAATTATCTTCCTCCAATGGTTCTGAAAGTGCCATATAAAATTTGAAGTTTGGGAAATCTTTTTCCAATTGCTTGAAATGGTCAATATAGAACAGTTCACGCTTCGAACGTCCACCGTACCAATAAGTGACTTTTCTATTGGTTTCCAAAGTTTTGAAAAGATGGTATAAATGGGAGCGCATTGGTGCCATTCCCGCTCCTCCGCCAACGTAAAGCATCTCCGATTCCGATTCGTTGATAAAAAATTCACCAAATGGACCTGAAATAGTAACCGGGTCACCTTCTTTAAGGGCAAAAATATAGGATGAAGCCACACCTGGATTAACATCCATCCATCCATTTTTAGAACGGTCCCATGGTGGAGTTGCAATACGAACATTTAACATGATCTCTCGACCTTCTGCTGGATAAGAAGCCATGGAGTAAGCTCTTTCAACTGTTTCCGGATTCTTCATGACCAAAGGCCATAAATTAAATTTATCCCACTCTGCTTGAAATTTATCAGGTGTTTCATGCTCTTCAGGATGGGCGGTAATATCAATATCTTCATACTTGACCTCACATGGTGGAATTTCAATCTGAATATAACCCCCTGCCTTATAATTCATGTCTTCGGGAATCTCAACTACAAATTCTTTGATAAAAGATGCAACGTTGTAGTTACGGACCACTTTCGCGTCCCATTTCTTTATTCCGAATACTTCTTCAGGAATGGTTATCTCCATGTCCTGTTTTACTTTTACTTGACAAGCCAGTCTGGCACCGTGCTGTAACTCTTTCCTTGAAAAATGTGGTGTTTCTGTTGGTAATGCTTCTCCACCGCCGGAAAGTACATGGCATTCACATTGAATACATGTTCCACCGCCCCC
Organism: Flagellimonas maritima; assembly: GCF_003269425.1. Classification (NCBI taxonomy): domain Bacteria; kingdom Pseudomonadati; phylum Bacteroidota; class Flavobacteriia; order Flavobacteriales; family Flavobacteriaceae; genus Flagellimonas; species Flagellimonas maritima. The sequence goes on along the minus strand of NZ_CP030104.1, from coordinate 2,624,614 downwards.
GCATGCTGAGGGCAAAAAGACTTTTTGATTTCCCAATGTAGATAGCAAAGTTCCACCGGAAGCGACCTCAATTTGCTTTTCGCCATTGATTGTTAACGTTACAGGTCCGGAGGGGGAAAGTTTTTCTTTGGTAAACAGCAATAGTGCCACCAATAGCAATAATAAAATTAAAAATGCAACTACGGTTATTAAAATGGTACCACCAGTACTTGTCGCTAATATCATTTTTATTCGTTTATGACATCGTTATAAGAGACTGCTTTTTCATCTTCTTCAATCTCTTTTTTAATTTCTTTTTCTTCAACTTTTTCGGCTGTTGTAGGCTCTGTTCCTTCAGGTGGGTCATTATCACCGGTTAGCATACCTCCAAAACTCTGAAAGCCAATACCCATTAGTCCTGTTATGATGAACGTAATTCCTAATCCTCTCAACGGAGGAGGAACATTGGAATATCTTATTTTTTCACGAATTGCTGCAATAGCAAGAATCGCCAGGAACCATCCTATACCAGAACTTATTCCGTAATTCAGCGCAAGGCCCAAAGAAGGTATTTCCCTGGCCTGCATAAACAATGAGCCGCCCAAAATAGCACAATTTACAGCTATCAAAGGCAAAAAGATTCCTAATGAATTATATAATGATGGAGAAAATTTTTCCACAACAATCTCTACCAATTGCACCATTGTAGCAATGGTTGCGATAAACATAATAAAAGATAAAAAGCTCAAGTTATAGTCTGCATAATCGGGGCCCAACCATGCCAGTGCACCATCTTGCAATAAATACTGATCCAATAACCAGTTTAAAGGAACGGTCACCGCCAATACAAAGATTACCGCAGCACCAAGGCCAACCGCAGTGGCCACTTTTTTTGAAACCGCAAGATAGGAACACATTCCCAAAAACACGGCAAAAACCATGTTATCAATGAATATGGACTTGAAAAATAATTCTAAATGCTCTAACATAATCTTTAGTTTTAAGCTTCTTCTATTAATGCTCTGTTTCGGTAACGCTGTACCCAAATAATTACGCCGACGACAATTAAAGCTGCAGGGGGGATAATCATAAATCCATTATTCTCGTAACCAAGGGAATATAAGCCTGTCTTGGTAATTGGGTCTCCCAGTACCTGTATTCCAAACAGGGTTCCTGCGCCCAATAATTCCCTGAAAAATCCAACCATAATTAATATAACACCATAACCCAAAGCATTACCGATACCGTCCAGAAAGGAACGCCAGACGCCGTTGCCCAATGCAAAAGCTTCGAACCTACCCATTATGATACAATTGGTAATAATAAGGCCTACAAATACCGATAGCGTTTTACTGAGTTCATATTGAAACGCTTTTAATACTTGATCTACCACAATTACCAAAGTGGCAACAACGATAAGTTGTACAATAATTCTAATTTTTGAAGGAATTAGATTTCTCATCAGTGAAATGACCACGTTACCGACGCCCATTACAAAAATTACCGAGACGGACATCACCAGGGAAGCTTTCAGTTCGGCCGTAATAGCCAAAGCTGAACAGATACCCAAAACCTGAATTGTAATAGGATTATTATCCGCAAGTGGGTCTAAAATTAAATTTGTATCTTTTTTTGATAGTAATGCCATCTTAATTGGTTCTGATTGTTTCTAAATAAGGCTTATAGGCCTTTAAAGTTTCCTTTATCATAGCAGTAACTCCGTTCCCTGTGATAGTAGAGCCTGCTATTGCGTCGACCTCATTATCATCTTTCTCATTGTTCAAAGGGTCATTATTGGTTTTTGAAACCGTAACTCCTGCATAACTTCCATTGTCCAATAAAGACTCACCAATGAAGTCGTCCATAAAGAAACGTAACTTAATATTGGCTCCTAAACCTGCGGTCTCTCCTTTATGGTCAAAATAAACCCCTTGTATTACCATGTTCTTGTCTACTGAGATAAAACCCCAAATAGCATCCCAGAGTCCTTTTCCATACATAGGCAGCACATAGATTTTCTCGCCTTCCTTTTCCCCTACAAAAATGGGAAGTTTAGCCTCTTTACCGTTTTTGAAGGCAGCTAGTTGCTTCTTAACATCCAATGCAAAAGCTTGATCATCTTTTTTGACCTCACCATCAACCAGCACATATTGCTCTTTTATCCTTTCGTTGAACCTCTCTTCAACAACATCAGTAGGAATAAAATTTACGCCACTATCTGGTGTATTTTCGTTGACGCCCATTGCATAGAGAATATTCTGTTGCTTTTCAAATCTTTCATTCTCCTTGATTCTATCGCTAAGTCCCGAAGCCAAAAATGCAAGAACAGAACCTACTATTACCACCATAATTACAGCAAAAATTATCGTGTAACTATTTTTTTCTGTATTGATTGCCATATTGTTAAACTGTTTCTACTTTAAGTTCCTCTGCTTTACCATCTGAAGGTTTTGGTAGGATAGTAGCATTCTTTAATCGTTTCATTCTTCTTCTGACATTACCTTGTACCACATAATGATCAATGGTAGGTGCAAAAACGTTCATTAGTAAAATAGCCAAGAATACGCCCTCTGGATAACCGGGATTGAAAACACGGATCATTACGGAAAGGAATCCAATCAAAAATCCATAAATCCATTTCCCTTTATTTGTTTGGGAGCCGGTTACGGGGTCCGTCGCCATATAAACGATTCCGAAGGCCAGACCACCAACTATTAAATGTTTCCAATAATCAAATTGCATCAATCCGTAGAACTTACTGTAGTCGGGAATCCATCCTGCTTCCACAACACCATTGAATATAAGTCCCATGACCAGGGAGCCTGCAACGGCACTTACCATAATCCTCCAACTGGCAATTTTGGTAAAAATCAAAAATAATCCTCCAAGCAAAATTAAAAAGGTAGAGGTTTCACCGACAGACCCTGGAATAAACCCAAAGAACATCTCGGCCAAACTATATTTTTCATAGATAGCCTCAGAGTTGCCCTGCGCCAAATAACCGAGTATTGTTTCCCCTGAAATAGCATCAGCAGTTCCAGCTCGTTCAACCCCTTCGTGTACCCAGACCTTATCACCGGTCATCCAAGTGGGATATGCGAAAAATAAAAACGCACGAATGGTCAGTGCAGGGTTCAAAATATTCATTCCTGTACCTCCAAAAACTTCTTTTCCAATGACAACGCCAAAAATGACAGCTACCGCCAACATCCATAATGGTGTATCAATGGGAACGATCAAAGGCACCAGCATCCCTGTGACCAAATAACCTTCTTCAACTTCATGACCTTTTATTACTGCAAAAACGAATTCAATGGCCAAACCAACTCCGTAAGAGACAATTACCAAAGGTAAAACTGTAATGGCCCCGAGCCAAAAGTTATCCCAAGTGATAAAATGTTCCAATATTGAGAAGTTTTCCGGAAAACCGTTAACCGCTGAGTAATGCTGGTACCCAGCATTGAATATTCCAAACAATAAACAAGGAACCAAAGCCAGGATAACTGTATTCATGGTTCGCTTAAGGTCATCAACAACCCTAATATGACTTCCTGAATGTGTAGTTTCGTTCGGTGTGTACAAAAAAGTATGTAGCGCATTAAAGGCAGGAGCCATCTTTTTGCCCTGAAACTTTAATTTAATTTGATGTAATTTTTCTTTCATACCCATTTTTATCCAATTTCTTGATACATTAAATCGAGCCCTTCCCTTATTATTTGCTGGTGAGGTTGTTTTGATATACAAATAAATTCAGTCAATGAAAAATCTTCAGGAGCGACTTCATACATTCCCAACTGTTCCATCTCGTCCAGATCTTTGACCATACATGCTTTTAAAAGCTGAAGAGGATAGATATCCAAAGGAAATACTTCTTCATATTTTCCTGTCACTACAAAGGCTCGGTGTTCTCCATTGGTATTGGTATCCAAATCGTATTTCTTGTTTTTGTTCATCCATGAGAATGTCAATGCCCTCGTTGATGAGATTTTATTGAAAACAGGTTTATTCCATCCAAAGAATTCGTAATCATCTCCTTCAGGGATGGCAGTTACCGTATTATTGTAAAATCCAAGATAACCCTCAGGGGTTGTTTTTGAACCGGTAAGCACATCACCGTTTATCAATCTAAACTTGTCTTCATTTACACCACTTGCATAAACAAATGTTGAAACTTCGGCACCAATTTTTGTAATATAATATTTTGGGGCTTTAATGGATGAACCTGCCAAGGCAATGGTGCGTTCTGCATTAAATTTGCCCGTTAATAAAAATTCGCCCATTATTATAAGGTCTTGGGGAGCTACCGTCCAGACCACTTCACCCTTGTTTACGGGGTCTATTTTATTGATTTGGGTACCTACCAATCCTGCTGGATGGGGTCCAGAAATCTTGTGCAATGTAATTCCGTTAATACTCTTAAAAGGTGATGACGATGTGTCTTTTACTGAAACATGGACGGCCCCGGGAGTCATTTTTCCCAAAGCATCAATTGCTGCCTGCACTTCTTCTTCTCTGCCTTTTAATATGTAATCAACATCAGCTGCCAAAGGTGCTGTTGTGCAGCCCGAAATGAATATTGATTTTGGTGTAGCATCAGGGTTGGCTATAATGTCATAAGGACGTTGTTTAATAAAAGGCCAACAACCTGATTTTAACAACAAGCTCCTTATTGATTCACCATCGGCGGAGCTTAAGTCAATCGGATTTGTTGACTCATAGCTCTGTTCCTTGTCGGCAAGGATTTTTACCGTCAAGATGCGGCGGCGTGCACCTCTTACAATTTCAACAAGCTCACCACTTACCGGTGATACAAAACGCATGTCTTCATTGTTCTTATTGTAGAATATGGGTTCCCCTGCTTTTACTTCGGCACCTTCTTTAACCAGCATTTTTGGAGTAATCCCATGAAAGTCTTCAAGATTCAGGGCATATACATTACTTAAAGCGGCTTTTGAGGTAATTTGTTCGGCAACACCAACAAGATTGATGTTCATACCCTTCTTAATTCGAATGTCTTTTGACATATTATTGTAGACCTTTCGTTAACAAAATTGCTTGCAAATTTACTACTTATCGACATAAAATATACAAATATTAACTAGAATTTTGGCATTACAACGGGCTAAATTTGTCCGGTATACTTTTTGTTTACCTTTACCCAAAAATTACGCCCTAAATGCGCTTTTTGATTAAACAATTTTTTTTGTTGTTTTTTGTCTCTGGGATATTTGCACAAGTACAGCAAGAAGTAAACCCGCCCACCAATATAAAAACCATAATTTTTACGGGACCTACTGACGACCAGTTTCCGGTTATTAAATTAGGGGAAGCCATAACACTTGTATTTGATGACCTCACCGCAAACGAACAGGATTATTATTATAAAATAATCCATTGTGATTATGATTGGACACCGTCCCAACTTTTAAAGTCCCAATATCTTGTAGGCATGGATAATCAAAGGATTATTGACTATGAAAACAGTTACAATACCCTTCAGCCCTATTCCAATTATAGGCTCACTATCCCTAATGAAAATATACGATTGAAGGTCAGTGGTAATTATGTTTTAGAGGTTTACAACAGCTATGGAGACCTCCAATTTTCTCGTAGGTTCCTAGTTTATAAAGATTTAGTTGCTGTAGGCGGAACAGTTAAACGTTCTCGCGATTTTAATTTTTTAAATGAAAAGCAAGTAGTTCAGTTTAATATAAACACAGCGGGTTTTCCAGTAATCAATCCAAAAAAGGAAATTAAAGTGGCTATTCTTCAAAATTATTTTTGGCCTACCGCACTATACAATATAAAACCCCAGTTTACTATAGGCACAGAACTTGTTTATCGATACGATAAAGAAACGAGTTTCTTTGGCGGAAACGAATTTTTGAACTTTGATACAAAAGATCTACGCTCCCCAACATTTGCTATTTCAAAAATTGAATTCAAGGATTTGTACCACCACTATCTATTTACAAATGATTATCGCTATGATCAAGAATACACTTATTTTCCAGATATTAATGGGGATTTCCTGATTCGCACTCTGCAGGGGGAGGACGTTTCGCGAGAGGCAGAATACTCAAAGGTCCACTTTAGTCTCCCATATACAAATGAAATAGGTCTGGATAATCTGTATGTTTTTGGAAAGTTCAATAATTATGAATTAAGTGAAGAAAACAAAATGACCTTCAATTCGGAAACTGGAAAAATGGAACTTGCACTAACCATGAAGCAGGGCTTTCATAATTATAAATACGTAGTAGAGCGCCAAGACGGAACTATTGACCTAAACTACGTGAGCGGGAATTTTCATTTTACCGAAAATAATTACCTCATATTGGTCTACTATAGGGATTTTGGCGAACTTCATGATGATATTATCGGCATTGGTTCGGTGAACTCTGCGACAATTAGCAATTAATTATCTTTAGCACCAAATCCTTCAAAACAGGAATGGGCAGCAACAAACCAAGCTTGATAACCAAAGGCAGGTACCAACTTAAATTTAGGGGAACCAAATGCCTCAACTGTAATCACCTTCTGGACAAGAGCGATCGGTTTTGCCCTAATTGTTCTCAGGCCAACAGTACAAAAAAACTGGTTTTAAAAGATTTCTTTGATGAGTTTTTTTCAAGTCTCGTCAATTATGATTCCAAGCTTTTAAAAACACTGTATACCTTATTGCTCAAGCCTGGCACAATAACCAAAGACTACATACAGGGAAAACGCATTCCATATACAAATCCTTTTCGATTTCTGTTGAGTTTGGCATTTTTATATTTTTTGATGTTCACTTACGGAACTGAACTTTCAAAGTTGGATGATATGGGTTTTGATGAAAAAATTGAAGAATCTGGACCGTTCACCCTTACCGTTGACTCTGATGAAATAGATATAGATAGTACCAAGATAAAATTACAGACACAACTGGCTTTAAAACAGTTTGATTCTATCACTAAAGCGGGACATCTTAGTCCAGAAACTTTAGAGAAAATCAAAAAATTGGATTCTGATGAACTTCTCAATAAAAGTACCTTCAGCTTAAACAAAGACTCGCTTATAATGGTAAACCCAAAAGGGTACTTCGCAAGTTTGAAAAATGAATCCGGAATCAACAAGGTCTATCTAAAAATGCAGTTTTTCAACAGGCTCATAAAAAAAGATTCCATCAAGTCTTTTGAAGATGCAAAACATAAATATGCGGTAGAGGAGACATATCAAAATAAGATGGCCTTTAATGCGACAACAAGTCTTATGAGGGTTGTTAAAGAACCTGGAAGCTGGTTAAATTCCACGATTTCAAAACTTCCGCTAGTGATTTTTCTCTTCTTACCGATCTTTACTGTTTTCATTTGGGTGGTGTACATCAGAAAAAAATACACCTACACCGATCATCTTATTTTTAGTTTCCACAACCAATCCTTATTGTTTATATTGCTCATTCTTAGCCTAATAATCGACACGATTTTTAAAACGGCAAGTTCTGGTATTTTTTTACTGATTTTCGGTTTTTACCTTTACAAAGCTATGAGAAAGTTTTATGGGCAAGGAAGATTCAAAACAATTGTCAAATACATTTTTCTGAACACTGTATTTACCTTTTTAGCCTTTTTGGTGGTAATTGTGTTGTTTGCAGGGAGTGTTTTTACTTATTAATACTATGTTCACTCAAGTAACCAAAGGAATTAGAGTATCAGTGCAAACCACTTTTGAGGGCACTTTTTTTAAAAACTACAAAATGCACTACGCGTTTGGGTATACAATTACAATAGAGAACCAGACAAAAAATACCGTACAATTGACCGCAAGACACTGGGATATTTTTGATGCCCTAAAAGAAATAGAAACAGTTGACGGCGAAGGGGTTATTGGCAAAAAGCCTGTTATAAAACCAAATAAATCGCACACCTATAGTTCTGGCTGCTTGTTGGCCTCTCCCATTGGTGCGATGAAAGGTCACTATAATATGGTAAATCTAGCTTCATCAGAAGAGTTTGAGGTTAATATACCCACTTTTAAATTTGCTGCTCCCTTTGCCATAAACTAACCGCTCATCATTTTAGAATGGCCTTTCCTTTTGCTACCTTTGCAGGAATTTTAAAATTAAAATATCCAGCACTATGGGAAAAGGTTTTTTTCAAGTTCCAACCGCATATAATGAACCTATAAAAAGTTATGCTCCGGGTACTCCGGAACGTGAAGAAGTACTAAAACAATATAATCAATATTACAAAGGAAACGTAGAGGTTCCATTGTATGTAGGATCTGAAGAAATAAAAACAGGGAATACCCGATCCATGTCCCCACCGCACGAGCATAAACACGTGGTTGGAAAATTTCATTTAGCTGAGAAAAAACATGTTGAAAAAGCTATTTCCAACTGTTTGGATTCACGCGAAGCATGGGCTAACTTAACTTGGGAACAGCGAGCAGCCATTTTCTTAAAAGCCGCAGAATTAATTGCCGGTCCGTACCGAGCAAAAATAAATGCAGCAACGATGATGGCCCAATCAAAAACCATTCATCAAGCCGAAATAGACGCTGCATGTGAGTTTATAGACTTTTTACGATTCAATGTGGAGTACATGACACAAATTTATACTGAACAGCCAGAATCTGCAGAAGGTATCTGGAACCGTGTGGAGTACCGCCCATTGGAAGGCTTTGTATATGCTATAACTCCATTTAACTTTACGGCCATCGCAGGCAATTTGCCTGCAAGTGCGGCCATGATGGGCAATGTTGTTATTTGGAAGCCCAGCGACAGTCAAGTATTTTCCGCAAAAGTAATTATCGATGTTTTCAAAGAAGCGGGATTGCCGGATGGGGTTATAAACGTAGTATTCGGAGACCCCGTTATGGTTACTGAGACCGTTCTTGCCAGTCCAGATTTTTCAGGGCTTCATTTTACGGGATCAACATTTGTTTTCAAAGAACTTTGGAAACAGATTGGGAACAATATCCACACTTATAAAACTTACCCAAGAATTGTTGGTGAAACTGGTGGAAAGGATTTTATTATTGCACACCCAACAGCAAAACCAAAACAAGTTGCAACTGCCATTGTAAGGGGTGCTTTTGAATTCCAAGGCCAAAAATGTAGTGCTGCATCTAGGGTATATCTTCCAAAATCCACCGCAGATGAAATTCTGGACTTGGTAAAAGCAGATCTTGAATCGTTTAAAAAACCAGGTTCTCCTGCGGATATGGGCAACTTTGTTACCGCAGTAATCCATGAAGGTTCTTTTGACAAACTTGCAAAATACATTGATCAGGCCAAAGAGGATTCCAACGCCAAAATCATTGCTGGCGGTAATTATGATAAATCTGTTGGCTATTTTATTGAGCCTACCGTCATTCTGACCGAAGACCCAAAATATACTACAATGTGCACCGAACTTTTTGGTCCTGTGGTCACTATTTACATTTATGATGATGCAGATTGGGCAAAAACTTTGGAATTGGTCGATGGAACCTCTGAGTATGCACTCACTGGTGCCGTTTTGGCAACTGATCGTTATGCAATTGATGAAGCCACCAAGGCGTTACAGAATTGTGCAGGTAATTTTTACATCAATGACAAACCAACAGGTGCCGTAGTTGGCCAGCAACCTTTTGGTGGGGCTAGAGCTTCTGGAACCAACGATAAGGCTGGTTCCGCACAGAACCTCTTGCGCTGGGTATCACCAAGACTGATAAAGGAAACTTTTGTAACTCCTGAAGATTACAGATATCCTTTTTTGGGATAGAACCTTTTTAAATAGAATTAAAACAGCCGCTATTCAAAAATAGATTTGAGTAGCGGCTGCCTTTTGTTAAGAATCAATTCAAGCTTAAAATAGTTCTCTCTTTCCGCTAGAAAAAGAAAAATAATCAATCATTTAAAATATTTTATGTAAATTTAACGTTAATTAATTGTAAATTAATCGTAATTTAGCATCGTGAAAAATAATATTTTATATTGGAAAAGGGAGATTTTGAGTAGGTATCAAGCGTTTTGGGACTATGCAAAAACATATTCAAGAAAATGCAGGTTGGTTTATCATAACATGCGCAATATCTAAATGCCCTTAATCGATTATTTTCTCGTATTACTTCATTTGCTCAATAATCATTGAGGATTTTCCTCCAACTACTAACTCTTTGTTCAGGACTATTTTTTGATTTGAAATGACTTCAAATCCACTATCAAAACCATTTAGCATTTCTTCAAATCTGGATAAGTCCAGCATTTGTTTTTCGGGGTTATTGTTGATAACTACCATAATTCTTTCAGAATCTGTATATCTAAAAAAAGCATAGACATTGTTCTCTGGAACAAACTGAACGGTTTTTCCTTTATGGATAACAGGTTTGTCTTTTCGCCAGTTCAACACATTTTTTGTAAAATTGAAGTACTCGTTTTGTAATTCTGTGCGGCCTTCTTCAATAAATGCATTGTTTTGGTCGTCCTCCCATCCGCCAGGGAAATCTCTTCTAATATCTCCATCGCCAATTTCCTTTTTTCCTTTCATCCCAATCTCACTTCCATAATAAATTTGAGGAATTCCACGAATGGTACTCAATAGCGTCATTATAAGTTTGTAGTCTTCAACGTTGGGATAAATCTCGTTGATTCTGGGAGTATCATGATTTTCAGCAAAAACCAATAGATTGTCAATGTCTGGATAAAGAAAATCGTTGACCAGATTGTCATAAATTTTTATGGTTCCTTTGTTCCATTTGGATTCTTCACTAAATACTTCCATTAATGCGTCGTGCAGCGTAAAGTCCATCATAGTTGGGCAATAGGAATTGTAACTTTGAAGCGCTCCTATTTGGCTGTCTTTTTGCCAATAGGCAATCTGTGCTTGATTATGAAGCCAGACCTCACCAACTATGTTGAAGTTTGGATACTCATCCATAATAGCTTTGGTCCATTTGGCAATTCCCTCTTTATCATTATAAGAATAGGTATCTACCCTAAAACCGTCAAGATCTGCAAATTCTACCCACCAAATTGCATTCTGAACAAGATAATTCAACATTAATGGATTGCTTTGGTTCAGGTCCGGCATAGACTTTACAAACCATCCATCCATGCATAGCTTAGCATCAGCTTCAGAAGCATTTGGGTCATATTGGGTCGTCATCCGATAGGAAGTATTCTTATAACCGGGCCACTGATGAATCCAATCATAGGCAGGCAAATCCTTTATCATCCAATGCTCAATTCCCCAATGATTGGTGACATAATCCATAACCAGTTTCATATCGCGCTTATGAAGTTCGCTCCCCAACCGTCTGTAGTCATCATTGGTTCCAAACCGTGGGTCAATTCTGTAAACATCGCTTTGTGCATATGTATGATATGAGTATTTTTCGTCATTGTCCTCAAGCAGTGGTGTACTCCACACGGTGGTTGCACCCAGTTCATTGATGTAATCAAGATGGTCAATAATACCTTGAATATCTCCTCCGTGACGCCCTCCCTCTGAATTCCGATCAGCTTTTTCTTTCATTTCTTTACTGGAATCATTTGAGGGAACGCCATTGGCAAAACGATCCGACATAATGAGGTAGATTACGTCACTGGAATCAAATCCTTTTCGTAAGGCCGAGTTTTTCCTTCGGGATTTCAATTCATACGGATTTTTAAAAAGAAGTTTTCCTTTTTTTGAAAATTCAATATCAAACGTCCCCGCCGGTAAGTCTTTGGTATCAATGGTTATAAAAATATAATTCGGATTTTCGGTCCTGATTACATTTGTAATAAGAATATCTTTGGAAATAGTAATATCATGGTCCGCAATATTTTTTCCGTATACCATCAACTGTAAAGAAGAATGGTTCATACCGCTCCACCAAAAGGGTGGTTCAATTTTTTCAGCTTGTGAAAATAGGTTCAGGCCAAAACATAGAAGGCAAACTTGGAATAGAAATTTCATGGTGTTCTGCTTAAAAATGAAAGGTTATGGTCAAAACTAACTCACAAATTGTTGCTAAACAAGTCTCTTGGTCGTATCGCGCTCTATCAACACCGTTTCTATAAGATGGGTTGAAAAAACGGTTTGGTCCTCTTCTGTCTCAAGTCCGTCAAGAAGTATTTTTGCGGACAATTCCCCCATCTGTACCCCATTTTGTTTAACTGTAGTAAGACTTGGACGTGAGTGCAGGGATAAGATTCCATCAGAAAAACTAATGACGGAAAGATTCTCCGGGATTTTTAAACCACGCATCCCAGCTACATTTAAAACGGTAATTGCATAAATTTCATTGACGGCAAAAACTCCATCAATTTCTGGGTGGGCATCAAACTTTTTTCTGATTTCCTGGTCCAGGATAATTTGGTATTCGTCCATTCCCCCTTTGTCATCTACTTTTACGATCAATTCTTCTCTAATGGGGATATTATTTTCGCGCAAAACCTCCAAATATCCTTCTGTCCTTAATTTACCAATGGTAATATAGTCTTGTGTGGTCAATAACAAAATATTCTTACATCCTGTTGCCAGCAAAAGTTCAACAGCTTTTTTTGATGCTCTTTTATCGTCTATAATGACCTTATCACATTCCAACCCCTCCACTACTCTATCGAACATAACTATAGGTATACCTTGGCTGATGGATTCCCGAAGATGGTGATAATCTTGATGGAACAGTGTTTCCTTGGAAAGGGAAATAATAAAACCATCTATACCGCCGTCTACCAAAAGATCCATATTGATAATCTCTTTCTCCAAGGATTCGTTGGAAACGCCAATTACCACATTGTATCCTCTTGAATTCGCCACTTTCTCAATTCCGCTGATTACTTTCGCAAAGAAAAAATGTACTATTTCCGGTATGATGATGCCTATGGTCCTACTCTTGTTGTTTTTGAGGTTAAGGGCAATACTGTTGGGTCTGTAATTATATAATTTGGCAAAGGCTTGAATTTTATCCCTGTTCTCCTGGCTTATTTCCTTATTGTTATGAAGTGCCTTTGAAACTGTTGAAATAGATACCCCCAGTTCATTCGCGATTTTCTTCAAAGTCATTTTAGGTTTCATGAAAAATTATGGATTTAATAATTTAATCGTAGTAATATTTTCATTCCTATTTTTATCTAAACGTTATTTTATCTATTCTTTAAGATAAAAGTTATCAACCAGAAAACGTTGTAAGTAAGTATAGGTCAGGGATGTCATGTTTTTTAAGATAATTTTTACATACTTTTCATAGATTATTTTAAAGTAATCTAACAAAAATTATAAACTACAACTCAAAGATTCTATGAAAATACTACAAAAGTTTCTTCTAGTACTCTTATTTGGTTTTCCCATTGGGATTTTGGCACAAATTTCCGTTTCCGGTACGGTAATCGACCAAACTACGGGACTGCCCTTACCAGGAGCAAGTGTCGTTATAAAAGGAACATCCACAGGTACTACGACAGATTTTGATGGACTTTATCAGATTACCGCCAATACCGGTGATATTTTGCAATTTTCTTATGTCGGCTTCAGTGTTCTGGAACTGACCGTAGATGGACCAACATTGGACGCCGCCCTTTCGGAAGATACACAAATGTTGGATGAAATAGTGGTTATCGGTTATGGTACTACGACCAAAAAAGACGCAACAGGTGCCGTGGTCGGTGTGACCGAGGAAGAATTGAACCAAGGTTTTATCGCTTCGCCCCAAGATTTATTGATAGGTAAAGCTGCAGGTGTGAACATTACGACAAACGGTGGCGCCCCCGGTAGCGGTAGCCAGATACGAATTAGGGGAGGTTCCTCTTTGGATGCCAGCAACGATCCCCTGATTATTATCGACGGCGTTCCATTGGATAGCCCAGGATTGGACGAACAAAGAAATTCAGGTTCCAGAAACGTTTTTGATTTTGTTAATCCGAACGACATCTCTTCTTTCTCTATTCTAAAAGATGCTTCGGCAACAGCAATCTATGGGTCAAGGGCATCAAACGGTGTTATCATTATCACTACCAAAAAAGGAAAAACAGGCGAGCTCAAGTTTTCTTTGAACACTTCGGCCTCGGTAAATACATTGAGCAATACAATAGGAGTATTCAGTGCATCGGATTATCGTGAAATCATAGCGGACCGTTTTCCCAATCGAGTATCAGATTTAGGTTCTGCCGACACCAACTGGCAAGAACAAATATTTGAAACGGCCTTAGGTACAGATACCAATTTTAGTGTATCAGGTGGCATTATGGGAATTCCGTTCAGGGCCTCCGTAGGATATACACAGCAGGATGGTATCCTAAGGACAGAGGCACTTGAACGAACAACGGCATCTTTAAATATTACCCCCCGTCTTTTTGATGATAAACTAAAGATAGAATTGAATGCCAGGGGAGCTTATACTGAGAACAACTTCGCAGAGACAGGAGCTATAGGCAGTGCATTGGAATTTGACCCCACACAGCCGGTTTTTGATCCAACATTGCCTGCGGGACTTTTTGATTATTATGAGGAAAATGGATCTGCAACAACAAATACAGTTACAAATCCTGTTGCACAATTAACACTTAGGGACAACCAAGCCATTGCAAGAAGATTTGTGGGAAACGCAAAATTCGATTACAACTTGCATTTCTTCCCTGATATTACAGCTACGCTAAATTTAGGTATAGACAAATCAATTGGTGATGGTACAGATTTTCAACCTCCAACCATATCCTCACAATTGCTGGAAGGTGGTAGAACACGAAATTTTGAACAAGATGAGGAAAACAAACTGATGGACATCTATTTTAAGTATGACAAGGATCTTGATAAAATCAATTCTCGTTTGGATTTTACCGCAGGTTATTCCTACCAAAACTTTTATGAGGACCGTATGAGTGTGGACTTAAGAGGTGATGGTGTTGGTGGACCTTTGGTTATAAAAACCATCCTTGAGAGCAATATTCAATCCTTTTTTGGTCGTTTTAATTATGCATTTAACGATAAGTATCTACTTACGTTAACATACCGAAGGGATGGTTCTTCAAGATTTGGAGGAGATAATCGCTGGGGTAATTTTCCCGCTGCGGCATTCGCTTGGAACATCAGTGATGAGAATTTCCTAAAAGATTCCGAAACACTCTCCAATCTAAAATTGAGATTGGGCTGGGGTATCACAGGTCAACAAGATGTATTGCAAGGAACGGATACACAACCTTTCCTTCCACAGTTCTCACCAAGTCAAAATGGAGCTTCAGGGCAATTGGGTGGTTTTGTAACAACTTTACGTGCGCAACCATTTGATGCCAATATTAAATGGGAAGAGACAACCACCTATAATATTGGTTTGGATTATGGCCTCTTCAATAACCGAATCAGTGGTGCCCTTGAACTGTACTATAGGGAAACAGAAGATTTATTAAGTACTGTTAATGTTGCAGCAGGTAGTAACCTAACAAACCGTCTACCAACAAACATAGGAAGCCTTACCAACAAGGGTGTGGAATTCTTTTTGGATGCCGCAGTATTTAAGAACGAGGATTTCTCTTGGAATTTAGGGTTTAATTTTGCATACAATGAAAATGAAGTCGACCGCTTGTTCCAAACCGGGAACGAACCAGGAACAGGTATACCCGTTTCAGGCACATCGCTTATCGGAATTGGTGGAGATGATGGTGCGCAATGGCATATTGTTGGCCAACCTACTAGAAGTTACTTTGTTTTTGAACAAGTATACGATGAGAATGGAGTTCCGTTGGAAGGAGTCGTGAGGGATTTAAACAATGACGGACAGATCAACGATTTGGACAGGAGGGCCTATAAACAAGCTGCTCCATTGGTCACTTTGGGATTGAACAGTAGGTTCAATTACAAAGAATGGGATTTCAGCTTCTCTGCACGGGCCAATTATGGAAATTATAACTATAATGGTATCGACCTAAATAGGGGGAATTATCGAAACCTTAATATAGGACAAGATTTGAGAAACGTGGCAACTTCGGTCTTGCGCTCCAATTTTGAAGGAACCAGAGACGAAATTACCTTTTCCGATTACTATGTAAGAGATGCTTCATTTATACGAATGGACAATATGACACTCGGCTACACAGTAGATAAACTGTGGAAGGAGAATACTAGAATGCGAATATTCAGTACCCTTCAGAACGTTTTTGTTATAACCGACTATGATGGACTTGACCCAGAAATTACAAATGGTATAGATAACAACATCTACCCAAGACCCTTTACAGTACAAGTAGGTTTATCGTTGGACTTTTAATAAAAAAAGAAAATCATGAAAATTAGTAACATATATCAATTATTTTTTATCCTCATCATGAGTGCCTTTATAAATGGTTGTACTGATGATTTAGATGATATTGACACCATTAACATCAATTCTGAAAATGCCTTTGATGACCCACAGAGCTATTTACAGTTCCTGTCCAAAATCTATGCAGGATTATCCGTAACAGGCCAACAAGGACCATCTGGACAAGGAGATTTGATAGGTTTTGATGAAGGAAATTCGCAATACATGCGTACCTACTTTTATTTGAACGAAGTTACAGCTGATGCAGTAAAGTGGCGGTATGATGATGCTGGTCTTGCGGAACTTTTAGTAAATGAATGGACTGCGGACAATGATGTAATTTCCGTGGTCTATAACCGATTGATTTTTCAGGTTACACAGGCAAATGAATTTTTAAGACAGACAGAACAATCAGTTTTGGATGGTAGAAATGTTCCTGCGGACATCCAAACCGATATAGCATTTTACAGAGCGGAAGCCCGCTTTCTCAGAGCTTTGAGCTATTACCATGGATTGGAACTTTTTGGTGGCAACATCCCTTTCGTAACCGAAGAGGATTTACCGGGAGCGTTCTTTCCGGAACAGACAAACGCTGTAGATTTATTCAATTATATAGAATCTGAACTGATTGAAATTGCCGACCTTTTGGTGCCGGCAACCCAAAACGATTATGGAAGGGCCGATCAAGCAGCGGCATGGACGTTGTTGGCCAGGTTGTACCTAAATGCAGAAGTGTATATTGGAGAAAATAGATATAGTGATTGTATCAATTTTTGTGAAAGGATAATCGCAGCTGGGTATACATTAGAGCCCAATTATAATGAACTTTTTTTAGCAGACAACAATACGGCTGAAGGAATTATTTTTCCTGTTACCCACGACGGTGTAGAAACACAATCCTTTGGGTATATGTTTATTATGGTAAACGGCACTTTGGACGCAAATATTAATTCTTCAGGTGATTTTGGCGCAAATACAGGTGGATTTGCCGGACTTACGTGTAAAGAAAATTTTGTCCGTCTATTTGAGTTCCCTAACGATGACCCTTTTCAAGATAGCCCAGATATTAGAGCTTCTTTTTTCTTCAAAGACGGGCATTCACTTGAACTAACTTCGCCTCCTACAGGAAGTGATTTCCAAGAAGGATTTGGGTATACAAAATTCAGAAATCTTACTTCTGACGGAGTTCCTGGACAGGACAACAGTTATCCCGATATAGATCTTCCATTATTTCGACTTGCCGATGTTTACTTGATGTACGCCGAAGCATTTTTAAGAAATGGAGGGGGAGATGAAGGGACTGCTTTAGGTTATGTAAATGCAATAAGACAGCGAGCATACGGAGATGCTTCAGGAAATGTAGCTTCCTTGGACCTTCAATTTATACTTGACGAAAGAGGCAGGGAACTCGGTTGGGAAGGCTACCGAAGAACAGACTTGGTCCGTTTTGGACAATACACCGGGAACACCTATTTATGGGACTGGAAAGGTGGATTGGAAAATGGTACGTCCATACCAGCGCACTTTGATATTTTTCCAATACCGGCGGGAGACTTAAACGCAAACCCCAACTTAGACCAAAATCCAGATTATTAATCCTAAAAATTGTTTTTGAAGATGAAATATTTAGTAAAATTTTTGACACTAATTTTAGTTTTTTCCATCATTGGTTGCGATGATGAAGATCCAGTAACAATAGCATCCGTAGTAGCGGCACCATCAATATCTTCCGAGCTGAATGGGAGTACGGTAGTATTGACAGAAGCAACATCAAGTAATGTTGCCGTAACTTTTACATGGTCCCCGGCAGATTTTGATGTTACCACCGTGGAGAACTATGAACTTTTAATGGGGATGGCAGGAAACGAATTTGCCACAGCACATAGTTTCGGTACCACCAGTAATACATTTGTCTCTCTCACGGTAAATGAGTTTAATAACTTATTGATAGACCCGGATATTTTTAACCAAACTGTAATGCGGGACGAAAACGATAATATAATACCGGCACAAATGGAAGCAAAGGTTATAGCCTCTTTGGGAAGCCTTACCATGGAATCTGACGTTATTACTTTCAGTGTTGTTCCTTTTGAAGCAAGTGAACCAGCACCATTGGAAGACTTTTTCGTAGTAGGAAGCTTTTTGGCTGCAAGTGGATATGGAAATGATTGGACTCCGGCCGATGCAGTGCAGATTTTGGCAACTGAAGAAGACGACGTAAGTTTTGAAGGGTTTGTTTTTATGGCAGATGATGGCTCACAATATAAGTTCTTGCCAACAAACGAAAGTTTTGATGGAGATTATGGCGACACTGGGGATTCAGATGGTTCGTTCTCTGGAACCATTGAACAAGAAGATGAGGTAAATTGTGGAACACCTGATGGAACAGGAGGATATTATTTAATCCGTATGAACTCAGAAACCCTAACGTATTCCCTTGACAAAACGTCTTGGGCCGTAACAGGAGAAGCAACACCGAATGGATGGCCAGATGATAATGATCCAGAAGGTTCCGCAGATCAAGACATGACCTACGACCCAGATACAAAAACTTGGTCCATAGATGTAAACTTGACTGCTGGAGAATTCAAATTTAGGGCCAATGATGCTTGGGATTTGAACCTTGGTGGCGATGACAATGGCGATGGTTCTATGGATTTTGGAGGCGGAAACCTTAGTATTGATGCCGGAGGAAGTTATAGAATAGTGTTGGATTTAAGTAATTCAAGACAATATACTTATTCAGTAACACCAAATTAAAATTACAATGAAAAAATCGATAAATTCTTTTTTTGAATCACAGGCAAACTTTTTTCATAAAGTAATTCTAATCTCAGGCTGCGTATTATTGGCTTCATGTTCCGATGCCTTCAATCAACCCAGTGGTTTGGTCGAAGAAGCATTAACAAACGGAGATGGTCAGGTATCGGAAGGCCAAGACTTGACCAATTTTCTAAATGGAAACGGTGTAATGATGCAGGCTTTTTACTGGGATGTTGAACCACGTTTTGATTGGTGGGACCTTATTGCCGATAAAACAGATGAATGGGCATCAGTCGGGATAGACAGAATTTGGCTGCCCCCTGTTTCCAAAGGACAATCAGGAGGATTTTCCATGGGTTACGACCCCTCAGACTATTATGACTTGGGAGAATATTTTCAACAGGGCACCACCGAGACTCGTTTTGGTTCACGTGAAGAATTGGATAATCTAATCGCCAAAGCGCATGAAAACGACATAGAGGTGATTGCAGATATCGTTATGGGTCATAATAGTGGAGGTGGTCTTGAATATAATCCTTACCGCGACAAGGATACTTTCACTTTATTTAATGAAATGAATGGAAATGCCTCTGGAATGTTCAACAGAAACTTTGAGGATTACCATCCCAATAGCATTCACAACAACGATGAAGAAGCACTTTTCTTTGAAGAGCAGGATTTATGTCATTTACAGGACAATGTACAGAACTGGCTATGGAAGTTTGATAATTCCGTGGCAAAGTATTACAAGAATACCGTTGGTTTTGACGGTTGGCGTTTTGACTATGTAAAAAGCTTTAGTCCAGAATATGTTGATGCATGGGTCGATGAAGTAGGTGGATGGTCCGTAGGTGAATTCTTTGATGGCAACGCAAATTTAGTGAGGGACTGGGTGGCTGCCGCAGGCGTGAACGCTTTCGATTTTCCATGTCTTTTCCAAATGCGGGATGCCTTTCAGCAGAACAATTTGACCATTTTGCAAAATGGGGACATGCTATGGAAAACCAATCCAGCAGATGCCGTTACGTTTGTAGCAAATCATGATACGGATAGAGAACCTGTCATAGAAGAGGAATACAAGCTTTTTGCATATTCCTATATATTGACACATCCGGGATATCCCACTATTTTCTATCTGGACTATGAAAATGAGGAGTTCAAGGAAAAATTGAATCAACTTATCCTCATCAATAGAACCATCGCATCAGGTGAATTGGAAGTGTTGTTTGCTGATGAAGATGAGTACATCGCAGCAAGAAAAGGGGATGGCGATAATCCAGGGCTGGTATTGTACATTAATACAAATGGACTTGAACTGAACAGACAAGTAACCACACACTGGACCGAAAATAATTTACACGATTACACGGGAAGCATCGCTTCCTCGGTGGCTACAGATTCCAGTGGAGCGGTAACCCTAAAGGCTCCTGCCAATGGTTATGCTGTGTGGTCTATAAAATAAGTTGAGTTAGTTTTGGTGGTAATATGCACTTGCCCTTATTTTAAGGGCAAGTATACCACCTTTTTGGTTTCAAAGAATTCTTCCTTAAAATACTCGCTCAGTTCAAAAACCTGCACAGTTCTATAGTCTTTTAATTCTTCGCTTAAATCCCCACCTTTCAGATATAGAATACCATTTTTCCGCTCATGGGAAGACACTTTTTTTATCTTTCCTTTTGTCCAATGTACAAAAGTGGGCATAGCGGCAACCGCTCTACTGACTATAAAATCAAATTGACCTTCAATATCTTCAACTCTGGAGTGAACGGCGGTTACATTTTTTAATTTTGTTCCATCAATTACTTCTTGAACAACTTTTATTTTTTTTCCTATGGCATCTACCAACATAAAGTGGGTATCGGGAAATAATATGGCCAATGGAATTCCTGGAAATCCTCCTCCGGTTCCCACATCCAAAATTTTGGAGCCCTCGTTGAACTGTTGAATCTTTGCAATTCCCAAGGAATGCAGCACATGGCGCAGATACAGTTCATCAATATCTTTTCTCGAGACCACATTTATCTTCTTGTTCCAATCTTGGTAGAGCATCTCCAAGGCAAGAAAATGTTGTCTTTGTACATTGGTGAGGCTCGTAAAATAGTTGAAGATTAAATCTATGTTCATGACCAATCCTGTTAATTTAGCCAAAATTAATACTTTTAATTACCTTAACGCCGTTTTCACATTAAGGAGACTACTTGGAGGATCAATTTAACTACCTTTGTAAAAAATAGTATATGGATAAGGATACCATCCGATTTTCAAGAAAAGATTCAGCGAACTTTTTTAGAACGCTCAATAAAAGAGTAAATCAATATTTTAGTGAGAATGAAATAAAAAAAACCGGGAATTGGAAACTTCATCTTAAAACTATAGTGATGTTCGCCGTTTTTTTGACTCCCTACTTTTTAATATTGACATTGAACCTACCTTTTTGGGCCTACCTTTTATTGTCCATCACTATGGGTGTAGGTATGGCAGGTGTCGGAATGAATGTGATGCATGATGGCAACCATGGTTCATATTCCAATAAAAAATGGGTGAACAAATTAATGGGGGGCAGTATTTATATATTGGCAGGCAATGTTTACAATTGGCAGGTACAGCATAATGTCCTGCACCACACCTACACCAACATCCACGAGCATGACGAGGATATGGAAGCAGGTAGGATACTTCGTTTTTCAAAACATGCAGAATGGCAAAAACACCATAAATTTCAACATTTTTATTCTGTTTTTCTTTATGGACTATTGACTTTTAATTGGGCCATTACAACTGATTTTCAGCAAATGTACAGGTACATGAAAAGAAAGTTATCCTATGGAAAACGTCCCAGCCCTATAATCAACTGGAGTACATTGGTAATCACCAAACTGATTTATATTACAATCTGGATCGTATTGCCTTTAATTTTCGTTGACATTGCTTGGTGGCAGGTATTGCTCGGGTTTTTTATAATGCACTATGTAGCAGGGGTAATATTAAGCGTTGTTTTTCAGTTGGCACACATCGTCGACCATGCAGATACTCCATTACCGGATGAAAACGGGACCATGAAAAACACTTGGGCAATCCACCAACTGGTAACTACCGTTAATTTTGGGACTAAAAATAGAATTGTGAATTGGTTTACGGGTGGCTTGAATCACCAAGTAGAGCATCATATATTCCCTAACATCAGTCACGTTCACTACACAAAAATATCCAAAATTGTGAAACAGACCGCCAAAGAGTTTAATCTGCCTTACAACGAATATAAAACTACGAGAAAAGCGATAATTTCGCACTTCAAACATCTGAAGGAGTTAGGTAAGAATCCAGCACTTCAGTACCAGTAAAATAGCACAATCAATGAGTAATCACCTATCTGACAGGATTCAGAAAATGTCCACGTCGGCCACGTTGGCTATGGCCGCAAAAGCAAGAGAACTAAGAAAGGAAGGGAAAGATATTATAGGGTTAAGTTTGGGAGAACCCGATTTTAACATTCCCGATTTTATAAAGGAAGCCGCAAAAAAAGCCATTGACGAAAACTACAGTAGCTATACTCCCGTAGACGGTTACGCAGATTTAAAAAAGGCTATTTCGAAAAAATTTAAGCGGGACAATGATCTGGACTATACCACAAGTCAAATTGTAGTCTCTACGGGTGCCAAACAGTCGCTCTTCAATGTCGCTATGGTTGTTTTGAACCCTGGAGATGAAGTCGTCCTTCCTGCACCATATTGGGTTAGCTATAGTGATATCGTAAAATTGGCCGAAGCCGTTCCAGTTGAGGTTACCACTAGCATTGATACTGATTTTAAAATGACTCCTGAACAACTTGAAGCCGCAATCACACCAAAAACAAAAATGGTATGGTTCAGTTCTCCTTGCAATCCCAGTGGCTCTGTTTACAGCGAAACCGAATTAAAAGGTTTAGCAGAAGTTTTGAAAAAATATCCCAATATTTTTGTGGTTTCAGATGAAATCTACGAGCATATTAATTTTATGGGCGGTCATGTAAGTATTGCAGGAGTTGAAGGGATGTACGATAGAACCATTACTATCAATGGGGTGTCAAAAGCGTTTGCCATGACAGGTTGGAGAATAGGTTATATGGGTGCTCCTGAATGGATTGCCAAGGGATGTACCAAACTTCAAGGCCAAGTAACAAGTGGTGCCAATGCAATTGCGCAACGGGCCGTAATTGCTGCTCTGGAAGCTCCAAAAAGCAAGATTCAGTTTATGATCGATGAATTTCATCAACGAAGGGATTTGGTTCTTGAGCTTTTAGGTGAAATTAAAGGGTTCAAATTAAATGTTCCTGAAGGCGCTTTCTATGTTTTTCCTGACATCTCTGACTTTTTTGGGAAAACTTTGAACGGTACTAAAATTGACAATGCTTCGGATTTTGCACTATATCTATTGGAACATGCCAATGTGGCGACGGTTACGGGTGAAGCTTTTGGCAATCCTAATTGTATTCGAATATCATATGCTGCGTCCGAAAAAGAACTAAGGGAAGCTATTTCTAGAATTTCTGAAGTTGTAAACTAGTTTAGATTGTCCGAAAAATAATACCCTTCAAAATCCTTAAATTTTGAAGGGTATTATTTTTAAAATTTCTTCCAAAAATAAGGTGTCAGAATTATTAGCACAGTGAACAGTTCCAATCTACCCAAAAGCATCAAAAATCCGCACCACCATTTTCCAACATTTGGTAAACTGTTGTAATTGCTGACGGGGTTCAAACTTCCAAAGGCAGGTCCTACATTGCCCAATGAAGAAGCTGCACCACCAATGGCAGAGATAAAATCAAGGCCCAAAAAACCTAAAAAGAGAGAACCTATTATAAAAAGGAGCATATAGAGTACAAAAAATGCTATAATATTATAGACGATATGCTCTGTAACTGTTTTATTATTATAACGCACAGGAATAATTGCATTAGTATGCAAAGTTCTTTTAAACTCTAGAATACCGTTCTTAATGATCAATAAGTGACGCATTACTTTTATTCCCCCAGAGGTTGATCCAGCCGAACCCCCCAAAAACATCAGACCAAAAAAGAATATGGTCAAGAAAGGTGTCCAACCTGTAAAATCTGCAGTGACAAATCCTGTTGTTGTAATGACCGCTATTACTTGAAAAAGTGCATGTCTAAAAGAACTTTCCACCTCACCATAAACCATAGGATGAAAATCGGAAATGGGTACATTGGCCTTTACATAAACAACAATGGCGGCTATAATTGTAAATAGAACAATAAAACCTGTATAGTATTTAAACTCCTCGTCTTTTAAAACTCGCTGTACTCTACCTGTAAAAGCAAAATAACTCAATACGAAATTGCTCCCGGCCAAAAACATAAAGAGAATAATAATATATTGTATCAAAGGTTGATCGTTCCAATAGGCCAGACTTGCATTTTTTGTGGAGAAACCTCCTGTTGAGAGTGTGGCCAAGGCATGGTTCATTGCATCAAAAATGGACATTCCTGCCAATTTCAATAAAATTGCTTCAGTGACCGTATATCCAAAATAAATAAGCCACAATCTTTTTGCGGTATCCGTAATCCTTGGGTGGAGCTTGTCACCCCCTGGTCCAGGTGCTTCTGCAGAAAATAGTTGCATACCTCCTATGCCCAAGAGTGGAAGGATGGCGATAGCAAGCACTATAATCCCCATTCCACCAATCCAGTGGGTAAGGCTTCGCCAAAACAGTATGCCTTTGGGCAAAGACTCAATATCGTCCAAAATGGAAGCACCAGTGGTGGTATACCCGGATATGGTTTCAAAAAAAGCGTTGGTAACAGAAGGTATAGCTCCTGAAAACAGGTAAGGCAATGTTCCTGATATGGACATTATAATCCATCCAAAGGTGACTACTATATACCCCTCTTTTCGTTTGACTTCCTTCTTATGCCCACGCGTGTAAAACATCGCCATTACGCCTACAAGCATGGTCACTATAGCTGCCAAAGTAATGTCTAAAGTTGCGCCATCTTTGTAAATTCCGCTTACAAAAGCTGAGATGAGCATAAAAAAACCATTGCAAAGTAGCAATAGCCCCATGATGTGGACAATTATTCGGGTATTCAGGTTCATTACAAAAACAGCTTTTCTATACGTGGAATCGCTTTGGGCAGGCAACAGACCACAACCTTATCTCCTTTCATGATCTTAAAATCCCCCAATGCTATAATTCCCTTGCCGTTCCTTATAACACCTCCAATACTTGCTTCCCTAGGGAAATCCAACTCCCTTATAATTTCTCCGTTGACCAAAGAAGTTGCATTTACTTCAAATTCCAAAATCTCCGCATTTAGATTGCTCAACCTTGTTAGTGCCAGCACCTCCCCCCTTCGTATGTACCTAAAAATATTATTGGCAGCCAAAAGTTTTTTATTTATCAGTGTATCCACTCCTATTGAATGTGAAAGCTGAAAGTAGTCCATATTCTCTACAAGGGCTATGGTTTTCTTTATGTTTTTTGACTTGGCTACCAAACAGGACATAATGTTGGTTTCGGAATTTCCCGTGACCGCTATAAATGCATCCATTGACTCCAAACTTTCCTCATCCAGTAATTCAACATTTCTGCCATCTCCATTTATTACCAAGGCATAAGGTAAATCATCGGCTATGTCAAAAGCTTTCTCTTTATTCTTTTCAATAAGCTTGACATTGAATTTTTTACCACAAAGATCGCGAGCGGTCTTAAAGCCTACCTTACTACCTCCCAAAATCATAACATTTTTGATGTCCTTTCTTTCCATTCCGGTAAGCTTGTACAGTTCATCCACACCTTCTGCAGATGTAATGAAGTATACTTGGTCACCTTCTTTGAATATGGTATCACCTCTTGGGATAAGTGTATATTGGGTTCCCATGCGCTGCAAGGCAATTGGCATAAAGTGAAGTTCGGGAAAAATCCGCGCGGCCTCTTTTACCATTTTACCTACAAATGGCGCCGACTTTGGCAAAAAGACGCCAATCATGGTCAATAGTCCTTCTTCAAACTCGTAGGTGTCATTAAAAGCGGATTGATTGAGCAACAACTGTATTTCTGTTGCGGCAAGTTCTTCCGGAGAAATCAATTCATCTATGCCAAGATCCTCAAATTTTACAAGCTCTCGGTTATCTATAAACTCAGTATTGGATATTCTAGCTATGGTTTTTTTGCTGCCCAGCTGTTTTGCCAAAAAACAAAGTGTAATATTCGTAGTCTCTGAAGCAGTAACCCCAATAACAAGATCAGAGGTCTCTACCTGAGCATCCTGCAAAACTTC
This sequence comes from Flagellimonas maritima, assembly GCF_003269425.1. Classification (NCBI taxonomy): domain Bacteria; kingdom Pseudomonadati; phylum Bacteroidota; class Flavobacteriia; order Flavobacteriales; family Flavobacteriaceae; genus Flagellimonas; species Flagellimonas maritima. Next base: position 2,598,351 of record NZ_CP030104.1, on the reverse strand, counting down.
AATGGATGTGGCATCACCTCTAAGCACTCTAATATCCAGATGATTATCGGCATAGGATAAACTTTCCTTGTCTGTATCTATCAATGTTATTTCTTGGGCTTCATAGGACAATAGTTTTGCCAAATGAAAACCTACCTCACCTGCTCCGGCAATTATAATCTTCATTGATTAAAATAAGAAGTTCTTAACTGAATTCAATTCGTGTTTTATAAAAAGTAAAATGGCGCAATGCCAAAGTCATAAAGACGATACCTAACATAATAGGGAAAAGCTTTCCTTGATTGCGCGGTAAAATTACACAATTATTTTTGTTCATCTTCCATATACCTAAATCGTATATTTACCAAAAATTGACCACATGTCCGAAAAAGTTAAACCATACAAAGATTCTGAGCTTGGGAAAAAGGAACAAGTAAGACAGATGTTCGATACCATTTCTAAGAATTATGATGGATTGAACAGGGTCATTTCGTTTGGTATTGATTTAAAATGGAGGAAACGCATCGTTAGCCTTCTTAAAAAGAAAAATCCAAAGATCATTTTGGATATCGCCACGGGAACGGCAGATTTGGCCATTGCCATGACCGATACAGGTGCGGAAAAAATTATAGGACTGGATATTTCTCCTGGAATGCTGGAAGTTGGCGAGGCCAAAATTTCTGAAAAAAGTTTGGGAGACACCATAACCTTGGTTGTGGGCGATAGCGAAAATCTTCTTTTTGAAGATAATACTTTTGATGCGGTAACGGTAGCTTTTGGGGTACGTAACTTTGAAAACCTGGAAAAAGGGCTTCAAGAAATTTATAGGGTTTTAAGACCGGAAGGAAGTCTGGTCATCCTTGAAACGTCCGTACCCACAAAAACACCTTTTAAGCAAGGCTATAAGTTGTATACAAAATACGTCCTCACGGGAATCGGCAGAGCTTTCTCAAAAGACAGGTCTGCGTACGATTATCTAAGCGAATCCGCTTCTGTTTTTCCACATGGCAAAGAATTCAACAATATTTTATCCAAAATTGGGTTTATAGGTATAGAGAACATGCCCCAAACATTTGGGGTGGCATCTATATATGTCGCGACAAAATAATTTGATGAAAAACGTCCTTCTTCTATTTGGCCTGCTACTTGCCATTAGCCCAAATTCTATGGCTCAGTTCAATAAAGACCCTATTTTAAACCTTCAAAGCGAAGATTTAAAATTATTAAATTGGGGCTATTACCTAGGTATTAACCAATACGATTTTCAGTTTGAGTTTAAAAATGATATCGGACAGGATATCTTGGTCGATAAAAGTATTGGTTTCAATGTCGGGTTGATAGGAGAAATGCGCATCAATGAATATTTGGATGTTCGTTTTGAGCCCGGTCTACTTTATACTGGAAGAAACTTGGGCTTTCCAGGATTTACTTCGGAAGCCGATGCAATTCGTGAGGTAAAATCTACTTATATAAGGTTTCCATTACTGTTGAAAGTAAGTGCAAAACGGTTTGGTAATTGGAAACCCTACGTTACCGGAGGATTGTATACATCAATAAATCTTGGTAGCAAGGAGGACAGCTTGGATGATAATAGCAGTGGTGAATTTAGAATGAAGCAGAATGTTTATGGCTATGAACTTGGTTTCGGAATTGATATCTACACAGAATATTTCAAATTTTCACCATCAATACGTGGTGTCTTTGCCCTTACGAATGAACTGGTCCCTGATAATGACCCCAATAGCCCTTGGACAGGCAATATCAATGCCATGCGCACCCGGGGAATCTTTATCAATTTTACCTTCGAGTAACGGAACTGCCGATTTTCGTGGAGGCTATATCTCCCCTCCTTATTTCGTTCAATAGAATTGCAGTTGCCGTTGCAACGTTAAGACTCTCAGTAGTAACTTTGCCATGCTGTGGAATAGCAATGCGCTTTTTTATTAGTAATTCGATAGCATCGGATATTCCATTTCCCTCATTTCCCACTATTAAAATGCCTTTTTCAGGAAGTTGATTGTTGTAAATTGATTCGCCGTCCATAAAAGCTCCATAAATTGGAAGTTTTGTTTTCCCCAAGAAATCGGTCAAATCCAAATAGACCACATTGATTCTGGCAATAGAGCCCATAGTTGCCTGCAACACTTTTGGGTTGTAACAGTCTACGGTATCCATGGAGCAAATTAAATTTTTGATTCCGAACCAATCGCACAACCTAATAATGGTTCCAAGGTTTCCGGGGTCGCGGATAGAATCCAATGCAAGTAACCAATCATGTGTTTTTAAAGGTTTAGTATCGGGAATATGAAATACTCCCAATACCCCATTAGGATTTATTAAACTGCTCATCTGCTTTAATTCTGTATTGAGAACGAGCTCGGCACCGTCAAATTTCTTCAAGAACTTAGACTGCTCTACAAATACTTTAAAAGGTTTTATGCCTTCTTCCAAAAGTTCGGCGACCCCCTTTTCACCTTCAACAACGAATAACCCGTGTTGACTTCGGTACTTTTTTTGCTGTAAGCTCTTAACTAGCTTAATTTGGTTTTTGCTAACCATCTAAATCGTGTATTTTTGGCGTCTATGACGGGTTTTTTAAGTCCAATGTGTAACTGGGCAAAAATAGGATTATTGTTGCTTGTGTTTACCATCGTAGGTTGTAATACCCTTAAAAAGGTTGATGACGATGAGTTGTTATTGATCAAGAATACCATTTATGCAGATGATGAAAAGGTAAGCAATGATGCAGTTAAGAGTCTAATCCTTCAAAAACCAAACAGTAATGTTTTAGGTTACCCGCTGCGTTTGAACCTATATAATCTTGCAAAAGAAAATCCTGATTCATCTTTTCAAAATTGGCTGCACAGGAAGGAAAAGCGTGAAAAAAGATTAAACAAATTACTTTCTAAAAAACAAGTAAACAGGCTTAGGGAATCCTTTTTCGTAAAAGGAGCCAGTGAATTTTTAAAAAGGATTGGTGAGGCACCCGTTACCGTGGATACCCTATTGGCGGCTACTAGTATTGAACGGTTGGAGGCATATTATGATAGTAAAGGCTATTTTAATAATTCGGGGACTTTTGAAGTGGTAGAGCAAAAAAGAAAGAAAAGGGCTGAAATTGAATATAAGATTGCTTTGGAAAAACCATTTTTAGTCGATACGATAATAAAAAACATTACCTCACCGGAGTTGGACTCAATTTACCAAAAAAACAGTAAAGGAGCATTGGTCAAGAACGGAGAACAGTTCGATTTAAATAATTTCAACTCGGAGCGAGAGCGACTTACCAATCTTTTTAGAAACACGGGGGTATATAATTTTCAGGAAAGCTCTATAAATTATGATATTTTAAGAGACACCTTGCAGATAGCTGATGACCAACTTATGGATGTAAAATTGAACATTCAAAAACCAAGGAGTTCCAATGATGCTGATAGCGCCTCTACATATCGTATCCATCGACTAAAAAAGATTAATATCTATGCGGATTATTTAATTGGCGGAACAACTGATTCCCTAAAATCGATTGAACACGAAAATTACACTATATTTTACGCCAATAAACTCAGATACAAACCAAAGGCATTGACTGATGCCATTTTTTTTGAAAAAGATAGTATTTACAGGGATTTGGATAGAATTAGGACGTATAGGCAGATAACAAATCTTAATACGTTCAAATACCCCAATATTGAGTTCGTTCCAGATACCGCACAAGCAAAGCTTATATCTAATATTTATCTTGCGCCAAGGCCAAAATTTTCATTAAGTTTTGATTTTGATGTCACGCATTCCAATATACAGCGACTTGGAACAGCGTTCAGTTCATCCCTAATCACCAGAAACGTTTTTGGCGGTGCTGAAACTTTGAGTATTTCTGCAAGGGGAGCAATAGGTCTTTTGAGCGATGCATCATTATCCGATGAAACCTTTACGTCGGAAATTGGAGGCGATATCAACATTACATTTCCGCGGATTTGGCTACCTGTAAAAACCAAGAACATCATTCCATATTATATGTTACCACAAAGTAGGCTTCTTGTCGGAACAAATTTTCAGCGTAACATTGGTCTGGACAAACAATCGTTCAATACGGTCCTATCTTACAATTGGTCGCCCTCAGCAAGTTTAAAGCACAATATAGAATTATTAAATGTTGAATTTATCCGAAATGTAAACCCTGATAATTTCTATAATGTCTATCAAAACACCTTCACCAATCTTGATGAAATAGCGGACGAATTTCAAGATGACCCGCAGTATGCTTCTTTTTTTGAAGATTCGGGCGATAACGATGACCCCCTTACTTTGGACATTCCTGATGGAGCCAATGAATTTGCACAAGCTGTATTGAACAATGAGATTCCCACTACTCCAGAACAATTCAGTGAAGTGAACAGTATAGACGAGCGCCAACGGCGTCTAACGGAGAATAACCTCATTTTTGCAACTAATTATACATTTACCAAGAGCAGTAAGACAGACATTAACGACAACAGCTTTTATCAGCTTAGGGTGAGACTTGAAAGTGCAGGAAATCTTTTGTCCCTTTTGGAAGACGTAGTGCCCTACAATGAAAACGATAATGACCAACTTTTGGTTTTTGGGGTTCCCTTTTCCCAATATTTTAAAACAGAATTGGATTTCATAAGACATTGGAACGTTTCTAATACCAGTGTACTTGCTTTTAGAAGTTTTCTTGGTCTTGCAGTGCCTTACGGAAATTCTGAAAGTATTCCATTTTTACGTAGTTACTTTGCTGGTGGATCAAATGATAATAGAGCATGGAATGCTTACGAACTGGGGCCTGGAAGCACAAGAAATATAAACGACTTTAACGAGGCTAATTTAAAGATTGCCCTAAATCTGGAATATCGATTTCCAATTGCCGGTGATGTAAAAGGAGCCCTATTTGCAGATGCGGGTAATATTTGGAACGTTTTTGATAATGAAGACAATCCAGATGCAATCTTTACTGATTTTACTTCCCTCGCAGACATAGCGTTGGGTACAGGTTTGGGGTTGCGTTATGACTTTACTTATTTTGTTTTCAGACTAGATATTGGCTTCAAAACCTATAACCCGGCAGAAGAATGGTCCAGGCGTTGGTTCAGAGGTTATAACCTAAGAAATGCTGTATTCAATATAGGTATCAATTATCCTTTCTAGAGCAAATAATTTATTACTTTTGTTGCTTATTCTAACCCTAACTAACTAAAAACTATGTCCCACAATATTAAGCCAGGCGTTGCTACAGGAGATGAAGTACAAGCAATTTTTGATCATGCCAAAAAACATGGCTATGCATTGCCAGCAGTCAACGTAATAGGATCCAATACAATAAATGCAGTCCTAGAAACTGCTGCTGAGCTAAATTCGCCGGTCATAGTCCAATTTTCCAATGGTGGAGCCCAGTTTAATGCGGGTAAAGGATTATCCAATGAAAATCAAAAAGCTGCTATTTTAGGAGCTGTTGCTGGAGCAAAACATGTACATCAATTGGCGGAAGCTTATGGGGCGACCGTTATATTGCATACAGATCATTGTGCCAAAAAACTATTACCTTGGATCGATGGACTTTTAGATGCCAGTGAGCAACACTATGCTTCAACAGGAAAATCTTTGTTCAGCTCGCACATGATAGATCTTTCCGAAGAACCTATAGAAGAGAATATAGAAATCTGTAAGGGTTATTTGGAGCGAATGAGCAAAATGGATATGACCCTAGAAATAGAATTGGGGGTCACTGGAGGCGAAGAGGATGGTGTTGACAATACCGATGTCGATGATTCCAAATTGTATACACAGCCAGAAGAAGTGGCCTATGCATATGAAGAACTTTCAAAAGTAAGTCCAAAATTTACCGTAGCAGCTGCGTTTGGTAACGTACATGGTGTTTACAAGCCCGGTAATGTAAAGCTGACTCCAAAAATTCTTGAAAATTCCCAAGAATTCGTCTCAAAAAAATACGGAGTAGGTCATAATCACATTGATTTTGTTTTTCATGGAGGTTCTGGCTCAACCGTAGCGGAAATTAGGGAAGCCATTGGCTATGGTGTTATAAAAATGAATATTGATACAGATTTACAATACGCCTTCCTTTCAGGGGTTAGGGATTACGTGCAGGATAAGTCAGGATATTTACAATCCCAAATAGGCAATCCAGATGGTGAAGACCAGCCCAATAAAAAGTTTTATGACCCAAGAGTTTGGTTGCGTTCTGGAGAAAAGGCCTTTGTTGAACGCTTAAAAAAAGCATTTGAAGACCTCAATAATATCAACACGCTATAAACATTCAGAAAGCCGTTTAACTTAATTTTTGATTCTATGTCATCTTGGTTTAAAAGAAAGGAAAAAGGAATACAAACTGCTACTGAGGAAAAAAAGGATACTCCAAAGGGGCTCTGGTATAAATCCCCTACAGGAAAAATTGTTGAATCCGAGGAGTTGGCAAAAAATTATTATGTAAGCCCAGAAGACGACTATCACGTAAGAATTGGAAGCAAGGAATATTTTGAAATTCTTTTTGATGACAATAAATTTAAGGAGCTTGATGAGAACATATCCTCTAAAGACCCTTTGAAGTTTGTTGATACCAAAAAATATTCAGAACGTTTGAAAGCTGCTCAGCAAAAAACCGGTCTAACCGATGCTATTAGGACAGCAGTGGGAAAATCAATGGGAAAGGAAATCGTTATTGCCTGTATGGACTTTAGTTTTATAGGAGGTTCCATGGGAAGTGTCGTTGGAGAGAAAATTGCCAGGGCCATTGACCATGCAAAAAAGAAAAAAGTACCATTTTTAATGATTTCGAAATCAGGAGGTGCCCGTATGATGGAAGCCGCATTATCACTGATGCAATTGGCAAAAACCTCTGCAAAGTTGGCTCAATTGGCTGAGGCTAAAATACCTTATATATCGCTGTGCACAGATCCAACTACAGGGGGCACTACCGCATCCTATGCAATGCTTGGCGATATCAATATTTCTGAACCGGGTGCTTTAATAGGTTTTGCAGGACCCAGAGTTGTAAAGGATACTGTGGGGAAAGATTTACCTGAAGGTTTCCAGACATCAGAATTTGTAAAAGAGCATGGGTTTTTAGATTTCATTACCCACCGAAAGGATTTGAAAAAAAAGGTCAATTTATATATTGATTTGATACAAAATCTACCCGTGAGAGAATAAAAGGTATTGATATCAGTTCGAGCGCAGCCGAGAACTATTTGTTTATTCAACATCTCAACTACGCTCGATATGACAATAACCGCTAAGTGATTGGTTAATTTTTCAAAAACCGTCTCAAGAATACTTCCCTTTCAGTGCCATCAGCTTGTGTTAATGTTCCTTGGGCATCGCAACTTCCATCGCCAAAATCAAGACTGGCAGTATTATCGTTTCTGGAAATCTCCAAAACTCCGCTAACAATAAATCTACAAGACAACTCTCTCCTTAAAGGCGTTATAACCTCTTTTATATAAACATTGCCCAGTCTACCAATGTAAGTTCTCTTACCGGTAATCAAGAAAACATTGTCTCCCCAAAAGCCAGAACCGTATCCCTCTATCCATTCTCGGGTTCTAGTCCCTTCAAAAGAAGCGGTTTCACCTTCAGGCCAAGTTGCATTAAAAGAAGCATCGGTTGTTGCCTGTGGGTTCCCGTTCCCATTGGAACGAACACGCACGACATTCGCGGTACCTTCAACTGAAACGCCATTAAATGTAAAGTTCTCTAAGCTCAAAGCTATATTTTTTGATGCTTCTTCCATGTTTTTGGCATAGCTCAAGTTAATGATTCCACTAAGAACGTTCCCATTGGGCAATTCACAACCATTACCAAAATCAATGGTTTTCTCTCTTGTTGTATCCGTTACAATTGACGTTACAACGACACAATCCGGTAAATAGTCAGAACTATAATTCTCTTTGGAAGTCATGGAAATTTCATCAGTAGCATACACATCCTCTGCAACGATAATGATTTCTTCGGAAATCATTTCCGCTTCGTCACTAAATTGTAATTCGGTAGAAGAAATTACTTCTGAACTTGATAAATCTTCGGTTGTGGCATCATCTTTATCACATGAGACGGCACTTAATAGTAAAATCACCATAAATAAGAAGGTGATTTTTGTAGAATTTAATTGTTCGATACACTTTTTCATAATGATTGAATTTTAGAGTTTGATCCTATGACATGAACAAAATCAAAAGGTTTAATTTCCAGTTAATTTTATTTTGAAAAAAAAGTTATCTTTGCACGCTGATTAGCTGTCCTGAGCATGTTTCAGGAACTGACAATCACATACATAAAAATCATTTAAATAAATATTGGAATGTATTTAACGAAAGAAGTAAAAGCTGAAATTTTTAAGAAACACGGCGGATCTGAAGGGAACACTGGTTCTACGGAAGGGCAAATAGCTTTGTTTACACACCGTATCAACCACCTAACAACACATTTAAAAAGAAACCATAAGGACTATAATACAGAGCGTTCTTTGGTAAAATTGGTAGGTAAAAGACGTAGTCTTTTGGATTATTTAAAGAAAAAAGATATTGAAAAATACCGTTCTTTGATTAAAGAACTTGGTATTAGAAAATAAAAAAATAAAGGGGAGCATCGCTTCCCTTTGTTTTTTACCCTTAACCGTGCATTGATTTCGATGAAGGGTATACAAATCCAGATAGATGTTGTCTGGTAAACACAAAAAGCTACAATTGGTTTTTCATTGGTCAACACAACAACACAACCCGACCGTCAGGAAGGCGGCAGACCAAATGTTTAACAAGTCCTTCTAGATTGAAGGCAACACAAAATTTTATGATTCCAAAAACTTTTAAAGAGGTCATTGACCTTGGTGACGGTAGGGAGATTTCCATCGAAACCGGAAAATTGGCAAAACAGGCCCATGGTTCTGTTGTAGTTCAATCCGGCAACTGTATGTTGCTATGTACAGTTGTTTCAAACTATAAACAAAGTGATGTTGATTTTTTACCGTTAACGGTAGACTACCGTGAAAAATTTGCCGCTGCCGGGCGTTATCCCGGTGGTTTTTTTAAACGTGAAGCCAGGCCTAGCGATGGTGAAGTCTTGACCATGCGATTGGTAGACCGTGTTCTTCGTCCTTTATTTCCAAAAGACTACCATGCTGAAACTCAGGTTATGATTCAGCTTATGTCCCATGACGAAGACGTTATGCCAGATGCAATGGCAGGACTTGCCGCTTCAGCAGCAATCCAACTTTCAGATTTTCCATTTGAATGTGCAATTTCTGAAGCAAGAGTGGGTCGTGTAAATGGCGAATTCATCATTAACCCAACCAGAGCCCAATTAAAAGAATCTGACATTGATATGATGATCGGTGCTTCTGCTGATTCTGTAATGATGGTTGAAGGAGAGATGGATGAAATTTCTGAAGAAGAAATGACAGAAGCCATCAAATTTGCGCATGAGGCCATTAAAATACAATGTGCCGCTCAAATAAAATTAGCTGAAGCTTTTGGAAAGAAAGAGGTAAGAGAATACGATCCTGAAAGAGAAGATGAGGAACTTGCCAAAAAAGTACATGACCTTGCGTATGATAAAGTCTACGCTGTTGCTAAAGCAGGTTCTGCAAAACACGAGCGCAGCGCCGCTTTTGATAATATCAAAGAAGAAATAAAAGCATCATTTTCTGAAGAGGAATTGGATGATTTTGGAGATTTAGTTTCAAAGTACTTCTACAAAGCAGAAAAAGCTGCGGTAAGAGACTTAACTCTTAACGATGGTCTACGACTAGATGGTAGAAAAACGGATGAAATCAGGCCAATTTGGTGTGAAATCGATTATTTACCCTCTGTTCATGGTTCATCTATATTTACAAGAGGGGAAACTCAGGCATTGGCAACAGTAACCTTAGGAACTTCAAGAGAAGCAAATAAAGTAGATATGCCGTCTTATGAAGGCGAAGAAACCTTCTATTTACACTATAATTTTCCTCCTTTTTCCACTGGTGAGGCACGTCCAATACGTGGTACTTCCCGTAGAGAGGTTGGTCATGGAAATTTGGCGCAGCGTGCCTTAAAAGGTATGATTCCTGAGGATTGCCCATATACGGTAAGGGTCGTATCCGAAGTATTGGAATCCAATGGGTCTTCTTCAATGGCAACGGTTTGTTCAGGAACAATGGCATTGATGGACGCCGGTATTCAATTGAAAAAACCTGTATCCGGTATTGCTATGGGACTGATTTCTGATGCCGATTCAGGAAATTATGCAGTTCTTTCCGATATTTTAGGTGATGAAGATCACTTGGGAGATATGGACTTCAAAGTTACAGGTACTGCTGATGGTATTACTGCCTGCCAAATGGATATTAAAGTCAAAGGACTTTCCTATGAAATTTTGGTTAAGGCTTTAATGCAAGCCAAAGAAGGCAGATTGCATATTCTCGAAAAATTGACAGACACTATTGATGCTCCAAGAGCGGATGTGAAATCCTACGCACCAAAAATTGTTACCAAAATTATTCCTGGAGAATATATTGGTGCCGTAATCGGTTCTGGTGGAAAAGTGATTCAAGAATTGCAAAAAGAGACCAATACAACAATTGTTATCAATGAAGATCCTGATACAGAAGAAGGTATTGTTGAAATTTTGGGTACAGGCCAAGAAGGCATTGATGCCGTTATTGCCAAAATAGAGGCATTAATGTTCAAACCTGAAGTTGGTAGCGTCTATGAGGTCAAAGTAATAAAGATGCTGGACTTTGGTGCTGTAGTCGAATATGTTGATGCGCCCGGTAACGAAGTATTGCTTCATGTATCAGAACTGGCATGGGAGCGCACAGAAAATGTTTCCGATGTTGTTAACATGGGAGATGTTTTTGATGTAAAATATTTTGGTCTTGATCCAAGAACCAGAAAAGAAAAAGTTTCAAGAAAAGCTTTGCTTCCAAAACCGGAAGGTTATGTTGAACGACCACCAAGAAATGATAGAGGTGGTGATCGTAGAGGTGGCGGTGACCGCAGAGGTGGAAATCGTGATAGAAAACCGAGAAGGGATTAATAATTTGTTGACATTTAAATATCTTAAAACCCTGAGGAAAATTCTCAGGGTTTTTTGTTTGTACAAATAAAATTCGAATAAATTTTATCAAATTGTAACTTTTTACATTTTCGTACGTATAACTTAATGAGCTTCGGTTCACAAACTTAATTTGAAAGAAAATTAGATGAGACAGTTAAAAATTACAAAACAGGTTACCAATAGGGAAACTGCATCGTTGGACAAATATTTACAGGAAATTGGCAAGGTTGATTTAATAACTGCCGATGAAGAAGTAGAATTGGCACAGCGAATAAAAGCGGGAGACCAGATAGCCTTGGAAAAATTAACTAAAGCCAACCTCAGGTTTGTGGTTTCTGTTGCAAAACAATATCAAAACCAAGGACTAACACTTCCAGATTTGATTAATGAAGGAAATCTAGGATTAATAAAAGCGGCACAGCGTTTTGATGAGACCCGTGGGTTTAAATTTATATCCTATGCCGTTTGGTGGATTCGTCAATCCATTCTTCAAGCACTGGCAGAACAATCCCGTATTGTTCGTTTGCCCTTGAACAAGATTGGTTCCATCAATAAAATAAATAAGACTTTCGCCTTTTTGGAGCAAGCACACGAACGCATCCCATCTGCGGAAGAAATTGCCAAAGAATTGGATATGACCGTTGAGGACGTTAAGCAATCGTTGAAAAACTCAGGTCGTCATGTATCTATGGACGCACCTTTAATTGATGGTGAAGATTCCAACTTATATGACGTGTTGCGCAGTGGTGAATCTCCAAATCCGGATAAGGATTTATTGCATGAATCACTTCGTACAGAAATTGAGCGTGCACTGGAAACCTTGACTCCAAGAGAAGCAGATGTTATCCGCCTATATTTTGGTTTGGCAGGCCAGCATTCCATGACTCTGGAAGAAATTGGTGAAACTTTTGATTTGACAAGAGAGCGTGTCCGCCAGATAAAAGAAAAAGCGATTAGAAGACTAAAACATACTTCGAGAAGTAAAATATTAAAGACGTATTTGGGGTAATTGCACGATTATCCCATAAATTACAGTTAAACAAACCTTAAATTTGTTTTTTGGCAAGAAAATTGTAATTTGTAATCCTACAACAGTTTATCATGACTGTTCGTTTTTTGATTGATGAATAAACTCCGGCTGATTACCGGAGTTTTTTCATTTATAACATTTACTAAATACTTCACAAACCCACAGATTTACTGACTTTTGTAAAGAATATCCTAAACTATCTAGACACATAAAAAGTATTTTCCAATTTAAGATAATCAGATGAGCCTACTTTGTTATGATTATATATAGAATCCATTTATTTACAAAACGTCTAAAATTTTTACACTACAGTTCAATTCTTGTTAAAGTTTTCCAACTTCTATCCATTTTAGAATTTCTTCCGTAAATATATTCCAAGTAGACATTAATTTAAATGGTTACAATATGAGCTTTACTATAGAAGTACGATTTTTAGGTGGATTAACACAAGGGCAACAGACTATTTTTGACGATGCAGCCAGCAGATGGGCAGAAATTATTACAGGTGATTTGCCACCAGTACAATTAGCAAATGGTGATATTATTGAAAATGTACGTATTGATGCCCAAGGAACCACTATCGATGGAGCTTCAGGAATTTTAGGCCAAGCTGGGCCAACACAATTAAGATCGGGAAGTTTTCTCCCCGCGACAGGCATCATGAGGTTTGATACAGCCGATCTGGCACGACTGGAAGCTGAAAACAGTTTGGTAGATGTTATTATTCATGAAATGGGACACGTACTTGGTTTTGGTACGCTTTGGTCTACTCAGTTTTTAAATTTAATATCTGGGGAAGGTTCAGAAAATCCAACATTTACTGGAATCAATGCCATACGCGAATATAGATTTCTAACAGGTGACGATAGCCCAGATTCAGTACCCGTTGCAAATACTGGCGGACAAGGAACAAGGGATGGGCATTGGAGAGAATCAACGTTCAATAATGAACTTATGACCGGTTTTATAAACGATGGCATCAATCCGGTTAGCAAATTGTCTGTAGCTGCTTTTGAGGACATGGGCTACATTGTGGATTATAACGCTGCCAATGATTATTCATTACCGGATTTGACACAATTAACATTAAAAGAGTTGAATGAGAACAATCAATGTAAAATGTGCAGTCGCACTATTTTAAGATGTAATCCTATAATACTCCCAGAAACTGCTTATATTAACTAAAATTTAAGTTCTAAGATTAAAATTTGTATAGTGGCTATCCTTGTTCATAGCTTTCATTAAAATGTTTAATTTTAAAAACATTTACCTAATAAGCTATGGAGTTAAATAAAACTCTTCTTTTCTTTTTTAGTGCATTGGGAGCATTTAATGGCTTAATCCTTGGTTTATATTTTCTTTGGTTTGCCAAACCAAAACATATCGCTACCAAGTTTCTCGGGGTTTTATTACTAATGATGAGCATTCGGATTGGAAAATCCGTTGTTTTTTATTTTAAACCCGATTTGGCTTTTATCTACTTACAGCTTGGCCTTTCTGCCTGTTTCTTTATTGGTCCATTTCTTTATTTCTATATAAAATCTGTAGTCGATGTCAAGAGCCGTATTACAAAAACCTGGAAGTATCATATTTTAATTCTCTTGCCCGTAATCATCATTGTAGGCTACATATATCCTTTTGAAACGAATATAGATCTTTGGAGACCTTATATTATTTATGGAATTTATACGCAATGGTTTTTTTACATCGTTGCATCCGGTTGGATATTGAGGCACACCATAAAGACCGTAGTACAAAAACCAAGAAAGTCAAACTCATTTCAAATATGGGTTTTAAGTGTTTTTGGGGGCAACCTGATTATTTGGTCAGCATACTACTTTACCAGTTTTACATTTTATCTGGTCGGGGCACTTACCTTTTCGTTTCTTTTCTATCTGCTCTCGCTCCTACTTTTTTTAAACCGAAAAAAAAATGGTGTCTTTTTTATGCAACCCCAAAAGTATGCAGATAAAAAAATTGAAACTTCCCAAGCAAAAAATCTATTTGAAAAATTGGATATTCTCATGAAAGAAAATGAGCTTTATAAAAATGCCAATTTAAAATCTTCTGATGTTGCAAAGAGATTAAAAATTTCAGTTCATCAATTATCCCAGTTGTTGAATGATAATGCTGAAAAAAGTTTTCCGATTTTTATAAATGAATATCGGATTGAAAAAGCACAGCAGATGTTGGCTTCAAATAGGCACCTTACCCTAGAAACAATTGGCTATGAATGCGGGTTTAATTCAAAATCAACATTTTATTCTTCTTTTAAAAAAATAATAGGTACCACGCCTGCAAAATATAAAGAACAATTGCAAGGTAGAAATTTATAAATCCGAACTACTATTTTATAATCCAAAATCAGTTTTTGGAAAAGTGTTTGCATTTTGCCGAAAACAAATTGGCAATGAAAAGTACACTTTTAATCATTTTACTATTGATTATAGCCTCTGGTTGTGATTCTAAAGTCACAAAACAGGAAGAACTAAAAAACTCAAAAAAAGTTCAAAATTCAAGTTTACAAAGAGACAGTGTATTATTCATTGTTTCCAATCAACATACATATGGAGATACGGATATCAATACTTCCAATCACTTTGCAGAAATAGTTTTGGCCTTTGATGTCCTTAAAAAAGAAGGATATATTATAGATTTTGTAAGTCCAGAAGGAGGTGCCATCCCAATAGGTTACCTCAACACTTCAGATTCAATTCAAAAAGAATATTTGTACGACTTCGAATTTATGAAACTACTGAAGCATACAAAAAAACCAAAAGAAATAGAATCCTTTAAGTATGCAGCTGTTTATTACGGAGGAGGGGGAGCTGCCATGTTCGGTGTGCCAGAGAACAGGGAAATACAACAAATCTCAGCGAGCATCTATGAAAAAGATGGAATAGTAGCAGCAATATGCCATGGTACAGCTGGGCTGGTACACTTAAAAACCTCTGACGGAAAATATATCTATAAAAACAAAAAGGTAAACGGATTTCCTGATGCTTTTGAGAATATAGAAGCGGAGTATTACAAACAATTTCCTTTTTCTATTGAACAAATTATTGAAGAACGTGGAGGTGATTTTGTGTATTCTAAAGATGGTTGGGACAATTACACTATTACTGATGGAAGGTTAATAACTGGACAGGACCCAACAGCTGCAGCATCCGTGGCCAAAAAAATAAGTAACGCTCTAAAAAACAGAAAAAAATGAAAAATACAATTACAGCAATGCTATTATTTACAGGAATACTTTTTACGTATTCCCAATCTGAAATAGAAAATATCAATAAAACATTATACGACTATATTGAAGGTACAGCTAATGGTGAACCTGATAGATTAAAAAATGCTTTTGATAAAAATTTCAATTTATATTTTGTTAAAAATGATTCTCTCAATATATGGTCCGGGAGAAAATACATAGACAATATTAAACCTGGTCAAAAAAGTAATAGTATTGGCAGGGTGCTTTCCATAGATTTTGAAGGTGACGCAGCAGTTGCTAAAATTGAAATCCTAATGCCTGGACCAAAACGAATTTATACGGATTATCTAATGCTTTTGAAAGTGAATGGCAGCTGGAAAATAATTCATAAATCATTTACTTTTAAAAACTATCATGAATGAAGGCTCCCAAAATACTATTTATACTGTTTTTTCTATTCATCTTCCCATTCGCTCAATCACAACTTTCCGAGAAGGAAGAAAAACAAATAAACAGCATTTTTGCTGAATGGAATAAAACCAACGAGCCTGGTATGGCCGCTGGTCTTTTATATGGTGAACAGATACAATATTTGAAAGGTTTTGGTACTGCCAATTTACAAACGAAAAAGGCTATCGACCCTAGAACCAAATTTCAAATAGATCATCTATCCAGACAGTTTACAATACTGTCTGTTCTTCTCCTTGAGGAAATGGGAAAATTAAGTTTGGACGACCCAATCCAAAAATATATTCCAGAACTACCAAGCTACCAGCACAAACTTACTATACAACACTTGGTAAACCACTCCAGTGGTCTAAACGATTATGATATATTAAAATTACTCTTGGGCAAAGAAGAAAACAACATTTTCACCCATGAAGATGCAATGCATCTGATAAGCACGCAAAACACATTAAATTTTATTCCCGGTACACAATTCTCGTATTTAACTTCAAAAACGGAAACCACTCTTTTAGCTGAAATCATTGCCAAAGCATCCGGTGAATCTTTAGCGGTCTTTGCATCAAAGAATATTTTTACCCCTTTGCAAATGACCAATACCATTTTTCTTGAAGATTATAATAATATTTTGCAAAACGTAGCCTATTCCTATCAATCCGAAAATGAAATCTTTAAAAAGAAAATATTGAATTTAAGTAATATTGGCCCTACTAATTTATATACTTCCGCAGAAGATTTACTCTTATGGTACAAGAAGCTTACTCAAGTATTGGACAAAACTTCAACATTGGATAATCTCATAAAAGAATTGGATAGACCAGTTAGGTTGAATGATGGTTCCACTTATAATTCATCTTGGGGGCAAATGACTTTGGGAAGGTCTTTCTATCATCTAGAAAGAGGTTTACCTACATACTGGCAGTATGGACGGGTAGGCGGTTATGGAACTAATGTATTTAGGTTTCCGCAGCAGAATCTTACTTCTTTTGTAATGGGCAATAATGACAGCTATAATGGAATGCCAGCAATGATGATGGCAGTTCATTTTCTAGAAGATAAGTTTCCCCAGCCAAGGGAAGTTGATTTGACCAAAATAAAATCCAGAAAAATAACCACTTCCGAGCTGAAAAAATACGAAGGATATTACTGGAACGCCGAACGTGCATTGGCACGAAGATTTTTTATTGAAGCAGATACATTAAGATATTCAAGACCTGAACAAGATATAGGACTTGCAACTGTACCACTCGATAAACAAAATAGTTTTCAATTAAAAGTGGAAAGTGACGATATTATTGTCTTTACATTTTCTGAGGAAAATGGCGAGGTAGTATATGATATTAAATCAGGAATTGGTACTCCTTACAGGTACAAAAAATATAACCCTATAAAGTATTCTTTAAATGAACTCAAACAATTTACCGGAAACTTTTATATCAAAGCATTGAACTGTGTTTATAGTTTTAATATTGAAAAAGATTCCCTTACTTTACATGGACCCGGAAATCAAATAGTTTCTTTTTTTCCAGTTACAAAGGATATTTTCAGAAGTAATGCTATCCAATTTGGCAGCGTCACTTTCAAAAGAAATTCAGAAGAAAAAATAATTGGTTTTCAAATTGATACTGACGGAATTCAAAAACTCTTCCTTACAAAAATTATCGATTAAAATCACGGTATCATCATGATAATGGAATTTATAAAGTAACCATTTCATTTCGCTACTTTTGTATTCACATTTTACAAAGTAAAACATGAATACTAAGGTTATTGCCCCTTCCCTATTGGCAGCAGATTTCGCTAACATGCAACGTGATGTTGAAATGGTGAATCAAAGCGATGCAGATTGGTTTCATTTGGATATTATGGACGGCGTTTTTGTCCCTAATATTTCTTTTGGTATGCCTGTTGTCCATGCCATTGCAAAACATGCCAAAAAGACTTTGGACGTACATTTGATGATTATTGATCCTGATAGATATATTAAAACATTCGCAGAATTGGGAGCCCATAATTTAACCGTACACTACGAGGCTTGCAATCATCTGCACAGAACTTTACAAGCCATAAAAGCTGAGGGCATGAAAGCAGGAGTGGCACTGAATCCCCATACTTCAATTAATCTCTTGGAAGATACCATTCAAGATATGGATTTGGTTTGTGTAATGAGCGTAAACCCAGGTTTTGGAGGTCAATCTTTTATTGAGAACACCTACCAAAAGGTGAATGACTTAAGAAATCTAATCGAAAAGAAAAACTCTAAGGCACTCATTGAAATTGACGGCGGAGTAAATGCGAGCAATGCCAAAAAACTGATTGGTGCAGGTGCAGATATCCTTGTGGCAGGTAGTTTTGTCTTTAAAAGCGAAAATCCAACAAACACCATAAAAAATCTTAAAGAATTGATTGCCCAATGAACATATTTGATGTTGTCATTATTGGTGGAGGACCTATAGGTATTGCTTGTGGATTGGATGCAAAAAAACAAGGTCTCTCTTATCTAATCATTGAAAAAGGTCCCATTGTCAATTCACTTTTTAACTATCCCATCAACATGCAATTCTTTTCTTCTTCGGAAAAATTGGAGATTGATGAAATTCCGTTCATAAGTAAAGAGGCCAAACCAAAACGTAATGAAGCGTTGGAATATTATAGAAGGATCGTAACTTCAAATCAGTTGAATATCCATCTATTTGAAAAAGTTACTCGTGTAACGAAAAATAAAGATTCCTTTTTGGTGGAAACTGAAAAGGATAAATATGAAGCCAAACATATAATAGTAGCAACAGGTTTTTATGATTTGGCCAATACTATTGATGTTCCTGGTGAGAACCTTTCAAAAGTTTCGCACTATTATAAAGATCCCCATTTTTACGCCAGTCAAAAGTTAGCAGTTGTTGGTGCCAGTAATTCTGCAATAGATGCTGCATTGGAATGCTGGCGCAAAGGTGCGGATGTCACTTTGATCGTTCGTGGTCCAGAAGTTGGGCAAAGGGTCAAGTATTGGGTTAGACCGGATATTATCAATAGAATAGAAGAGGGAAGCATAAAAGCCTACTATAATACTACGGTCAAGGAGATAAAACCGCGAGAAATCGATATAAATACACCTGATGGAATCGTTACTTTAGAGAATGATTTTGTACTCGCGCTTACAGGATACAAACCCAATTTCAAATTTTTGGAAGCGCTTGGAATTGAACTATCAAAAGATGAAAAAAGATTGCCCAACTACAATCCAGATACTATGGAAACTAACATAAATGGGCTTTTTTTGGCAGGTGTAATCTGTGGAGGTATGGAAACGCATAAATGGTTCATCGAAAATTCAAGAATACATGCTCCCTTAATTATAAGCACAATCAAAAAAAGTATGGGGTCAAAGGCTGAATAGCAAAATCCCTTATATTTTACTGTGTTTTTTATTCCAAGCAACAATACTTACAATGTTGTTTTCATAATTTGTAAATTTCCCTCAAGAAAATTTCCATGAACAAAATAGCGATAGCATTGCACGGTGGAGCAGGTACTTTGGTAAAGGGCCAAATGACCCCATCAAAGGAATTATTGTACAGGCAAACCTTGAAACTGGCCTTAAATGAAGGATATCATATACTCCAAAACAATGGAAGTGCTATTGAAGCTGCTACGGCATCCGTAGTCGTTCTTGAGGACTCCCCTTTGTTCAATGCTGGCAAAGGCAGTGTTTTTACTGCAAACGGATCACATGAAATGGATGCATCCATTATGGAAGGCAAGAATTTGAATGCGGGTGCCGTTTCATTGATTTCAGGAATTAAGAATCCTATTCTTCTGGCAAAGGATGTGATGGAAAAAAGCGAACATGTGTTCCTTGCAGGTACAGGTGCGCAGAAATTTGCCGAACAATTGAATTATACTATTGAAAACGAGGATTATTTCTTTGATGAACTGCGATATCAGCAATGGATGGAAATAAGGGATACCGATAATTTCCAATTAGATCATTCTACAAAAAAAGATTCTAAATTTGGAACCGTTGGTGCGGTCGCATGCGATATTGATGGAAATGTTGCTGCTGCAACCTCAACAGGTGGAATGACCAACAAACGTTTTGGTCGTGTGGGAGACAGTCCTATGATAGGCTCGGGAAATTATGCCAATAACCGAACTTGCGCCGTATCCTGTACCGGTAGTGGAGAATTCTTTATCCGAGGTGTTGTAGCCTATGATGTCTCCTGCCTTATGGAATACAAAGGATTTTCATTGAAAGAAGCTACCAGGGAAGTTGTACACCATAGACTTGCCAAAATTGGGGGCGATGGCGGATTGATTGCTATCGATACCAAAGGAAATATAGCCATGCCGTTTAATACTGAAGGTATGTACAGAGCTTGTAAAACCAAGACCAGTGAAAAAATCGCTATATACGCAGATTAGACCATGGGTGAGTCCAACGGTAATACATGAAGTTTTCGCTGCCTGATATTGAACCGGTCTCCATTTGCCAAAATATGGGTCTTTAGGTTAGAAAGTGACATTGGAGCCCCTTCTGATAATATTTTCTCATTATTGTGTTTAAGATTGCTTGGATCAAAGATGATAACCATTCCAGACCCAATTACCTCAAAAGTATTGCAGTTTTTTATAACCAGACCGGTATCTTCCGCGAGACCCACACCCAATAGTTCCGGGTATTTTGCAACGGCTTCTGCCAATCTCCCAAATCTTCCTCTTCGTATAAAATGGGAGTCAATAATTAGGTTGGGTATAAATCCCATACCTTCCGCCATACCTACAGCCCCTTTTATAAAGGACTCTTTACTGCTTCCGCCCGTAATCATTTCATGTGACATGCACATGGCTCCAGCACTGGTTCCGGCAATAACGAATTTTTCATTTTGATATCTGTCCAATAAAATTTTATGGATGGTAGTCCCTCCTATTTTTCGAATGATTTCGGATTGATTTCCGCCCGAAAACATGATACAATCAGCTTTTCCTGCCAAAGCTATATTCGCATGTTCTTCGGATTCTTCACGTTTTCTAATATCCATTATCCGAACATTGGTACAACCTAATTTACCAAAGGCTTTAATATAGTTTTGACCGACCTCATCAGGAATACTTGAAGCAGTTGGCACTACTACTATAAGAGCATCCGCACCACCGCTCTCTTGCACCACTCGTGCCAAGATTCCGTCGCCGATAAACTCTAAATTGTTCCGTTCATGTGTTTCAACTCCTTTATCCTCATTCCCCCCAATTGGAATCAATATTCCTTTAACGCTCATATTTTCTTCATTTGGGCAACAAAAATACGGTTATAGTTCAAAAAAAATATTATATCTTAAGCTTTTTACGATTTCTAACCAAACTCAAAAAACTATGAAGATAAGAGAGATAAATGCCATGCGCGGACCTAATTATTGGTCTGTTCGCCGTCACAAATTAATTGTAATGGTTTTAGATCTGGAAGCTATGGAAGATTATCCCTCAAATAAGATTCCCGGTTTTGGCGATCGTTTAAAAGAAATGTTTCCAAGTATGTATTCCCACCGCTGTTCCAAAGGTTGCAAAGGTGGTTTTTTTATGCGTGTTGATGAAGGTACATGGATGGGGCACGTTATAGAGCACATTGCCTTAGAAATACAGACTATGGCAGGTATGGATACTGGTTTTGGTCGTACTCGAGGCTATGGCGAAGAAGGAGTCTACAATGTAGTTTTTTCCTATATGGAGGAAAGCGTTGGACGTTATGCCGCCAAAGCTGCCGTTGCCATCTGTGAAGCACTTATTTCCGCAAAGGATTATGATTTAGATCCCGATTTACAGCGAATGAGGGAATTGAGGGAGGCCGAAAGATTAGGCCCAAGTACAGGTTCTATAATAGAAGAAGCAGAAAGCAGGGGCATTCCATGGATCAGATTGAACAAATACTCCTTATGCCAGTTAGGTTATGGTGCCAATCAAAAGCGTATTCAAGCTACGGTAACAAGTGAAACCAGTAGTATTGGTGTAGAATTGGCATGTGATAAGGAAGATACCAAATACCTTTTGGAACAGGCCGAAGTAGCAGTGCCCCGCGGAGATATCATAAGTAGGGAAAGTAGTTTAGAGTCCTCCTGTAATTATGTGGGATATCCTCTCGTCATAAAACCCATAGACGGAAACCATGGAAGGGGAATTACCGTGGATATAAACAACTATGAAGATGCACTAGAAGCTTTTCACGCAGCAAAAGAGGTGTCCAGACGGATAATCGTGGAAAGATATATAACTGGGGAAGACCATCGACTCTTGGTCATTAACAATGTGATGGTAGCAGCTGCCAAAAGAACACCCGCCCATGTTATCGGTGATGGAAAAAGTACTATTGAAGAACTGATTTTTGAGGTCAATAAAGACCCACGCCGAGGTTACGGTCATGAAAAAGAGTTGACCGTCATCACAATAAACGATCTTACAAAGACCATAATTGCAGATGCAGGGTACAAAGTGGATTCGGTATTGCCAGATGGTGAAAAACTGATTTTAAAGGATACCGCAAATTTAAGTACGGGAGGAACAGCAGAAGATATAACGGATAGAGTCCATCCTGCAAATGTTTCTATGGTTGAGCGCATTTCAAAAATAATAGATTTGGATATTTGTGGCGTGGATATCATGACCAGCGATATAAGCCAGCCATTATCGGAAACTGGGGGAGCAGTTTTGGAAGTCAATGCAGGACCAGGTTTTCGTATGCACTTGGCCCCAACTACAGGACTACCCAGAAATGTCGCAGCTCCAGTTGTGGACAAATTGTTTCCACAAAAGAGCAACGCAGGGAGAATTCCAATTGTGGCCATAACAGGCACGAACGGTAAGACAACCACAAGTAGATTGATTTCACATATTGCCAAGATGAGTGGTTACCGCGTTGGTTACACCACAAGTGACGGTGTTTATATTCAAAATAGATTGTTGATGACGGGGGATTGTACCGGGCCGACAAGCGCAGAATTCGTGTTGAAAGATCCAACGGTAAATTTTGCTGTTTTGGAATGTGCACGAGGTGGATTACTTAGGGCAGGACTTGGATTTTCCAACTGTGATATAGGAATAGTCACCAACGTTTCCGCAGACCATTTAGGCTTAAAGGGCATCAATACCATAGAGCAATTGGCAAGGGTAAAAGGGGTTATCCCAGAAACCGTACTGCCCGAGGGGTACGCTATATTGAACGCTGATGATGATTTGGTATACGATATGCGCAAAGGAATCACCTCTAATCTAGCGTTGTTCTCCATGGACGAAAACAATCCTAGAATAAGAGCCTTACAAAGAAAAGGTGGTATTACCGCGGTTTATGAAAACGGATATGTAACTCTTTGCAGGGGTACTTGGAAAATGCGAATCATGAAAGCTGAAAACATACCTTTGACCTATGGTGGAAAAGCAAAATTCATGATTCAGAATATTTTGCCTGCCGTAATAACAGCGAATGTAAAAGGTATTAGTATTGAGGATATGAAGGCCGCTTTGGAAACCTTTGTACCTTCAGCCTCACAAACACCGGGAAGGTTGAATTTATTTAAATTCGAAAAGTTTCAGATTCTTTTGGACTATGCACACAATCCTGCTGGAATGCGTGCTCTTAAAAAGTTTACAGATGAAATCGATTCGAACTTAAAGGTTGGAATAGTTGCAGGTATAGGGGACAGGCGTGAAGAGGACAATAATGAAATTGGTGCCGTAGCGGCGGAAATGTTTGATGAAATCATTATAAGGCAAGATAAACACCTACGTGGCAAAACGGAAGAAGAGCTTATAAAAATGCTGAAGGATGGAATTCTGAAAAAATTCCCTGACAAAAAAATCACTGTTATTCCTTCAGAGGACGAAGCAATTCGTTATGCAGTTAAGAATGCTGGAGAAGGAACGTTGATTGTCCTGTGTAGCGATGTTGTTCCGGACGCACTTAATCTCGTTAAGGAATTAAAAGAACAGGAGGCCAAAGGAGAACTGATACTTGATACCTAAAGTTTATAAGATGCGTTTAAATCCAATATAGGATTTTCTCGACTATCTTAATCAGCTTTCATATATTTCCCGTTTTCCATTCTAAGGATTTTTAATGGATTTCCATCCTTTAATTCATCTGGGAGAAGTACATCGGGAAAATTCTGAAAACATATAGGCCTGGTAAACCTGGTAATGGCTGCTGTACCCACAGAAGTCATTCGGGAATCTGTGGTC
The DNA here is from genome assembly GCF_003269425.1 of Flagellimonas maritima. Lineage (NCBI taxonomy): Bacteria > Pseudomonadati > Bacteroidota > Flavobacteriia > Flavobacteriales > Flavobacteriaceae > Flagellimonas > Flagellimonas maritima. The sequence goes on along the minus strand of NZ_CP030104.1, from coordinate 2,574,379 downwards.
GCTGGAAAAGGCCCACCATGAACCATGGAATGGCATACCTCTACCCCCGTAGGAAAACCGTTGATCAGTAATCTGCCTACTTTTCGTTCCAAAATTTTCAATAAATCGACATTGGCCTGTAAATCTTCTTCGGTGCCGTGTATAGTTGCGGTAAGATGTCCGTGCAAACTTTTCGCAATTTTCAACATCTCTTCCCCATCTTGAGCATGTACCAAAAGCGTTGATGGTCCAAAAACTTCTTCTTCCAAAGTATTTTCACTCAAAAAATCCTTAGCAGATACCGAGAGAATTTCTGGAACACCCTGATTGTGCCCTTCTTTTTGTTCTCCTTTGGAAAGGGATGTTATGATTTCATTGGATTTTAATCTTTTTAGTCCAGTTTCATATCCTTCCTGAATAGAAGCTGATAACATTGTTGCCGATTCAGAATTGGAAATACAATTGTTTAGTTCTTCCTTGAAAAGAGATGTCTCATTTATATTTGGCACAATGGTAATGCCAGGGTTTGTACAAAACTGGCCAACGCCCATTTGAACTGAATCGGATAATCCTTTAGCAATGGTTTTATACTGCTCTTTTAAGGCATTGGAAAGAATGAATATCGGATTTACACTCCCCATTTCAGCATATACGGGAATCGGTTCCTTACGTCTTACCGCTTTATCATACAAAGCCTTACCACCTTTAAAAGATCCCGTGAATCCAATTGCTTTTATCAAAGGATGTTGGACAATGGCTTCCCCAACAGTGTTGGAAACTCCATGAAGCATAGAGAAAATACCGTCAGGCATATTGGATTTTTTGGCGGCTTCATTAATGGCCATCGCGACCAGCTCCGAAGTTCCCGGGTGCGATGGATGTGCTTTGACTACAATGCTACATCCTGCTGCCAAAGCGGATGCCGTATCACCGCCAGCCACAGAAAAAGCCAATGGGAAATTACTGGCCCCAAAAATTCCAACGGGGCCTAGAGATTTTTGCATATACCTAATATCCGGTCTTGGACTTGGTTTTCTATCAGGAACTGCAAAATCTATCCTTGCATCTACCCATGAGCCTTCTCGTAATACCGAAGCAAATAACCTTAATTGGCCCATAGTTCGTCCCAATTCTCCTTTCAACCTACCCTCTGGAAGTCCAGTTTCCTGAACACATAAACCGACTAAACCTTCTTCAAGTTGTGCTAATTCCTCAGCTATAGCTTCCAAAAAAGAAGCCTTTTCCTGTCCCGTTTTCTCACGATAGCCTGTAAATGCTTTTTCCGCTAACTCTATTGCTTGATTTACCTCATCAAGTGTGGCTTCATAATATGAGGTAATCAAACCTTCCCCTGTTGAAGGATTTTTGGCTTGGAAAGTAGTATCCCCTTTACTTGATCGATTATATCCTATAAAATTCCTGCCGCTAATATTAAATTTAAACATAGTGATTGTTTATTGAAGAAATTCTTTTCAAGATAAAATCTATTAATCTTGATTATATCCGCAATATAGTAATTGTAAATGCTAGAGAAATCAATAAGCAAGATTTGAAACCAATTAAAAAGCGCAGGGGAAATCAATGATTTCCCCTGCGTTTTTCTGCAATTCTAAGATTAACACTCATTTTTAGTGCTTTTTCTCAAGACCTATTTATTGCTAAAAAAGATTTTGAAGGTAGTGCCCTCCCCTAGCGTGCTTTCCACACTTATCTTTCCGTTCATGAGTTCTACCTGATATTTGGCAAGGTAAAGACCCATTCCTCTTGACTCCTTGTTGGCACTGAGGGTTTTGCCCAGCTCAAACAATTTATTTTTATTCCCTTTTAGATCCATTCCCATTCCATTATCCTCTATTGCTAAAATTGTATAATCATCGGTAACTTCAGCACTGAATATTACAACGGGATTTTTGCCTTCTCGTCTAAATTTAATTGAATTGGAAAGGCAATTGTTTAGTATACTTTCAAAATAAACAGGTATGGCCTTAACTTTTAAGTGATCAGGAATTTCATTTATAATTTTAGCTTTCTCTTCTTTAATGATTCCTGTTAAACCTTGTTCAACTTTGTAGATATAGTCATTAATGACCAAAGCTTCTTTTTTGATTTTGTTATTATTGCGAATAGAAACAATTTCACGAAGTCCCTTTATAGTACCCGTTAAGTTTTCCGTACTTTCTCTCATAATAGTGACAAGTTCGGATTGCTCTTTGCGTAATGTCTCTTTGTCTAGAAAATTTAATAATAAGGAAAAGTTGGCAGCATGCCCTTTAAGGTTATGACTTACCATATGTGTAAAGTTCACCAACTTCTCAATATTTGCGTTGGCTTCAGTTACTTGGTTTTTTAAATGTGCGATTTGTTTTTTGGTATTGGTAACATTCTCTACTATAGTCAAAACCCTAGTATTGTTTTCAGTGGATTGAATTAATTTACCTTTTAATTCAACAATGGATGATTTTCCTTTTTTATCTGTAAAATCAACAGTAAATGCACTGTAAGACTGTTTATTTTTTAGTTGTTTTATTATGGATGATTTTCTTCCTAAGCTTTCAAAGATGTTGAATGCACTGTGCAACTTTCCCAGTAATTCTTCTTTACCAAAACCTGTAAATATCGTTAAAGCATCATTTACATCTAAAATCCTTCCTGTTCTATAATCCGTTATTACCATTCCTACAGGAGAATATTGAAAAATATCGCTGTAATCCATTTTCTCGTTGGAGTCTCCATGAATATCCTCTTTAAATAAAACTTTATCTGTAATGTCTTGGATTGTTCCTATAATACGTGCACATTTGCCATCTTTGAACTTTGGCCTACCTATGGTATTTACCCAAAAAGTTTGGTTGTCTCTATCGCTCAGCTGAAGGTTTTCGTTCCATGAAGAACCATTTTCAATAGATTCTTCAATCAAAGTTTTTATACGATTTCTAGAATCTCCCCTTTTATAAAATAGAAGTGCTTGCTTTAAGTTCAATCTTTCCTTTGTGGAAACCCCAAAAATATCCTCAACAACGGAAGATAAAATGACCTCCCCGCTTTGAAGATTGTATTCCCAGCTCCCAATTCTTGCAATCTTTCCTTTTTCGTTCAAAAGATTTTTGGTCCTGTTCAATTCTAATTGCAGTTCCTTTGTCTTTGTGGCATCTTTAACCTTCACTACCACACCCAATCCTTTTCCATAACCATCTTTCCATGGACTTAAGTACCAGATAAAATTCTTCATCCCACCATTTTCAATCCTCACTTCATCCATTATCTGAATATCGTTCAAGCCTTCTTTTGCATACTGTAATTTTGTGTTCCAATCATCCGATAGACCAGGAAAAATATCGGAAAGAGTTTTACCCTTAATAAGATTTTCTTTCAACCCAAATCTTTTGAGCCAATTTTCTGTGGCATCTACTATTCTGGAATCTAAATCTAATAAAACAATTGAAGAAGGTAATTGTTTTAACCAATCACTATTTATTGGAGCATTGGGTATAGAAGTCGGATTATTGTCAATCATTAGGAGTATTTTCTCACAATTTATTTAAAAATTTATATGTTAATAGTATAATTTGTTGTGAATTTTATGCATCCTGTTGTAAAAAATAGTGTTTTGTGATGTCTGATCGATGAAATAATTCATTTTTTACTACGCAAATTACGGGAAGTATTTATGTACTATTGCAGCAATTGATTCGGTAGATAACGGTTTTTGCAGTATCTCATTTATAGCTTCGATCTTCTCAGCTTTTTCATTGTCCGATGGGCTCATTGAAGTTGATAAAAGAATTATGATGATATCATTCAATCCTTCTCTTCTTAGCATATTAAACTCTCTTAAAAATTCCCAAGCATCCATTATTGGCATATTTATATCCATGAACAAAATTTCGGGGAGGGTGTTTTCTGGAGCTTTTAAATAGGATAGAACATCAGGACCACTTTGAAAATCGAGTATATCATCTGTACATTCCGTTTTGGCAATAAATTTTTTATGTATAAAATTTGTTGCTGCGTTATCATCTAGCAACATAACTAGCTTCAGTTTTTTCCCCATTCTTTAGCAATATATTTTTAATCTAAAATCCAAAAGCTTTACACAGTTGCAAATTTGAATTGAACAGGCCATATAAAATCTAAGTAGATGTAAATTCAACTTTGGGTAAAAGTAAAAGAAGATTTGAAAGCAGTATTTTTCTTGTTAAAAATAATAAATATTATATATTCAATCAAAATTAAATCTTATATACATCTGAGTTTTTATTACTATGGTAGCAAATAATGAAATCCATAGTACGTAAAGACCAACCAAGTAATCAGTTATAGAAATTTTCAAAAAAAAAGATTACCTGAAAAGAAAGGTATACTCAAGTATTGTTTGAATCAATATTTTTGTTTTTAAGGCTATTGGAAAACAGAAAGTTATCAGATATTGCGGCATAACTTAAAAACTTTAATAATGTCCTTACTAACAATAATCTTAAATATTCTCTTGCCACCTTTAGCCGTATTTCTTAAACATGGCTTGGGTTCCACATTCCTTATAAGCGTTTTGTTGACATTACTGGCTTGGCTTCCAGGGGTTATCCACGCATTTATAGTGAATCAATAAGTATAAGTCAAGAAAACTTAAATTCTATTTAAATAATAAAATAGTATTATAATATCCCCATCAGTTTATTTTCCCCTTTGAAACCATCTTAATTTTAAGATGGTTTCATCATTTATAAAGTTTCATAATTATAATTAATCTTCATTAACAAACAGTCTCTTAGCAAGGTTGTTATATTGAAAATCATCTAAAAGAGACAGCTATTATTTTATTTACGTGGTGTTCTCTAGAAAAAATTGGGAAAACATGGTAGAAACAATTACGCCTGAAAAATAGACTTAAGTCTATTTTTAATATGATTGATTAAAATAAGGAACGGGATGTCATTGACATCCCGTTCCTTTATTAAATTAAAAAAGCAATTTAAGATATTGCCTTTCTATTCAGCCTATCTTCTGCCATATCGGTAAGCTTTTCATCAGCTTCATATTCCTCATCGAGCGTCGTGCTCAATATTTCCGCTACCTGATCTAATTCCAATTCCTTGGCAAACCTGACCGCTGTTCCATAACCGGAAATTTCATAATGTTCAATTCTCTGTGCCTCTGCAATTAATCCGGCATCCCTTACATCTTCTGACGCATCTTCTTTTAGAAAATGCTCTGCTTCATTAATCAGGCCCTTCATTGCCTTGCATTCTTCACCTGTTGGACTTATTCCCAGCTTATCACAAACCTCCACGATCCGATCACGTTGTTGATTGGTCTCAATAAGATGACTTTCAAAAGCATCCTTTAGTTTTGAATCATTGGCAGCATCACGCATTTTGGGCAAAGCTTTCAATAACTGATCTTCAGCACTATATAAATCTTTGATTTGATGTTCCAATAAATCTCTCAATGTTTTCATTTTTTTAAATTTTTGATTAAAATTTAATCTACTAAATCTTCCAAGGTCTTTATTTCAAGTAGCCCGTCTTCTATTTTAAGAAGCTGTTCTTCTAATATTTTGACCGTAGCAATGGGTAGGTCATGTTTAAGGACTTCTCTATATTCCTCAACGGCAGATTTCTCACCTCTTATGGATTCCTCCAGCATAGATTCATCATCAGCTGCTGAAAACAATGCCTTAACATCCATCCATGTTCTGTGGGCGGTTCCTGTCAAGCTGCCGCTATCTTCGGCATCCTCTCCCATATAGTTCACCTCTTGTTTTAGATCATGAGTAAATTTCTGCCTTTCTGTTGCTTTTTCCTTAAAATAATTTTTTAGCCCATTAGAATCAGCGTTTTCTGCCGCTTTTTCAAAACCTTTTTGTGCATCGATATTTTTTTCGATGATGTCGTTCAACTTGTCCGTGATCTCTTCTGTGTAATTGCTCATCTTTTTTCTTTTAAATTAATGGTCTCAATATGAGGTTTCATTAAAATTACGATTGCAGCTTCCCAAGAATTAACGCTATGGGACAAGAACTTGACCCAATTAAAAATCACATACATATTTAACCTTAGCTTAACAACCTGAACTTAAATAATTTGACGATGGCATCACCTATAAAGCACTTCACTAAACTGATGACGATCTCCGATCAATTATTTTTAATTTAAATTCGAACAAAATAGATTTTATGGAAAAGTGGTTCAATGCTTCACTTCAAGAATTAACGGCAATAAGCCTAACGGCAATAGGTATATATTTAGCTGTAATGCTACTGACCCGTATTTCGGGAAAGCGTAGTTTTTCAAAAATGTCAAGTTTTGATTTTGCAATGACCGTTTCCATAGGTTCAATCGTAGCTACGGCTATAATCTCTAAATCTGTGAGCCTGCTATCAGCGATTATGGGATTGACAATGGTCTATGCGCTCCAATTGTTTGTTGCAACATTAAGAAACGTAGAATTTATTAGGAATATGGTTGACAATAAACCCCTTTTATTGATGGATGGAAATAAAATCTTGGAAGAAAATCTTAAAAAGGCCAAAGTCACCAAATCTGATTTAATTGCTAAGCTTAGGGAAGCCAACGTGCTGCAGTTTAAGCATGTAAAAGCGGTGATATTTGAATCGACCGGGGATATATCGGTCCTTCATTCAGAATCTGATACCCAACTTCACGATGTATTACTGGAAGGCGTCAATAGAGATTAAAGACCTTGGATTTAATATTTATTTTGATAAATACTGAAAAAGTGTTCAAAATAAAAATATTGATTTTCAAGATTTGAAAAGTCCATATCTCAACTTAATCTGTTGGGATACGGACTTTTATCAATTGATGATATTAAAGGGAGATTAATAATCCTTCATTTTTTCCTTTCTTTTTCTTAGCTGCCTTTCCAAATCATTGACAGATTCGGAAATAGAACTCTCAAAGTTATCATGGGAAGCCTCCGCAAAGAGCCTTGGGCCTGGAAGGCTCAATCTAATATTGCAAATTTTCCCGGTTTCATCCGAAGAGGTATTTTCTTCTTTAAAAAAAACATCTCCCCTATGCACCATCTGATATTTATCCTGAAGTTTTTCCAATTTTTCCTTTGCGATTGATTCCAATCTATCGCTCTGCGCTATATCGTGATACTCAAATATTATCTGCATTTGTTCAAATTATATTTTACTGTTTACCATCCAATTGATTCCAAAGTGATCCGTACATCTTCCAAAGTATCCCCATTCCCTTTCTCTAAAGTTGTGGTGTACCTGACCATTTTCAGAAAGCTTTTTAAAAAGTGATTCGGCTTCGTCCCTGTCATCAACATCCACGCTCATATGTATCTGGTTTCCATGGTTTATTGGTGTATCAGGAGCCGCGTCATACGCCATAAATGAAACACCCTTACCCTTTAATTCGGCATGTTGCAATCTTTTTCGATACGATGAAGGAACATCAATTTTTTTATCCTCATAGGTTTGTCTGTTATTGATCGATGCATCGAACAGGTTGGCATAAAAATTAAGTGCTTCCTGGCAGTTGCCATCAAATGCCAAATATGCTTGTACTCTCATATATCTTCTTTTTTTTTAAATTTTAAGTATAAATCTATTTTGTTGTCCGTAAAAACATGATCAAATTTTAATCTTCAACATACTTTCACTATCTCAAATTAAAGGATTATTCTTTCGAAGCAGTGACGTAATTAAAGTATTGTTTGATGCATTTACCCTCCTGGGAAATCATATAAAAAATATGCATAAAATGATTGATAATTCATATACGGATATTCTTTAAGTCAAAATGAGAAAATAAATAAACCCGTATCTTAACCGCTAGATTAAAAACAACATAATATCTTCCAAATACAATTCATCCTCATGAAACGAAACAAAACACGCACAAACTTATTTTTTTACTCCGTAATATTCTTTTGTTGTATTACGGGCATTTCCCTTAATGCCCAAATGGAGACCAAACTCATGCACCAACCTGCATTGAGCGATACCCATATTGCATTTATTTATGCCGAAGATCTTTGGATTGCCAATAGGGATGGTTCCAATCCAAAACGTCTTACTATAGATGAAGGGATCGAGTCCAATCCCATATTCTCGCCAGATGGCAGCATGATCGCATTTAATGCGGAATATGATGGCAATATGGATGTGTTCATCATACCATCAAAAGGTGGTATACCAAAAAGATTGACCTGGCATCCGTATAACGATTTTGTACGGGATTTTACTCCAGATGGGAAAAAAGTCCTCTTTGCATCACAACGAAATTCACATACAAACAGATATCTTCAACTTTACACGGTACCAATAGGTGGAGGTGCCACCTCACAACTTGATATTCCCAATGCATTCTGGGCCACGTATTCCGATGATGGTAGCCATATGGCCTACACGCCCATTTTTGATGCCTTTAACCAATGGAAGCATTATCGGGGCGGGCGTATATCACGAATTTGGGTCTACAATACCGAGAATCATAAAGTGGACGAAATTCCGAAGCCCAATGGAGGAAGCAACGATACCCAACCCCAGTGGATAGGCGAAAACGTGTACTTTAGAAGCGACCGTGATGGAGAGTTTAACCTATACAGTTATAGTACCGGCACCAAAACAGTCAAAAAACATACTGATTACAAAGATTTTCCTGTCATCAATCCCAAAGCGTACAAAACTGACATTATCTATGAACATGCGGGAACGTTACATATTTTTGACACGGCTTCTGGAACCGACAAAAAACTGACCATAACCATTACCACCGACCTTTTGGAATTGCGTGAGCGTTTTGTTTCCGGTAAGGAGTATGTCCGCTCAGCTACGGTTTCCCCTTCTGGTGCAAGAGTGGTTGTCGACTTTAGAGGAGATATCGTTACCGTTCCCGCAGAAAAGGGAGATGTTGACAACATTACACAAACGACCGGAACGCACGAAAAATTCCCAAAATGGTCCCCAGATGGTAAATCCATAGCCTATTTTTCCGATGCTTCAGGCGAATATGCCATGCATGTACAAAATGTAGATAACGGTTCTGTTAAAGAAATTCAATTACAAGGAACGGGATTTTATGCAAACATACACTGGTCTCCAAACAGTAAGAAAGTAAGCTATGTGGATAATGGGCGTAATTTATTCATTACCGATATAGCTTCTAAAAAAACCATAAAAATCGCTCAGGACGACCTCTTTGTTCCTGGTGATATAAGGGATCTCTTTAGCGATTGGTCCTTTGATTCCAATTGGATTGCCTATACAAAGGTAATAGCCACCAATTTTGAGAAGGCCTTTCTATATTCCTTATCGGAAAACAAATCCTATGAGCTTACGGACGGACTTTCCAACGTAACGAGCCCCATTTTTGACCCAAGCGGCAAATACGTTTATCTTTTAGCGTCGACCGATGCGGGACCCGTGGTCAATTGGTTCGATCAATCCAATATCGATAAGGTATTAACAACATCCATATATGCAATAACGCTTCAAAAAGAGGTAGTATCCCCTTTGAAGAAACAGAACGACATCGAAAAAGGTGAAGAAAAAGAAGAAACCAAAGAAAAGGATAGCTCAAAAAAAAATAAACAAAAAGTCGAAGCCCCTAAAACATTATTTATCGATTGGGAAAACATTGAGAATAGAATGATTGCCCTTCCCGTAAAAGCAGGGGATTACAGTAAACTTGGCTCGGTCAAAGAAGGGGAACTCTACTATATATCTTCTTCATTTGACACTTCAGAATCATACCTCAACAAATTCACCTTCGATAAAAGAGAATCAGAGGAATTGATGCCGCTAAACAGCTATCAAATTGCTGCGGGCGGAAAAAAGATGTTCTACAACAATAAAGGTTCTTGGTTTGTTTCGGATATCGGTAAAAAATCTGAAGAAGCCCCTATCAATTTAGATGCCATTTCCATAAAAATTAATCCTGTTGACGAATGGAAAAACATCTTTCACGAAGCATGGCGCGTAAACAGGGATTACTTCTATGACCCTGGAATGCACGGGGTTGATTGGAACGCCATGAAAACAAAATATGAGCCTTTCATACAACATGCGGCCAGCAAACAAGATCTGTATCGTGTAATGCAATGGATGTTCAGTGAATTGGCAGTAGGGCATCATCGTTTTGGTAGCCGTGGGGACGAAATGAACGAACCGGAAGAGATTCCTGGGGGACTTTTGGGCGCCAACTATACCATTAAGAACAATCGCTATCAGATAAGCAAGATCTATGGTGGACTCAATTGGACACCTGATTTAAGGTCGCCACTTACTGAACCGGGCATTGACGTAAACGTAGGTGACTATATCATCGCAGTGAATGGGAAAAATGTAACGGGCACGGACAATCTTTACAGCTTTTTTGAAAATACGGCAAATACATTGGTTGATTTAAAAGTGAGCAAAAATGCGGACGGCACAAATTCCAGAACATTCAAAGTAACTCCCTTGGCCACCGAATGGGCTATCAGAAATCGGGACTGGGTGGAAGGCAATATGAAAAAAGTGCACGAGGCTTCCAATGGAGATGTTGCTTATGTGTACGTTCCAAATACCACCACAGCTGGATTTGAATATTTTAAGCGCTACTTTTTTCCTCAAGCAGATAAAAAAGCTATCATAATTGATGAACGTTATAATGGTGGAGGCTCTTTGGCAGATTATTATATCGATATCTTAAAACGTCCTGAACAGGCATACTGGAACTTTAGGTATGGACAGGATTTGAAATCACCAAGCGCGTCCATTCAAGGCCCAAAAGTGATGATTACAGATGAAACCGCTGGTTCTGGAGGCGATTATCTTCCTTGGATGTTCAGAAAATTCAAAGTTGGGACCATTGTAGGGAAACGTACCTGGGGCGGTCTTGTTGGTGTATTGGGGTATCCAGAATTTATAGATGGCGGTGTAGTCACAGCACCAAACCTGGCATTTTATACCAAAGATGGATTTAGAGTGGAAAATGAAGGTGTAGCCCCGGATATTGAAGTGGAACAACTACCTGAACTTGTTATAAAAGGTCAAGATCCCCAGCTGGAAAAGGCGATTGAAATTGTTTTAAAACAATTAAAGGAAAATCCACCAAAGCAAATGGAGCGACCTGCTTATCCAATTAAAACAAAATCTTAAAAGTGAATAACTTCTAAAATAAATGGCCTGAAAACATAATGTTTTCAGGCCTTATTTCTATTCGTGACCACGGTAGGATTCAAACCTACGACCGCTGGAGCCGAAATCCAGTGCTCTATTCAGCTGAGCTACGTGGCCTTAATCTTATGAACTCAATTTAGTCCTTACTATCGTTGAAATGGTCTTTCCATCCGCCTGACCGGCCAATTCTTTGGAAACGATTCCCATCACTTTTCCCATGTCCTGCATTCCGGAAGCTCCGATATTGTCAATAGTCTGTACAACAACCTTCTCGATTTCTTCCTCGGTAAGCTGTTCGGGCAAAAACTTCTCAATTACCGCAACCTGAGCCAATTCTGGAGCGGCCAGGTCATCTCTTCCCTGTTCTGAGAAAATTGCTGCACTATCCTTTCGTTGTTTTACGAGTTTTTGTACCAATTTTACTTCATCCTCTTCAGAAAGTTCTCCTCCACTCCCTTTATCGGTCTTTGCCAATAATATAGCGGATTTTATGGCACGTAATGATTCCAATGCAACGGTATCTTTCGCTTTCATTGCAGCTTTCATCTCTGTCATTACCTGTTCCTGCAAACTCATTTTCTTTTTATTTTGGGCTGCGAAGATAAAAAAATAAACCCGAAAGTCTTAACTAACGGGTTTAAGCTTCCATCTAAAATGGATTTCTATTTAAACACTACTAATCAACATTATCGTGCAAAAAGGAATTGTTGGAACGCAGTTGCAAGTCATCATTACTGTCCTCGCTAAGGGTTGTTCTAGAGACTTTTTGTTCTTGTGGAGTATCGTCCAAATCAACACCTTGCCTTTTATAAGCCGGTTGCTTTTCTATTTCCTCAATATTATTTCTATTGTTCTGAAACTTATAGTTGAAGTTTTTAAGTTTTTTTCTTCTCTCGTCAGCTCGATCTTTTAATAAATCATTTATAGAGCTGTTGAAAGGATCTATACTATCTACAGAATTTTCGCCTCCTGTATTGGCCTCTACATCAATTGTTTTCTTTTCAAAGACCAGTTCATCTTCTACTACTTTGGGCTCGTGGGTTTCAGCTACGGACCTGGCTCCTGTCAATTTAGTTTCCAGCTCCATGTATTCTTCAAGATTGTAGCGTGTTTCATTTTCCTTGCTATATTCCAGTACAGGTTTTACCTCAACATATTCTTTTACATCCATATCGCGCACATCTTCATCCAAATCAAAAGTAATGGTGTGTTCTTTTTCATCGGATGTTTCGGTGTTGTTCAAAGGCATGTCGAAAGTAAGGGCAAACTGATCTTCTTCAGCTTTTGCAGAAACCTCTTCTGGATCTATCACATCCATATCATTGATTACTTTCTTCGCTTCTATGATAACAAAATCATCCTGAATACCTTCGGGAACTACTTCTTCATAGAAAATATTGAAATTTCTTATATAGTTCGTAGTTGGGATTAGGTCAATCTCTTCTATTGGAACTTGCACTACTTCCTCTACTTCTTCCATATTAAGTGTGTGCTTTACTATTTCAGGTTCTGTTTCCACAATGTTCTTTTCAACATTGATTTCTTGAATCAATGTTGTATCGGTATCCAGTTCCTGCTCGGCAGTCTGCTCATCTTCAAGCGTGTAAAAAACTTTTTTTGTTTCTGTATTTACAATATCGTCCTGTTGATCTATGTTAAAACCTGTGGCAATTACGGTAACTGCAATGGCATCGCCCAGATTTTCATCTTCACCCACACCCATAATGATATTGGCTCCATGACCTGCTTCAATTTGAATATAATCATTGATTTCCCCAATTTCATCAATGGTGATTTCTTGAGTACCGGAAACAATAAGTAACAATACGTTCTTGGCCCCATTTATTTTATTATCGTTCAATAATGGTGAATCCAATGCTTTCATGATTGCCTCTCCCGCTCTTGCCGAACCGGATGCAGCGGATGAGCCCATGATTGCCGTTCCACTGTCTGACAATACGGTTTTGGCATCCCTAAGATCAATGTTTTGAGTGTAGTGATGTGTTATTACTTCTGCAATACCCCTAGCAGCAGTCGCCAAGACTTCATCAGCTTTTGAGAAGCCAGCTTTAAACCCGAGATTACCATAGACTTCCCTTAGCTTATTGTTATTGATTACAATCAACGAGTCCACATTGGAACGCAGTTTTTCTATTCCCAGTTGTGCTTGCTTATTACGCATAGCACCTTCAAATTGAAAAGGAATAGTGACGATCCCTACGGTAAGCACATCCATCTCCCTTGCAATTTTGGCAATTACTGGAGCTGCCCCTGTTCCGGTTCCACCACCCATACCGGCAGTAATAAAAACCATTTTTGTAGTTTGCTCCAACATGGTCTTCAACTCTTCCATGCTCTCTATAGCGGCCTGTTCACCTACTTCGGGATTTGCACCTGCGCCAAGTCCTTCGGTAAGGGATACGCCCAACTGAATTTTATTGGGCACAGGACTATTCTGCAAGGCTTGGGCATCGGTATTGCAGATTACAAAATCCACTCCATTGATACCAGCTTGAAACATGTGATTGATGGCATTGCTGCCACCACCGCCAACTCCTATTACTTTTATTACGTTGCTCTTGTTTTTGGGAAGATCAAAAGAAATGTTGTCAAATTCGGTGTTTTTACTCATGATTCTATTTGTTACTTATTAGGGTATGCTTTAAATTTTATTCTGCGTTGTCCAAAAATTCTTTTAATTTTTCGGACCATTTATCAAAAATTGATTTCCTTTCTTTAGTGGACATCTTGGTACGTTGGCTAGTCACATTTTCTTGTCCTACCAAGACCTGTTCTTCTTCGGGAATCTCTTCTTTTAAAACAGGTTCAACAGATTCGGTTTCTAGGGCGTTCATCAAAAGACCTACAGCAGTTGCATATAAAGGACTAGCGATTTCTTCTTCTGAATCTCCCGCCAAGTGTTCATTGGGGTATCCAATACGGGTATCCATGCCGGTAATGTATTCAACCAACTGTTTTAAATGCTTTAGCTGGCTTCCTCCGCCAGTTAGGACAATCCCTGCAATGAGTTTCTTCTTTTGATCTTCATGACCATAGTTTTTAATCTCCACATAGACCTGCTCCACAATTTCCACAACTCTAGCGTGAATGATCTTGGAGAGATTTTTTAATGTGATCTCTTTTGGTTCCCTGCCTCGCAGCCCTGGTATTGAAACAATCTCATTATCTTTATTTTCACCTGGCCATGCCGAACCAAATTTTATTTTCAACAATTCGGCTTGCTTTTCTATAATGGAACAGCCTTCTTTGATATCCTCGGTAATTACATTGCCGCCAAAAGGTATTACAGAAGTATGACGAATTATACCATCCTTAAAAATGGCCAAATCCGTGGTTCCGCCACCTATATCAATTAGTGCGACACCAGCCTCTTTCTCTTCTTGGCTCAAGACAGCCTCAGCGGACGCTAATGGCTCCAGGGTAATATTTGCAAGGTCCAATCCAGCACTTTTAATGCATCTACCAATATTTTTTATGGATGATACCTGCCCAACAACTACATGGAAATTGGCTTCCAAACGTCCGCCGTACATTCCTTTGGGCTCTTTGATTTCAGCTTGGCCATCCACTCGGTATTCTTGGGGCAGAACATGAATGATTTCTTCCCCTGGAAGCATGACAAGTTTGTATACTTGATTACAAAGTTTTTCCAGATCATCATCATTGATCACCTCTTCAGAATCTGGTCTGGTAATGTAATCACTGTGCTGAAGGCTTCTTATATGCTGCCCTGCAATACCCACAACTACGGAGCCAATCTTTAGACCAGCATCCAACTCCGCCTGTTCTACAGCTTGCTGAATAGAGGAAATGGTTTGCGTAATATTGTTTACCACGCCCCTATGTACCCCCAAGCTTTTGGATTTTCCCGTTCCTAAAATCTCAATTTTGCCATACTCGTTTTCTTTACCAATGATCGCCACGATCTTGGTGGTTCCGATGTCCAATCCAATTGAATAATTACCCTGTTCCATATGTTATATTTTGGTGCAAACCACTTGATTGTCAAATTCCAAACTCACTACTGCGTAATCCTCCAAAGAATTATCTTTAACGGCTTTCGCATAAAAGGCCATAAAATTTTTAAATTTCTCGTTCAGGTTATCAACGCCGCCCAGATTCACTACAAAGTTTTCCAAACGGAACTTTAGTTGATACTTTCCCTCTTCTTCAATATGTATTCCGATGACGTTTTTCCTAAGAAAATCATCTTCGTTGATATAATTTAAAATCGTGTAGGCATCCTCAAGGCTCTTGCCCGTGATTTTACCCGTTATTATCGGAACTCGTGCCGAGTGATTTTTGGATAAAGGCATACGTTCACCCAAGTCATCCAAATAAAATTTAGAGACTCCTTCTACTCTTCCAATTGGTTTACGCTGAACGATCTTTGTGATAAGCTCTCCATTTACAGTAAGATAGACCTGGGCGTTTTTAACCATATCGTTGGACAGAACGACTTCCTCTATGGTATTCAAAACTAATTCTTCTTTAGTCCTGTTTTTTACTGTACCATAATTTTGTATTAACAATTTATTAACTGACGTTTCTGTTAGATATAAGTTATTGTCTCCCAAAAACTTAATCGAAACATCGACCACTTTTTTATTTTTACTTCTAAAATCTGCAAAACCATAAAGCCCTACTATGGCTATGGCCAGAAAAGATAGTTTTATGTAATTCCAGTTAACTCGCATAAGCCAATTCTCTTTTTATTTTGGGAACTTCCAGACCAATATCACCTGCTCCCATCGTTACCAATACTTCTGCTTTACATTTTTTGATTTCGGCTATCAATTCTGATTTGGAAATCAACTTTTTTCTTTTGTTATCTATTTTATCCAGTAACCAATCAGAAGTAATTCCCTCAATTGGTTCTTCCCTTGCAGGATATATCTCAAGCAATAAAATCATATCAAATTGTGAAAGACTATCCGCAAAATCCTCGGCAAAATCTCTCGTTCTGGAAAACAGATGAGGTTGAAAGACCGCTGTTATCGACTTTTTAGGATGCATTTCTTTTATAGCTTGATATACAGCGTTGATTTCTGTTGGATGGTGTGCATAATCATCGATGAAAACAAAGTCTTTTTCTTTAATTTGGTATGAAAACCTTCGTTGTACTCCCATAAATGTTCCCAAAGCATTGGCCAACTCCTGCATTGGAAAATTTGCCTCTGCGGCCATTGCAAAAGCTACCAATCCATTGAGTAGGTTATGTCTTCCAGGCTTGTTGAAGCAAACCTCTTTAAGAACTCCTTTTGGAGTAACCAGATTAAAAATGTAAGTGCCATTTTCAACTGAAATGTCTTCGGCACGAAAATCTGAATCATCTTCAATTCCGTATGTGACACCCTCCAAAGCCAATCCATTTTTGATAAATAGAACTCCTTCCGGTTTTAGCCTTTTTGTGAAATCCTTGAATGATTTTTCCAATTCCTCACCATTACCATATATATCCAAATGATCGGCATCCAAAGAAGTTATGCATGCAACATTCGGTGAAAGCTGAAGAAATGAGCGGTCAAACTCATCTGCCTCTACCACTGAATATTTTGTACCTTTAAGTACAAAATTGCTATTGAAATCTTCAGAAATCCCTCCTAAAAAAGCGGTAAAAGGAACGTCACATTCTTTGAGCAAATGTGCCAAAATGCAAGAGGTTGTAGTTTTGCCATGAGTTCCTGCCACCGCAAAACAAAAGGAATCTTTAGTTATGATTCCTAATACTTCAGACCGTTTTTTGATTTCAAATCCTTCGTTCAGGAAAAAATTCAGTTCAGAATGTGTAGAAGGTACCGCAGGTGTATAAACCACCAAAGTATTTTCTTTTCGTTTGAAATTTTCTGGAATTGAATCCATTGAGTCTTCAAAATGAACCAATATTTTATTCTTGATAAGTTCGTCCGTTATTGGTGAGCTTGTTCTATCGTAACCGGAAACATTCTTGTTGATGAATTTAAAATAGCGTGCCAATGCGGACATACCTATACCTCCTATACCTATAAAATAGACGTTATGTATATCCTTCAAATTCATTTTAACAGCTTTTCAATTTCATCTACTATATGTTCTGTTGCCTTTGGCATAGCCAACTTCTTGATATTTACACTCAATTCATTCTGAAGTTCCTCGAAAATCATTAAATCAATAAAAGTCTTTTCGAATTCTGCATCCAACATAACTTCCTTAATCATTAATGCCGCTTTCTCAGAAACCAAAGCTTCAGCATTTTTTGTTTGATGATCTTCAGCAACGTTTGGTGAAGGGATAAAGAGAACCGGTTTTCCCACAATACAGAGTTCCGATACGGATCCTGCCCCAGCTCTGGAGATAATCAAATCCGCAGCAGTGTAGGCGTAATCCATGCGATTTAAAAATGCCAATACCTTCACTGAACCAGAATCGTGTATTTTATACGCTTCAAAATAAAGCTTGCCACATTGCCAGATAATTTGAACATCTTGATCTTTAAAAAAGTCCAACTCTTTTTCAATCAATTGGTTCACCCTTCTTGCCCCTAAACTTCCACCTATTACGAGCACTGTTTTTTTATCTTCTTGCAAGCCAAAGAAATCATTTGCTTCCTTCTTACCTACATTTAAGTCTACCAAATCAGAGCGAACGGGATTACCCGTTTTGACTATTTTATCCTTTGGAAAAAAGCGTTCCATACCATCATAGGCTACGCAAATACGGTTTGCTTTTTTGGCCAACAACTTATTTGTAATGCCCGCAAAAGAATTTTGTTCCTGCAACACGTACGGAACGTTTGAATTTGAAGCCACTTTCAACAATGGTCCACTGGCAAACCCACCCGTGCCAATAGCAACATCAGGGTTAAATTGTTTCAATATTTTTCTCGCTCTTAACAAACTACTTATCACTTTTGATGGGAACATCAAATTGCCCAATGTCAGCCTACGTTGTAATCCACTTATCCAAAGTCCTTCTATTTTATACCCAGCCTGTGGCACTTTTTCCATTTCCATCCTATCCTTTGCTCCAACAAACAAAAAATCTGCGTTCGGAAACCGTTTTTTCAGCTCATTGGCTATAGCAATAGCTGGATATATATGCCCTCCAGTGCCTCCTCCAGAAAGTATGAATCTATAGTTGTCCACTCAATACTTCTAAAGGATTACTTTCATCTATATTATAGGATTCCTCCTCTAAATTTTCTTTTTTGTTGCTTGCGCTCAATATTATCCCGATTGCCATACAAGTCATCCAAATTGATGTTCCACCCATACTGATCAAAGGCAATGGCTGGCCCGTTACCGGAAATAATTGTACCACAACTGCCATATTGATAAAGGCTTGAAATACAATGGGCAGACCCACGCCAATAACCAACAGTTTCGAAAAAACGGTTTTTGCGGAATTGGCAACTACCACAATCCGGAAAAGCAACAATAGATAGAAGAACAATAGTGCTCCGCCGCCCAAAAGACCATATTCTTCTATAATAATGGCAAAAATGAAATCTGAAGTACTTTGTGACAACATGTTCTTTATTACACTTTTACCTGCACCCTTACCTACGATTCCACCTTCTGCAATGGCGATTTTTGCTAGCGTTAGTTGATGCAAATCATCTTTCCCAGCTTTTTCCGGACTCCAAAACGTTTCTATTCTTGATTTCCAGGTCCCTGCTCTTTGCGGTAATATTTCTGGGGCCTTGAAAAGCACGAACAAAAACATTCCAGAGATTACTATCCCTGTTCCTACCATGGCAAACAAATATTTTAACGGATATCCTCCAAGAAAACAAAGCACCATCACTAAGAAGCAAATGATTGCAGCAGTGGAAAAATTCTCCGGTAGAATTAACAAAACGACCAAAGCTGTCGGTAACCACAAAGGCAATATGCTTTCCTTGAATGTTATGGATACGTCCTTGATTTTTGTGAGGTACCGTGCAATCCAAAGCATCAATACCACAGATGCCAAGGTCGAGGTTTGGAAGTTCACCCCTACAAAAGGAATCTTAATCCACCGGTTTGCCGTTACTCCTCCAATTCTAGTTTCAACTGTTAAGGTATAGGCTAAAAGAATTAAAACAATCGGTAATGCGATTATGGAAAGCCCCTTAAAATAATGCGTAGGTATACGATGTACGGCATAAATGATTCCGAAACCTAAAAACAACAATACAGCATGTTTGACCAAATGTCCAAACGTAGTGCCATCATCGTTCACATAAACCAGATTGGTACTGGCACTATATACCGGCAAAAAAGAGAAAAGTGCCAAAAGGGCCACTACGCCCCATATGGCTTTATCACCTTTCAAATTTTTAAATAGTGCCAACATTGCTTACAAGTTTTTGATTGCTCTTTTAAATTGATTTCCTCGATCTTCATAGTTTTCAAAAAGATCAAAGCTTGCACAAGCCGGGGACAATAACACTGAATCGCCTCTTTCAGAAATCTTATACGCGACTTTCACAGCTTCTTCCATCGAATAGGTTTCCACAATTAAATCGATTACATTTCCAAAGGCCTCCTTTATTTTGGAGTTATCCATTCCCAGACATACTATGGCCTTTACTTTCTCTCTCACCATCGGCATTAATTCTTTGTAATCATTGCCCTTATCAACTCCACCGACTATCCAAACAATAGGTTTTTTTATGCCATCCAGTGCGTAATAGGTTGCATTTACATTGGTTGCTTTGGAGTCATTTATGTATTCCACATGATTAATTTTCAACACCTTTTCCAATCTATGCGGAACTCCTTGGAAGGTTTGAATACTCTGGCGAATAGTTTCCTTTCTAACATTGACCAATAAGGCTGCAAGACTTGCCGCCATGGTATTTTTTACGTTGTGTTGGCCTTCAAGTGCCAATATATCTCTATTCATTTCCAAGGTTTTATTTTCTATGTTCATTTTAATCGTTTCATTTTCGAGCCATGCTCCTTCTTTTTGTTTTTCCTTTAGTGAAAAAGGAACCAATTTGGATTGAACCGGATGTTCTTTCAGCCAGTTTTGAATCACTTTATCATCAGCATCATAAATTAAATAGTCGTTCTCATCTTGGTTCATCGCTATACGAAACTTTGATGCGATATAGTTTTCAAACTTATAATCGTAACGATCTAAATGATCTGGCGTAATGTTGGTAATCATGGCTACATGTGGTTTAAAGTCCACAATGCCATCTAATTGAAAACTGCTGATTTCCAGTGTATACACATCATATTCCCGCTCAGCTACCATTTTAGCATAGCTATCACCAATATTACCTGCTACGGCAACGTTCAACCCACCTTCCTTCATGATGTGGTAGGCCAATGTCGTTGTCGTCGTCTTCCCGTTGCTTCCAGTAATGCCTACAATTGTTGCATCTGTATATTTTGATGCAAATTCAATCTCAGAAATGACCGGAATCCCTTTTGCCATCAATTTTTCAACCAAAGGAATCTTATCAGGTATCCCTGGGCTTTTCATGACAACATCTGCGTTAAAAATCTTAGCCTCCGTATGCTGGGCGGACTCCCATTCAATCTCAAAATGTTCAAGAACTTTTATATATGCTGGTTTTATTTCTCCTTTATCAGAAACAAAAACTTCAAATCCCTTCTTCTGTCCCAAAATGGCCGTTCCTACGCCACTTTCTCCTCCTCCAAGAATTACCAAGCGATCCATCTATCTCACTTTTAAGGTGACAATGCTTATAATCGCCAGCATAATCCCAATAATCCAAAATCGAGTTACTATCTTACTTTCGTGGTACATTCTCTTCTGATAATGATGATGCAACGGTGCCATTAGGAATATGCGTTTTCCTTCTCCATATTTCTTTTTTGTATGTTTAAAATATCCCACTTGCAACATCACTGAAAGTGATTCGGCAAAAAAGATTCCGCATAAAAGCGGTATCAACAATTCTTTTCTTACGATTATTGCGATTACAGCGATTACCCCTCCAATAGTGAGGCTACCGGTATCACCCATAAAAACCTGAGCGGGATATGCATTGTACCACAAGAACCCAACCAGTGCACCAACGAATGCAGCGATAAATACCAAAAGTTCCCCTACTCTCGGGATATAAAAAATATCGAGGTAATCTGAAAATTGAATATTTCCCGAAACGAGGGCAAAAATTCCCAAGGTCAAAACAATGATCGCTGAAGATCCTGCTGCTAGGCCATCTATTCCGTCTGTTAGATTAGCACCATTCGAAACAGCAGTTACGATTAAAATAACCACTGGGATAAAAATTAACCATGCGTAGTCTTCAAGCCCATCTCCTGCCCAAGAAATCCATTCGGTGTAATCAAGCTCGTTGTTTTTAAAAAATGGTACATTGGTACGCAATGCTTTGGTTTCTTGCCCAAAGACCGTCTCCACTTTAAAATTTTCATTTATTCTGGTGGTATCTTTATCTTTTATAGTCACATCAGGATGGAAATAGAGAACAGCCCCTACTATTAATCCCAATACAACTTGCCCCAGTATTTTAAATTTTCCCTTTAAGCCTTGCTTGTTCTTTTTAAATATTTTAATGTAATCATCCACAAACCCAATGATTCCCATCCAAATGGTTGTAATGATAAGGAGAATGATATAGATATTTTTGATATCGGCAAAGAGCAATACCGGTAAAAGTGTTGACATGATAATTATAAGCCCTCCCATTGTTGGCGTTCCGGCTTTCTGCTGTTGACCCTCCAATCCTAAATCACGAATGCTTTCCCCAATTTGCTTTTTCTGTAGAAATAGGATAATCCGCTTTCCATATACCATGGCTATCAATAAAGAGAACAGTACAGCCATACCAGACCTAAATGTCTGGAACTGGAACAATGATGCTCCTGGCAATTGGTACTGTTTTTCTAAAAACTCGAACAAGTAGTATAACATTCTTCTTTTTAGCTATGAGATTTTAGAATTGGGATTTTAGAATCTGGAAACAGGTCTAGGCCTTTGGGCCCTATACAATCCTGTTCAGTGATTTTAACTTCTAATCCCATTCCCTGTTATTATTTATTTAAGCTGGCCAAAGCCTCTTTTACTTCTTTATAATCATCAAAATCCACTCTGACACCATTTGTTTCTTGATAGGTTTCGTGACCTTTTCCTGCAACCAAAATGATATCATTTGATACCGCTAACTTGCATGCAGCTTTTATGGCTTGCTTTCTATTTTCTACAGATAATATTTTCTTCGTGTTTTGGGGCTCTACTCCAGCCTCCATTTCTTCAATAATGGCTGATGGAGACTCCGTCCTAGGATTGTCCGAAGTAAATATGGCCTGATTGCTCATTTCTGAAGCGATATGACCCATAACCGGACGCTTTGACTTATCTCGGTCACCACCACACCCCACTACGGTGATGACGTTTTCATTTCCAGTCCTCAATGTATTAATGGTCTTTAATACATTTTTTAGTGCATCCGGCGTATGGGCATAATCAACTATTGCCGTTATCTTTTCCTTTGATATAAAATATTGAAATCTGCCATCTACATTCTCCAGTTCGCTAATAAGTTGGAGCGTTTCTATTTTTTCCAATCCCAAAATATCCGCGGTTGCATAAATAGCCAGTAAATTGTAGGCGTTAAAATCACCTATCAATTTAGACCACAGTTCGTTCTCATCTATTTTGAGCAATTGACCATTAAATTGTTTTTCCAGTATTTGCGCTCTATAATCTGCATATGATTTTAGTGCGTAAGTATATTTTTTTGCTTTTGTATTTTGTAACATGACCAATCCATTCTTATCATCTATATTGCTCAGGGCAAAAGCAGTTTTTGGAAGGTCATCAAAAAGCTTTTTCTTGGTATCCCGATATTCTGCGAAAGTTTTGTGATAATCTAGGTGATCGTGTGAAAGGTTCGTAAAAATAGCACCCTCAAAATGTAACCCTTCTGACCTTTTTTGATGTATTCCATGGGAACTAACCTCCATAAAACAATACTCCACACCTTCTTCGTTCATATTGAAAAGGTGTCGGTTTATGGTCATTGTATCGGGAGTGGTATGGCTTGTCGGATATTCTTTATCGTTTACCAAAACCTTGATAGTGGAAATTAAACCTACCTTGAAGCCTGCTTTTTTAAATAAATTGTAAAGCAAGGTACTGACCGTTGTTTTGCCATTGGTACCCGTAATGCCAACCAGCTTCAAGTTTTTTGAAGGGTTGCTATAATAATTGGCGGCAATGACCGCCAATGCACTATTGGAGTTGGTAACTTTCAGATATGTGACGCCGTTCACCAACAGTTTGGGAAGTTCCTCACATACGACAGCTTTGGCACCGAGCTCTACTGCTTTTTTTATGTATTTGTGTCCATCTGTGGACAACCCTCTAATTGCTACAAAAACATCATCCATCCCAACCTTTCTAGAGTCAAAATGAACATTATTGACCATTACATTGGTATTGCCACTTACGGCAGAAAGGCTAACGCCATACAATATGTCCTTCAGTAAAATCATGAAAGCTCTAATACTATTTTTTCAACTTGATTAATATCCGTTCCTTGATCAATGGACTGTTTCCTCACTTTTCCATTGCCCTTAAACTCTACTTTTAATCCCATATTTTCTAGCAATGAAACGGCGTCCATTCCACTCATACCCTTCACATTTGGGACTTTTGTATGTTCTTTTTGCGCTTCCGCATAATATTTCGCATAATTCTCCTTCAAGTTTTTGTCATCAAAACTTTTGCCTTCTACTTCATCTATGATCGGAGAGGTTGTATAGATTTTTTGTGCCATGGACTTAAATACAGGTCCTGATACATCGGCACCGTAGTAGCCCACACTCTTATCCGGCTCGTGAATAATTACGATACAAGAATATTTTGGGTCATCTGCTGGAAAGTATCCAGCAAAAGAAGAGATATATGCTAATTTATCTGGGTCTTTGGCTACGTAGTTTTTTTGTGTAGTACCTGTTTTTCCTGCCATGGAAAAGTTTTTGGAATACAGCCTATGACCGGTCCCATATTCCTTTTCAACTACATCCTTTAATAGTTGTTGTGCCTTTCTCACTGTTTCCTTGGAGCAGATAGATGAATTGGCAACCTCCTTATCAAATTTTTTGATGACTTTGCTTCCTTCCCTTACCTCTTTTATCAATCTAGGTTTCACGAATTCCCCATCGTTTGCTATTGCATTGTAAAAGGCTAAAGTCTGAATGGGGGTCAGGGATACTTCGTAGCCGTGGGACATCCATCCCAATGAGATTCCGGACCACCCTTTATCGCCCGGATATCGGATTACAGGGTCTCCTTCACCAATTATTGGCAGGTCCAATTTTTTGTGAAGCCCCATGTTCATGAGGCGGTTTACAAATTTCCCTGGTTTTTCTTTATAATTCTCATGAATCATTTTAGCAAAAGCAGTATTTGAAGAAACCGCAAAAGCTTTGGAGAGGGATATTTTACCATAGCCACCCCATTTTGTGTCTTTTACGACCCTATCATAAATTTTGTACCTTCCTTTTCCCGTATCAATTACAGTACTAGTATCAATGACTTTGTCTTCAAGGGCGGCAATCATCGACATTAATTTAAAGGTAGAGCCTGGTTCGTGGGATTCGCCTACGGCATAATTTAGCTTTTCATAGTATTTGCCTTCGGATGTTATTCCTAAATTTGAAATTGCCTTTATTTCCCCCGTTGCGGTTTCCATAACCACAACGCAACCATGATCTGCTTGATATTTTTCCAATTGTGCCAAAAGCTCATGATGTGCTATATCTTGAATATTGATATCTATGGTGGAAACTACATCCAACCCATCTTGTGGCTCTACAATATTATCCAACCCAACAGGTTTCCATTGTCCTTTTGCAATTTTTTGCTTTAATCGCTTTCCTTCTTTACCTCTTAAATAGCGTTCTCCAAAAGCCCCGTCCAAACCCACTCTTGTATAATATCCGTTCTCGTCAACTTTTTCATAGCCTATGCTTCTGGCTGCCATTTTTCCCAAAGGATATTCCCTGACCACTCTATGGGTTTCAATAAATCCACCTTTGTAAGGACCGAGTTTAAAAAGTGGAAATTGTTTTATGCGTACATAGTCCAGATAATTCACGTTTCTGGCAATCAACTTATAGCGATTGTTGTTTGCTCTGGCTTTTCTGAAAAGTTTCCGGTAATAAGAAGAAGGCCTATCAAAAAGTTTTCCCAGAGAATCGGAAAGTGCTGCCACATTATTTTGAAAGTTTTCTTCGGACACGGTTTTTGCATCAAAACGTATCTCATATTTTGGGACCGAAGCTGCCAACAAACTCCCATCATCTGAATAAAGGTTACCTCTGTTAGGTTCAATGGTAAACATTTTTTCAGTTTTGTTAAGGGCGAGTTCCTTATAATCTTCACCCTTTATCATCTGAATATCCACCAACTTTACAATAACCAGAATAGAGAAAACGACAAGACACCCCGCTACGAGGTAAAGTCTGTTCATGATATTTTTCTCTGTTATCGCCACTATTCTTCTGATTTTACTTTTATTTTCTGCGGCGGGTTCTTAGAAGGTTCAAGCCCCTCAACTGAAACAACTTCGCGCAATGTTGATTCGAGTTTTAACTGTTGTACAGTAGATCTATGTTCAAAAAATTCACTTTTGAGCTTTCTAACCTCTTCACTAAGGGCCGCTATCTCATGGACTTTTTTGTCCGCCCTATGACTACTGGAAATCATGACTGCGGCCAAAAAAGATGCAAAGAACAGGAACATCCAATTTTTGGGAGCATCTCCGCTTACCAAAAATTTTCCTTTTAAAATATCCAACAATCCTTTTTTCATGTCCCAGTTTTTATTATTCAGCAAAAGCGAAATTTTTTTTATAATAGATTCAACTGTTTTATAATCGTTCCGCAATACGAAGCTTTGCACTTCTTGCTCTATTGTTGTTAGCTATTTCGTCAGCTGAAGGAATTACTAAACCACCTACTTTTTTAAGGGGTACGTTAATATTTCCATAGAAATCCTTTTCCGCCCCACCTTCAAACCGACCATCTCTTATAAATCGTTTTACAAGTCTATCCTCCAAAGAGTGGTAACTGATCAGACTCACTCTTCCTCCTTTGTCCAACATTTCAGGCACTTGCAATAAAAATGTTTTTAATACTTCTATTTCTTGATTCACCTCTATTCTTATAGCTTGGTATATCTGAGCCAAAATCTTATTCTCTCTCATCTTTGGCAAGAAATGCTTTAAAACCATTTTTAGCTGATCGGTAGTTTTTATAGGAGTTTCCAATCTCGACTCAACAATAGTTTTTGCCATGGCGTTCGCATTTCGCAATTCTCCATATTGAAATAAAACCGATGCTAAATTTTCTTGGGAGTATTTGTTTACCACTTCAAAAGCGGACAGCTCGCTATTCTTATTCATCCGCATATCCAAATCTGCATTGAAACGAATGGAGAAACCCCGTTCTGCTTCATCAAACTGGTGGGAAGAAACTCCAAAATCTGCCAAGATTCCATCAACTTTCCGAATGCCATAGAACTTTAAAAACTGCTTGATAAATTGAAAATTCTGATTGATCAACTGAAATCTTCCATCATTGATCGTATTGGCAAGTGCATCTTCATCTTGATCAAAAGCGAAAAGCTTACCATGTTGCCCCAATCTCTTCAAAATCTCTTTGGAATGTCCTCCACCACCAAAGGTCACATCCACATAAATTCCATTTTGCCTTATGTTCAATCCGTCTACCGACTCCTTGAGCAGTACTGGATTATGGTATGGGCTAGTCATCGTCAGCAAAAATCTCTTCCGCCAAATCGGCATAGTCTTTTTCACTATCAGCCAAGACTATCTCATATTTATCTTTGTTCCAGATTTCTATTTTATCAAAAACAGCATTTAGCACTACTTCTTTTCCTATTTCTGCGTACTCCACCAAATTTTTCGGTATCTGCAATCTACCTGTATCACCATCTATGGTTACCTCTTTCATGCCAGCAACAAAATTTCTCACAAAGGCATCATACTTTCTATTGATCTTGCTTTTTTTAAGCACTTTTTGCATCAATACATCAAACTCATTTTTCGGATAGAGCTCCAAACATTGCTGAAAAACTGATCTTTTAATAACAAAGCTTTCGTTGATTACGGGCAACAGTTGATTTTTCAAAGAAATTGGCAATATTACCCTTCCTTTGGTATCAGCTTTACAATCATGTTGTCCTATAATATGTGTCACTAGAAATCAATTGGTTAGTAACTATAACTCAAATATATAGATTTTATTTCCACATTTCCCCACTTAAAAACACATTTGTTAATAAATTCCCCACTTTTAGTTCGAAAAGTAAGTTTTTACCTAAAAAGGATGCTGCATCTGAATTCATACATTAATCCAATACTACTTTTTGAGACAAAACTTGATTTTTTGACAATAAGAGTGAAAAATATGTATGGTTTGAAATGCCTATATTTGCTCACCCAGACCAACTAAATTTTTAGATGGAAGAGCAAATAATTGAAGAAGGCAAATACCGATATATTGAAATGGGTGATGGTACTCCTATGATTATTTTGCATGGTCTTATGGGAGGATTGAGCAACTTTCAAGGTGTTTCTGAATATTTTCCCTCTAAAGGTTATAAGGTATTGATTCCCGAACTTCCTATATATCATATGCCGATGCTCAAAACCACGGTAAAGAATTTTGCCAAATTCTTAGAAGGGTTTATCGAGTTCAAAGATTTAAAAGATGTTATTTTATTGGGTAATTCGCTGGGCGGCCATATTGGATTGCTACATACCAAAATGTTCCCGCAAATGGTAAAAGCTTTGGTAATAACAGGCAGTTCCGGGCTCTATGAAAGTGCTATGGGGGACGGGTATCCTAAGAGAGGGGATTATGAGTTCATAAAGAAAAAGGCTGAAGATGTTTTTTATGACCCTAAAGTAGCTACAAAAGAGATTGTGGATGAAGTATTTGCCACAGTAAACGACCGAATGAAATTGGTGAAAACACTTGCGATCGCAAAAAGTGCCATCCGCCATAATATGTCCAAGGACTTACCTAGCATGAATACTCCCACTTGTATTATTTGGGGAGAAAATGATACTGTTACGCCGCCCAATGTTGCAAAAGAGTTTCATGAATTGCTTCCTGATTCTGATTTGTATTGGATAGAAAAATGTGGTCACGCCCCCATGATGGAGCACCCACGGGAATTCAATAAAATACTTGAAGCTTGGTTGGATAAAAGGAGGTTTTGAAGTTAGCTTTGAGAAGCTGGATTTTAGATTTGATATTTAACTCAAAATTTTAAGCTTTTACGATTAAAATAAAGCCTCTTACTTTATCCCACGATAAGTTTAGTTTTTAATGCTGATCCAATCATTTAAAGTCAATAGCCCCAATTTTACATAAAAAAATCAAACAGAACCCTATAGCCACTTAATAAGATATGAAAAATCAAATCTCTTATATCTAGTTTCTAACCTCTTGCAACCATGAAAATATCTTCCGCAGAATTTGTTATGAGCAATTCCAATGTTGCAAAATGCCCAAATGAGCCTTTGCCCGAATATGCTTTTATAGGACGTTCCAACGTTGGAAAATCTTCATTGATAAATATGCTCATGGAGCGCAAAAGTCTGGCAAAAACTTCTGGAAGACCAGGAAAAACCCAACTCATTAATCACTTTAAAGTAAACGGAAATTGGTTTTTGGTGGATTTGCCAGGTTATGGTTATGCAAGGGTTTCCAAAAAGGACAAAAAGACTTTTCAAAAATACATTACCGAATATTTTGAGAAACGGAAACAATTGGTTTGCGCGTTCGTGTTAGTGGATATTAGACATGACCCGCAACCAGTAGATCTAGAATTTATGGAGTGGCTGGGCATCCACCAAGTTCCCTTTACAATAATTTTTACAAAGGCCGATAAATTAAAGCCTGCGGTTATTGAAAAAAAGGCCGATACTTATCTACAAAAGCTTTTGGACGGTGCATGGGAAGAAACCCCGCCACATTTTATAACTTCTTCAACGGACCGAACCGGTAGAGAAGATGTATTGGGCTATATCCAAAATATAAACCAAGACTTTTTTAAACAAAATTCCTAGCATACGATAAGCCAGTCTCAATCTGGTTTTTCAGTCCAAATTATATATTTCGCTGCTTTATCAGTCTTATTAAAGCGTGAGAAGTTTTTAGTTGGTTCAATTCTTTAGTAGCAATAAATACCTCGAGTCCGTTTTTGCCCTCTACGAGCACAATGGGAAAGCTAAATTTGTACCCAAACTTGGATGCGTACATCTTGGCAAATTCATTTTTATGTAAAAAAACCATGTCGTATTCGCTATCCTGCCTAAACCTTTTCCATGTCCTATTTTCGGAAACAACACCATAGGTAATATCACATAATTTGCAATCATATGTTGTTGGGCTGAACACTTTGTGCATACTATCCAAAATTGCATTGCGTTTTCCTGAATCCGCATTGTACACAAAAACAAGTTTTGGTGATTTTTTCTTCTTCATACTGTCACAAAAATACTTTTGTTTTATCGTTAAGTAAGTGGTTTTGATAATTAAATTCTATGTTTAACCCAATACACATAAAATCCAATCCAAAATTGTTTCTTTTTCTCATCTGGATTTTTACAGGAATTTATAGTCGTGGCCAGAATAATGAAACCCTACAATTTTCAAAAGAACTGCAAGAACTCAAAAACTATTTTCATATTCCTGGACTGGCAGTATTGGTAGAGAAAAACGGAGAAATTCAATACGAAGATTATTTTGGATATGCGAATATTGAGAACAAAGTCAAGTTGGATTCCACAACACTGTTTCCCATAGCATCATTGACAAAGATGTTTTCAGGAGCTTTAATTTTCAAACTTGTGGAACAGGGTAAATTATCGCTTAATGACCCAATGAACGCTTATTTATCCAAAAAAGTTTTCAACGATTCTATTAAAATAAAACATGTGTTGTCCCATACGTCACAAGGCGATATTGGAAAGAACTTTTATTATAGCAATAGATTTGGAATACTAACCACTGTTATTGAAAAAGCATCGGGCCAGGCATTAGAAGATGTTATGAATGACCTAATTTTCAAACCATTGGAACTTAAGAATACATCACTTTTAAAGGATTCGCTTCAAATTGTACAAAACGACCTGAAAATTGCCTCACCCTATATTTTTAATGGCTCAACTCAACCTGGTTATATTGATTTTGGTTTTTCAACCTCTGCAGGGATAATTTCCAACCTTCAAGATCTTTTGATTTTTAGCAAGGCTTTGGGCAACGATCTTTTAATTTCCGAAGCGTCCAAGAAAATCATGTTTTCTCCTCCAGAAAAAGATTTACCGTATGCACATGGCATCTTCAGTCAGGATTTCGATGGAAGAAAAATACTATGGGGTTATGGACAATTTGATTGCTATTCCAGTTTATTCTTAAAGATTCCTGAAGAAAATCTCACCTTAATATTACTCGCCAACAGCAACTTAATGAGCAATCCTGCGCGTTTGATCAACGGTGACATCGGTACTTCACTGTTCGCGCTGAGCTTTTTGAAAAATTATTGTTACAAATCAATGGATATGCCTCTTTTGGAAATTGCAAAAACTCCTACCGACAATGACCTTAAAGATTCATTTTTTTCCAGAAAGAAATTATTGGCAGAAGCACTTTCTACGTCTTTTCTTTCCCGTTTTGATGCTATATATATGGCCAAAAGTAAAGAATTGTTGAAACTGGTTTTTAAAAAATTTCCCAACTATCTCGATTATGGGGATTTGAATCTTTTGCACACTCTAATTCTTCTTAAAGACGTCTCATCTTATAGAGAAATAGGTGATTTTACTTTGTTTGATGACAACGTAGTAGCGATTGCGGACAAACTTTTAAAAAAAGATAAGGATAACCCTTATGCAAATATGTATATGGGGACATTTTATGATAGAAAAGGAAACATTTCAAAAGCCAGATACCATTTTAAAACTATTATCGATGCCAAGAATTTTTCTTCATTTTGGTATACTGAAGAAGCAAAAAACTGGTTGGAGGCACATAAATGAGCATTGAAATCATGGCAGCCTTAACTAAGTCTCCTGGTCTGGGGCTGAAGCTATACTTATTTGTGAGCGTCAAATTTTGTAATCAGTAATTTTTCTTTGTTCGTATATTGTGCTTGGCTATAGAAATAGCAAATGATATGAATAACAAAACTCAGCAATTTACTCCAAACGGTTTTTTAAGAACACTTTCCATCTTGCATATGGCACTAATGGCAGGCCCTATACTATTTGGTGCGTTTGCTTATGTTCAAGTCTCAAATACAACGTTCGGATATTTGGGCACAAAAGATTTTCTAATTTTTATAGTTCCGGTTTTTACTGTTATAGCCATATTTTTGGGGGATTTTATATTTAAAAAAATTACCGCCGATATTTCAAAGACAAAAGGCTTAAAGCAGAAATTGATGCGTTTTCAAAGCGCTTCCATTTTAAAATATGCTTCGGTTGAAGCACCGGCACTTTTTGCGGTGATTGCCTTCTATATTACCAACAATCTTGCATTTATACTGATAGCATCCATTTTGATATTTTATTTTTTCTCTCTTAGACCAACCAAAGACAAGATACTAAGGTCTCTAAGCTTAAGTATGGAAGAAAAAAATCAATTCAATAAGATGAATCAACCTATTGATGGATAGAAATTATTTCAATTCCAATTTCTCTGCAAAATACTCACAGAAGTCTTTCATGGTAGCGGTCATTTTTTCATCCTGTGTTGCTTTCATGAAAGTATCGGACATTGTTACCAGAGTCTGATGAAAAAAAATCTTCATTTCATCCACGGGCATATCTTTGGTCCACAGGTCTATTTTTAGAGATTCTCTATTTTTACTGTCCCAAACAGAGAGCATCATCGCTTTCGCCTCTTCATTCTCTATACCGCCGTCCTGTGCGGACCAGTTCAATTTTTCGGGAACTCTATTCTCATCCAACCCTACGGTCAATTTTATTTCCGAAGTATGTTCTACTGCCATCTATCTTCTAGGTTTGTAATATGATTTCTTAAAAATTTCATCTGCCGGCAAGCTTAAAAGTTGCTGCAAAGTCACCTCATTCTTTTCCATAAAGGCCCTTACAATCTGCCATCCTATATATCTTCCCAATCTCCCCGGTGATTCGCTATCCAATTCGAGTTGAAATTTGGAGAAGGGTGCTGGGTCCAGAAACCTTCTATCCAATATAGCATCAGTACTATAAAGAAGTTCTCTTTCCACAAAATAGCGCCAAATCTGTTCTTCATTGGCTTGGGACCATGCAATGTCTTCATCGGTAAAGCCTATTTTTTTTGCATCTGAAATTTTGGGAAGTAGTTTATCTTTTACATATAATTCCTTTCCATAATAGACCATACGTGATAAAAATGTCCTGTTCTTGGGATATTGGAGTATTTTTTTTACAAAAGCGCTAGCAACATCCGAAACCATATATTGTTTATCTAGTCCAGCAGCAATATAATTTTGGATACCTCTATAAAAATGATGGTCTTTTCCCAAATAATTATCAAGGCCCAAAATCAATAGTGAATCCGTAAGAATTACTCTATCGTTATAACGAACGTCAGACGTTACAGTAATTATACTCGGCACTTTAATTCTTGGAAAATAAAAAACAATATGTTGAAAGAGAGATTCCAAAGCGGTAGACTCTTCGCTAAAATCATCAAAAACCTTGTGCACTTCGGCAGAAAGCTCCAATTGAACAGTATCAATAAGTTTAGCGGTCCACACACTATCTGGGAACTGGCTTGGAAAAAGATATGGATATCTTGATTTTAGCTCTGGTATATCTTCAGGATTCGCTTCGGCAAATTCCCTGTCAAATCTGTAAACTTTAAGGTCAATAGGAATATTTGAAATCCTTTCTTTGATTTTATCTTCTTCCCTACAACCAAAAAATATCAAAAAAACAGGAAAAATATACCCTGCGAGCAAACGTGGTTCAAAGTATTTTAACAACCTCTTCATTTTTAACATTGAAGCGTTTAAATTTACAGGGAACAAAGGTAAATTATTGATTTTTAAAAAACACATATGCAAACTGAAAAGGTAATAGAGCACATTGTTGGGTGGTTAAAAGACTATGCCATCAACGCAAATTGCAAAGGATTTGTAATCGGTGTGTCCGGAGGAATAGATTCAGCAGTTACCTCAACACTGTGCGCTAAAACAGAACTTGAGCTACTATGTTTGGAAATGCCCATTCACCAAGGTAAAAATCAAGTTACCCGAGCGGATAGGCATATAGAATGGCTTATGAAAACAAAATCCAATGTGCAGAGACAACCCGTAAACCTAACTCCTGTTTTTGACAGTTTAATAGAGGCGCTACCAAAGGTAGACTCAGAAGAGGAACGATTTATGTCCTTGGCCAACACCCGTGCACGATTACGCATGACAACGCTATACTATTTTGCGGCTCTAAAAGGGTATTTGGTCGCTGGTACCGGAAATAAAGTTGAGGATTTTGGAGTTGGATTTTATACTAAATACGGTGATGGAGGGGTTGATTTGAGCCCAATCGCCGATCTTCTAAAAACCGAGGTATATGAACTTGGACGTGTTTTGGGCATAGGGCAGGACATTATGGATGCAGCTCCAACCGATGGGCTTTGGGGCGATAGTAGGACTGATGAAGACCAGATAGGTGCAACCTATCCCGAACTGGAATGGGCAATGAAAATGGATGGAGAAGGTAAAACCGCCATTGATTTTTCTGACAGGGAAAAAGAAGTTTTCACAATATATAAAAACCTCAATACTATTAATCAACATAAGATGATTCCTATACCTGTTTGTGAAATCCCAAAGAACCTTAAACAACCTTTCAACGCTAAAAACCCAGTCTAAAACGAAAAAAATCTTATAAATTCTAAGGTTTTAAGAAAAAAATTAGAGTTTTACACCTCCAAATCATTAACTTGCCAGATTGTGCAACGTAAGTGATTATTTACTAAACAAAGAATAAAACTTTAACCAAATGATAAAAGTAGTAATAGCTGATAACCACCCCATAGTCAGACTTGGTATTAAAAATGTTTTGGAAACCAGTTCAGATATTGAAGTAGTGGCAGATGTTCCCACTACATCAGAACTGTTCGCAACATTGGAAAAGGTTACTCCAGATGTAGTTATTTTGGAGATGGACATTCCTGAAATAAATGGTATTGCGGCTTTGAGAAAATTAAAGCTTGACTTTCCAAATGTTAAATCTTTAATGTATAGCGGACAATCTGAGGATGTTTATGCACTCAGCACTATACGTGCGGGAGCATTTGGATATTTATCAAAAACCGCTGATTTGGATTATATAGTTTCGGCTGTTAAAAAAGTTAGTGAAGGCAACATGTTCATTACCAATGAACTGGCACAAAGACTTGCTTTTGATGAGGGAACACAAAAACCAAGAAGATTCTTTAGAAAATTATCTTCTAGAGAGGTCGAAGTCTTAAAACTTTTGGCCAGTGGAAAAAGAAATAAAGAAGTTGCCGAAGGCCTTAACTTAAATGAAAAGACTGTAAGTACCTATAAGGCACGCTTGATGAAAAAATTAAATGTTGATAATTTGGTGGACTTACTGCAACAAGCCAAAGCTTTGGAATTGTATTAAATAACCAATACAAACTGTTGAAGATTCCGGACAATTGAATTGTCCGGAATTTTTGTTTTAAGACAATACTCTGTTCAACTTGGCATTCAATAATTTGTTCAATTGCAGGTAATTCAAAATCTCCTCCAGAACCTCAGAATTATCATCAATACTATCTTTTGTCCGTTCCTGTAATTTTTGGATTCTATTTTTAATTAAATAGCAACGTAGGGTAAGGATGGTCTCGCCTACTAGCTGTGCAATTCCATGTCCTTTTTCTTTTGGATAGATATCTTTTCTAGCCCAATCATCAAGCCTGTATTTTTCTTCTTCCATAAGAATGGATGATACCTCTCCTACCATTTCCTGTTCTAGTTCACCCAAGAACGTATTAACAGTGAATTCCTCGCTTTCATTCAGATTCTCTATCAATTTATAATATATGATTCTAAATTGCTCGTTGGTAAGTTCAATTTCATCTTCCTGAAGATCTAAGTAAACTTTCTCATACACCCTTGCTTCTACAATTTCTGGCTCTAATACCAAATCTCCCTCATTATTCTCTTTAAGAACCAAATCCTCGAACTTTTGTTTTTGACTTCCATAGAGCAATAGCATTTCGATAATTTTTCGTTCCAGCTCATATTGAACATCTACCCTTTCAACAACTTGGTCGTTTTTTACTACTTCAAAAGCTTTTTGCTCTTGCTTATTTTTCTTATTTGCATCTGCAATGCCTTTTTTATCTATCTGAGCGAGTGTATTAAAAAGTACCGTTTCAGAAATCTGCATAATTTTGGCACATTCCTGAATATAGATTTCTTTTTTTATCTGATCAGGTATCTTACTTATACTATTTACGATGTCCCTTACCGTATCAGCGCGTTTAATAGGGTCATTTGCCGCTTCCCTAGCCAATAATGAAGTTTTAAACTGAATAAAATCCTTGGCATTTTCTTCTAAATAAAGTACTAAATCCTCGTAGGTGTTGTTTTTGGCGAAACTATCAGGGTCCTCACCTTCCGGAAAAGTACAGACCTTAACGTTCATTCCCTGTTCCAAGATCAAATCGATTCCACGAAGCGAAGCACTCAAACCTGCGGCATCCCCATCAAAAAGTACAGTAATGTTTTTGGTAAGCCTATTGATCAGTCTAATCTGCTCGGGAGTCAATGCGGTACCACTAGAAGCCACAACATTTTCTACTCCGCGTTGGTACATTTGGATAACATCTGTATACCCCTCGACCAAAAAACAATTATCCTCTTTGGCAATGGCCTGTTTGGCAAAGTAAATCCCATAGAGAACTTTGCTCTTGTGGTAAATATCGCTTTCGGGAGAATTTAAATATTTAGCGGCTTTTTTGTCATTGACAAGGATTCGCCCCCCAAAACCGAGTACCCTACCACTCATGGAATGGATGGGGAACAAGACACGTCCCTTGAACCTGTCAAATTTTCTGGCCTCACCGCTAGTTTGCTGTTTGACAATGGTCAATCCTGTTTTTTCTAAAAATTCCAACTGATATCCCTTATCCAACGCTGTTTTGGTAAAGGCATCCCATTCGTCCAATCCATAGCCCAGACCAAACTTTCTTATGTTCTCGTTAGTAAATCCGCGTTCCTTAAAATAGCTGAGTCCAATTGCTTTTCCAGGCTCCGTTTCCCAAAGAACCTCTTCAAAATACTTTTGGGCATACTCGGAGACCAAGTACATACTTTCCCTTTCGTTTGCTTGTTCTTTTTGCTCGTCCGTTCGCTCGGTTTCCTCAATTTCAATGTTATACTTTTTAGCGAGATAACGGATTGCCTCGGGATAAGTAAAATGTTCATGTTCCATTAGAAAAGCTACTACGTTCCCGCCTTTGCCGCTGCTAAAATCCTTCCAAATCTGTTTTACCGGAGAGACCATAAAACTGGGCGTACGCTCATCTGAAAAAGGGCTAAGCCCTTTAAAATTGGACCCTGACTTTTTCAATTGCACAAAATCACCGATCACCTCCTCAACACGGGATGTTTCGTACACTTGGTCTATGGTAGTTTTTGAAATCAATATAGTTTTAATAGCCTCTAAAGGTAGCTAAAAAACAAAAAAATCATGAAAAAGAGTTTGCTAATATTAAAAGTGTTTTATAATTCTTGAATGAATTTTTTATAAGACAATGATTAACTAATTTTATGACATAAATCACAGTACAAGATCCAACCATGATTCTCTTTTTCGGAACAAAATTGGGAAAAAAAGAAACCAAATCACTTGCCAACATTCCTTGCCCACATTGTTCACAAGTCAATACTTTAACGGCAACTTCGCAAGCCAGTTATATTCATTTATTTTGGATTCCCCTTTTTAAAATCGGAACGTCCCAATATCTGGAATGTTCGCATTGCAAAAGGGTTTATTATAAAGAAGAGTTCACTGATGAAATAAGGAGTGCGCTATAAAATTTGAAATTTTGGAAATGGTGAGCACAGCCGAATAATTGAAAAATTATCGACTGTGCTAAAACCGGCATTATAATCACAGATCAAACCGGAGGCCCAAGGAAATATTGTTTTGTTCTATTACTGCATTCCTAAAAATTGGATTTAAATCATATTTTGCATACAGGAGTACACCATCAAAGCCTACATATGCACTTAGTCCATAAATTAAATCACTGGTATTATAGTCTCGTTTAAACTTATCCTTAACTTGTTCTCCATCCCTGGAATATTTTAACTTTTGCCTTGTGCCAAGATTGAATCCGCCATACCCTCCAATTCCCATTCTAAATTGGTTTTGAATGGAATATCGAATAGTTTTTTCTGTTTCGCGAAGACGTGAAGGACCAAATTCAAAATAAATGGGAAACACCAAATTGTCCATTCTCAGTTTGGACTTATCCAATTCAAACTCAAACTCTTCCAAAGAGGTCTGATTCCCGTTTTGGACAAAAACTTGATTGTCATCTGGCTTCAGACCATTAAACTGAAAGGAGAAGCCATAATGGAAGCGGAGCCAATTTGTTCTGGCAAAAACCCGGGTTCTCCATTGCCATCCCATTTCAAAAAAACGACTACCGCCAATTTTATATGGAGAATCACTTAAAGATTGTCCTTCAATTATTGCATTATTGAGACCAATGGCAAGAACAAAATCCGAGTATGTCCTTCGGTCATATTTAATTTCTTTTTTCCATTTTCTGGAACGAAAGGAAAATGCAGGCTTACCATCTATATCAATACCAAATCTAACTTTATCATCGGTTTTAGTATCACTATCTGTTAGTACCAACATTTTTCCTTGATTCCGCTTCAATAAAGAAATCTGATTTTCTACAATGGCCAACCTATCCTCTATGTTTCGGGCCCTTTTTTTTGCTACCTCAGACTTTAATAATTGAGCCTCTTCAAAAGTCAAGTCCCCTTGTTCCATATGCTTGTTGATTTCTTTTACTTCAAACTTGAGCGCTTCTTTTTCCTGCTTGGTTATTTTTTCTTTTTGTGCCTTTAGTGCTTCAATTCTTTGTTCATAGACTTCCTGTCCAAAAACATGGTTTGATAGGAAAAGTAAAAGGAGTGTTGCCAGATAATATGTAATAGTTCTCATGATTGTTCTTTGATTATTTTGACCCTTTTAACTTCCTCTCCCATGAAATAGTGGAAGAGGAAAACTAAAAAAGGTCTCTTGATTGATGAATAACTTAATTATTTCTGTCAGCGACCGCAGTGCGCAGCTTAAGATAACCTTCCTTTAGCGCATCAAAAATTTGATTTCTAAACGTGCCATCCAATTCATCTTCTACTTCCGCCAACAAGGCCATCGCATCCACTGTTCCCTTTTGGGCAAACAATTTTTCAGTTAAAATTTGGTCTTGAGCCGCTTTTAAAAGAGAATCAACTTCTGCATCGGTAATTTCTGAGTTCGCTTTTTCCAAAAGCTCCACCTGAGCAAAAACTTCATTCACTTTCTGGGCTATCAAATTATCTGGTTCCCTTGAGAAAGTATCCAGTAATGGTTTTTCTAAAAATGTCTCAACTACTTCTATTTGCGTAGATTCCACAAGCATTTTTGAATTTTTAGGTTCTTGTAAATCGGTATCTTTTGTCTTGATTTCTACAATGCCGATTTCCGTTGTTTCTGATTTTTTAAAATTGTTACGTACTCTATCTAGTGGGGCAATTATTTCTGTTGAACTGGGGTCTTTTACTACTTTGAGTGTATTTTTATTGATTTTTTCTGGTTTGAAGAGAAATGTTGATACCATGATAATGCTCACAAAGCCTGCGGCAATCGCGTAAGGATACCATAGTTTTCGTTTGGGTTTTTCCTCAAGGGCTATTTTAGCGGAAATTTTCTCCCATGCAATGCGGGAGGGTTTTATTTCCCGTTTTTCTAATTTTTCCTTTATATGTTTTTCCAACTTGTCCATAACTATATTTCTTTACTCATTGGATTTAATTCTAGGCGACATACCCTTTAATTTTAGATTTTCTTGAAGCATCTTTCTTGCCTTAAACAGCTGGGACTTAGAAGTGCCTTCCGAAATTCCCAACATATTGGCAATCTCTTGGTGCTTATAGCCTTCTATGGCGTTCAATAGAAAAACCATTTTATAACCCTCGGGCAGTCCGTCTATCAACTTTTGCGCATACTCCATATCCAGAATAGAGGTTACGTCTTCAATCTCTCTTAATCGTGTTTCATAAACTTCATCATCGTAAACGACAAATTGTTTTTTACGCAAGTAAGATATACTCTCCCGCACCATAATTTTTCTTATCCAGCCTTCAAAACTTCCCTTATATTGGAATGACTTCAAATTTTTAAAAACCTTTACAAACCCATTGACCATTATATCTTCTGCAAATTGAATATCCTTGACATATTGCCTGCAAACCCCCAGCATTTTAGGTGCGTACTTTTCGTACAGTTCTTTTTGTCCCTGCTGATTTCCAGCAATAGCTTTTTTGATTAAAAGCTTTTCATTTGTATGCAAAGAGATAATTTTCAAAAGTGGTTCCCGGTTTGTTTTCTATTTATATAGACGTGGCAAATTTCAAAAAGGTTGTCTGGGGATCTATTTTTTTCAGTATTTAAATATATACCAAAAAGACAGCATGTGAATAAGGGATAAACTGAATTTATTTTTTACGTTCGACCACGTAGTTCACCATGAGTGTAAGAGCGCTTTTATATTCGGAGTCTGGATAGTTCTCCAGTAATGTCAGCGCTTCATCTTTAAAGGAAAGCATTTTTGTTACCGCATAGCCCAAACCGCCTTTTTCTTTTACGTAAGCGATAACCTCTTTTACCCTTTTTTTATCCTTGTTGTGTTTTTTGATAGAATTTATGAGCCAACGCTTTTTTTCTTTATCACTTTGGTTCAAGGTATAAATAAGCGGGAGGGTCATTTTCTGTTCCTTAATGTCTATTCCAGTCGGTTTGCCAATTTTTTCGGCACCATAGTCAAAAAGATCATCCTTTATTTGAAATGCCATACCACATAATTCCCCGAATTTTCTAAAAGTTTCCACGTCTTCAGAATCAGGCTTGACAGAACATGCACCCATACTGCAACATGCTGCTACCAAGGTTGCGGTTTTTTGACGAATAATTTCGTAATAGATATCTTCGGTAATATCTAGTAGACGTGCCTTTTCAATCTGAAGCAATTCACCCTCGCTCATATCCCTGACCGCATTGGAGATAATATGCAGAAGGTCATAATCCTTATTTTCCAATGCCACCAAAACACCTTTTGAAAAAAGAAAATCCCCTACCAAAACGGCAATCTTGTTCTTCCAAAGGGCATTTATGGAAAAAAAACCTCTTCTTTTATGGCTATCGTCCACTACGTCATCATGTACCAAACTTGCTGTATGTATAAGCTCAATTATAGAAGCCCCACAATAAGTTCTATCGTTCACTTTGCCACCATTGATTAATTTTGCGGTAAGGAAAACGAACATTGGCCGCATTTGCTTTCCTTTTCTATTTACTATGTAGTACGTAATCCTATTGAAAAGTGCCACTTTGGAAGACATGGACTTTAGAAACTTTTCTTCAAAAAGTTCCATTTCATATTCAATGGGCTCTTTAATTTGTGATACTACTTTCATGCTATTTCCAAAGATACTTATCCGATTCTTTTAACGAGTTGTTATGAGCAAAATTATTATCGGTATCATAGTTTAGTATAAGTAAAATACGCTGTATATGAAACTTATGTTTTTAATATCCTTGGCAGTCATTTTGCTCTGTTGTTCCTACTCATTTTCACAAGAACTTGGACAACAAGTACAGATAGAAAAAATGGATATTTCATGGAAATTTGAAAATGACTGTATAACTTTTACAGCAACTGCACCAGATGATGGTTGGGTGGCACTAGGTTTTAATACCGAGAATAATATTGTTGGCAGTAATTTGATCATGAGCAGTGTTAATGGGTCTAAAGTAAATACTGGGGATTTCTATGTTGTAAGTGCAGGAAATCCAAAACCAGTGGTCTCTTTAGGTTCAAAATCACAAATCATCAAGAATTCGGGTTTTGAAAGTGAAGGAACAACGACTGTTACATTTTCATTGCCGATTGCGGCATTTGATAATTATCATAAAAATCTAAAAAAGGGAAATAAAATATGGCTTATTGGTGCATATAGTATGGAAGATGAGTTTGATCACCACTCAAGAATGAGAAAACACGTTGAAATTACTCTATAACGATCACGATTTATTTGCCAATTGGCCGCAGGCGGCATCAATGTCCTTACCTCGTGATCTTCTCACCGTTACAGTAATGCCGTTTTTTTCCAAAGTGTTTTTATACATATCAACTGCCATATTGGAGGCTTGTTGAAATTCACCATCATCAATGGGGTTGTATTCTATTAAATTGACCTTACTGGGCGCGAATTTACAAAACTTCACCAGCGCATCCGCAGCATCTTGAGTATCATTGATACCTTTCCAGACCACATACTCATAAGTAATTCTGTTTTTTGTTTTACTGTACCAATATTGTAGTGCTTCCCGCAAATCTTTTAATGGGAATGTAGCATTAAAGGGCATTATAGAAGTGCGTACATCATCTATAGCGGAATGTAAAGAGACCGCCAAACCAAACTTTACTCTTTCGTCTGCCATCTTCTTGATCATTTTAGGAACACCAGACGTAGAGACCACGATTCGCTTCGGTGACATTCCCAATCCTTCAGGAGAAACAATTTTTTCAATGGCCTTTAGAACATTGTTGTAGTTCATCAACGGTTCTCCCATACCCATGAAAACGATATTGCTCAATGGTCTATCAAAATATAATCGACTTTCGTTATCAATGGCAACTACTTGGTCGTAAATTTCATCAGGATTCAAGTTCCTCATTCGTTTTAACCGTGATGTGGCACAAAATCTACAATCCAAGCTACAACCAACTTGACTTGACACACATGCTGTGGTTCGTGTAGCGGTAGGGATCAAAACGGATTCCACCACCAAATCATCGTGGAGTCTTACTGCATTCTTGATCGTTCCATCAATACTGCGCTGCATTTGGTCCACCTTGATATGGTTGATTACAAAGTTTTCCTCTAACATACTACGTGTTTCTTTGGAAAGATTGGTCATGGAATCAAAAGAATGTGCCGATTTCTGCCAAAGCCATTCATAAACTTGATTGCCTCTGAAAGCCTTATCGCCCTGACTTACAAAAAAATCACGTAACTGCTCTTTTGTAAGTGCCCTTATGTCTTTCTTTTTTATTTCCACGAGCTAAAGATAGTCAAGAAAAAATCCCACTTGTCCAATTGTCTTGTACAGGCAGGATTTATAATAAGTTTGAACAAAATCAGAGTACTAACATCGCATCTCCATAAGAATAGAAACGATAGCCCTCCAATATGGCCTGCTTGTATGCTTTTTTCATAAGGTCATGACCTACAAATGCTGAAACCATCATCAACAATGTAGATTTTGGCAAATGGAAATTGGTAATCATACAATTAGCAATACTAAATTCATAAGGTGGAAAAATGAATTTATTGGTCCATCCTTCAAATGTATTTAATGTGTGGTCTGAAGAAACTGCACTTTCCAAACCTCTCATCACCGTTGTGCCAACTGCACATACACGTTGTTTATTTTTTTTTGCATTATTAATGATTTCAGTAGCTTTCTCGTCAATAACCAACTCCTCGCTGTCCATTTTGTGCTTTGATAGGTCTTCTACTTCAACAGGGTTAAAAGTTCCCAGTCCAACGTGAAGCGTAACTTCGGCAAAATCCACGCCTTTGATTTCCAACCTTTTCAATAAGTGTTTTGAAAAATGTAGTCCTGCAGTGGGTGCTGCAACTGCTCCCTCATGCTTTGCATAGATTGTCTGGTATCTTTTTTCATCTTCAGGTTCTACGTCACGTTTAATATATTTAGGTAGGGGCGTTTCTCCCAATTCACGAAGTTTTCTCCTAAAATCGGTATATGAACCATCATAAAGAAAACGAAGCGTTCTTCCCCTAGAGGTGGTATTATCAATGACCTCAGCTACCAAACTCTCGTCGTCACCAAAATAAAGCTTGTTCCCTAT
The DNA here is from genome assembly GCF_003269425.1 of Flagellimonas maritima. Classification (NCBI taxonomy): domain Bacteria; kingdom Pseudomonadati; phylum Bacteroidota; class Flavobacteriia; order Flavobacteriales; family Flavobacteriaceae; genus Flagellimonas; species Flagellimonas maritima. The sequence continues at coordinate 2,531,044 of NZ_CP030104.1, read as the reverse complement.
CCGTATTTTTCTGGCAGGGTCCACCAAAACATCCCAAAGTCGTTGTTCTTGATTGAGCTCGCGCAATAAAAAAACCTCGATGCGCGCGCCTGTTTTTTCTTTATTCCCGTACAGTCTGGCTGGAAATACCTTGGTATTGTTCAGTGCCATCACATCACCTTCATCAAAATAATCAATAAGATCCTTGAACATCTTATGTTCAATTTTTCCAGTTTCCCTGTGAATCACCATTAATTTGGATTCATCCCTGTTTTCTGCAGGATATTCTGCCAATAATTCTTTTGGTAACTCAAAGTTGAAGTTTGATAATTTCATGTAGTGCTTTTTTGGATTTTTTTAGAGAGGGCAAATATACAATCTCAACATAGGGGATGTCAAGTAATTTGTTGATTAAATATGAATTAGATTTCTTCTATTTCAAGACCAAGTTTTTTTAGATCTTTCCAGAAGTCGGGATAGGATTTTGAAACTACCATAGCATCGTTGATAACCATTGATTGTTTTAGTGCCAAAGGCGCAAATGCCATAGCCATTCTATGGTCGTGATACGTATCTACGGTAACCCCTGAAGCAATATTTTTTGAAGAAAAGAGTGAAAGGCTTTCCGCATCCGTCTCCACCTTTGCACCAAATTTTGAAAGCTCTGTTTTTAATGCAGCCAAACGATCGGTTTCCTTTATGGGCAGGGTATGCAAACCTGTTAAATAACAGGCAATGCCCAAGCCAAAACAGGTAACTGAAATAGTTTGTGCAATATCAGGTGCGTTGGAAAGGTCATAATCAACTTTAGAATGCTGACAGTAGGCTGTTTTGGAAATTGTAATTTGATTTTCCATGAATGAAGTTTCAACACCAAAATCTCTGTAGACCTCCGCTAAAACACTATCGCCTTGCAACGAATCCTTTTTGTATGAGGTTAACTTGATTTCAGTACCCACTTCGCTTAATGCAGCTATGCTATAAAAATAACTGGCCGAACTCCAATCGGATTCTACAACCAGTGTCGTTTTTTCAACTTCATGCTTTGGATCAACTTTTATTTGGTTTCCCACAAACGAAGTAATAACTCCTATCTCGTTTAAAAGTGCCAACGTCATTTTTATATAGGGTACTGAAGTGATTTTTCCTATAAGTTCCAGTTCCAATCCATTTTCCAAACTCGGTGCAATCAATAAGAGTGCCGATATGTATTGACTGCTTACGTTCGCAGGTAGGGCTACTTTTTTGTTGAGCAATTTTTTGCCGTTGATCCTAAGTGGTGGATAGCCTTCTTTATTTGCGTACGTTATTTCTGCACCCAAGTCGTTCAATGCATCCACCAAAACGCTGATGGGTCTTTCCTGCATTCGCTCGGAGCCTGTTAAAACTATCGCTTTTCCTTCTTGTGATGCAAAATATGCGGTTAAAAAACGCATCGCTGTTCCTGCATGGTGGATGTCTACTTCCCCAGAAACTTTTTTTAGTCCTTTGCCCATAACAGAACCATCATCTGAATTGGATGGGTTTTTAATAGTTATGTCTGGAAATAGTGCTTGTAACAGCAAAGATCTGTTGGTCTCACTTTTAGAGCCCGTAATTTGTATATCTGCCTTGATTACTTTTTTGGATGGGTAGGAAAGTTGAAGTTTCAAACGTTCTTGGCTTTATGGCTTATCTAAAAACAAAAGCTCAAATATAGTTCATTTAAGCTTTTCGTTATTCTGGTGCCTATCGTGATCGCGTTTTGTCTTTAGGTCCAATTTTCTATCAAAAGCGTCTTGCAGATTTATTCCTGTCTGGTTTGCCAAACAGAGTACCACAAATAGCACATCGGCCAGTTCCTCGCCCAAGTCTTTGGATTTATCGGATTCTTTCTCACTTTGTTCGCCATACCGTCTAGCAATGATCCGTGCCACTTCGCCTACTTCCTCTGTAAGCTGTGCCATGTTAGTGAGTTCGTTAAAATAGCGAATTCCGTGGTTTTTAATCCAATCATCAACGGCATTTTGTGCGTTTTCTATATGCATTATTCCTTGTTCTTTGTATCAATAAATATGGTAACAGGTCCATCATTTAAAAGCTCGACTTTCATATCTGCACCAAATATTCCAGTACCCACTTTTTTTCCCAATTCCAACTCAACACGCTTTATAAAATTCTCATAAATAGGTATTGCAATTTCTGGTTTCGAAGCTTTGATATAGGAAGGCCGATTCCCTTTTTTTGTAGCCGCATAGAGCGTAAATTGACTTACTACGATTACATCCCCTTCTATATCCATAACAGAGCGATTCATCACTCCTGCTTCATCGTTAAAAATACGAAGATTCACTATTTTTTTTGATAACCACTCAATGTCGTCTTTGCAATCTGCATCTTCGATTCCCAGTAAAATCAGTAATCCATTTTCAATTTTGGAAATCACTTTGCCATCTACCGTAACACTTGCACTGGTTACTCGTTGTACTACCGCTCTCATTGATTATTTATAAACATCCACTCTATAGTTTTCATCTTCACCCGTCATCATCTGAACATAACTTCTATATCTGCTCCAAGATATTTCATCATTTTCCAAAGCGTCCTTTACGGCACATTTTGGTTCATCCAGATGCAAGCAGTTATTGAACTTGCATTGTGGTTTCAGTTTAAAAAACTCTGGAAAATAATCCCCAATTTCATCCTGTTCCATATCTACTATGCCAAAACCCTTGATGCCTGGGGTATCTATGATTCTGGCACCAAAAGAAAGATCGTACATTTCTGCAAAAGTGGTGGTATGCTGCCCCTGCAGGTGCTGTTCGGATATCTCAGCCGTTTTTAGTTCAAGTCCTGGTTCAATCGCATTGATTAGTGTAGATTTTCCTACCCCGGAATGCCCGGAAAACATGCTCGTTTTATCTTTCATCAATTCTTTAACAAACTCTACATTTGTTCCTACTTCTGCTGCAATTTCTTCACAGTGGTATCCAATACTCTTGTATAACGCTACCAAATGATTCACTTCGGCCATCTCGTTATCGTTATAGGTATCCATCTTGTTGAACAAAATAACTGCTGGAATTTCATATGCCTCTGCTGTTACTAAAAATCGGTCGATAAAACTGGTAAATGTTTGTGGATTGTTTAGGGTTACCAATAAAAAAACATGGTCTAAATTAGCAGCGATTATATGGGTTTGTTTTGAAAGGTTGACCGATTTGCGTATAATATAATTTTTTCGGTCTCCTATCTCTGAAATTACACCTACGGTTTCATCTCCGATATTCTCCAATTTAAATACAACATTGTCACCCACTGCTACCGGATTAGTACTTTTTATGCCCTTAATACGGAACTTTCCTTTTATGCGACATTTGTAAAAGTTTTCATCTTCTGCCTTAACGGTATACCAACTTCCAGTAGATTTATAAACAATGCCCTTCACTTTTTGTTAACATTTTAAATGCAAAGAAACAATAATCCTTCAATTCAAACGTATATATCAGTTATACAGTTTAACATTTACCAATTAATCAAATACAACATGAAAAAAATTTTATTTATCGCAGTTATTGCGTTGACTGCAACTTTTGAAATGAACGCACAACAGTTTAAGGTCGTGACCAGTGTCGAATCCATTGTTCCAAATGGTCTAGGAAGATCAAGGATAATCAATGCGCTGGAAGAGAAAGACTATAAAGAGTACACTAGTGTACAAACTGAGGATGACAACACCCGAAATAAATCAAGTAGGAGCGATATCCGTGTCAAGAACTTTGAGGAAACCAAATTATTGAACTTTTATAATATTGGTGGAATTCGTTTTCAAAACATTGCGGCCAATGACGCTTTGATTACTTCAATGATCAATGATATGGTAGCCAATGGCTGGGAATTAGCCTTTGTAAGCAGTGCTGTTGAAAGTGAAGGTGGTAAAGGTGATGGTCAAGGTATTTTTATCACCAGATATATCTTTAAAAAGTAAAAAATCTTTTTTTAATAAAAAAAGGGCTACTTAAATTAAGTAGCCCTTTTTTAATACTAATCTTCAATGTAGACCCTTCCGCCAACAAAAGTATTCTTGTACACTTTTTTTGGATTGCCATATACATGTACATCCCCACCGGCCTTTACTTTGATATCAATCTGTTCGGAAGCAAAGACATCGGCTTCACCCCCTGCAGAAATCTTTAGATCCGTATTTGAGGTTCGGAGTTCGCGACCTTCAAAAATACCGCCAGTGTTTAGCACCACGGTTTGGTTTTTTGCCAAACCAGATGCTTCTACGATACCACCGGTTACCGCTCTTATATCCGCATAATCCACATCCATTCCAATGTGTATCTTGGCTCCTTCTTGGGCTCGCAACTCAATTTTGCTCTTTTTCACCATTTCATTGCATGTAATCTTAGCACCTTCATTACCATCAATTATATTCAAATCGGTATAGTGTACTTCTATTAGCGTATCCTCTCCAGTGAATTTTTTATCCAGTTGCATTCTTAGTTTTAGCACGCCTTTTTTGTTCATCCATTTAATGTCATCTACATTCCTTCCCTTGATAACAATTTTATTTTCATCGGATTGAATGAGATTCACTTCGATCAAATCAAAAACCTTGATTTCATTAAAATCCCCAACCTCCGTATCGATCATACGTTGGGAAAACATATTTGCAGAAATAAAAAGGGCAAAAAGCGTAAATATTCTTTTCATGATAGTATTATTTTCTGTTAACAAAGATGAGCAGTTTATAAAATTGTTACAGTTTTCCCAATAAAAAGTCATTTAAAACCTATGGATATAAACCTTTGGTTCTAAATGACCCCTGAATGTATTTTATAAGTGTTTGCCTACTTATTGATAATCTTTTCTTGATGGTTGATCGATTCTTGGTGAATCGCCTTGAACATTCGTAAAACAAATTCCTCGCTCAACCCTTGGGATTCCCCTTCAAGAATCATTTTGCCCAATATGGCATTCCATCTGTTGGATTGCAGGACGGCCACATTCCTTTGTTTCTTTAGCTTTCCGATACCATCAGAGACTTTCATGCGTTTTCCCAAGGTGTCTATCAGCTGATTGTCGATAACATCTATTTGGGCCCTTAAGTTATTCAATTTGCTATTGTATTCCGCTTCTTCATCGGTCTCTTTTCTAATACGAAGGTCGTTCATGATCTGGACCAACCTTTGAGGGGTCACCTGTTGGGCAGCATCGCTCCATGCGTTGTCCGGGTCATAGTGCGTCTCTATCATCAGTCCATCAAAATTTAAATCCAAAGCAGTTTGTGATACATCAAAAATCATATCACGTTTCCCCGTAATGTGGCTTGGGTCATTGATTATGGGCAAATCCGGAAATTTGGACTGTAGCTCAATTGCCAATTGCCATTCAGGAATATTACGGTATTTTGTTTTTTCATAGGTTGAAAAGCCCCTATGTATTACACCTAAATTCTTAATATCGGCAGAATACAATCGCTCCACGGCCCCTAACCAAAGTGATAAATCTGGATTTACCGGATTCTTGATAAGCACAATCTTATCGGTTCCTTCCAGTGCATCTGCAATTTCTTGGACGATAAAAGGGCTTACCGTAGAACGTGCACCAATCCACAACAAATCCACATCATGTTCCAACGCCAAATCTACATGTGCGCGATTGGCGACTTCCGTAGCAGTTTTTAGACCTGTTTCGTCCTTTACCTTTTGTAACCACTTTAATCCAATGGCCCCTACTCCTTCAAAATTACCTGGTCGTGTTCTGGGTTTCCAGATTCCGGCACGGTAATAATTAACATCGGTATCTTTTAGATTATGTGCAATTTTCAGGACTTGGTCTTCGGTCTCGGCACTACAGGGGCCTGCAATGACCAATGGATGTGGCAAGGCCATATCATCCAACCATTTTCTCATTTCTTTTGAATTCTCCATTTGGTATATTATTCGTTGTTTGCTTCGACTGCGCTCAGCACAGGTGTTGTTCGTTGTTCGTTGTTCGTTGTTCGTTGTTCGTTGTTCGTTGTTCGTTGTTCGTTGTTCGTTGTTCGTTAAAAAACTATTTTTACTTTGTAAGCGGTATTCCTTTTAGTATTTGTTTTATTCTATTGGTGTTGTTCATTTCTTCATAAACATTTTCAAAATCGTTATTTATGAGAAGTTTTTTGAACGTTTCCAGGTTTTGAATGTATTCTTCCAAGGTTTCGATTACGTTTTCCTTGTTCTGTTCAAAAATCGGCGTCCACATATCAGGGGAGCTTTTTGCCAAACGCACGGTACTTTCGAAACCACTGCCTGCCATATCAAAAATATCGCGCTCATTCTTCTCCTTTTCGATTACGGTCTTCCCCAACATAAATGAACTGATGTGCGATAAGTGCGATACGTAAGCAATGTGCTTATCATGTGCATCAGGATTCATGTAGCGGATACGCATCTTCATCTTTTGAAATATTTCCAGTGCTTTTTCTTGAAGCTTGAAAGCGGTTTTTTCCACCTCACAGATTATGTTGGTCTTGCCCTCATACAATCCGTTTATTGCAGCAGAAGGTCCTGAAAACTCTGTTCCTGCAATAGGGTGACAAGCCAAAAAGTTTCTTCGCTTTGGATGCCCATCCACGGTCTTGCAAATCAGCTTTTTCGTAGAGCCCGCATCCATCACCACTGCATCCTCACTAACAGCATCTAGAATTTTTGGCAACTCTGATGTCAAGGAATTTACTGGAATACTTACGAAAACAATATCTGAAGTTGCCAAAGTACTATAGTTGCCTATTTCATCGATAATTCCCAGCTCCAACGCTTTTTTGCCGTTCAATTCATTCTTGTCAATGCCTGCTATGTTTGAATCGGGATATAGTTTTTTAAAGTCTTTTGCAAAAGACCCTCCAATCAATCCAACCCCAATAATCGTTAAGTTCATTTATCAACAGTTTTAAATAATGAAAGCGACATTAAAAACATGATTTATATACTCAGCGCCTAACATTTAATTACTTAAATCTTTCTATTGCTTCCTTTATTTTTTCTTCTTCCACACAAAGTGAAAATCGTATATATCCTTCTCCATTGCTGCCAAAAATAGTTCCCGGAGCAATGAAAATATCTTTGCTGTATAATAATTCATCTATAAATGCTTCGGAAGATTTTGACCCCTCGGGCAATTTTGCCCAAATGAACATGCCCGCAGCATCTTTATCGTAGGTAGCGTCAAGTTTATCGACCAATAGAAACATTAGTTTTCTACGTTTTCTATATACCTCGTCCAATTTTTCAAACCAATCACCACCACTTTCAAGGGCAGTGATCGCTCCTTTTTGAATTCCATAAAACATACCGGAATCCATATTACTTTTAACCTTTAAAACTGCCGTAATGTGCTCCGAACTTCCCAACACCATACCCACTCGCCAACCGGCCATATTGAAGGTCTTGCTAAGGGAATTCAGTTCTAATGCAACTTTCTTTGCACCTTCTATCTGTAAAATACTGGTAGGGTTATCGTTGAGTACAAAACTGTATGGGTTGTCATTGACGATGAGTAAATCCTTCGCTTCGGCAAAGGCAACCAATTCTTCCATCTTCGCCCTATCAATTTTGGCTCCTGTAGGCATATTGGGATAGCTTATCCACATTAACTTCACCTTGGACAAGTCCGTTTTCTCCAAAGCTTTTATATTTGGTAACCATCCGTTCTCTGCCGTTAAATCGTACATAATCGGTTTTGCCCCGATTAAATTTGTAACAGAACTATAGGTTGGATACCCTGGATTTGGTATCAAAACCGCATCGCCCACATTCAAAAATGCCAAGCTGATGTGCATGATTCCCTCTTTGGAACCCATCAATGGCAAAAGTTCGGTGTTGGCATCCACATGTACCTTAAAACGCGAAGCATAAAAATTGGCCATGGCTTCCCGCAGTTCCGGTAATCCTTGATAGCTTTGGTATTGATGTGCCTTGTTATCTTCCAAAACATTCTGTAATGTACTTACCGCTTCTTTTGAAGGTGGCAAATCTGGACTACCGATACCCATGTTTATAATAGGTTTTCCCTGATTGATCAAACCACGGACTTCCCTTAGTTTTTTTGAGAAGTAGTACTCCTGGACGCTATGTAACCTATCTGCTGTAATCATTGTTGCAATGCATTTTTATATTCTCCCAATACCCTAAAATCCTCCGACATTATTTCCAGTAAGGATTTGGCTTTTTTGAAAAAATCATATTCATCAAAAGTGACATCGACAAAAAAAGCATATTTCCAAGGCGTTTCAATCACGGGAAGGGATTGGATTTTGGTCAGGTTTAAGTTACAATCGCTCATAACGTTGAGAACTGTGGCCAAACTTCCCCGTTTATGATCTGTTATAAATCGTAGCGATGCCTTGTTTATTTCTTCTTTTGGTAAAACCTTGTTCTGTTTTTTTAGAATGATAAAACGTGTAGCATTATTTTTTATCGTCTGAATCTCATCGGCAATAATATCCAAATCATATAGATCCGCAGCAACTCTTGGAGCAATTGCAGCAATATTGGTTAATTGGCCTTCTTTTATACGTTTAGCTGTTTCTGCTGTGTCCACATCTTCTACCAGTTTTATGTCCGGATATTTTTTAAAAAACTCCTTACATTGCAAAAGTGCCATGGGATGCGAATGTACTTCCTTAATATCCTCAAATGAACTCCCCTTTAACACCATAAGGTTATGGTGAATATTTAAATAGTGCTCGCCAATAATATGCACATTGTTATGATATACCAAGTTGTAATTGGGGATTATAGACCCGGCAATGGAATTCTCGATGGCCATTATTCCTTTATCGATAGCGCCGTTGGATAATTGCTGTATAATAGCATCAAAAGAAAGGCATTCCACCAAATCAATGTCATCCCCAAAAAAATCTTTTGCCACTTGATGGTGGTTAGACCCCCTTATTCCCTGTATTGCTACTTTTAAAGACATTCTTACTGTATTAAGACCCTTCGACTATATTTGGACTTCGCTCGATTACTATTCCTAGGTCGTCCAAAACGAAAGTTCAGGACAAAAAAAATCCCGATTTGCATCGGGACCCTTTGTTATATAGCTACTATATTTCAGAACAGTCCCTTGCTTCTCTTAAAAAAGAAGTAGAAATAAAAACCGTTCCAGAAATATACTTTTGTCATTTTTCAATAAATCTTGGGCTAAGATAGGTATTCAATTGAAAAACAAAAGCTAAACTTAATTTTTTTTTGATTTTTAGCTATATCTCCAGATGTTTTGCATATTGTTTCGCATAAGCACTACTTTTTTAAGAATTCAAGATTTAATATTAATTTATTAAGCCTCGACTTGGCACTCTCATTATTCTTCTTCTTTTCATATTACAGCTAACTTACTCTTTGAGAAATCTAAATCTGTATTTTTGAAAATCAAAACAGCACCAAATGTCCATTACAGTGAGTAACATCTCCAAAAGCTTTGGGAATCAAAAAGCATTGAACAATGTGTCCTTTTCTATTCAAAAAGGAGAAATTGTTGGCTTTTTGGGTCCTAATGGTGCTGGAAAATCTACCATGATGCGCATTTTGACTACATATTATAAAGCTAACTCTGGCGAAGCTGAGGTCAATGGACACAATGTTTTAACATCTGAACAGCGCGTACAAAAAAGTATTGGCTACTTACCAGAACACAATCCCCTTTATCTTGATATGTACGTGAAGGAATATCTCGCTTTTAACGCAGATGTATACCAAGTTGCCAAAGAACGGATCGATATTATAATCGAACAAACTGGACTTACTGTTGAAGCACATAAAAAAATAGGGCAGTTATCCAAAGGATACCGACAACGTGTTGGTTTGGCAGCCGCATTATTGCACGACCCAGATGTACTTATTTTGGACGAACCCACAACAGGGCTTGATCCCAACCAATTGATCGAAATTAGAAAACTCATCAAGGAAATTGGAAAAGAAAAAACTATATTACTTTCCACCCACATCATGAAAGAGGTCGAAGCGGTTTGCGATAGGGTTATCATCATCAATAAAGGAGAAATCGTCGCTGACAAAAAAATGGACGAGCTACGTGAAGTCGAGGAACAGATCATCGAGGTCGAGTTTGATTACAGGGTCGAAGAAATGTTGCTGAACAAGCTGCCAAATGTTACCCATGTTAAGAATGTAGGAGGCTTTGTTTATGAGGTTACGTTCAATACTATAAAAGATATGCGACCGGCAGTTTTTGATTTTGCCCATGACAATGAGCTAAAAACATTGCAGTTAAGTAGAAAAAACAAAAATCTAGAAAGTCTTTTTACCGAATTGACAAGCTAGCCTGTGCTATTTTATTCTTCCCAAATTTTCATCTACGTCCTTGTTTTTAAATTTGGTTTTTTTGGTGTTTCCAAAATCGTATTTTACCGAAAACGCGACCTCCTGCGCATCTACAAAATAGACCCCTGCCGCCTCCACACCGTTTACGGAATAGCGTTCTTCAAAATTCATTGCCTGTGTAATATCGTTCAATCGAATAGCGCACTGTAATTTTTCAAAAAAGGTTTTTGTAATCGTCGCATCCAATACCAACAAGCCGTTACGCTGAAAAATACCTTCTTGCCTTTTTGTTAGCAACCATCCGCCAAAGGCTATTGAAATATCTTTTTTTATTTTGAACTGTTGGTTGGAATATGCGTACAGATACGGACTTGTACTGCCAATAGTAGCTATGCTATCTTCGATCTTGTTATACGTAAGACTGATGGTATTCGTAGAGGTCCATTTTTTATGGGAATAAGGCAATGTTAATTGTACCAAAAACCCAGATTCCCTTTCAAAATTAATCGTGGATAAGATAGCCCTTTCAAGCGTATCATCATACTGAATGGTAAAATTCGTAGTATTTGTATTTCGGTAATACAAGGCATTGATGGATTTATTTTTCCACTGAAAATTGGCAGATACTTCATTGGTCAATGTTGGCAATAAATTGACATCGTTTACGGCTTCTAAAAAAGGATTTATGAATGTTCTAATGGTACTTATTCCCCTGAAACTTGGACGTGAAATGCTACGTGCAAAATTTACCGATACGGTTTTAGTACTATCGAGTTGCAGGTTCAAACTTGCTTTTGGAAATAGGTTGGTGTTTTCTCGGTCAACAAGAGGTAAAGCTTGATCTTTAAGTTCGCTCCTAACCTTATTGTACTCGACCCGTAATCCCAATTCATAATCTATTCCCTTTTTTATGTTTCCTGACAATGTGGTATATCCCGAATGCAATCGCTCCTCATAATCAAAATCAAAAATAGTTGCGGAGTTATTGGATATCTCCTGTATTTCGGTAAAAGCACCTGCTCTCGCCTCGTTAAAATTCGCACCAAGTTCCCAGTTTAAATTATCGGAAATAATATGTTCCAAATCTACCCGAAATGCCAAAGAATTAATTTTATATTCCTGTCCCCTATCTTCATCCAAACTAAACCCATCACCGTTAAAATTGTTTGAGATTTCGGTATCCAAAGTTTGTTTATAAAAAGAGTATTGAAGCCCTGTAAAAAGATTGAGATTTTTGGCTACTTTTTTATTGTAGTTAAAATTACTGCTGAAATAGTCTTTGATGTTATCATTTTCAGAATCCGAGACAATATTGTCTTCCCCAGCTTCACTTCGAACAAAAGTTTCCGTTTCTATTGGGGCATCGTTCGTTTGCCTTCTGAAGGTTGTATTGAATGAAAAATAGTCGTCTTTTTTTAAGGGATAGAAAAATCCCAAGCCACCATTTATTTCCTTACGCTTGTTTAAATCTATCAGTACCAGATAATCGGAAAAAATGTTTTCTTCGGGTATATCAAATGCAAACGTATGGCTTTCCCATTGTCCCAGATCATTGTAAGCAAAATTCCCCTGAATCGTCCAGTTTCCATTGGAATAACTCCCATTTGAGTTTATATAATTGTTGAAGTTCCGTCGAAACGAAGCCGTCTCGCTAACGTTCATTCTTACACCTTTACTTGAATTTCTCTTTCTGGTAACCATCAGTACCGCCCTTCCTTCCGCTTCATATTTTGCCGATGGATTTGCAATCAACTCAATACTTTCAATGGCATCCACCGAAAGCGCGGTCAATTCTTCAAAAGTAATGCGTTGACCCCCCATATAAATCAATGGATTTCCCTTCCCAATAATTGAAATGGATTCCCTGTCTGCCGCAATCTGAACGTTGGGCAATTTGGCCAATACGTCCAACGGGTCGGGTATCGATGAGAATACCGGATTTTGAACATCGATTTTCAGATTGCCGTTCTTATTGGTAATTGGATTTTTGGCAGCTACGACCTCAACTTCCCCCAATTGTTCGGCACTTTCCGTTAAAGTAATTTCCAGTTCAATATTTTTATCGAGAAGAAAGGGCGTTTCATAATCTTCAAAGCCTAAAACGGATATTCTTAAATAATAGCTGTTTCCGACAACGGCATTGAAAGTGAACCCACCATCGTACAATTGTGTGTACTTGATCAGGTTTTCTTGGCTTTCATCATAGAGGAGCACATCTCCGACCGCAACATTGTTTCCATGCTCGTCAACTACGTTACCCCATAACGAAAATTGATCTTGACCAAAAACAGCGGAAATCGAAAAACAAAAAATAAGAAAATACAAATGCCTCAAAATGTCTGAATTTTGAAACAAAGTAATACCTGGGTATCATGGGAATGAAGAAAAACAGGTCTGATTTAGGTACTAGTACCCGTACTCTTTTGCAATAACTCCCGTCTATTGGCCACGTTCAGTTTATTGTAAATATTGGTAATATGGGTCTTTACCGTGCTTAGACTGATAAAAAGTTCATTGGCAATCTCTTTATTACTTTTTCCTTGAAGAATGAGGTTTTGAATGGTCGTTTCCTGTTTACTCAAGTCAGGGATAACGATAGCTTGCTTTTTTCTTTTCACTTTTAAGGTAATGTAGCCCAAAACAAGTACGATTATGAACAGTCCAAGATTCATCCACCTACTTTGTTGCAGTTCTTTTTCCAAAGAAACATTTGTGAGGTAGGCCAACTTTTTTTCCAAAAAGATATATGTAGTCGGGTTCAAATCGCTTTTTCGCAATTCTGAAAGCAGGTTTAGATAATACATTTCATTTTGGGCAATATCTTTGTCCAACAATTGCTGGCTTTCCAACTGTTTGATACCTATGAGCTTTACCATTAAGATTTGAAGTGAGTCCTTGACAAAACCTTTGCGTGAGGCTATCTTTTCTTTTGCAGATCGATAGTGCCCGGACAGATTTGCCTCAAACTCATTGAATTTTTGCCATTCTTGTTGCGCTTCGTTGGTTGTTTCAATATCGGCAAATAATTCTTTACCTCTCTTAAATTGGATAAACCCTTTATTGGAATGAATAAAATCAACTTCTGCTTTCACCGTATCATTTATCATTTTTTTAATACGATTGATGGACAATCGGTACAATTGGTCCGAGTCCGAGATATATTTTTTATTAAAGGAAAATGAGCCATCTTTTTTGATCTTTGCTATGGCCACAGGTTTTCCTTCGGCATCGCTTTTTAAATGGTCGATTGATAATTTACTTAGGTGTATATCGGTTTCCCATTCTTCAGGGTTTTCTAGATTGACAAAACCCGAAACCGCATCTTGGGCAGAAACCCTTAAAACAGTAATGACCAAAGCTATAATTAAAAAGTTTCTGTACATCATAATGGCTTTAGAGCTAAATTTACTGTATTTAACGTATTGAAGCAACTGTGACTGTCGTTTTCCATTGTCATCTGCAGTACTATTTTTTCTACCATTATTTTACCTCAAGCATCATGTTATTCCAGTATTCAAATCGGTATTTTTGCGTTTCCATTTTAACATGATATATGAAAAAGAACCTCGCTAGTTTGGAATTATCGGAAGAAGAGATGAAAACGTATGGTCATCAAGTAATAAATGCCATTGTAGCACATTTTCAAACACAGGATAGTGAATTGCCCGTAGCCATGGGTTCTAGGGAAGAAATGGATTCCCTATTTCTGGAAGAAGCTCCAGAAGAAGGTTCGGCGCCAATCGATGTACTAAATTTTGTTCTTGAAAACGTAATGACAAAGAGTACGAATCTTTCGCACCCCAAATCATACTCGTTTGTTCCAGGTCCAAGTAATTTTGTGAGTGTTATGGCTGATTCGCTTGCAACGGGATACAATATATTCTCAGGAGGATGGGTCGCATCACCGGCCGCGGCAGAATTGGAAATCATAACCATACAGTGGCTCTTAAAAATGTTTGGCTTTCCACAGAAAAAGGGTGGTGGTATTTTTACCAGCGGCGGTTCAATGGCAAACTTAACGGCATTGACAACAGCACGAAGAATTAAATGTGGCGAGGATTTTTCCAAAGCTATAATCTACCTATCCGATCAGGCACATTCATCCAATATTAAAGCGATTAGGGTGCTTGGATTTAAGAAAGAACAAATTCGTATCATCCCTACAGATATTGAGTTTAAGTTTTCCATCAATAAACTCAAAAATTGCATCGCAAAAGATAGGTTAAAAGGTCTTCTTCCTTTTTGTTTGATAGCCACTTCCGGAACTACTAATACAGGTACCGTTGACCAACTCTCCGAGTTGGCAAAAATCTGTAAAAAAGAAGACATCTGGTTTCATATTGATGGTGCATATGGTGCTGCGGCCATATTATCTAAAAAGGGCAAACAAATGATGAAGGGCATTGAAAAAGCGGATTCTTTAACGGTAGATCCCCATAAATGGTTTTTTCAGCCTTATGAAATGGGCTGCCTTTTAGTCAGGAACCACAAACACTTAAGTCATACCTTCACGGAAAAACCTGAATACCTTAGGGATATCGAAGGGAATACATCTGAAATTAATTTTTACGACCACGGCATTCAACTGACTAGAAGATTCAGGGCGTTAAAGTTTTACATGTCCATAAAGACCTTTGGCCTTCAAGAGTTCAGGAATGCGATAACCTATAATATTGATTTGGCCGAAAAAGTAGAAAAAATCCTTAGGGCAAGCAAAACATGGGAAGTTATTTTTCCTGCTACATTGGCAATAATTAACTTTAGGTACAATCCTATTGGAAAAAATTGTACCGAAAAACAGCTTGATGCCATGAATCAATACATTTCAGAAAAAGTGGTCACTTCAAGAAAAGCACTCTTGGTAACGACATTATTGCATGGACAAGTGGTTTTGCGTATGTGCCTCATAAATCCGAGAACTACTATTGATGATGTAAAAGAGACTTTAGCACTTTGCAGAAAGTTCGCAAATGACCAAAGTCTCGTAAAATTATAATGAACCAATCCCGATTGGAATAAAGAAATGTGAAATCTTTACCTTCTTGAGATATGGAGTATTTAAAATTTTAAAGCTACACCAAGGCCATTTCTATTGCCCATAGGAACAAGCCTAAAAGAAGTTTTATAATCAAGATGCTCATTATAAGTCAAAATTGCTTTTTTTGAATTTTTATTTGATTGATACAAGAAGAAACTTCCAATCAACCCGAAACCTATTGTGCCCAACGCCGGTACTAATGCGTCACCATCATCTTCTGCCAATTCTGAAGCTGTCCAAACCGTAAAACCTATTTTGACCAATAAAGGCCAAGTAACCTACAGCAGCATTTATTTCTGATTTTTTCCAATAGGCCGTTGCCTCATTATTCGTATAAAGCAGACTTTTGAATTCGCTTTTGGACAATTTCCCATCATCTTGGCAATACTCTTGTGCTCAGAAACCTTGAAACGAAGTTAGCTCTTGGGCATTGACATTTGATATAAATAAGCTGATTGAGCATAAAGCAAGAATAAAATTAATTTTTTCATTATGTACATGTTAAGTTCAAATGTACCCTGGTTCTTTTCTTTACGGTTGTCAAAAAATCCTTTTTTATTAAAGTTAAAACATCTGTTCGTTGTATGCCCTATTTAAATCATTTTGAATTTGAGGATTTGTACAATTTATCAAGACCGAAATCACGACCTGTTCTTTTGGATACACAAAAAAATTTGAATAAGCACCAACACTGTTCCCCACATGGCCCACATAATTTCTGCCCTGATCATCTTGGCTCACCTGAAATCCCAATCCGTAATAGGTTAAGCTTCCATTCACAGTTTGAGAAGTCAATATTTCTTTTAAAATCTCTGGAGCTACCAGTTCCTTATCTAAAATAGCCTTTCCCAACTTAGCAATATCGTTGCTCGTTGATAAATAACCTCCACCTGCAAGTTTGTAGTAATTATTTACCGGAACTGCTTTTTTGAAGCCCATTTTAGTTTTGGTATAGGTTAGACTTTGCTCAACTACCTTTTTCTGATTACTTCGGCTATGTTCGGTAACCCCTTCGGGCATCGTATTCGACATTCCCAAAGGTTCCAGAATTTTTTCAGCTACATACTTTTCAAATGGAATGCCACAGGCCTCTTGCATAGCAAGTGATAACAGAACAAAATCAAAACTGTTGTAGAGATAGCCCTTTCCCGGTTTAAAAACCAATGGGTCGTCTTTGAATATTTCGATACTATCTTTAATGGAATAAGGCATATTCAAGGCAAATTCTTTTCCCATGTAACCACGAATACCTGCTGTATGACTTGCCAGCTGCCTTAAGGTGAAATCATATTTCTTCTTTGGATAGTAGGGAACATACCTATAAAAAGATGCATCCAATTCCACTATTTCTTCCTCAACCATCTTTGCCAATGCAAGACCTGTTATACATTTTGAAATACTGGCGATACGAAATAATGTTTTTTGGGGACTTATTTTTACTTTTTTGTCTAAATCAGCATAGCCGTATCCCCTTTCGTAAATCAACTTGCCCTTTCTTAAAATAGTAATGGAAACTCCTGGAATTCTGTTTTCAACAACTAAATTGTGCAATATGGCATCCGTCAGATCTAAACCATTGAGTGTTTCAAAAGATTTAATCCCTGATGATGATGAAAATAGACTTTTGAGGTATGAGAACAGATTCATGTCACAAGAATAGTTAGGTAAATCCCAAGAAAACTCTTTTTTATTTAAGTTACGAAGTTGCTTCGCTTTGCTGACATATCAATCTTCAAAAATCAATCTTCCATTAAAAAGTTCTTCAACTTCAACTTCAGGTGGGCGGTTGCTACTGATAACGTCTCCTACTCCCCTAATTACACCACTTATTCGCAATTGTGGATTGACAAAAACATCATTTGACCCACGATGGTTAATATCTACATTTTGGGCAATCAAATTCTCAGCTTCTATTCTGGAATCTCCCGCGGCAATAGTTATACCAAAATCAATAGTGGTTCCTCTCAGTTTAAAATAGGCTATACCATTGGTTGTTATTTGAACGTTTTCAGAATTCACATTTAAATCAAATGTTCCATCTGTGGTCTGCGCTTCTGGTTCGGTAAAACTTTCCGAAACCAAAGAAAGGCTTGGGTAATTCAACATACCGATGCTGGAAATCAGCAAGCCTGTACTACTACGTATTTGCACTATATTTGGAGCGGTCACATATATTGTTGTTAAGGCATAATCCCTAAAAAAGTTACAGCTATTTTCATTGCGCAACATCAGACGTCCATCTGTTACCGTTGCAGAAACGTCATTTCTTAAATACTCCCCTGTTTCAATTTCTACCGATTGTTCCTCACCTTGTTGTATGACAAGATTGATGTTCTCAAAAACGGTAATCGCATCAAATTCTGAAACTTCGACGCTCTCACGAACCAAATTGCCAGCATTTTGAAAACAGTCAGGTGTGTTTTCTCCATTGCAGGACAGTAATAGGGAAAATAGACCAAACCAAAGAAATTCCTTGAGTTTAGTTATAAAGACCTTGCTTCTTCTATTTAAAAAACTAACTTCTAACATGTATCTTTTAAAGTCTGATTCCTATTCCAAATTCAACGGTTTCCGCTTTTGCCCCATGCGATTTTAGTGTGATCGCTCCGAACATTTTTTCTCCAAAATAACGTTTGAGCCCAATACGATTATAGACCCTGCCCTCAAAATCAAAAGGGTAATAAACATAATACCCCAATTGTGCCACAACACTCAATTGATTCACAAAAAGTTCATGCCCAACGAATAATCCAACCCTTCTATAATCCATATCAGGTGCTACGTTTAGCTCTGGAAATGAGATAGATTGAAATCGTATCAGTTCTTTTAAGAAATTTGAGAAAAACACATCTGCACCCAATTGAAGGGCACTTTTTCTCCCCAACCTTTTATCTGCGTATGCGGAGAGAATCCAAAATCCGTAGCGTCCAGAATTAATAATGTCGCTTTCATTGGCCCCAGCCCTTAATGCAAAATTATATCTTATGGGTTCAGATACTTTTTCAACATTTTCAAGCTCAATGAAGTCATGGGATGTTTCAGAATCCAAATCATAGGTCAACCCAAAATTGAAGGCCATAGTATTTGTGGATGTATTTGGAGCTTTAAAATTAGCATTGGAATAATGCAACAAAGAAATACCTGCTTTAAAACCTAGCCCAGCTATAAGATTTTCTTTGTGATAGTTGAGCATAACCATGGTGGATGACAAAATATGCGACCCGTAGGCATTGTTCCTAAAATTCCTGTTCTTGTCGTAAGGGTTGGTACTGTAAGCCAAACCCTGTCCAATACGGAATTGTACATTGCGCTTGAAAAAATAAAAATTATAATGGGTATATAAACCAAAGAGGTCGCCCAAGGTCGAATTATTGGTGTTTTGATAAACAAACGAAAAACCTGTGTCCGGATATCCGTATAATGATTCCCATTCCTCGTTTCCATATCTTTTTCTATTGAAGCCCAAAATAACTCCACCTGGGTGGTTGGTTATAAGATGTGAAATATCTGGATTATGCAATAG
This sequence comes from Flagellimonas maritima, assembly GCF_003269425.1. Taxonomy (NCBI): domain Bacteria; kingdom Pseudomonadati; phylum Bacteroidota; class Flavobacteriia; order Flavobacteriales; family Flavobacteriaceae; genus Flagellimonas; species Flagellimonas maritima. Next base: position 2,512,194 of record NZ_CP030104.1, on the reverse strand, counting down.
AATTGAACCATAAAATTGACTCGCATCCAATACAAATTTTTTTGATTTTTTTTCCTCTTGGGAAAATCCATAGCTACAGCAGACTATTAAAAGAAAATAAAGTAGGCGCTTCATTGGGCGCAAAGGTAAGTATGAATTACGAAGTTGGGAATGAGAAGGATAAATAAAATTTATTGTTAATGATTTAAATCAAATTCACATGAAAAAATGTTGTAGCATAGTTCTTTATGATAAATGGTGGATGACGGATGATAAATGACAGGCAACAGGTGAGTGGTGACGGGTGATAGATGAGGGATAAATTTGAACAATGGACAATGAACAGTGAACAATGGTTGCTAACCACTAACCACTAACCACTAACCACTAACCACTAACCACTAACCAAACTAAAACACTTCTTTTGCAATTGCTTTAATATTATCTGATTTTCCCATAGAATAATAGTGCAATACAGAAACTCCTGCTTCTTTAAGTTCTTTTGATTGGTGTATGCACCACTCCACCCCCACTTGACGCACTTCCTTATTTGTTTTGCATTTCTCAACGGCTTCTATCAAATCTTCAGGGATATCAACACGGAAAACTTGGGGCAGTAATTGTAGATGTTTTTTTACAGCTATTGGTTTTATACCTGGAATGATAGGTACATCAATACCCATTTTTCTCGCCTCTTCCAAAAACTCAAAATATTTCTGATTGTCAAAGAACATTTGTGTCACTACATAATCTGCTCCTCTATCCACCTTTTCTTTTAGTCGTTTTAAATCTGATTTTAGAGAAGGGGCTTCCATATGCTTCTCAGGGTAACCAGCAACACCGATACAAAAATCGGAACAGTTATCCGTTTCGATTACCTCATGCAAATAATTACCACAATTTAACTCTTGAATCTGTTTTACCAATTGGGATGCGTATTGATGTCCCCCATTGGTTGGTTCAAAATACTTTTCTTCTTTCATGGCATCACCTCTAAGTGCCATAACGTTGTCTATCCCCAAATAATGGCAATCAACTAACAGATATTCGGTTTCTTCCTTGGTAAAACCTCCGCAAAGTACGTGCGGAATGGCGTCAACATTGTATTTGTGTTTTATAGAAGCACAGATACCCAAAGTCCCTGGGCGCATTCTGGTCAATTTCTTATCCAATAGATTACCCTTTTCGATATACACAAATTCTTCGCGCGAAGTGGTTACATCAATAAATGGTGGGTTAAATTCCATGAGGGGGTCAATATTGTCATAGAGTTCCTTGATACTTTTTCCCTTTACCGGTGGAATTATCTCAAAGCTGAATAGGGTTTCACCTTTTGCTTTTTTTATGTGGTCTGTTACTTTCATTTTTTTTGTTCGTTGCTGGTTGTTCGCTGTTTTTTATTGATTTGACAACTATGAACCATAAACTGTTTTATTCATCAACCAAATTTGGAGCGAGCCATTTTTGGGCTTTCTCGATTTTAATTCCTTTGCGCGTTGCAAAATCTGCAACTTGGTCCTGTTTTATCTTTCCCAGTCCGAAATACTTAGCCTCTGGATTGCCAAAATAGTAACCACTAACACTTGCAGCAGGCCACATGGCCAAACTTTCCGTTAGTTCTACACCAATATTTTCCTTTACATTTAATAAATTCCAAATGGTCAATTTCTCCAAATGGTCTGGACAAGCAGGATAACCTGGGGCAGGCCGAATACCTCTGTATTTTTCCTCTATTAAATCTTTATTGGACAACGTTTCATCAACCGCATAGCCCCAATGTTTTGTACGGACTTCTTTATGCAAATATTCCGCAAAAGCCTCTGCCAAACGGTCTGCAAGTGCCTTAATCATGATAGAGCTATAATCGTCCAATTTCTTTTCATGGTCCGCTGCCAATTCCGCTGTGCCAAAACCAGTGCTTACACAAAAACAACCTATATAATCTTGTTTGCCACTTTCTTTTGGAGCGATAAAGTCAGCTAACGCATAATCGGGCACTCCCTCCCTTTTCTTTAATTGTTGACGAAGGGTTCTGAATACCCCTTCCCTGCCTCCCCCAGAAGGGGAGGAGTACACTTGAATATCATCGTGGTTCACGGTATTTGCTGGAAATAATCCGAAAATACCCTTTGCCTTTAATTTTTTTTCCAAAACAACTTTTTGAAGCATTTCTTGGGCATCTTTGAATAATTCCGTTGCTTGCTCTCCTACAACATTGTCCGTAAGGATATTGGGGTACTTACCGTGCAGATCCCAGCTCCTAAAGAATGGCGTCCAATCGATATAATCAATAAGTTTTTCCAAATCCAAATCATCAATAATTTGAATGCCCAATGTATTAGGTTTTACGATTTCGGCGCTGCTCCAATCGATTTGAAATTTATTTGCCCTTGCAGCTTCGATTGTTTTATATTCTTTTTTCTTGGTTCGACTTAAAAACTTATCACGAAATTCTTCGTAATCTAGTTTGATATCGCTTTTATAACCATCGGATGTTTCTTTTTGAAGCAAATCACCAACAACGGTTACCGCTCTGGAAGCATCGTTCACATGAACTACAGTATTGCTGTATTGAGGGTCAATTTTGACAGCTGTATGTGCCTTGCTCGTCGTGGCTCCCCCAATTAATAGCGGTACTTTAAAGTTCTGACGTTCCATTTCCTTGGCCAAAAAAACCATTTCGTCCAGCGAAGGAGTTATCAATCCGCTTAAACCTATAACATCCACACTATGCTCTATTGCAGCGTTGATGATTTTTTCAGGGGGAACCATAACCCCTAAATCAACAATTTCATAATTATTACAGGCCAAAACAACGCTCACAATGTTCTTTCCAATATCATGGACATCACCTTTAACGGTAGCCATAAGGATTTTACCGGCACCACGCCCCCCATCCCCCAAAGGGGGAGCCATTAACTGCTCGTGTATTTGCTCCAAGACACATTCAAGGTTTCCCAAAACCTCTTCATTTGTGAAGCGAACGACTCGGTAACCTTCTTTTTCAAGCCAAGCTGTACGTTCCGAATCGGATTTTTTGTTTTCTGGCAGTTGATGGTGCAAACCGTCCACTTCAACAATCAAGTTTTGTTTAAGACAGATAAAATCAGTAATAAATTCTCCAATAATGTGTTGCCTTCTAAACTTGAATCCATTAAGATTTTTTCCACCCAAGGCATTCCAAAGTAGTTTCTCGGCTTCTGTGGGATGATTTCGCATTCTTTTGGCATGCTCCTTCAACAAGCCATATAGCACAGGATTTGCCGTTTTCCAATACTGCTCCCCCTTTGGGGGTTGGGGGGCTGATTTTTCCTTCTCTTCTTCTATATAGGGAAGTAAATATGCTACTGCCTTTTTCATTACCCGTGCAGACTTTACTACTTGGGGAAGGAACATTTTTCCACTACCAAAGAGGTCACCGACTACATTCATTCCAGTCATCAAATGGCCTTCAATAACTTCAATGGGTTTGGAAACGCTTTGACGTGCCAGCTCTACATCCTCTTCAATATATTGATCTATACCTTTTACCAAGGCACGTGTAATCCTGTTCTGCAAGGGTTCTTCGCGCCAAGACAAATCGACCTTACTTTCTTTTGCCTTCCCTACGACCGATTCTGCAAAATCGAGCAATCTTTCCGTAGCATCATTCCTACGGTTTAAGATTACATCTTCGACATGTTCCAGCAAATCCTTTGGAATATCATCATATACTTCCAACATGGTCGGGTTGACGATTCCCATATTCATTCCCGCTTTAATGGCATGGTACAAAAACACGGAATGCATTGCCTCACGTACCGGATTGTTTCCCCTAAAGGAGAACGAAACATTACTGACCCCTCCACTCACGCTACAATGTGGAAGATTTTTACGTACCCAACGTGTAGCCTCAATAAAATCAATGGCATTTCGTTTGTGCTCGTCCATTCCCGTAGCAACAGGAAAAATATTCAGGTCGAAAATAATATCCTCTGGTGCAAACCCAACTTTGTTCACCAGAATATTATACGACCTTTTGGAGATTTCAATACGTCTTTCATAGTTATCAGCTTGACCCACCTCATCAAAGGCCATTACGATTACCGCAGCACCGTAGCGCTTAATCAGTTTTGCGTGATGGATGAATTCTTTTTCCCCTTCTTTAAGACTGATGGAATTCACCACACATTTACCTTGTACCACCTGTAATCCAGCTTCGATAATCTCCCATTTGGAACTATCTATCATAATAGGAACCCTGGCGATATCAGGTTCGGCAATTACCAAATTCAAAAACTTGACCATGGCTTCTTTGCCATCGATCAAACCATCATCCATATTAATATCGATGATCTGGGCACCACCCTCAACTTGATTTCTGGCAATATCTAGAGCCTCGTCAAATTTTTCTTCTTTAATCAAACGAAGAAATTTTTTTGAACCGGCTACATTGGTACGTTCCCCTACATTTATAAAATTGCTTTCCGGAGTTATGACCAGAGGTTCAAGACCCGAGAGTTTGAGATATTTAGTTGATGGTTGATGGTTGCTGGTTGTTGATAATCTCCCCATAATCACTCACTTTTTAAAATATTTGATAAATCCATTCATCAATCTTTTGCAGCTGACAATGTCTCCAATTATTTTATTAAACTTGGGTTTGCTGATGTAATTAAAATCGAGAGCTAAATATAATTGTGTTTCCAGCTCGTATAGAGAACCACGAGCTATGTGTAAAAATTGAATAGTATCTGGAGCGGTTCTTCTTCCGTACCCTTCTGCGATGTTTGAAGGAACAGAAATAGCACAGCGCCTCATTTGACCGGTTAATCCATAAGTTTCTTCTTTTGAAAATTCGTTGGTAGTAGTATAGATTGTACTTACCAATTTTCGAGATTCCTTCCAAATGTCTAATTCCGCATAAACCTTCATAATAATCTAATGACTTTTAAAAACCATCAACTAACAACCATCAACTAAAAATTATCAACTCTCTCGGGTCATAATCTTTTACAACTTGCGCAATTGCGGCAATATGTTCCGGCGTCGTGCCACAGCAGCCGCCAACGATATTCACCAATCCTTTTTCTACGTATTCTTTAATTTGTTTGGCCATTTGCTCTGGGGTTTCATCGTATTCCCCAAAGGCATTGGGCAGTCCCGCATTTGGATGTGCGGAGACCGCATAATCTGTTTTAGCGGACAGCACTTCTAAATGAGGTACTAGTTGACTTGCTCCCAATGCGCAATTAAACCCTACAGATAGCATTGGAATGTGGGAAACGGATATCAGAAATGCTTCGGCAGTTTGGCCGGACAGAGTCCTTCCCGAAGCATCGGTAATGGTACCACTGATCATAATCGGAACGTCGATACCTCGTTCTTCTTTCACCTCTTCAATGGCAAATAAAGCGGCTTTGGCATTGAGTGTATCGAAAATTGTTTCCACCAATAAAATATCCGCACCGCCATCCAACAAACCTTCTACTTGTTGCTTATAGGCAATGCGCAATTCCTCAAAAGAGACTGCCCGAAATCCTGGGTCGTTGACATCCGGTGACATACTCGCCGTTTTGTTTGTTGGACCGATACTCCCTGCTACAAAACGGGGCTTGTTGGGTTCTTTTACAGTGAATTCGTCAGCTACTTGACGTGCAATTTTTGCAGATTCATAATTTAAATCATAAACGAACTCTTCCATGTAATAATCGGCCATGGCAATGGTGGTCCCGGAAAAGGTATTGGTCTCCACGATATCCGCGCCAGCTTCAAAATATTTTCGATGTACTTCGGCAATGGCTTTGGGCTGGGTCAGGGACAATAAATCATTATTTCCCTGTAAAGGATGTTCCCAATCCTTGAACCGTTCTCCCCTAAAATCTTCTTCGGTAAATTTATAGCGCTGCAGCATAGTGCCCATGGCCCCGTCCAGTACCAAAATTCGCTCTTTTAATATGTCTTTTATTTTTGCCATTTTTAAATTCTCCATCTAACGGTTTCAAGAAATTCATAAGTCTGCATTAGGGATTGAAGCACTGTTGAAGCTCTTTTATGGTCCGCGACCATAAAAAGCGACTGCTGAAAGCCCGACCACGCAAGCGTGGTAATGCGCTAATTAATCAAGTAAGGAAAAAAAAAATAAGATTTATTTTCTCATTGTTATCTGCCATGATACCGAACTGGATTCAGCACAAAGTAGAATTTAGCACCTTCTTAGATTCTGATAGGCACCAGAATACGCTAAGGGTTGCTAAGGCATCAAAGGGTCTATTCCCTCAACCTTTCTTGATAACTTCAGAATTTTAATGAACTGGATACAAAGTAACGGCGCAGCTTGATGAAAACCAAATTATGCCCATGGTTTCTTTGTTTTGAACCTTAAAAACCCTCATGCATGCACCTGAGGGCTTTAGCTAAATAAATTAAGAACAAAATTTTAGGCTATACTCTGAATTACTTCTTTTTTAGCCTCTTTCTTGCTTCCATCGAATCCTTCCACGCCGCCCACCGTTGTATATTTCATTACAAAACGTTTGTTTGGGTTGATGATTTGATAGGCATACTGGCACATTACCGCAGCTTCATGGAAACCGGACAGTATCAATTTTAATTTTCCTTCGTACGTATTGACGTCACCGATAGCAAAAACTCCTGGAATATTTGTTTGATAATCTTTGGCATTGTTCACCTTTATGGCATTCTTTTCTATCTCTAAACCCCAATTGCCAATTGGCCCCAATTTTGGTGAAAGTCCGAACAACGGAATAAAATTATCCACTTCTAGATAGGTATCTTCCTTCTTATTATCATTATGTTTTACGACTACGCCATTTAATGCGTCGGTACCATGTAATTCCGTTATTTGAGCTTCGGTAAACAATTTTATTTTACCCAATTTTGCCAACTCTGATGCTTTTTCAACAGAATCGAGTGCGCCACGGAATTCATTTCTACGGTGAACCAAAGAAACTTCAGCGGCTACATCTGCAAGATAAATTGCCCAGTCCAGGGCAGAGTCGCCACCACCAGCGATAACTACTTTTTTATTTCGATATACTTCGGGATCTTTTATAATATACGCAACCCCATGACCTTCGTAGTCTGCAATATTGGCAATTGGTGGTTTTCGTGGTTCAAAAGACCCAAGTCCGCCAGCAATTACAACAACGGGAGCGGTATGCTTTGTACCTTTATTTGTAGTTACCACAAAAGACCCGTCTCCCAGTTTCTCCAATGTTTCCGCTCTTTCGCCCAAGGTAAAGCCAGGCTGGAACGGTTTGATCTGTTCCATTAAATTATTTACCAAATCGCCTGCTAAAATTTCTGGAAATGCAGGAATATCATATATGGGTTTTTTTGGATAAATCTCGGAGCATTGTCCACCCGGTTGTGGTAGCGCATCAATAATGTGCGTTTTCAGCTTTAATAATCCCGCTTCAAAAACGGTGAACAATCCTGTTGGCCCCGCGCCTATGATCAATATGTCTGTTTGTATCATTAGTATTAAGTATTGAATGGTTAGTGGTTAGTGGTTAGTGGTTAGTGGTTAGTGGTTAGTGGTTAGTGGTTAGTGGTTAGTGGTTAGTGGTTAGTGGTTAGTGGTTAGAACTAATGTTTTTGGTTTGCTTGGACAAAGCCTATACTTAATTTATTAAAGGGTTTAGCTCAAATTTTGTTCTTATACCCTTCTACCCTTTTTCCTTGTTCATTGTCCATAGAATGATCAAAAGATGCTAGCTATTCGCAACGCTCTTTTTGCTTTAACCAACCAAGCATATCCTAATTTTCTTTGAGCTGTGGCGGAATTTGAAACTAAGGGACTGGTAATTTCATTCATTTTATCCACTTTTTCCTCAAAATCCCCCTTTATTGTTTTTCTATAACCGTTCAGGTTTTGAACCATTTTATTGATGTCCTCTGGAATCACATCTTCAAAAAACTGGCGTAAGCGTTTGGCCGTAGTGGGAGATTTACCATTAGTGCTGATCGCTATTTTGACATTACCCTTGGTCACGATTCCGCCCATATAGAAATCACAATACGGAGGATTATCGGCTACGTTTACCAACTTGTTCAATTTTCTACAGTCTTCATACACCTTAACATTGACTTCGGGAGCATCGGTCGTTGCTATGACCATGTGTTTTCCTTCCAAATAGCTTTCATCATAACCATCCTCTATCATTTCAACATTGAAGTTGTTGGCCAATGCCACTGTTGCTTTCCTGAACATGGGAGAAACCATGGTCACCTTTGCATCTGGACTGGATTTTGTCAAGAACGTCAATTTTTCTTCGGCCACATTGCCGCCGCCTACAATCAATATGTGAAGGTTTGCTGTTTTGAGGAATACAGGGTATAGATTATTTCTTTCCATTACACTGATATATTTTCTTTTAATTCGACAAAATTATTTTTACGTTGCAGATTCAGTAATTGTTGCCTATTATTTACAACTTCACCAATAATAATGATTGCTGGATTGGATAATTTTTGTCTTGCAACTTCTTCTTCAATAGTTTCAATAGTAGCAATACCTATTTTTTCATTTTCGCAAGTACCGTTTTGAATGATGGCTATCGGTAAAGTTTCTTTTCTCTCTTTTTTAAACAAGCCCACAATTTGTCCCAATTTGGACATGCCCATAAGAATGATTACTGTCGCGCTACTTTTTGCAGCTAGTGCAACATCAATGGATAATCTATGCTCTTTGGTCGTACCTGTAATCACCCAAAAACTCTGCGAAGCTCCTCTTTTGGTTACGGGTATATTTTGTGACGCGGGTACGGATAAGCATGATGATATTCCTGGAACCATTGCGACATTGATACCTTCTGCTGCAGCCACTTCCATTTCCTCCGCTCCCCGACCAAATACAAATGGGTCACCTCCTTTAAGGCGCACCACATGTCCATGACTTTTAGCTCGGCTTACGATCAAATCGTTTATTTGCTCTTGTTGATAGGTGTAGCACCCTTTTCTTTTTCCTACGAATATCTTTTCGGCATAGGGAGCATATTTCAAAAGTTCATCGTTTACCAAGGCATCATATAAAACCACATTTGCCGATTGCAATGCTTTGATGGCTTTTAATGTGATCAGTTCTACATCTCCGGGGCCTGCGCCAATTACGGTCAATTTGGGGGTTCGACTACGCTCACCCACCAAATTCTGGCCAAGCTCACCCATCAAATCCCAACTACGCTCACCCATCAAATCCCTGCCAGAACCGCTCACCAAATCCTTGCTATGCTCACCCACAGGATATCGACCAAATCCTGTTCCTTTTATATTTTTTGAAAAGGTAGAACGCTTATTCGTATGATTATTTTTCTGTTCCATTTTATGCTTCGACCAATTCTTTTTTGCGCAATTTTTCCACTTTTGATAAAAAGACCTCTGCGTTGTTCAAATACCTTTTTGCAAACTTTTTGGTAGGCTCATTTTCCTTAATTTGAAGCACGGTTTCTTTAAAATCATTTTCAAGTTCGATCCTACCTGGTTGAACAAATATTTGATCAAAGTCTTCGATGATACTATGGTGTGTATTCACCTTGGTTTTCTCGGCAGTCAACATGGCTTTTGCCGTGTTCACCATGGAAGAATACGCATAGTAAATACTCGCTGCCCATTTTTCTTCTCCAAAAGCTTCTTCAGCGTTCTTTATTTTTTCCTGACTTTCAAATAATAGTGTAGCAATCAAATCGATTACCACACCGGCACATTCACCGATGCCAATCTCTTTTTTGTAGCGCTCTGTATTCCCCCAGTCGATAAAATCTTCTTGTGTCAGGTTATCTACATCCGTTAAGTGCTTTAAGAAATCATAGAAATACATTTGCCCTTTTTCTTGGTAATAATCGGCAAATGATAGTTCTTTTCCGTTGGTATCGTAATCGTTTAAAATCAAACGTAATGCTTCAGGGCCTCTTTTACTAGGTACTTTTACAACTTTATCCGCAAAGCGACCTTTACCATTACCCGTATTTCCGCCACCTAACAATACCTGTAATGCGGGTGCCACCAATTTATCCTTTGTTCTTACGGACATCCCTTGGAAACCTATGTTAGCCATGTTATGCTGTCCGCAAGCGTTCATACATCCACTGATCTTGATTAGCACGTCTGGGTTACTGATGTAGTGTGGATATTCTGCTTTTATAATTCGTTCCAATTCTTGGGCAATACCCGTGCTGCTCGCAATACCCAAATTACATGTATCTGTACCGGGGCAAGCTGTTATATCCAACGCTTTGTTATATCCTGCTTCAACAAAACCCAATTTTGCCAATTCAGAATAGAAAAAGGGAACCAACTCTTTCTTTACAAAAGGAATCAATATGTTCTGGCGCAAGCTCAATCGTAATTCACCAGCAGCATAGTTCTGTACTAAATCTGCCAGTAATCGGGCCTTATCAGTGTAAAAATCCCCCAATAATACCTTGATGCCGATAGCAACATAGCCTTTTTGTTTTTGCGGAACAATATTGGTCGACTTCCATGTTTCAAAATCTTTTGTATTGGCTATCGAAACTTTGGGTGCTTCTACCTTAACTATTTTCACCTTTGGATAACTTGCTACATCAATGGGATAGGTTTTATATGGAACGGCTTCTTGCTCTTCCTCCAACAAGGCTTTAAATCCTTCCAGTCCAACATCTTTGATCAAGAATTTCATACGGGCCTTTGCCCTGCTTTTTCGCTCTCCGTATCTATCGAACACACGGACAACGCCATCCATCAAAGGAATAATCTTATCTGTAGGAAGAAATTCAAATAAGACATCGGCATGACGTGGTTGTGAGCCTAATCCACCCCCCAACATTACTTTAAATCCTCGTTTATTATCTTGGAGCTTGGCGATAAAACCTAAATCGTGCATGTAGGACAATCCAGTATCTGCATCACTGGCAGAGAAGGAAACCTTAAATTTTCTTCCCATTTCTTGACTGATAGGATTTCTCAAAAAGTATTTAAAAAGTGTATCTGCATACGGTGAAACATCAAAAGGTTCATTAATATCGATACCCGCTGTCTCACTTGCGGTCACGTTACGAACCGTGTTCCCACATGCCTCTCGCAAAGTCACATTATCTTTCTCCAGTTCCGCCCAAAGTTGTGGTGTGCGATTTAAATCCACATAATGAATCTGTAAATCTTGACGCGTGGTGATGTGCAATCTACCCGTAGAATACTCATCAGAAACATCAGCTATACGATGTAATTGTTTTGAAGTGACTTTCCCGTACGGCAGTTTTATACGAATCATTTGCACGCCTTGTTGTCGCTGACCATAAACCCCACGAGCCAAACGTAAACTTCTAAATTTTTCCTCGTCCAACTTCCCATTATGGAACTCGTGGATTTTTTGTTCCAGTTCCAAGATGTCCTTTTGAACTACTGGGTTTTCGATTTCTGTTCTAAAACTCTGCATTTTACAAGATGCTAGAATCTGAATAATAGACACTAGGCTTTTTTATATTTATCCTATAGATTTTATAGATTATTGTAAACAAAAATTATTATTTCCTTATTTAAATACATACAATCTTAGTAATGAATCCTCGGTTTTAATTTTTCAAAAACATTTCAACTAAGAACTGATAAATCCTGCGCCTACTGTATTGTTTGTTTGTGTATCTATCAAAATGAAGGAGCCGTTGGTTCTGTGTTCTTTAAACTTATCGTAAAAGATGGGTTTGTTCAGCCTAAAGCTTACTTGTGCAATATCATTCATTCCCAAGGTATTGGCTTCTGTGTCCAAGCCCGAATAGTCTGGCGCAATCTTATGGTGCACTGTTTCTACTTTCGCCAATACTTTGTTGACTCCGTGCTGTACCACATATTTATTTCCTGCCGTTAATTGTTTGGAATCCATCCAAGAAATAGTTGCTGTAAACTGTTTTTCTATCGTTGGTAAATCATTTGCTCTCACTAGCATATCTCCCCTACTCAGGTTGATTTCATCTTCCAAGGTTATCGTAACCGAGGACCTTCGAGAAGCTGTTTCGTATTTTTTATCATAAAAGTAAATTTCCTTGATTCTGGACCTTGTTTGTGATGGTAGGGCAACAACCTCATCACCAACACTTAATTCACCACCATAGACCTTACCGGCAAAACCCCTAAAATCGTGATGCTCTTCCGTTTTTGGACGTACAACATATTGTACCGGGAAACGTGGCGTACCAACGTTTGAGACTGCTGCCATATCCAATTCCTCTAAATGACCCAATAACGTATCTCCATTATACCAAGGCGTGTTTTCTGACTTATTTACAACGTTATCGCCTTTTAAGGCACTTACTGGAATAAAAGTTATGCGTTGCTCTTGATAATCACGCTTCGCCATCAATCCCTGAAAATCAGCTTTGATTTCATTGTACCGTTCTTCGGAATAATCCACCAAGTCCATTTTATTTATAGCAACTACCACATCTTTGATACGTAATAAATTATTGATGAAAAAGTGACGATTTGTTTGTTCTATCACTCCTTTTCTGGCATCGATCAAAATAATTGCAGCCTGTGAAGTTGATGCTCCCGTAACCATATTTCTGGTATATTCCACATGCCCAGGAGTATCAGCTATGATGTAACTCTTTTTTTCCGTAGAGAAATAAATATGCGCAACGTCTATCGTGATCCCCTGCTCCCGTTCGGCCACGAGACCATCAGTTGCCAAAGAAAAATCCAGATAGTCATACCCTTTTTGTTTACTTGTTTTTTCAATGGCCTCTAGTTTGTCCGAAGTGAGTGATCTTGTATCGTACAGCATTCTTCCTATGAGGGTGCTCTTACCATCGTCTACGCTTCCTGCTGTTGCTATTTTCAGTACTTCCATATTTTTTTGTTGTTATTTGTTCGCTATTTCGCATCGACCATGAACAATAAACTATCCACTATTTTTAAAAATATCCTTGTTGTTTTCTTTTTTCCATTGCGGCTTCTGAACGTTTGTCATCTATTCGTGCGCCACGTTCCGAAATGGACGAATCCCTGATTTCGGAAACTACTTTATCAATGCTTATGGCATCGGATAAAACAGCGGCGGTACAGGACATGTCGCCTACTGTACGAAAACGTACCATACGCTCTTCCACCGCTTCATTTTCTTCTCGAAAAACGATATTATCATCCGCAGACCAAATCATGCCGTCCCTTAAGAAAGTTTTTCGTCTGTGGGCAAAATATATGGATGGGATTTCAATATGTTCTTCTTGAATGTAAGACCAAACATCCAACTCGGTCCAGTTTGAAATTGGGAACACACGTACATTTTGACCCAATTCAATTTGACCGTTCAACATATCGAATAATTCCGGGCGTTGGTTACGCTCGTCCCATTGACCAAAATCGTCACGAACTGAAAATATCCGTTCTTTCGCCCTTGCCTTTTCCTCATCCCTGCGAGCACCGCCAACACAGGCATCGAACTTGAATTCTTCAATCGCATCCAAAAGAGTCGTGGTCTGTAATGAATTACGACTGGCATATCTTCCCGATTCTTCTTTTACCTTTCCTTGATTAATAGAATCCTGAACTTTTCTAATGATAAGCTCCACACCCAATTCTTCCACCAACCTATCCCTGAATTCGATGGTCTCGGAAAAGTTATGCCCCGTATCAATGTGCATTAACGGAAAAGGGATCTTTGCGGGCCAAAATGCCTTTTGTGCCAAGCGTACCAAGGTGATGGAATCTTTACCGCCTGAAAATAACAATACCGGTTTTTCAAATTGTGCCGCTACTTCCCTTAGAATATAAATGGCTTCATTTTCCAAAGCATTTACGTTTGAGGTATCTTTCAAAGAATCAAGTTCAGGTGCTAAGCTTAAATCTGTAGTGTAGATGTTCATATTTTTTCTTTATCCAGCTTCTAAAATCTTTCTTAAGTGTGTAAACCACATTCCCTGTTCTCCAACACTTTGGTCGGATCAAAATAGTTGTGTTCGTTAGGTAAATTATTTTCCGTGAGATAGGTATCCAATTCCGTATCGCTCCAATAGTAAAATGGACTCACTTTTAAAACGCCATCTTTGCTCAAACTAAGAATATCAAGGGAATCACGCAGGGTAGTTTGCCCTTTTCGAAGGTTGGTAAACCAAACATCCGGTTTATGTACTTTCATAGCTCTACTAAATGGTTCCAATTTTACTTGTTCTGTAAAAATTTCATGCTTTGGGTCATCTATTTGTGGAATTCCCATTACCGAATCACGATATGCTGATGTTTGTTTTGGCACGTATAGATCAATATTTAAACGTAACCTTTTAATCAATTCTCCGGCGTGCTTATACGTGTTCGGCGTATTGTAACCCGTATCGCACCAGATAACTGGAATATCTTGCCTTACCTCGGCCACTGCATTTAGTATGGCTACTTCATAAGGGCGGAAATTGGTTGTCACTACAGGGCGTTCGGCATTCTGGACAGCCCAAGAAATAATTTCTTCTGCTGAAATACCCTTAAATTGAACGTTGAGTTTATCTATCTGTTCTTGTGCGAATACCATATCTTTCTATTTTCCCCAGTTAATTTTGTTCCAAACCCGTTCGTGAAAAAAATACAGTATCATCTTGGTAATAAAATCTATCGATGCAATGGATGCCGCCAATGAAACCTTTCCGGTCAACAGATAGGATATTATAAGGGTATCCATAGTCCCGATTATTCTCCAGCTTATGGCCTTAGCTATACTCCGAATGGGTTTCTCGGATTTTTTATCTTCAGCATACGTATTTTTATTGCTGCTGTTTTTCAATATTAACTGATCGGTTATCATAATATTTATTAACCTATAGATTTAGTAGGATAAATCAAAAATAGAATTATTTATTAAAGTAAATCGTTAAATCAGCCATAAAATTACTATTACCCTATAGTTTTTGTAGATTATAAACGAATCATACTAAATTCTAAGAATTTTTCAAATGAGAATGATTTAAACCGAAGATTTTTTAGTTAAGAAATGATGTCTGCCAAGGTGTTGTTTCTATAGACATCTAAAGCACTGTCCCTAACCTGAAGCATTAATTTATGAACGGAGCATGTGTTTTCGTCAGGGCAATCATCGCACTTTTCATAAAAGTTTAGACTAACGCACGGCACCATGGCAATTGGACCTTCCAATACGCGCATTACGGATGTCATAAGAATATCCTTTGGTTCTTTTATTAAATAGTATCCCCCTCCTTTTCCTTTTTTGGAGCCTAAAAAACCGTTTCTTCTAAGAGTGAGCAGAATAGTTTCCAGAAATTTTTGTGAAATGTTTTCATGCTTTGCAATTTCTGCAATTTGGACAGGTTTGGTACTTTCAACTGACGCCAGATACGTCAGTGCCTTTAGACCATATTTAGTTTTCTTGGAGAGCATCTCACGAATATAGCGAAAATTAACAATTGCCTTCCCAACAGCCTATGAAGTAGTTGATTGATTATCCCAATGCCTGTTCTATATCCTCTATGATGTCGTCTATATGTTCCAATCCCACCGAAACACGAACCATTCCATCTGAAATTCCAACCGACTCTCTTTCTTGAGCATTTAGCTTGCTATGCGTAGTAGATGCTGGATGGGTTACAATACTTCTTGAATCTCCCAAATTTGCCGAAAGGGATAATAATTTTATGGAGTCAAAGAATTTTTTGCCAGCTTCCAACCCTCCATCAACTTCAAATGCCACTACACATCCGCCCGCTTTCATTTGTTTTTTGGCAATTTCATATTTAGGGTGTGATTTTAAAAAAGGGTATTTGACCCAAGCCACTTTTGGATGCTCTTCCAAAAACTCGGCCAGCTGTAAAGCATTTGAGCAATGTCTATCAACTCTAAGTGCCAACGTCTCCAGACTTTTGGACAATACCCATGCATTAAAAGGTGAAAGCGCAGGGCCCGTTATTCTAGAAAAACGATAAATCTTATCAATAAGTTCAGTATTCCCAACAGTAATTCCAGCAAGAACACGCCCCTGACCGTCCATCAACTTTGTTCCAGAGTGAATGACCAAATCTGCCCCAAACTTGATGGGTTGTTGCAAATAGGGCGAAGCGAAACAATTATCAATGATGAGTATTAATCCATTTTTTCCGGCAATTTTCCCCAGCACCTCAAGGTCTAAAATATCAACCCCAGGGTTGGTTGGTGACTCGGCATAAATAACCTTTGTTTTGGCAGTTATCAAGTTTTCTATTTCTTCCAAAGCATTGCTATCAAAATAACTTGTTTTGATGTTCCATTTTGGAAAAAACTGTGTGAACAATGTATGCGTTGAACCAAAGATGCTCTTTGCAGATATGATGTGGTCACCACTTTCCAAAAGGGCGGCAAATGTTGAAAAAACGGCAGCCATTCCAGAAGCGAAGGCAAAACCTGCTTCGGCTCTTTCCATTTTGCATACCTTCTCAATAAATTCTGATGAGTTTGGATTGGAGTACCGAGAATAAATATTCCGTTCTTTCTCTTCGGCGAACGAAGCCCTCATATCCTCTGCATCCTCAAAAACAAAACTGGAGGTCAGGTACATTGGCGTAGAGTGTTCCAAGAATTGGGTACGCTCCAATTGTGTACGTATGGCTTCCGTTTCAAACTTCTTATTTTTCTTTATCATACTATGTCAACATCATTTAAATATTTTGCAATCATGGATGAGACCTCTATCAAATTAGATGTCAGACCACCGACTACTAACTACTAAACTTAAAAATCACATCTTTTCCGCAATCCTTAAAACATCTCCAAAAACACCTCTTGCTGTAACGGCGGCACCTGCTCCTGCCCCTTGAATCACTAAAGGATGCTCACCATAGGATTCTGTATAAATTTCAATAATCGAATCTGAACCATTTACCTGACCCAGCGTACTGGATTTAGGAACTGAAATCAATTTTACGTCCAAAATACCTTTTTCTTGTTGCAAATCCCCGTGTAAATCTCCTACATATCGAAGTACATGCCCTTGCTGTTGGTTATTTTTTATTTTTGAAAAACCGCTGTCCATTGATGCAATACTTTCCATAAAGTTTTCAAAACCTACATTTTGTAAGGTATCGGGAATCAAATTTTCTATTTGAATATCTGAAAACTCATTTTCCAAATCCAATTCACGGGCCAAAATCAACAATTTTCTTCCCACATCGTTTCCTGAAAGATCTTCACGGGGATCAGGTTCGGTATACCCTTTCTCCATAGCTGTTTTTACAATCTCGGAAAATGGTATTCTATTCTCCGAAAATGTATTGAAGATATAGCTCAACGAACCAGAAAAGACTCCTTTAATACGGGTAATGTTCTCCCCTGAAAGATGCAGGAGCTTTATAGTATCTATGAGTGGCAGGCCCGCTCCAACATTGGTCTCGTACAAATATTGTTTTTGATTTTTTTCAAGATGGCCGCGTATCGTCCTGTAATAATCAAACCCCAGTGTATTGGCAATTTTATTGGAAGAGACCAAATCGAACCCATTGGCTATAAGGTCTTCATAATTGGATACAAAGGACTCGCTCGCTGTATTGTCTATGGCAATCAGGTTTTCAAGATGGTGCTTTTTGGCAAATTCAATAATGGATTTGGTTCGATGTAGGCCTGTTGCGTTCTCCAAATCGTCTCGCCAAGTATCATTTACACCTTCAACATCAAGTAAGGTCTTTCTAGAGTTGGATACTGCGAAAATCCTTAAATCGATTCCTTTTCGTTTTTCGATACTTTTTTGTGAACTTAGTATCTGGTCTATCAATGTACCACCAACATTTCCATGACCAAAAATAGCCAGGTTTACTTTTTTAGAGATTCCAAAAATCTGCCCATGGACCACATTAACGGCTTTGTGCAAATCAGCGCTGTTGACTACCAAACTCACATTTTTCCCTGAAACCGTATTGTTGAAAAGCAAAGGAACAACCTGATTTTTTGCCAAGGCGTTGAAAGGTTTGTGAAAAGCACTTAAATCCATTCCCACGATAGAGATTACGGCTACATCATCCAGCACAGTAATTTGATTTACATCTTTGTTGGAATAGTCGGTCTTAAATTCTATATCCAATACTCTTTTCGCTTTTTGAGCTTGTTTGGAATCCACGACAAGACCTATGCCTCTTTCTGAAGAACCTTGGGAAATGATTCCTACGTTAATGTTGTTGAGGCCAAGAACCGTAAAGATTCTGGCATCTACCCCAACTTTGCCCAAAAGTCCTCTTCCCTCCAGATTTATTAATGCCACATGCTCCAGAACCGATAAGGATTTTATGCCTCCATTTTCTGTTTCGGCGCCAATGAGTGTACCTTTATTATTTTTATTGAACGTGTTCAGAATACGTAACGGAATGTTTTTCTCCAATAAGGGGATTATTGTCTTGGCATGGAGAATGGTAGCACCAAAATTTGCAAGTTCATTTGCTTCGGCATAAGAAATGGAACGTATCAACCTAGCTTCAGGTACCAAATCGGGATTCGCTGTAAAAATGCCGTCTACATGGGTATAGTTGACAAGCTCTTGGGCATCCAGAAAATTTGCCAGCAAAGCTGCAGAATAATTGCTTCCATTTCTACCCAACGTGGTAGTTTCACCTTCTTTGTTGGAAGCTATGAATCCAGTGATTATAGGTATAATATCAGCATCCAATGCTTGAAAATATCGAATAACATTTTCTTTGGAAATAGGTTCATCTACCTCTGCATCGTTAAATGTATCATCTGTTTTTATCAGCTTTCTGGAATCGACAAGCTGTGCTTTAACTCCAGATTCCGACAATATCGAGGTAATTACTTTTCCCGAAATCAATTCGCCGAAGGACAACAATTCATCCTTCGTTTTTAGACTATAATCTCCTGTAAGTGAAACTCCTTTTAACAGTTTTGCAATGTGATTCAATTCTTCTTTAAGCTCAATTTTTGATAAAGCTCCACTCTGATAGTCAGAAAAAGTTTGAAGTTCTTCACTGAAATCCTTCCCTTTAGCAGCTAAATCAAGCATAGCTTCCAATTGATCCGTTGCCTTACCTCTTGCCGACAGTACTACCCCAAAATTTTCTCCTGCTTTGGCTCTTGTAGCAATAATCTCTAACACATTTTGCAATCCTTCCCCGTTCGCCAGGGATTTTCCGCCAAACTTTAAAATCTTTATACGCTCTTTTTTTCCATTTTTTTGAAAAATTGGTGTGAGCAGATTTTCCAATTGTTGAAATTCAATCAAAAAGGCATCGTGACCGTGAAGCGATTGTACTTCTCCGTAAGTGACGTTAGCATTTGCCTGTGCCAAATTTCGAAATGTTTCCTTGTTTTCTTCTGCGGTAAAAAACAAATCCGAATTAACTCCGATGATATGAATCTTGGTATCGCTTTTCTGAATCAGATCAAAAGCATCCCCGCCATTTCTTGTGATGTCGATTGTCTTTAACAACTGATTCATCAACTTATACGCAGAGAGCTGAAAACGTTCTTGGAGCTTTTCCCCGTGGTGCATCAGCCAGCTTTCTACATTAAAAACCTGCAGTTCTTCATTGGTGCTTCGCTTAAATCTAGCCTTGAAGGATTCAGGGGTACGATAGCATAGCATGGCGTGCATACGCGCATCGTGCACGGGTTGTTTGGAATTTACCAAAAATTGCTCTTGAATCTGACAATTGGCAATCAACCAATCCGTTGATTTCCAATCTGAAGCCACCGGAATTAAATGTTGGGTGATTTTAGGATTAAAGGCTACCATTTCCCAAGCAATACCACCGCCCAAAGAACCGCCGATGATAGCAAATAGTTTCTCTACCTTTAGTTCTTCTAGCCCATCGAGAAAAATGTTTGCAATATCACCCGCCACAAAATCCTTATAATTATCGATTACAAAACCGTCATAGCCGTTTCCAGGAACATTGAATGCTAAAATGGTGTACTTTTTAGTGTCGATACATTTGTTATCGCCAACAATATCGGTCCACCATCCACCATCTCCAGTTACGTTTGAATTTCCCGTTAGGGCATGGTTTACCAATACGATAGGTGCAATATGTAATTCCTGTCCGAACAATTGATAAGATAATTGTAAGTCTTGGGTATTCCCCGATAGGGTTGTGAAATTTGGTATGTTGATGTGTTGGAGCATTTATTATTGAATAGCTCCTTCTTCCTGAAAAGAAGGTCGGGATAAGGAGACTAAATTACCCCTCACCTTAATCCTCTCCCGAAGGAGAGGAAACCTATTATACTTCGTTTACGCCAAAACCGATTTATCTATAGTTGCAAATGCACTTTCCAAATCAGCTTTTAAATCTTCAATATCTTCTAGACCTACGGACAAACGAATCAAATCCTTTGTAACTCCCGTTGATTCTTGAGCGGCATCATCCAACTGTTGGTGCGTTGTACTTGCGGGATGAATAATTAATGACTTTGTATCGCCTATGTTTGCCAACAAAGAGAAAATCTTGGTTTCATCAGCTATCTTTTTAGCGGATTCAAATCCACCTTTGACACCAAAGGTGACAATTCCGCTTTGGCCTTTTGGCAAATAGGCCTCTGCTTGTGCATGGTATCTACTTGACTTTAACCCTGGATAATTTACCCATGCCACTTCGTTTCTGTTTTCCAACCATTCGGCCAATGCCAGTGCATTTTCACTATGTTGTTTCATACGGATGGATAAGGTTTCCAACCCTTGGATAATTTGCCAAGCATTGTAAGGACTAGCCGCTCCACCAAAATCCCTAAGACCTTCTATCCTGACCTTGGCTATAAAGGCTGCGGGGCCTAACACCTCGTGGTATACCAATCCGTGATAACCAGGCGAAGGTTCGGTAAATTCTGGGAACTTTCCATTTCCATAGTCAAAGGTGCCAGCATCAATGATTACTCCTCCCAATGATGTTCCGTTTCCGTTGATATATTTTGTCAGTGAATGAATAACAATATTGGCTCCGTGCTCAATGGGATTTAATAGTGCCGGAGTTGCTACGGTATTGTCTACTATAAAAGGGATTTTAGCATTTTTTGCTTCGGATGAAATTGCTTTCAAATCCAACACATCCAGTTTTGGATTGCCTAAAGATTCCACAAAAATGGCCCTTGTATTTTCTTGTACTGCCTTCCCAAAACCAGAAGGTTCTTCGGGATCAACGAAGGTTGTTGTTATCCCTAATCTGGGCAACGTATTCGCCAGTAAATTATAAGTTCCGCCATATAGACTGCTAGATGCTACAATATGGTCTCCCGTTCTCAGCAAAACCAATAAAGCTGTAGAAATAGCAGCCGTTCCAGACGCAGTTGCCACGGCAGCAATACCCCCTTCCAAAGTAGCCAAACGCTGTTCCAGCACATCGGTGGTGGGGTTGTTCAAACGAGTATAAATATACCCTGGTTCAGAGAGGTTAAAGAGATTTGCGGCATGGTCGGAATTGTTAAAAACATAGGCCGTACTTTGATAAATTGGAACTGCTCGTGTTCCTCCATTTGCAGATACGTCATGACCTGCGTGCAATGCATTTGTTGAAAATTTTTGATCACTCATGATTTTGTTTTTAATAGTTAAGCCCTTAGATTACTCTCAGGACACAAAAAAATTAAAAAGTCAAACCCTTGCTGCCCAATATGCAGTTAGGTAAAATCAAAAAGTTATAAGAAAATGAAATCGATATAAATCGATGACTGTTATCCTTCCCATACACTTTCGAAAAAATCAAAAGATCCCAAAACAAATTTGGGACGGGTAGAATTTAGCACCTTCTCAATATTAGAATTAAGGGTTGCTAAGGCTTCACAGGGTCTATTCCCTCCACCTTTCTTGATAACTATTCAATATGTGTTTGAACTTATGGGCAAATATAACATCAGATTTTTCTAAAATCCTAATGATTATATAAAATTTTACAAATTCCCAGTAATTTGATGGGATATTTCATCTAACCAGTAATTCAAAATAACTTATGTATGACATTATTCGAAATAATTTGATACAGGCTTCACTATCAAAATAAAATATGATACTTTAAATGAACTTGTAATATGCTCACATAAATCTGCCAGGGGAATGAAAATGTGTATTACTATGGCCTCCATTTTTATAGGTAGTTTATGTTTGAAATGCAATGGGACCGTATTGATACAATAAATAAGTTCATGTCATGGCCAAAATTTGCTAATAATCATGGCGCAAAACAACCTTGAGTTGGCAGATTCACGTTTGTTAGGGCCGAACCTGTAGCAAAATCGGTACAAAAAGTAACCATATCCGTCGCCCAGCCACTGAGGTTTTGGTTAAAAGAGGATGCTCCTGAAAACGTTCTTGTCATCACAACAACATTACTAACGTCCCAAACACTGATATCAACATTAAATGTTGTAGCCGAATCAAACATACCCTCCATATTTATTAAACTATCGAGATTCCAACCGCTTATATCCCCATTAAAAGAAGTAGCTTCCCAAAACATGTCCTTCATGTTGGTCACATTACCCACGTTCCAACCGTTCAAGTTTTGGTTGAAAGCAGTGGCGCCCCAGAACATTTTTTCCATCAGGGTTATATTAGATACGTTCCAATTATTTATGCTGCCGTTGTTAAAAGATGTAGCGTCATGAAACATTAGTGTTAAATCCGGTCCATTGGTCAAATCCCAGTTCCCAATGTTTCCGTTAAATGAAGTTGCACCCCAAAACATGCCGTTCATTGTGGTTACGTTCGTTACATCCCAATCGTTTAAACTTCGGTTGAAAGAAATGGCATTTACGAACATACCCTGCATTGTTGTAACATTACTGACATCCCAATCGTTCAAATCTTGATTGAAGGTATCGGTGTTCCTGAAAACGAATCGCATATCCGTTACATTGCTCACGTCCCAATCA
This sequence comes from Flagellimonas maritima, assembly GCF_003269425.1. NCBI lineage: Bacteria > Pseudomonadati > Bacteroidota > Flavobacteriia > Flavobacteriales > Flavobacteriaceae > Flagellimonas > Flagellimonas maritima. Next base: position 2,489,403 of record NZ_CP030104.1, on the reverse strand, counting down.
CCAATATCCCCATTGAAAGAAGATGCCCCAGAAAACATGGCCAACATATTTTCAACCCTGCTCAAATCAGGAGTATCTGATGCATTGTAAACGAGATTTGTACAAGAATTGAACGCACCGCTCATGGACTCCCATTCTATAATACCCCAATTTTCAATAGCCTGCAGTTTGGCTGCGTTATCACTATTGGCTGCGTTACGTATTGCAGGGAAATCACCGGTAATTTTAACGGTATATGTGCCAGAATTGGCATACTCATGTGTTGTAGTTGCCGTAATTCCTTCAGAAACAGTACCATCGCCCCAGTCCACTCTATAATTGTAGTTGCTAAAATCAGCATTTGTGTTGATTGTAATACTTTCATTGGACGATGTAGTTCTCCACGTTGTTATGAATGCATCCGCATCGTCACCGGTAATCGTTTCATCAATATCAATAACAGCAATGGTAAAGTCTACCGTTATGCTAACGCCATCAGCCGTTACACCAATCTGTCCGGTTATCTGGGTATTGGTCTCATAATCGAATGCATTGGCATCCGCAACCTCTAAAACATTCCCGTTTAAACTTACGGCACCGGCAGGAGTTTGGCTCACTATGGTATATGTGGGGTCGCTATCGGAATTTATTACCGTGGCACCGAGTGAAACAATTTCAGTGCCCGCAGAAATGTTTTCGTTCACCTGTTCGGTGATATCCGCCAAAGTGATTTCCACTTCGTTCAAGTCATTGATGCTAAAGGTGAAATTTGCAGTTTCACTGACCCCGTTGAGCGTGGCCCTTACCTGTCCACTTATCTGGGTATTGGTCTCGTAATCGAATGCACTGGCATCTGCAACAACAACCGTGTTACCGTCCAAACGTATTGCACCTGCTGGTGTCTGTTCAACAATTGTTAAGGTTGGTGTACTATTGGAATTTGCTACCGTAACAGTAAAAGTGGCTATTACGGTACCTTCGGCTATATTCTCGTCAACGTTCTCGTTAAGGTCCGCAAACTCTATTTCTACCAGTAAATCATCATTCGAACTCTCTGGGTCGTCGCTACAGGAAAACAAGAGTATAATAAAGGCAAAAATTGTAGTTATAAAGGTGTTGGCTATTTTCATTTTGGTGATTTTCTGTATGTTCTGTTAAGGTGTAATTTTCTTTTGTATTAAAACTAACCCATGGGAACTCCACAATTTTGTCAATGAAAGGCACGAATCAACCATTTATCGCATTACATTATTTTGATAGCACAAACAAGTCAAAAAACAGCATAAAACGTTCACCTGAAAAATTACAGGTCAATTTCAAAAGTAGTTTCGCTATTAAATTTTACTTTTAGATAACTTCAACTGACGATTTTTATGTCCTTTACGATTAAAGAATTAAGTGCCGACGTGCATGCTTTTTTTCAAAAATTGATATCTATAGGAATAGATGAGGACACTCCTGTCACGGAAGTCAAACGCATACGGTTATTGAACATCTTTTGCTGGATTTGGCACTTGCGGACCTTAATTGAACTGCTAAACGATAATTTTGATGTAAAGCCGCTCCATCTAATCCTTTCCGACCTGTTTATTATGCTCTTTGTGGTCATTACGATACAACTCCTGCAGTATAAAGGAAAATTCCTAGCGGCCAGAATCGTTTTTGTAAGCAGCATCATATGCATAACTTTTTTGTTTGCAAGATTTATATATGCCAACGAAACACATCCAAATTTGAACATCGAGTATTACTTTATGCTGGTCCCTGGGGTATCATTAATCTTTTTTGACAACAAAAAAATCATCGCCACATTTGTAATTACAGCATTCTTTATGATGTCCGCTCCGTTTGATGGTATCAATACGTTTGTAAAGGAGGGGTACGTAAAAAAAGAATTTGGGAATTTTGTAATGATCTTTCTATACTTTGGCGTTTTTTTGATGGTAAACTATTTTAAGAGCCTAAACCGAAAAAACGAAGCAGCCTTACAGCGCAAAACAAAGGAACTGGAAGAGCTGGATAAATTCAAATCACAGTTTTTTACCAATATTTCCCACGAAATAAGAACTCCGTTAACGTTAATTAAAGGAGAAATAGACAACCTGATGGACGGTAAAACATCTAAAGAGGAATTAAGGACTATCCATAACAATGCCACCAAACAGATAAATGCCATTACATTGATCGTAAACACTGTTATGGATTTGGCCAAAATGGATTCCTCATCCTTTATGCTCAACACCAAGCTCTCAAATGTTTCCGATTTACTAAGAAAAATTTACTTAAGCTTTGAAGGAATTTTTGCCCAAAAGAACATTTCACTTATATTGGATAGCCCCAATAAAGATTATTTTGCAACTATTGACCCTATCTTTATAGAACGTGCAATTAACAATATTTTGAACAATTCACTTAAATATACCGAACATGGTGAAGTGGCAATAAGGGTATTTAGAAAAAAATCAAATGTTAACATTACCATTTCCGATACAGGGATAGGAATAGCACAAAAATACATGCCCCATATTTTTAATCGTTTTTATCAAATCAATAACGATATTAATCAAGCTGGAGGAAGCGGTATTGGACTTTCCTTCTCAAAAGAAATCATCAACCTACACGGAGGAACGATTGCGGTGAGCAGTATAGAAAATGAAGGAAGCAAGTTTACTATCTGCCTACCTATGGCAGAGGAACAGGCCAATCTTGTTGCCAAGACATTCGTACCTAAAACGAAAAGTCTGGGTAAATTAAATGTGGATACGATACAGAGTAATATTGTTTTTTTGATTGTAGACGACAATGTCGACATGAGAAACTATCTAAAAACCATTCTTATAAATTATGAATGTATTGAAGCCTCCAATGGCCAAGAAGCCATTGAAAAACTGAAAAACAATACGGTGAATTTTATAATTACCGATTATATGATGCCAAAAATGAACGGTCTGGAATTTTCAAAAAGGCTCGATGAATTACAAATTGATATTCCTGTAATTATGATAACCGCCAAAACGGAAATGGAAACCAAATTGGAAATTTTGAAACTGGGTGTGAAAGATTACATCACCAAACCTTTTGATAAGCAAGAACTTTTAATACGAATCAACAACCTATTGCAGAACTATTCCGAAAAATTGGCGTATAATTCTAAAAGTGGTTTACCCACAAATATCAATAATCCCAACGATTTGCATGTAAAGATTGAATCCTATTTGAATTCTGATGTCAATTATCAGGAATTGAACCAAGATTTGCTATGTGAAAAGTTTCATATTTCAAAAAGTTCCCTGTACAGACAAATCAAAAGTAAAACAGGGCTCACCCCAAAAGAATTTATCACTGAAATTAGACTGCAAAGAGCGCAAAGAATTCTTAACAGCACTCCTGATATCTTACTAAAACAACTTGCGCTGGAAGTTGGCTTTAAACACACTTCCTACTTCTCTAAAATTTTCAACAAAAGATTTGGCTATAATCCAATAAAGAAATTCGCCAACAATCCAACATAATTTTCAGTAGAAAATTAGATTCTCATTTTTTTTCTTTTAAATATTTTCAAGCACTTTTACCTACAGTGTAGAATTTGTTTTCGTGAAAATAGGTTTTACCAATTAAAATAGTTTATACAGTACGGTCTCAATGACACCTCCGTAATCCAACACATCTAGGGATAACAACTTTTTTTCTTCTTTCAATTTTAAATGAAATGGAGCTGCCGTTAATACTACCCCACTTTGTTTTTTTAAGCGAATTCCTTGGCCCGAAACCAGTTCTTTGTTGGGAATGAAGCTTCCAACAGGTACATGTTCCGTGAGCAAAAGATATTGAAAACCATACAGCTTATCCACTATATTCGAAATCTCCGTATTGGACAAATGCTGCAGTACCTGGCGCAAAATTGCGCAATCGCCTGATGGAAGTTTGTCCTTAGCAATATCCAAGCAACTGAATTCCAAATTATAATCTCTAAATTGTTTTTTGTTATAGGTTATCAAATCTGGGACAACATCAACAGCAATATATTTTTTAGTGTGTTTGACCAATGACTTTCCTATATTGAAATCTCCACAACCTAAATCGCAAACGGATATGGGTTGCTCAAACGATTTTAAGAATGATGTGACCGCTTTTAGGTAAGGTGCCACAAAATCGGGATGATGCGAACCCTGTCCAGAATAGTAAAGCGAGCCATCTTCCCCCCAAAGTTTTTTCTCATAAACCTGTTCCATTACCTTTATCGTAGGCCAGGCCTTTTTTGAGATTTTCATGAAATGGACATCGCTTATTTTAACACTGAAAACTCTATGCTGGAATCTGTAAATACCGTATGCGTCTGGGTTTTAAAGTCCTCTTCATCCGCTTTAAAGATATTCTCCACGTAGGTCTGCGGATTTAAGTCTATCAAAGGAAACCATGAGCTCTGTACTTGAACCTGTAACTTATGCCCTTTCTTAATGGTATGGAAAACATCTTGCAATTTTATATTGACCTCGGTTTTTTGGTTCGGAACAAAAGGTTCTGGATTTATGAAACTATTTCGAAAACGGCCGCGCATGACTTCACTACGTACCATTAAATGGTAATTGTCCATCTTTAAATGGTCTTGCATCTCCTCATTGGTCTCGACCTTTGCTGGATGCACGTCGATTACCTTAACGATCCAGTCTGCTGCTGTACCCGTAGTTGCAACTTTCAATTTTGCCAAAATATCCCCTGCCAGCGTAAAGTCCTCTTCCATTATTTCGGTTTCAAAAATTAAAACATCGGAACGCCGAGCTGCGAAACGCTGATCATCGGTCATATATTTACGTGGGGTTATTACGGATTTTACATCTTCCGAATAGGGCACGGGCTTTTTAATGTCACTTATAAATTGTATTCCATGAATCTCTTTTGGTCCATTGGTCAACTCTTGATTTTCGGATAGGAACATTTCTTCTTTCTGTACACCATTTGGTGGCCATGTATCGTATTGCTTCCATTCTTTTCTTCCAGAATCAAAAACATAGGCTTCGGGCAAACCAGAATTTTTATCCCCATCCCCTTTTAGAAAATGTTCAAAGAATTTAGTTTCAATATTCTCTTGATAGAATTCTGATATGTTATCACCAAAATAATAATTGCCAACAACCGTTCGCCCATCCCTTTTGGACCATCTTCCATGATCCCAAGGACCAAAAACCATGGTATTATAGTTTTTTGGATTGTATTTTTCAATGTTTTTATAGGTTTCCAAAGGACCGTATAAGTCTTCAGCATCGAACCAGCCACCAACTATCATTGTCGCCACATGGGATTTTACATTTTTTAAATGTTGTATCAATCCTCTACTTTGCCAAAGTTCATCGTAATTTGGGTGTTCTTTTAGTTCATTCCAGAAAAAATCATCTGTTTTACCATCCATTGCCATTCTAGGATTATCAACGGTTTCATATTCGAAAAAGGAGTCAAGGTTTTTTAAAGGGCCTCTTTCCAAAAAAAACTGATATTGGTCTTCCGTCTGTAAATCCGGTAAGTTGTACCATACTTTATCGATAGGTTTGTCACCATCGGGACGTGGTGTCCCAAATAATGAAGTGACCCTAAAGTAGCTCAACAGATATGCTCCGTTATGATGAAAATCATCAAAAAAGAAATCCCCAATACTTGCCTGCGGTGAGGCTGCTTTTAATGCTGGATGTGCATCTACAGTAGCATAGGTAGCATAAAATCCAGGATATGAAATACCCCAAATACCTACTTTTCCGTTGTTGTTGTCCACATTGTTCACTAACCATTCAATAGTATCGTAAGTGTCTGAACTTTCATCAATATCCTTATCTGAAGATTTATTGGAAATGTAAGCCCTCATGTTTTCATAGTGACCTTCGCTCAACCATCTTCCCCTTACATCTTGGTAAACGACTATGTATCCATCTTTCATCATGTGGATATTGGGTGAAATATTATTTCTGAACTCTCTTTTGCCATATGGCGCCGAACTGTAGGGCGTCCGTTGCATGATGATAGGATAGTTTTTGGAAGTATCTTTTGGCGAATAAATTGTAGTGTGCAATGTTATACCATCCCGCATTTCAATATCAACTTCTTTTTTGGAATAATTTTCCTTTACATAGTCTTTTGATATTTTTTCGACATCTGTAATGCCCGCCCTTTTCTCTTTTCCGCATGAGCTCAGAAATAGTACTATCACTATAAATAAAACGCTAAATTTAAATTCTGATCTATTGCACTGCAACTGAAATCTTTTAAGAAATTTGAAGAATTTTAACATGGCACTAGTTTAATTTCACCTTGCTAAAGCTACTAAAGTTCCAACAGTATTACTAATAAAAAGAAAGTTGAAATATGCTAATTCTGTATACAAACCATATTTCTAAAAACAAAAAAAGGAACCTAAAAGTAGGTTCCTTGAGAAGGTTATATTCCAATTGATGTTCCTTAACTAAAAATACATATTGATCATAAAGAGAAAACGGATTTTACTTCTTCGACCTTATCCAATTTTTCCCAAGTAAAGAGTTCTACTTCTTTTTCAATTCTACCGTTATAAGGTGATTCAAAAACTTTATTTATGATACGTGGCTCTTTACCCATGTGCCCATAAGCAGCGGTTTCTAGATAGATGGGGTTTCTCAGTTTTAATCGCTCTTCTATGGCGAAGGGCCGCATATCGAAAAGTTCTGCAACTTTTTCGGCAATTTTCCCGTCTGATAAATCGAGATTGGAAGTGCCGTATGTATCCACAAATATTGATGTCGGTTCCACTACCCCGATAGCATAGCTCACTTGCACCAAAATCTCATCTGCTACTCCTGCGGCCACCAAATTTTTGGCAGCGTGGCGTGCAGCATATGCTGCACTTCTATCCACTTTGCTAGGATCCTTTCCACTAAAAGCACCTCCACCATGTGCTCCTTTTCCACCGTAAGTATCTACAATAATCTTTCGGCCTGTCAAGCCCGTATCCCCATGTGGCCCACCAATAACAAACTTGCCCGTAGGGTTGATATGGTATTCTATTTGATCATTGAACAACTGCTGCACATGTTCTGGAAATTGTGAAATTACTTTTGGGATCAGTATTGAAATGATATCTTTTTTGATTTTCGCCAACATAATATCATCCAAGTCAAAATCATCGTGCTGTGTAGAAACCACAATGGTATCGATACGTTGTGGCACATTGTTGTCTGAATATTCAATGGTCACCTGTGCCTTCGCATCTGGACGGAGGTATGGAATTTGACTTCCTTCCCTACGCAAATCTGCCAAAACCTGAAGAATCTTATGAGAAATATCCAATGCTAACGGCATATAGTTTTTGGTTTCTTTAGTAGCATATCCGAACATCATGCCTTGATCACCTGCTCCCTGCTCCTCTTTAGTGGAACGGTCAACGCCCTGGTTAATATCTTGTGATTGTTCATGAATCAATGAAATTACTCCACAAGAATCACCACTAAACTGATATTCACCTTTAGTATAGCCAATATTGTTGATTACAGTGCGAGCTATATTTTGTACATCCAAATATGTATGGCTCTTGACCTCACCTGCCAAAACTACCTGTCCTGTAGTCACTAAAGTTTCACAGGCTACTTTACTTTCAGGGTCAAAGGCTAGAAAATGATCTAAAAGTGCATCGCTGATTTGATCTGAAACTTTATCTGGGTGTCCTTCACTAACAGATTCGGAAGTAAATAAATATGCCATTCTCAATTATTATTATTATTGGAAGATTTGATAGAAAGGCCCAAAGAAGCTTACACTACTTTTTAGCATTTTTTTTCCGAGGTTGCAATCAGTCAAATCCTTCCTCATGTTTGATGGCAAAATTACATTATTGGTTCAAATTTCAAAACTTTATCGGTAAAGAACTTTTACTTTCATTTCAACCTATTTTTTTCTTCTAACTCCATATACTTTGTATATTGCAAGTTCCGACCATTTTAACAAATAGCTATAAAATAATGCATATTGCAGTTGCAGGAAATATTGGAGCAGGAAAGACAACACTAACCAATTTACTTTCAAAACATTATAAATGGGACGCCCATTTTGAAGATGTCGTAGATAATCCCTATCTAGATGATTTTTACACGCAAATGGAGCGTTGGAGCTTTAACCTCCAAATTTATTTTTTGAACAGTAGGTACCGTCAGATTCTAAAGATTCGTGAAGGTGACAGGAAAGTGATTCAAGATAGGACCATTTATGAGGATGCTCATATTTTTGCACCCAATCTTCATGCCATGGGCCTTATGACCAACCGTGATTTTGAAAATTATTCCAGTCTTTTTAATTTGATGGAGTCTTTGGTCCAGCCACCGGATTTATTGATTTATTTGCGCAGTTCAATTCCTAATTTGGTGAATCAAATCCATAAACGTGGACGGGATTATGAAAACAGTATTTCTATAGATTATTTAAGCCGACTCAATGAGCGCTATGAGGCTTGGGTAAACACTTATGAAAAAGGCAAACTCATAATTCTCGATGTAGACAATCTAAACTTTGTGGACAATCCCGAAGATTTAGGTTCAGTAATCAATAAAATCGATGCTGAAATCCATGGTTTGTTTTAAATAAACTTTAGAGCGCTTCGCTTTTTGAGATAAGAAGACTCCCAATTCCTAACTCCCAACTCCCAACTCCCAACTCCCAACTCCCAACTCCCAACTCCTAACCAAACAACTCCAGTTTGACCTTTCCCTAAATCAAAAGCCTCTTTCACTCATTTCTGCTTTTTAAACAAGTTATTCGCAGTTATTTTCATCCTGTAACTATAAAACAAATGTGATGGAAGCAAAAAAGAACGAAGACTACAAAATAGAAAAGAATAGTATCCTATATTTTTCCGTGGGACTGGCAGCGGTACTTCTAATGATTTATTTGGCATTGGAATGGAAAACATACGCAGTAACCGAATGGGACACCGCCAAACTGAATCTACAAGATGAACTTACCGAAGAAGTTCCTATAACTTTTCAAAAATTACCGCCCCCTCCACCACCTAAAATACAGACACCCCCTACTATTGAAATTGCCGATGATGACGATGATGTAATCGAGACCGTAATCGAAGCTGACGAAACAAACCAAGATACAGAGATATTGACTGTAGATGAAGTTGATTTTGAGGATAATGATGTACCTGATGAAGTGCCTTTCACAGTAATCGAAGATGTCCCTATTTTTCCTGGTTGTGAAGGTGCCAAAGATAAGCGGGCTTGTTTTCAGGAAAAAATGCAAAAACACATTCGAAAAAACTTTCGTTATCCGGAACCAGCTCAAGAAATGGGATTACAGGGCAGAGTAAATTTAGTGTTTACCATTCAAAAAGATGGAAGCATAGACGAGGTAAAAATGCGAGGGCCTCATAAAATACTGGAAACCGAAGCGGCCAGAATAATTTCGAAACTACCCAAAATGATTCCTGGCAAACAGCGGGGCACTCCTGTAAAGGTTCCTTTTGCCATACCGATTACATTTAAGCTACAGTAAATCCAATATAAAAAACTAAAATTATGGGAAAGCCAATATTGATTTATATCACGAGCTTAATATTTTGCTCCGCAATGTACGGACAGGAATGTTTGGATGTAAAGTTTAAGCTTAGGGGATACTTTTATGTAGGAACGAGTCAAATTGATTCAACTGCATTGGGTGGTTTTTATAAAGCTAAGAACAGCCCAAAAAATATCGATTCAAAGATTATTTCACTTTCTAAGGATGAATCGTTTCAAATTATTGTGAAAGTTGATTCAATTGTTGAATACTCTAAAGATATCCTAGGATTTAAGGTGTTTATTGTAAATAGGTCAAATTCTAAAGTTGAACTTTCTGCCCAAGACAGTAGAATTTATCTAAAACGTCAAGTTTTTTATAAAAATGAATGGCAAGATATAGAATATTTGCCCAGCAGTTGGTGCGGAAACAGCTATCATAACGTTATAATCATGCCAAACCAATATTGGGATTTAAAAGCTCCATGTTTACAAGGAAAGATACCGGCTAAATTCAGGTTCAAGCTACAAATTAATGATGTTCCTGATTCGATTTTAAATGTGGATTCAACTATTTATTCCAATGAATTTTTTGGAAGTTTTAATAAAAGTCAGCTTCATAAAGAGGAAGGCCATACAGCATCCGGCATCATGGATCCGTATAATAATTGAAACTATAGTTAGTTATACAAAAGAAAAATGCCGCATTAATGCGGCATTTTCTATTCTTATAAAGATCGTAACTATTCTTCCCTAGTTTCTTCTTTATATGCATCTACCAATGCTTGAACTTCTTCTTTGGTAGCTGCCGTAAATTCTTTTACTTCTTCTTCAATTTCTTCTCCTGCAATATTGGATGTAGAAGTCACTACGGCTTTGTAAGCTCCGTCAGCAGTATTGCTCATTTCAACAAGAAATTTTTTTTCAACCTGTCTGGTTTCCTTCATACCATCTTCGGTTATGGAAATTCTGGTACCATCTTCTTTCATGATTCCGACCCCATCAGCGGGAGAAAGACTTACCAAACTTGGAGCGATTACCAAAGCAACAACTGACATCAGCTTCAATAGAATATTTAGAGATGGTCCCGAAGTATCCTTGAAAGGATCACCAACGGTATCACCTACCACGGCAGCTTTGTGCGCATCGGTTCCCTTACGGCCATCACTTTCAATGGTTTTTTTAGCGTTATCCCAAGCGCCACCTGCATTTGATTGAAAGATTGCCATTAAAACCCCACATGTGGTAACACCTGCAAGTAATCCTCCCAGCATTTCGGCACCCCCAATAAACCCTACGGCGACAGGTACTGCTATCGCCAACAGACCGGGCAATACCATTTCTTTAATAGAGGCCTTTGTAGAAATATCCACACATTTGTCATATTCAGCATACCCATCGGCTGCATCAAAAATGGCACGCTGCTCTGGCGTTGCCCTGGACATATCCGAATCTACGGAACGCATAACTTCCAAAGCTGCTTTTAATTGAGGAATATCTCTAAACTGACGACGAACTTCTTCAATCATTGCCATTGCAGCACGACCTACAGCGTTCATAGACAAAGCAGAGAATACAAAAGGAAGCATACCCCCTACTAGGAGACCGGCCATGATTTTAGGTTGTGATACATCAATAGAGGTTACGTTGGCAACTTTCATAAACGCCGCAAACAATGCCAATGCCGTCAATGCAGCAGAAGCAATTGCAAAACCTTTTCCAATTGCAGCAGTCGTATTACCAACAGCATCCAATTTATCGGTACGTTCACGTACCTCAGGATCTAATTCTGCCATCTCGGCAATACCACCTGCATTATCAGAAATAGGTCCGTATGCGTCAACAGCTAACTGAATACCCGTGTTTGCCAACATACCTACTGCAGCGATGGCAATTCCGTAAAGACCTGCAAAATGATGCGAAACCAGAATAGCGGCAGCAATCAATAAAATAGGAATCATTGTAGACATCATTCCAACACCCAGACCTGCAATAATATTTGTTGCAGCACCGGTTTCTGATTGTTCTACAATTGAGTTTACGGGTTTTTTACCCGTTCCTGTATAGTATTCTGTAATCTTACCTACACCTAAACCGGCAACAAGACCGGCCAAGGTTGCCCAGAAGATTCCCATAGCTCCGTATGGCAAACCTTCAACGCTTTCTGGAATCAAAGCATTGATTATAAAGTAAGAAGCAATGACCATTAGACCTGCAGAACCGAACTCTCCAATATTTAATGCAGTTTGAGGGTTTCCACCATCTTTGACCTTTACAAAGAAAGTACCGATGATGGACATTATAATACCAACCGCAGCTAAAACCAATGGCAGATAAACAGCGCCTAAGCCTGCAAAATCGGGAGTGATAATAAATGCTCCCAACACCATAGTACCGATAATGGAACCTACATAAGATTCAAACAAATCAGCTCCCATACCTGCAACATCACCAACATTGTCACCAACGTTATCTGCAATAGTAGCCGGGTTCAAAGGATGGTCTTCTGGAATACCAGCTTCTACCTTACCTACCAAATCCGCGCCTACATCTGCTGCTTTGGTATAAATACCTCCACCTACGCGTGCAAAAAGGGCAATAGACGATGCTCCCAAAGAAAAACCGGAAAGGATGTTCAATACCAAGCCCAAATTTTCTGCACCTGGCCAGATAGATTGGTACACTACAAACAAACCACTGAGCCCCAAAACACCTAGACCTACTACACCCAATCCCATAACCGCACCACCTGCAAAGGCAACTTCCAAGGCCTTGCCCAAAGAAGTTTTTGCCGCTTGGGTTGTTCTTACATTCGCTTTCGTAGCAACCTTCATCCCAATAAAACCAGCTAAAGCAGAGCAAATTGCACCAACAATGAAAGATACCGCTACCATTCCGTTTGAGCCTTCTTCGTTAGTCCCTTTAAAAAATAAAAGAATAGCAACCGCAATAACAAAAATGCTCAAGATTTTATATTCTGCCTTTAGGAAAGACATTGCCCCATCAGCAATATTTTTGGCAATTCTCGCCATTTTGGCATCACCTACTTCTTGTTTGGATACCCATCCACTTTTAATGAAAACGTATAAGAGGGCCAACACTCCAAATGCAGGCAAAAGTTGTACTATTAATTCCATAGTTGTTCAGTTATTTATATATTTTTTAGTGGCAGCAAAAGTAGTAAAATACCGACTAATAAAAAAAATGCGCTTTTATATGTAGAAAGCGCATTTTTCTAATACAGATTCATTCTTAAATTGTAAAAGTTCGCTTCTTTTTATGTTCGCTTTCTTCATACCTTTTAACACATTGGTGGTATATTTCTATAGCTTCGTTGACATCTCCCCATCCACCTGTATCGACCTTCTTTTCTTCTAAATCCTTATATACCTGAAAGAAATGTTCTATTTCCTTTAATCTATGTGGATTTAGGTCACTAATATCATTTCTTTTGCTCCATATAGGGTCGGAAACAGGGACACAAATGATTTTTTCGTCCGGGCCTTTTTCATCGGTCATGTGAAAAACGCCTACGGGCTTAACTTCCATCACCACCATGGGATAAGTGGGTTCGGTTCCCATAACCAGAACATCTAACGGGTCTTTGTCCAAAGCCAAGGTTTCAGGAACGAAACCATAATCGCCAGGATACATCATTGAGGAAAAAAGCGTTCTGTCAAATCGGATTTTGTTCAAGGTAAAATCATACTCATATTTATTTCTACTTCCTTTTGGAATTTCTATAAGTACATCAAAAGTAACTTCTTCTTTTTTGGACATTTCTTTTTTTTATTTTGCAAAAGTAATGAGTAGAAAGGGATTGGGATGAAGAAATTGATTCTTAACCATTAATTAAAAATTAAATCCAAAGGTACCCGTTATGCCGAATGGACGGGCATTTGGATTATCAAGATAGTTTCCCCTAAAGTTGAAATCCAGCCTAAATATTTTAAAGATATTGCCTATTCCAAAGGAATATTCCCAATAAATTTGGTCGTCAGGTGCTATCAAAGGAATATTAGTAGGTGAGTTCAAAGCAATATTTTCATCGGATAGTTGTCCCCAAGCACCTCTAAGTCCAATAATCTCTCTAAGATTTAACTTTCGCAAAAAAGGTATCCTCGAAAACAGCCGACCGTTAAAATTATGTTCCAGATGTACCGTAGCGTAAGTATCCGTAACAAACTCGTAGAAATCCAGATTAGGAAATGTATTGTACAAAGAAAATAGCGTCTGGTTTCCCGGTACTACACTTAATAAGCTCAAAGGCACCTCCCCAAATGTTTTTCCCAATTCCACACTACTGGTCAATCTGCCCAAGCCTCCTATTTGCCATGGCTGCCTGTAGGAAAATTGTAGGCGCTCATAATCAAAGTCACTTTCTAAAAATCCTCTTGTTCCTTTCGTATAATTTAGTAGAAGCGTACTGTAATCATCATTGATTTCATCCCTTTCTACACCATATCCAATGGTTCTTCTTCCTGGAGTGTATATTAGTGTAGTGTTGATATCAAATTGCCTGACTTCAGAAGAAATACCGTTTGGAGCTTCTGAATCTAAATAATCAAGACTAAAAGCATCGGGCAATGCAGAACTCAATGTCCGGAACGAACCTCCCAATCTCACCCTAAAATTTTTAGCTGGTTCCATCTCAAAGTTGAGGGTCGATAGATTGATGTTAGTAAGACGGTCGTTTGCGCCAACCGTAACCAAAGCAGAGGAAGCGATACTTCTTCCCAGTACATCGTTGGTACTTGTCAAGCTTATTCCCAATTGCTCTATATCCCTTCGGTTACCGCCAGATAATATAAGTCGTGTTTTTCTGTCCAATAAAAATTTGGCCGAAAGTCCATGCTTTGCCTTTTGGTCCTTGAATCCGTATGCCATATAACCTTCCAACCGCCATGTATCGTTCTGTCCAAAATAGGTCCTTGCCCCAAGTCTTACACGTGTACCCTCAGCATCATTAAATCCAAAAACACTGTAAATATTACCAATATCTATATTCCATTTGTCGATTTCGATATATCCCGAACCTAAAATACTGACAATGTCATAATAAGTTCTAAATTTTGGTACGGTCTTTAACGTATCGAGCATTTTGAATATTCCAGATTCATCCTCATTCAATTGCTCTAAGCGGGCATTTTTCCAAAATGTGCTATCTCTTTTAAAGATTCTTGGATCGTAGGGATCGGACTTGGCTTTATAGAAATCTTCCGGACGTTTTTTATCAAATTGGTAATTATCATAGACCGTTGTTCTCTTCCCATATACCCCTCGTGATTCTTCTTTTTTTGAAAAGCTGAAATCACTTAACATATAATCCCTTTTTAGCAGAAATACAGAGTCGTTAACAACATCAAAATCCTGTTCTATATAAATCTCCTTTACCCAATTTATGTTTGCGCTCTTTGTTACTTGAAGATTAATTTTTTTTATGGCATAAGTTGTATCGCTTACCCAAAAATCCCCTTTAAAAGTCAACTCGTTTTTTCGTCTTGGATAGTAGATTATATTGTAACACCACTTGTTGTCTATAAAAGTACTGTCTGACAAAACGTAATTATAGGTATCCACTCCAGTTTTTGAAAGTGGGCTTGTAAAACTTTTATCAAAAAATTTTAAGTAGTTATTATAAATATCGTAGTCGGAGTATAAATCCTCTACAAAAGCGGTTATGGATTGATTTCCACCGAAACCTGCATTCTTGTTCCCTAGGACATCCTCTTTTTCTTCTTTCAATAAATTATCGCCATAAACTTTGGAGAAGCTCTCGTTCAAAAACATGGGCAAGTAGGTCTTTCCCGTAATTCTGGAGGTATCCAAATCTTGAAACATAAATTCCAATCCCTTGAATAGTTTACTTTTGATCAATGCACTATCAATAGTATTCAGGTCAAACTCCAATTTTTCATATTTATCGTATTGGTATTGCTCAAATTGGCGAACACCATTTTGTCGTTTCTTGGCCCAGATTTTTTTTAAGATCTCGATGGCAGGATTGTCTTTTTTAGACTGTTTACCTGTATAGACAACAACCTCCGCTAATTGCTCCGCGGCTTCTTGCAAAATAATTTCCATGTTGTAGGTAACCTTTTGCCCCAATTCAATTTCCAATGTCTCATAGCCTATAAAAGAAACCAAAACAGTGTCATAGACTTCATCTGATTCTATGTAAAAGCGACCATTGTCATTGGTAATCGTTCCTTCTGATGAATTTTTGAAAATAATATTGGCAAAAGCTATTGGCTCACCAGACTCATCTTGTACAATACCCCCGACCTTGGTTTGGGAGAAAACTGAAAAAAAGGATAAGAAGAAAATGATTTGGAGGAATCTATTCATACTTTAATATCTGGAACATGCCAAGAACCCCTAAAAGAGTTTAAAAAATTGGATTTGTTTTAAAGTAATTTTTTTATCAAATACTGTTCCCTTAAAAAAGCCCCTTCAACAATTGTTGAAGGGGCTAATATACTTTACAAATATAAGTATGTTATTTATATAACACTTTCTTAACAGCTTTAATTACATCTTCATGATTTGGTAACCATTCGGCCAAAAGTACCGGAGAATATGGTGCGGGCGTATCGGCCGTATTCAATTTTACTACAGGTGCATCCAAATAATCAAATACTTTATCTTGAACTTGATACGTAATTTCAGTGGCTACATTGCCAAAAGGCCATGCTTCTTCCAAAATAACCAATCGATTAGTTTTCTTTACAGAGTTCAAGATAGCCTCATAATCCATGGGACGCACAGTCCTTAAATCGATTATCTCGCAGCTTATACCATCTTTTTCAAGTTCATCGGCAGCTTTATAAGCTTCTTTTATAATTTTTCCAAAAGATACAATAGTTACATCTGTTCCTTCTCTTTTAATATCCGCAACACCCAACGGAATCGTATATTCACCTTCCGGCACTTCTCCCTTATCCCCGTACATCTGCTCGGATTCCATAAAAATTACAGGGTCGTCATCACGGATAGCTGATTTTAACAATCCCTTGGCATCGGCTGGATTTGACGGCACAACAACTTTTAGTCCAGGACAGTTGGCAAACCAGCTTTCAAAGGCCTGCGAATGTGTTGCGGCCAATTGCCCCGCTGAAGCTGTTGGGCCCCTAAAGACTATGGGACACGGAAACTGACCTCCGGACATTTGCCTGATTTTTGCTGCATTATTGATAATCTGGTCTATCCCGACCAAGGAAAAATTAAAGGTCATAAATTCAATAATGGGTCGGTTACCTATCATTGCTGAACCAACACCAATACCTGAAAAACCCAATTCTGAGATAGGGGTATCAATTACACGTTCGGGTCCAAATTCGTCCAACATACCTTTAGACGCTTTGTAGGCTCCATTATACTCGGCAACCTCCTCACCCATTAAATAAATGGTATCATCTTTTCGCATCTCTTCGGACATTGCCTGTTGAATGGCTTCCCTAAACTGTAGTGTTTTCATTGAATAGTACTAAAAATGTTAGTTCATTGCATCAAAATGCAAGCAAAAATAGGAAAATATACATGAATAATTAGGTGATAAAAACCAAAAAAAAGAACAAATTTTATTATGCATGCATAATAAAATTCATATTTTTATAGCTATCTTTGAAACGTTAAACCTAAAGAGAAATATGAAGATTTTAGTTTGCATTAGCAACGTACCGGATACTACTTCAAAAATCAATTTTACTGAAGGGAATACCAAGTTTGATACAAACGGGGTACAATTTGTTATCAATCCCAATGATGAGTTTGGATTGACCCGCGCCATGTGGTTCAAAGAAAAACAGGGAGCTGCTGTACATGTAGCCACAGTTGGTGGGCCTCAAACAGAACCAACTATACGTAAAGCCCTAGCCATAGGAGCTGATGAAGCCATAAGAATCGACGCAGATCCTACAGACGGTTTTTTTGTTGCACGGCAATTGGCAGAGATAGTAAAAAATGGAGGTTATGACCTTGTAATTGCTGGCAGGGAGTCCATCGATTATAATGGAGGTATGGTTCCAGGTATTTTAGCCACATTATTGGACATGAATTTTGTAAATACTTGTATCAACCTAGAGATTGATGGCAACAACGCAACCGCAATGCGGGAAATTGATGGTGGAAAAGAAAAAATAAGTACAACCCTCCCATTAGTAATAGGTGGCCAAAAGGGATTGGTCGAAGAAAGTGATCTTCGTATTCCCAATATGCGTGGAATCATGATGGCGCGCAAAAAGACCCTTAATGTAGTCGACCCTGTTGATGCTCCAAAGCCAACACGAGATAAAAAGTTCGAGAAGCCGGCAGCTAAAGGGCCGGTTAAGTTGATTGATGCCGATAATGTTGAAGAACTCGTGGAGTTATTACATAATGAAGCTAAAGTGATTTAAAAATCAGAATTAAAAAATATGTCAGTATTAGTATATACCGAATCAGATAAAGGAAAATTTAAAAAGAACGCTTTTGAAGTAGCTTCTTATGCATATAAAATTGCTCAAGATTTAGGTGAAACGGTCACGGCGATTTCCATAAACCCGGAAGATGAAGCATCACTGGGCAATTATGGCGTTTCCAAAGTATTGAAAGTTTCCGATGAAAAGTTGAGAACATTCAATGCAAAAGCTTATGCAAACTCCATAGTACAGGCGGCAGAAGCCGAAGGAGCCAAAGTAATCATTGTAAGTTCAAGTGCGGACACTAAGTTCTTGGCCCCAATTTTAACAGCTAAATTAAATGCAGGCTATGTTCCCAATGTTGTCGCGGCACCAGAGAGCACATCACCATTTATAGTTAAAAGAACTGCCTTTAGCAATAAAGGTTTTGCATATACAGAAATCACCTCTGAAACAAAAGTCGTTGGTGTTTCAAACAATGCGTACGGTGTTCATGAAAATACTATTTCTGCAACAGTGGAAGATTTCAGTCCCTCATTGAGCGATTCAGATTTCACCACTAAATCCGTTGAAATCGATAAAGTTGTTGGTAAAGCAACTATCGCAGATGCAGACGTCGTCGTTTCAGGCGGAAGAGGACTCAAAGGTCCAGAAAATTGGGGTATGATAGAAGAATTGGCCGAAGTTCTAGGTGCTGCTACGGCATGTTCCAAACCAGTATCTGATTTAGGATGGCGTTCTCACGGTGAACATGTTGGCCAAACCGGTAAACCAGTTGCGAGCAATCTATACATCGCTATCGGTATTTCTGGAGCCATTCAACATTTGGCGGGAGTCAGTGCCTCCAAAACCAAAGTTGTAATCAACAACGACCCTGAAGCTCCGTTCTTTAAGGCCGCAGATTATGGGATAGTTGGTGATGCCTTTGAGGTAGTACCGGAACTCATCGAAAAATTAAAGGAATTTAAAGCCCAAAACGCTTAATTTTTGTTAATTTGCCCTCTGCAAGGGGCCGTTCAGATAACTGGTATCGCCACTTATTTGAACGGCTTTTTTGGTTTTAGGAAGATAATATGAGCTTAGTACGATTAAAAATAAAGGGAATCTCTTACAGCCAGACACAAAATGGTGCATATGCCCTTATTTTGAATGAGGTGGATGGAGATAGAAAACTTCCCATAGTTATTGGTGCTTTTGAAGCACAATCCATCGCAATAGCCCTTGAAAAAGAGATAAAACCTCCAAGGCCGTTGACCCATGATCTTTTCAAAAATTTTGCGGACCGTTTTTCAATCGTGGTCAAGCAGGTCATCATACATAAGCTTGTAGATGGCGTTTTCTATTCGAGCATTATATGCGAACGTGATAAAGTGGAGGAAATCGTTGATGCCCGGACAAGTGATGCCATTGCTTTGGCACTACGTTTTGATGCCCCTATTTTTACTTATAAAACCATCTTGGACAAAGCTGGAATATTTCTGAAATTCTCTTCAAAAGAGAACGATGAAAATGAAGATGATGACAGCATAGTGGTAGATGAAATTCTTCAGGAGGGTGAAACCGTAGAAATAGAATCAGGTTCATCATCACAAGGCTATAGAGAACTTACCTTGGATGAACTCCACAAAGAATTGGACAAAGCAGTAGCCAATGAAGACTACGAAAAAGCTGCCAAATTAAGGGACGAAATTTCCAAGCGCAAATAAACCTTTTACATGGGCCGCAAAACCAAAGGTTTCCTGATATTCTTATTGTTTATTTGTTCTGCTTCTTTCGCACAAAACACTATTTCTGCAGATTCATTGAGCATAGCAGTGGATGTACCTCTAATTGATGATATTTTATTGGAAAAATCCCAACAACAATTAATTCCCAACCAAGGTTTTACCGTAACCACCATGTTGAGAGGTATTTTGGGAATGGCCGTTTTGGTTTTGATTTCATTTTTGTTTAGTTCCAACCGAAAAGCGATTAATTGGAAAACAGTTGGCATTGGATTAGCTCTTCAATTACTGATTGCCTTTGGAGTTCTCAAAGTACCGTTTGTACAATATGGATTTGAAAAAGTTGGTCAGGTTTTTGTTAGTATTTTAGATTTTACGCGTTCGGGAAGTCAGTTCCTTTTTGAAGGTTTGGTAGTTGATATGGACACATTTGGTTTTATTTTCGCCTTTCAAGTATTGCCCACTATAATTTTCTTTTCTGCATTGACCTCTGTGTTATTTTATATGGGTATCATCCAGAAAGTAGTACGGGCATTGGCTTGGTTGCTTTCTAAATCCCTAGGCATCTCGGGTGCTGAAAGTCTTTCGGTTGCAGGAAACATTTTTTTGGGTCAAACCGAAGCACCATTGCTCATAAAAGCTTATCTGGAAAAAATGAACAAATCCGAAATTCTCTTGGTTATGATTGGGGGAATGGCGACAGTGGCAGGTGCAGTTTTAGCAGCTTATATTGGATTTTTAGGGGGTGACGACCCTGTGCTGCGATTGGTTTTTGCCAAACATTTGTTGGCAGCTTCTGTAATGGCCGCTCCCGGTGCTATTGTCATATCCAAAATTCTATATCCACAGACCGAAAAAGTGAATACCGATGTAAAAGTTTCTTCAGAAAAAATAGGCTCCAATATTTTGGATGCAATCGCTAATGGAACTACCGAAGGGTTAAAACTTGCCGTTAATGTAGGTGCCATGTTATTGGTTTTTATAGCTTTCATAGCGATGATTAATGGCATCTTGGATTGGGTTGGTGATTTTATGACCCTGAACACATGGATTGCTGCAAATTCACCTTACACTAATTTCTCTCTTGAAGCTATTTTAGGGACCGTTTTTGCTCCGCTCATGTGGTTGATCGGTGTGGCAAATGAAGATATTATGCTTATGGGCCAACTTTTGGGCATTAAACTTGCCGCCAGTGAATTTGTTGGCTACATCCAATTGGCTGAGTTAAAGACCATGACCAACAATCTACACTTTACCTATAACAAATCCGTGATTATGGCAACATATATGTTATGCGGTTTTGCCAATTTTGCTTCCATTGGTATTCAAATTGGCGGTATAGGTTCACTTGCTCCGGGACAGCGTAAAACCTTATCGGAATTTGGGATGAAAGCCGTTTTGGGCGGTTCTTTAGCCTCGCTTTTATCTGCTACTATTGCTGGGATGATTCTTGGGTGATATGGATTTTGAGTGAAGGGTGAAGGGTGAAGGGTGAAGGGTAAAGGGTAAAGGGTAAAGAGTAAAGGGTAAAGGGTAAAAGCAAATAAAAATCAACCTCTAATTTTTTGAACGATATAATCGTAATGAGAAATTTTAGAGAGCTTGAAGTTTGGAAAGAAGGTAGAATATTGGTTAAAAAGACTTATAATTTGACCAAAATACTTCCAGAAACTGAAAGATATGGCCTTACTTCGCAAATAAATAGGTGTGCAGTTTCTATTCCAGCTAACATTGCTGAAGGCTGCGGCAAAGACTCCAATAAAGATTTTGCTAGATTTCTTCAAATGAGTTTAGGTTCTTCTTATGAACTAGAAACACACTTAATACTTTGCGAAGATTTAAGATTTATAGCGCCAGAAGAATTAGAACCCATAATTGATAGCATCCAACTTTTACAACGCAGAATCGCATCGTTAATAAAATATAATAAATCCTAGTAGCCAACCTTTTAACTTTTACCCATCACCCTTTACCTTTACAGGCTATGAAACAATACCACGACTTACTGAAACATGTTTTGGAACACGGAAATCAGAAGGGAGACCGTACAGGAACAGGAACTATTAGCGTTTTTGGCTATCAAATGCGATTTGACCTTTCGGAAGGATTTCCTATGGTGACCACCAAAAAGCTGCATTTAAAATCCATTGTGCATGAACTGCTATGGTTTTTAAAAGGAGATACCAATGTGGGTTATCTACAAGAAAACGGGGTGCGTATCTGGAACGAGTGGGCCGATGAGAACGGTAATCTGGGACCCGTTTACGGATACCAATGGCGCAATTGGAACGGCGAAGAAATAGATCAGATCAAGGAATTGGTTTCAACCCTTAAAAGCAACCCTAATAGCCGTAGAATGTTGGTCTCTGCTTGGAATCCCAGTGTATTGCCGGATACTTCAATCTCTTTTTCTGAAAATGTGGCGCAAGGAAAAGCCGCCTTACCCCCATGTCATGCTTTTTTTCAATTTTATGTGGCGGATGGTAAACTTTCCTGCCAATTGTACCAGCGTAGCGCGGATATCTTTTTGGGCGTACCTTTTAATATTGCCTCTTATGCATTATTTACTCTAATGATAGCACAGGTCTGCGGTTACCAACCCGGGGATTTTATCCACACTTTCGGTGATGCCCATATCTATAACAACCACATGGAGCAGGTAGAACTACAATTAAGTCGTGAGCCAAGGTCTTTGCCCAAAATGAAACTCAACCCAACAGTTAAAGATATTTTCGACTTTACTTTTGATGATTTTGAATTGGTGGACTATAATCCACATCCCCATATTAAAGGGGTTGTTGCAGTTTAAGGATTAAAAAAGTTTTATAAGTCTTGTTCAAATAGACAAAGAATTATTATTCCCAAATAAAATAGCTGTCTATTTTTTAGGGAATAACTTCAGGTTTAGTATCGTTTTCATTTTTCCACTTCATCCCAAATAATAATCTGCTTATTGCTGTTTTTCTGATAATAAAATGGTACAAAGCCCAGATAGTAATTACACATATCATAATCAACAATAATAACTTCAAACCTATACTTATACTTAATTGAAGAACATAATAACCTGAAGCGACAATTACTGCCTGATGAAGTATATAAAATGGATAAATGGCTTTATTCAAGTAACTCAAATAAGTGTTGGAACAATTCAGATATTTCATTGCATATCCAATGGATGTTAAGATTACCGTCCAAATATGGATTCCATTGAAAAATCCATACACATATAAATCTAAATTTTCTTCTTTAGGTTTGTTCAGTTCCCAATTCCAATAGTACTTTATAAATAAAATAGTAGCCATTGTAAGCGCTATACACATAAAAAATCTCCTGTATTTTAAGCAAGATTTCCAAAAAGAATCAATCGCACTGAAAAGGAATCCAAAGTAATAAAAGGTAATTGAAGTAGTAAATACAAACCAATCATCTATCAAACTACCTTGTTCTGGCCAATCAATATATAGTGTATAGAAATAAATAATAAATGGTACGGATAGAAGCAAATGAGCAATTGGCCAAGAGAAAAATATATTTAATCTTGATTTATTATGACTGAACCATTTAATTTTTGCCAGTGAAAAAAATGGCAGCAATAAAATTGTAAAAACAAATAAATATGCAACAAACCACATGTGACTCCAAGTAAATGCACCTTCTGGATAAGGAATAATATTATAGACCTGTGGATAGAAATCCAAGAAATTCATGTTGATTCTGCCGTTTTGCATCCATTCAAAGTATACTTGAATTGGAGTAACAAAAAATATGGCAAACGCAAGAGGAATCAATAACCGTAAAGTTCTTTCTCCAAAAAAAGTCAAAATAGAGCGTCTTTTCAATGAAAATCTAACCCCAACTCCGGCTATAAAAAATAATAAGGGAAGTCGCCATTGATGCGTCCACCAAATTATCCTAGTTATCCAAGGTGAAGTTTCCTTATTATTGATTTCCCAAGTATAGTTTTCGACAAAAGGGACCGCGCAATGAAATAAAATAAGTGTCAAAAATGCTAAAACTCTCAACCAATCAATGTAATAAAGACGCTTGCCCA
The DNA here is from genome assembly GCF_003269425.1 of Flagellimonas maritima. NCBI lineage: Bacteria > Pseudomonadati > Bacteroidota > Flavobacteriia > Flavobacteriales > Flavobacteriaceae > Flagellimonas > Flagellimonas maritima. The sequence continues at coordinate 2,465,735 of NZ_CP030104.1, read as the reverse complement.
TATAGAATAAAAGTTAGTTACAATTATGATAGACATGAAAATTTTAAAAATGGTTGCCCACTATAATAACTTTGTATAAAATCTTATAGTGAAAAAAAACAAGGATAACAGCGAATATTATGTATGGGGCAGGGGTTGCAGTGGATGGCATTTGGTAAAATCCCAAAGTTTAAGCATAATAGAAGAATTGATGCCGCCGGGGTACATCAGAAAAAAAGCATTACCACAACGTTTCACAACAATTCTTTAGAATATTGAGTGGAAAAGCTACTTTTGAGATAGAAGATAAAGTTATTGAAATTGATAAAGGAAGCGGAATACATATTCCTCCGAAAACAAAACACCGAATCCTGAATCGCCAATCCGAAAACTTGGAATTTATCGTTATTTCAGAACCTACAACCAGGGGAGACAGATATGATGACCCTTTTGAACAAGAAGTTTAAGATGAAAACAATTAATTGGAAAATATGCCTGAATACCGATTCTAAATCAGTCTTTAATTTGCTGACCACTTCAGAAGGTCGGAAAAGTTTTTGGGCCGAAGATGCCAAAGACAATGGCAATATCATTCATTTTGTTTTTCCCAATGGCGAAACTTATGACAGTAAAATTCTAAAAGTCAGTCCAAATAAGGAATTTCATATCGACTATTTTGATTCGCTGGTAAAATTCAAAATTGAATCTACCAAAAACGATAGTTGTGATTTGTTCTTGATCAATAAAGGAGTAAACGAAAGCGATTATAATGAAGTACATTCAGGTTGGGTTTCGGTGCTTATGAATCTAAAAGCGGTAGTAGATTTTGGTTGCGACCTAAGAAACCATGACGTAAAAAAAACTTGGGATCAAGGTTATGTAAACAATTAAAAAGAGAATATCCAAAAGAAAAACACCTAAGCCTTCGCCTAGGTGTCTCTAAGAAACAATCAAACAAGCTCACTAATACTTCTTTTTCATATCATTTCTTGTTACTGTGACCGAATTGGACAACCCATAGAAACCTTCAAAATCAGCTACATTTTTTCCCATTTCCAATCCTGTAAAACCTTCTTCATATGTCAAGTGCCAAATTAAGCATACCCCAGCACCTGCTCCATCAAAGTCAACACCTTGCACGGCATCAATAGTTGGAGGAATCCCCAAAATATTGTTCTTGTCATCCGTAATTACGTAGGTCTGTTTTGTTCCGCTCAAATTGGTATCGTCCAACATAAGTCCACTGACCATATCCGGAGTTCCATCAACTACAAATGTATAAGGGCCCCCTGAAAGAACACCCGCGTCCAATCCATTTCTGGTCACGGTCAATGCGTTGGAAAGCGCATAGAACCCGACCAGATCAGAAACATTGTTTCCTGCTTCCAAACCTGTCAACCCCTCTTCATAGGTTATATGCCAGATTAAGCAAACCCCTACTCCTGCTCCATCAAAGTTCACACCCTCAACGGCATCGATCGTAGGAGGCAGTCCCAAAATATTGTTTTTGTCATCTGTAATCACCCATCCTTGCTTAGTTCCCGTCAAATCATCGGTATCTAAAGAAATTCCACTTACCATATCTGGAGTACCATCCACGGTGAAAGTGTAAGGTCCACCCGCAATAGAACCTGCATTCAATGCATTTCTATTGACCATAACAAAATTGGAAAGTGCAAAATTACCGGACAGGTCGTTCAAATTCTGTCCACCTTCCAATCCAGATACTTCACCAGAGTACGTCAAATGAAATATATAGCAAGAGCCTACACCTGCACCATCAAAATCAACGCCCATTACGGCATCCAAAGTCGGAGGGATTCCCAGAATATTTTTAGAATCGTCCGTAATCACATAGGTCTGTGTATCACCGTTAAGTTGTGAACTGTCCAGGGATATAGCACTCACCATATCAGGGTTGCCGTCTACAATAAATTCGTAAGGACCGCCGGACAGCATACCTGCATTTAAACCATTTCTAGTAACGGTCAATGAATTTGAAAGGTCATATTCTCCAGATAATCCACTAGTGTTCAATCCAGCTTCCAATCCCTGAAGACCATCTACATATACAATATGCCAAATTAGACATACTCCAGCTCCAGCTTCATCAAAATCCACTCCTTCAACGGCCTCCAATGTTGGTGGAAGGCCTAAAATGTTTCCAGCATCATCTGTAATTACATAACCTGTATTACTACCGACCAAATCATTGGCGTTCAAAGTAATCCCGCTTACCATGTCTGGAATTCCATCAACGGTAAAAGTAAAAGGTCCTCCGGAAAGTGTTCCGGCATCCAGTACGATTGGGCTATCATCATCAGTTTCCCCCTTGCAGGAAACCAATAAAATTCCGACACCCAATAGCATCAATAACAATCTTAAGTTGCTCATTTTTCTTTGTTTTTAAATTGCCCTACAAATGAAGAATGAAGTTGTAACGGAAGTATCACATAAAAGTCAAGATTTTTTAATATTTGATTATCAAATAATTACATTAAAATCAAACCTATTTTGTAAAGATTTGAAGTAAATCCAGACTTTTTAAAGAGTATCGTATAAAAGTTTATATAAAACGGTGAGCTTTTCGTGATACTTTACTCCTTAATTCGTTTTATTATGAAGAAAGTCTTAATTGTTGAAGACGATATTGAAATCATCCGCCTTTTAGAAATACATCTTAAGGATTTGGGCTGTAACATCCTAACGGCAACCAGAGGTGATGTTGGACTTAGAAAGGCAATCAATGAAAATCCCGATCTCATTATTTTGGATGTGATGCTTCCGGAAATGGATGGTATTGAAATTTGTCAAAAAATACGGGCCAAAAATATAAAATCCCCTATCCTTATGCTCACGGCACGTTCTGAAGAGATAGATAAAGTACTGGGACTAGAGGTTGGCGCAGACGATTATCTGACCAAGCCATTCAGTGTTCGCGAATTCATAGCTAGGGTAAAGGCCATTTTTAGAAGACAGAAAATGGATATTGCAGAGCAGACTTTGAACAAGAATCCAAAACTTATGCGGTTTGATATGCTATCGATAAACATCGACATGCGCAAAGTGCTTTTGGATGGAGAAAAAATAGAACTGTCCCCAAAAGAATTTGAACTTTTAGTGCTTTTATCTTCCAACCCCGGAAAGAGCTATGATCGCTCCAAGCTGCTGAACATGATTTGGGGCTATGACTTTAAGGGCTACGAGCATACCGTAAACTCGCATATTAACCGGTTACGTTCCAAAATTGAGCCCGATATGAGCAATCCAAAATTTATTTTGACCACTTGGGGCGTGGGTTACAAGTTCAATGAAGAACTCATAGGCGCTTAACCAAACCATCATGTATGAAAAACAGTATACTATCCGTTAGATTCATCTTAAAGCTCACACTTTCGTTTTTGGCCATTCTTTTGCTGGCAGGTATTGGTTATACCATCTCATCCATATACCTTTCCAACAAATATTTCAACGAGACCACCCAACGTCTACATGCAAATCTGGCCCAAGACCTAATCGATGAAAAATTTAAGGATACACATCCGTTTGACTCTACAGGCTCTATAAATAAAGCATTATTTGGGGATATTATGCACGATATGATGGCCGTAAACAGAGCTATTGAGGTGTATTTGCTGGATAAAGAAGGTAACGTCCAGTACTCCGTAGTGCTTGATCATGATGCCCCTGAAACGAAACAGAAAAAAGTGGATTTAGCACCAATTCAAAAATTTATCAACGAAAAAGGAGCTAATTATATTCTAGGTGACGACCCAAAAGATGTATCCAAACAGACCATTTTTTCAGCTGCCCAATTTAATAAAGATGAACATGAAGGCTATGTCTACATCATTCTTGCAGGTGAAGATTTTTTGGCCACGCGCAGTGATCTCTTTAATAGTTATTTTATGAGATTGGGTCTGGGCGGTTCAATCTTAACCTTGATTTTTGCAACTATGCTTGGAATTCTTGCCATTTGGTACCTGACCCGAAGTCTGCGAAAAATCATTTATGCGGCAAAACGCTTTCAAGAAGGAGATTTGGAGTATCGTATCGAAAATGCGGAAAAAACAGATTTGGCGAATGTGGCCACTACCTACAATAGCATGGCCGATACTATTTTATCCGATATTGAAAAAATCAAGTCCGTGGAACAGCTTCGGCAAGAATTGATAGCGAACATCTCGCACGATCTCAGGACACCGCTTTCAGTAATTCAAGGCTATATTGAAACATTGCATATGAAAGATGCTGAACTTTCTTCCGAAGAACGAAATGAATATTTAAAAATTATTTCACGAAGCAGTGAACGGCTCTCCAAATTGATTTCCCAACTATTTGAATATTCAAAATTGGAAGCCAACCAAATTCAACCTGAAAAAGAACCTTTCTTGATCAGTGAACTGGCCAATGATATCCATAGAAATTATTCCATTCTTGCAGAACAGAAGCATATCGATTTAAAATTATCCATGCAAGAAGATGTTCCCTTGGTTTTTGCAGATATTTCCTTGGTTGAGCGGGCCATTCAAAATCTAATGGACAACGCCTTAAAATTTACCCCTGAGGGTGGTGAAGTTATCGTAAAAATAGCTACTGTTGATAATCGCGTAGAAATCACGATAAAAGATTCCGGGCCTGGAATACAATTGGAAAATCATGCATTGGTTTTTGAGCGCTATCGCCAAACAAAGGTTGGTCAAGAAAAAGAAGGTACGGGTCTGGGCTTGGCAATAGTTAAAAAGATTATGGAGATACACAACAGCAGTATCAAAGTTTTTAGCAAACCAAATGAAGGTACTTCCTTTAGTTTTAGTCTTCCGGTTTATTCGGTAAACTAAACCATATTTTTTATCTTTAGGATGAAAAACATTGCTATGATTCTTACCGATTCCCTTTTGGGTCTTTTTTTAGAGACCCGAAAGCACTCTGAGGATATTTGTCAACCTTTAGAAATTGAAGATTATGTCGTTCAGCCCGTGGTGGATGTAAGTCCACCCAAATGGCATTTGGGACATACCACTTGGTTCTTTGAAGAGTTTATCCTAAAACCTTATGCAACGAATTACACTTTGTTTGACGAAGATTTCTCTTTTGTCTTTAACAGCTATTATGAAACTGTTGGTAAAAGGGTGGTACGTTCAGACAGGGGAAATCTATCCAGACCATCTGTAAAAAAGGTATATGAATATCGAAATTATGTTACGGAGAGTATTAAAAAGTTATTTGAAACCGATCAGACCGATGAGGTGAATTCAGTTTTGGAAATTGGAATCCATCATGAAAAACAACATCAAGAGTTATTGTTGACAGATATTAAATATATTTTGGGCAACAATCCGTTATTGCCCATATATTCAAATACTTTCAATGACCACCCCATAGAAACACATCAGCAAGATTGGATTTCCATTGAAGAAGGAGTTTACGACATCGGATATGACTCCAATGATTTCTGTTATGACAATGAATTGGGGAAGCACAAAGTGTATTTGCATTCTTATGAAATCTCCAATAAGTTGGTTACCAATGGGGACTATATCGAATTTATAAAAGCCGGTGGCTACCAGCGTTTTGATATCTGGCATGCAGAAGGATGGGATTGGGTTAATCAGAATCAAGTCTTATCACCGCTATATTGGCATAAAATTGATGGCGAATGGTATCATTATACTTCCCAAGGTCTCCAAAAAGTAAAAGAAGAAGCACCACTCACCCATATTTCCTACTTTGAAGCTTTTGCCTACGCGCAATGGAAAGGTTATCGGCTTCCCACTGAATTTGAATGGGAAGGTGCACAATCCTTCTTTCCTTGGGGCAAACGTTGGGAATGGACTGAAAGTGCCTATCTGCCCTACCCAAACTATCAAAAAGCAGACGGAGCACTTGGTGAATATAACGGTAAGTTCATGGTAAGCCAGAAAGTACTTAGGGGAGGCTCTGTGGCCACTCCCAAAAAGCATACGAGACACACCTATAGAAATTTTTTCCACCCCCAATTAAGATGGCAGTTCACCGGTTTAAGGTTGGCCAGATAATCACGACATATTATTCATGCAAGACAACGAAACAACAACGTTCACCTCAACTTTTGAGCAAGAGGTTTATGAGGGATTGACAGCATACCCAAAACATTTATCCTCCAAATATTTCTATGATGAAACAGGCGACAAGCTATTCCAGGATATTATGGCAATGCCAGAGTATTATTTAACGGATTGCGAGTTCAATATCTTGGAAGAAAATAAGAACGAAATCGCAGCGCTATTTGGAAAGAACGAAGAACCCTTCAGTCTTTTTGAACTTGGAGCGGGTGACGGCAAGAAGACAAAAATACTGCTGCGCCATTTTGTAGAAAAAGGGATTCCTTTTGATTATAGGCCCATAGACATTAGTCAAAACGCACTGGACAAATTAGAGGAATCTTTGAAAAAAGAAATTCCACAAGTTGAGATAAATACGCTACAAGGCACTTATTTTGATACACTACGTGATATTGGCAATACCAACGATAGAAAAAAAATTATTCTTTTTCTAGGTTCAAACATCGGGAATCTGTTGCATCCACAAGCGGTTGAATTCTTAAAAAACATGAGGGATTCGGTCAATGAAGGGGATTTAATTTTTATGGGCTTTGACCAAAAGAAAAATCCGCAGGCCATATTGGATGCCTATAATGATAAAACTGGTATCACCGAAGCATTCAATAAGAATATCTTGGCCCGTATAAACAAGGAAATGGATGCAGATTTTGACTTGGACAAATTTCTACATTGGGAGGTTTATGATCCAGAAACGGGAACGGCGAAAAGCTATCTGGTATCAAAAGAAGAACAGGAAGTTTTTATTGAAAGCTTGGAACTGCAAGTACGGCTAAAAGCTTGGGAAACCATCCATACTGAAATTTCCCAAAAATATGATGATGCTATTGTAGAGTGGCTAGCCAAAAAAGCGGGACTTGAAATAATAACGGAGTTTACCGACTCTAAACAAGACTATAAAAATTACGTTTTTAAAAAAAATACATGAAAGCAATTTGGAACAACACAGTTATAGCTGAAAGCAACGATACCGTGGTTATAGAGAACAATCACTATTTCCCGGAGGATAGTATTAAAAAGGAATTTTTTAGACCGAGCGATACACATACCACGTGCCCTTGGAAAGGTGTTGCCTCTTACTACTCTTTGGAAGTGGATGGAAAAGAAAATACCGATGCTGCTTGGTACTACCCAGAAACCAGTGAACTTGCCAGATCTATAAAGGGGAAAGTGGCCTTTTGGAAAGGAGTCACCATTGAGGCTTAGTGCCTCAATGGCAACATTGGATATTATACTTCCAAAACAGCATTTTCTGTTCCTGCATAATCGTTCCATTGAAAACGATCTGCTTCGGAATCGTTCATATATGCTCCATCTACCAAGTATCTAAACTCATATGTGTTTTCTTTTGGAAGCTCAAAGGTACCCTTGAAGGTGCCATTTTTTAGTTTTCTCAATGTACTCCCTTTTGGATTCCAATTATTGAAATCACCAACAACTGCTACTTTTTTTGCTTCTTCGGCAGGTACGGTGAAGGTAACTTTACAAATCGGTTTGCTTTTAAGGTACTGTTTTTTTATTGCCATGATATTTTATTCTTTATTTACAATTAAGCACAAAACAATATATAAAACCTCTTATTTACAATAAGTTAAATTAGATTTATCATATTGATAAAATGCAGCTAATTATAAGATTACTTTTACAAAAGTAACAGTGTATTTTTCAAAAAAATGATTTTTAACTCTTAGGATTTAAGTATATCCATAATGGCATCAATCTCGTTTTCGGTGTTATAAAAGTGAAAACTCAACCGAATTCCATTTCCGCGCAGCGCGCAGACTATATTTTCCTGTTCCAACTTCTTAAAAAGTTCTTTATCCCCCTTTATATTAAAAATAGTGCTGTGCATATTTCTAAGTACGACTTTTTCTTCGAGGAGTCCCAATGACGAAAAACCAGTTTTGGCTTTAGTCGATAATTTTTCCAATTGAGCTGTGATATGGTGGATACCGATATCTTTCAAAAAATTGAGCGAGAATTGTAAACTTCCAAAGTTTAGAGAATCCAAATGTCCCGGTTCCAAATGTTTACAAAATGGAATGTTCTCTCTTTTGGTACTGTCACCACCTACTGAAGCATAGCCAATATGTTTAAGTTTAAAATGTTCTTTGGCTTTTTCTTTTACCAAAACAAAAGCGTTACCAAATCCTGATAAAAGCCATTTATAGGTACTGGCTACAAGTACATCGACACCGGAAGCTTGAAAATCAAAATCTTGGGTACCACAAAATTGAGTGCCATCCGCAATTATCAAAAGGTCAGGAAATTCTTTTTTGAGGTTTTTCAAAAAGTCCAAGTCAATTTTAATACCGTTCAACCATTGCACCAAGCTAAGCGCCAAAATATCTATATGCCCTGTTTTTACCTTTTCAAGGATGCTATCTTCCAGTTTTTCATCGATCTCAACGTATTGTGTTTTGAAGTTTCTGGTTTCAAAAGGCCAGTTCAAAGAGGGATAATCGTTCTCCAATAAAAGTACGTTCTTATTGTCTGGCAATCCATCCAAAAGCATATTTAGACCCAATGTAAAATTTGGCACCAAAGCAACATTTTCCCATTTACAGTTAAAAAAATCTCCAACGGTAGCTTTAATGTCAGACATGGCCTCAAAACTTTTCATTTTCATTTCACTGCCGCCGATCAAATAATCCAAATCATGTTCTTGCCGCCATTCCATTAAATCTTCATTCAATAATCCAGTCGCCGCCGTGTTGGCATAAATACATTGATTTAGTACTGGAAATTTTTTTCTTAAGTTTTGCATTGCTGGAGTTTTTGGGTCTAATTCAATTATATTTGTTGATAAAGATAGCCATTCAATGTTATCAAAAAAGAAGCAAAAGAATCCCGTTGATATAGAGCAGCATGAGTTTTTGGAAAATGCGCAAAGACGCGTCCGTCAAAAAAAGAAGTTGTTCTCCCATTTTGTTATTTTTCTAATCGGTAGCGTTTTTCTGGTATTGACCAATAAAATCTTAAAATATGGCGAGCCCTATGATTGGTCTATATGGATCATTCTGTTTTGGGCTTTTTTATTGTTCGTCCATATATTCAATGTTTTTGTGACCCATAAGTTTATGGGACAGTATTGGGAGCGCCAACAAAGGGAAAAATTAGTGAGCAAGCAAAAGCAGCGCATTGCGGAGATACAAAAGGAAATAGATACTGATTTTCCTTTGTCCCAAATCAATAAAAAAAAAGAGCTGTGAAGCAATTTATCATTATTGCAGCTGCCGGAGAAAACAATGCCCTTGGTATCAACAACGATTTACCTTGGCATTTGCCAGATGATTTTAAGCGATTTAAGAATCTAACAACAGGGCATAAAATCATTATGGGCCGCAAAACCCTTGAAAGCTTCGCCAAAGCTTTACCAAACAGGGAACATATTGTGATTACCCGTGATAAAGATTATATTCCCAAATTTGAATGTACCGTAGTTCATTCTTTGGAGCATGCTTTGGATTTGGCTGCCAATGAGGATAAATCCTTTATTATAGGAGGGGGGCAGATTTACGAACAAGCCATGGAATTTGCTACGGATATTGAGCTGACCCGAATACATAGTTCTTTTGAAGCTGATACATTTTTTCCCGAAATCGATAAAAACATCTGGAGTCTGGTCAAAGAAGAGTATCATCCAAAAGATGGGAAACACGCCTATAATTTTACCTATTTGACCTATCGCAGACAATAGTTCTAAAAATCTTTGTAAACTATTGAGACATCATAATTATCCATTAAATTTTTTAGCACATTCAAATTTGAATTGGAATAGAAAGTATGCGTAGGTATGTTATTTTCCAATTCCAATGACCTATTTTTCATTAGTACCGCCTTTGTTTGCCTTGCAACTGCTTCTCCAGAATCTATAATTTTGATTTTGCTGGGCAGCATTTTTTTAAGTATCGGTACTAGATATGGGTAATGTGTACATCCTAAAACAAGGCTATCTATATTCTTTTCAAGCATTGGGTCAATGTATTTTTTTAATAAGTCCTCTATTTTTCTTGAGTCGATTTGACCAGCTTCTATCAATTCTACCAACCCGGCTCCTTCTTGTTCGATTACGGTGATCCCTTCGGCAAATAGTTTTGAAGTATTATGGAACAAGCTACTGGACAAAGTGCCTTTTGTAGCTAAAACTCCTATTTTTTTTGTTTTTGTTTGAAGGGCTGCCGGTTTTATTGCCGGTTCAATACCAATAAATGGAATGCTATAATAGGCCCTTAAATAATCGATTGCATTAGTGGTGGCCGTATTACAGGCGACCACAATAAGTTTACAATCTTTTTGAAGAAGAAATTCGGTATTCTTTATGCTCAAACGCAATATTTCTTCATTGGATTTTATTCCATAAGGTGCATTTTTACTATCTGCTAGATAAACTGTACTCTCATAAGGAAGTTGTTTGTTTATTTCTTTCCAAATAGAAGTTCCCCCTACTCCAGAATCAAAAATACCTATAGGTTTGAGCATCTTCAAATATATACTTTAGCTATTAAAACAAAAAAACCGCTTTTCCAAAGAAAAAGCGGTCTAGACTATTTTTACAACAAAAATCTAAAAACCTAATTCTTGTTTGACAGCGGGCAATAAGTCTGTTCCTTTTGCAACGATAAGGCTTAGTCCCGGGCTTGCATCTACAACATATTGAAAACCTTGTGCGGCCGCTACTTTTTCTATAGCCTGTTTTGCCCTATCTGAAATAGGTGCGAACAATTCTTGTTGCTTTTTTTGCATTTCTTGTACTGCTGCTTGTTCGGCTTCTTGAATGTTCTTTTCGAACCCTTGAAGCTCAACTGCTCTTTTTTGGTTCTCCTCTTCGGATTTTGAGGTTGCTTCGTTTGAATACTGTGTATACTTGTTTTTAAGCTCCGTCATTGAGCTTTCGATATCCGCTTTATAAGTTTCCTGTAATTTTTTAAGCTCAGCTTGGGCCGACTTCATCTCTGGCATTTCTGACAGTAATTGCTGTACATTAATATGGGCAATTTTGTTCTGTGCATTTACAAAACCAGTAGCCGCAACAAATAAGACTAGGGCTACGGCAATCTTCTTTACATTTTTCATGATTCTAAGTTACTGTTTGAGTATTAATTTTAATTCTTCAATATTTATTGTTGTATTGAATCTTTTTGTTGTTCCTGAGTTTTTTTCCTTTCTTCAAGTTTCTCTTTTCTTTTGGCCTCACGCTCTTCCAATAATTTATTTCTTCGGGCTTCGTAAGCCTTTTTGCGCTCTTCCCTTAATCTTAACTGTTCTGCTCTTCTATCTTCTACAGCTTTTGCTTTTTCATCCTGTGCCTGTTCCGTTCTTGCTTGGCGCTCTTTTAATGCTTCACTTATCTCTTTATCCTCTTCTGCTTCCTCTTCTTTAAATTTATCCAAACGGCTTTTCTGTTTCTCCTTTTTATTGGATTTACTAATTTTTCTGGTTCTACCTATTTCCCTTAAAACCAAGTCACTAATATCATGCCTTTTTTCGGAGTACAACATTACAACATCTGCTGATTTATCAAAAATAAAATCGTATCTTTTATTGCCTCCAATTTTTTGAACTTCATTGAAAACCTGATCCTGAATTGGCTGAATCAACAGTTGTTTTTGTAAGACCAAATCCCCTTGTGGACCAAATCTATCTTGTTGATAATTCAACATTTCGGTTTCCAAAACTTGTATTTCTTCTTCGCGCTCAATAATCAATTCATCCGTTAAGAGTACTTTCTCGGCCATTAAATCTTTTTTCATTTGCTCAACGACACTTTGTTTCAGCTCAATTTCCTGTTTCCATTTTTGGGCCTTAACATTCAATTGTTCATTCGCATCTCTATATTCTTCTACATTTTCAAGGATGTACTCCATGTCCACATATCCGATACGTACTCCTCTTTGTGAAAATCCATATAAGGACGACATTAAAATAACTAATGATAAAAGAACTTTGGTATTCATTTTTGATTCCGCTTTTTACATAGAAAATATCGTGCCAAAATAACTAAATAATTTAAAATGAGCTATTTATAGGAATGAATCAACAATACTTTCTTTCAATTAAAATTGCTGCCCGATGATGAAGTGCGTTTCCCAACCATTTGGACCGACTGCGCCTGGAGTTGCATCTGAATCAAATCCATATCCAAAGTCTATGCCCAAGAGACCAAATGCCGGCATAAAAATACGTATCCCAACTCCAGCAGATCTTTTTAATTCAAACGGATTATACTCATTAAAATTGTTAAATGCATTACCAGCTTCCAAAAAAGAAAGTGCATAGATAGAGGCTGAGGGTTTCAACGTAAGCGGATAACGCAATTCCAGAGAAAATTTATTATAGATGGTACCACCATCCCTTTCTTGATTACCTGTAATAGGATTTGTGCTAAAGGGGGTCAAAGAACTGTTCTCATATCCTCTTAGTTGTATAATGTCCCTTCCATCTAAAGTAAAGTTTCCAAGACCATCACCACCCACAAAAAACCTCTCAAAGGGTACATCGCCAATATCATTGTTATAGCTACCCAAGAAACCAAGTTCAGCATTGGTACGCAATACTAACTTTCCAACCAATTGTGTGTACCAATCCCCTTTGAACTTTATTTTATAAAATTCCAATAGTTTGAACCTTTCTTCTTCCAATCTTTCCAATTCATCACTTAATTCCACAAACTCAATTTGCTCACTAGGTGATGTTGAATTAGGCCCTATTTCAAAAAGCCTATCTGTTGCCTCATCTATATCTTCCCTAATCTGCTTAAAATCCTTTCCCCTAAATAGTGAATATGGAGGAGTAAATTTTGCCGTAACTTCAAAATTAGATCCAGATAATGGAAAAATACGATTTGGTCCCTGGGAACTTCTTGAAATTCCGAGAGTGTAGCTCAAGGAATTGGAGCTACCGTTACCAAAATTAAAAAGTCCGTTATTGAAATCATCAAATTGATAGAGTTGATAGCTCAAAGAGTGCGAAATAGTAAAATAATCATCTGGCCATTGTACTCTTTTTGCCAAACCTGTTGAAATACCTGTTATTGAAAAACCTCTATCCGGATCTCTGTCAATTCTACCACGATCATCAAAACTGGTTGCGAATTGTTGGGTTCTTGACAGGGAGAGGTTAAACCGTACTGGTTTTTTTCCTCCTAGCCAAGGTTCTGAAAAATTTAAACTATAGACACGAAACGTTCTACTTGCCTGTAAACGAAGAGCCATAGTCTGTCCGTCCCCCATGGGAACAGGTTTATAGGCCTCACCATTAAAAATATTCTTTAAGGAAAAATTACTAAAGGATAGCCCCAGGGTCCCAATAAATCCACCGCCACCAAATCCACCTTGCAATTCAATTTGACTGGAACCTGCTTCAACCAAACTGTAGTTGATATCCACCGTGCCCGCGTTTGGATCTGGGTTTATAATATCGGGCACTATTTGCTCGGCATCAAAAAAGCCCAATTGGCCAAGTTCCCTAATACTCCTTACTATATTATCCTTACTGTATCTTTGACCGGGCCTGGTACGAAGCTCCCTGAAAACCACATGGTCATTGGTTTTATCATTTCCTGTCACCGTAACATGGTTCAAAAATGTTTCTTTGCCTTCAATAATCCTGATCTCAAAGTTTATCGTGTCATTTACTGCGGAAACCTCTACTGGATTTATACTTGAAAATAAATAACCGTTATTTTGATATAAGTTTGTCAAATCCTGGCCATCTGGCTTGGAATCGTCCGCTATGCGTTCTTTAAGTAATACTCCATTATAAGTAGCTCCTTTGCGAATACCCAAAACCTGGCTCAATTGTCTATCTGTGTAAACTGAGTTTCCAACAAAGTTTATATCTCCAAAATAATATTTATCACCTTCTTCAACAGTAATCTTTAAATCGATATTCTTATCGTTGACCTTTACAAAAGTATCTGAAAGGATACGGGCATCCCTATATCCCCTTTCGGCATAAGCATCGACCAAGCTTGATAAATCCTCTTTGTAATCGTCTTCTATGTATTTGGATTTTTTCCAGAAACGATAGAGCTTTTTCTTTTTGGTATTCTTCAGAGATTTTGCCAATCTTTTATCAGAAAGCTTTTCATTGCCCTCAAATACTATATCCCTAATCTTAACCTTATCGCCTTTCTTCACATTAACAACCATACTCTGAGTATTGGTGCCCGTAGTGTCTGCAGCTGTAGCAATGGTAACTTTCGCATTTAGATAACCTTGCTTCTTGTATTTATTTTGAAGATAATTTTTGGTATTGGCAATTAAGCTTTCCGTTATTTTTTTACCTTTTTTTAAGTCGGTGTCATTTATAATATCCTCAACCTTTCGTTTTTTTACACCAAACACGGTTACTTTAGAAAGGGTTGGACGCTCCGTAATGTTCAACTCAAGGAATATTTTATCCCCTTCAATTTTAGTATAGAACATGTCTACATTACTGAAAAGTTCCAAACTCCATAACTTTTTTATGACCGCACTGATTTCATCGCCAGGAATTGTTATGGGCTGTCCTACACGTAAACCAGTATACGTAACAACTGTCTGCTCATTATAACTTTGAAGCCCCGTTACGGTTAAACCGCCCAAAATATATTTCTTCCCATCCTCAAAAGATGTCTCTTGGGCAAAGCTTTGGGTTGTGAAAAGAAGTAGGAGTAATAATTTTAGGAATAGTTGAATAGGATTTTTGGTTTCCTTAATTGAGTTGTTCGCTAGTTTTTCCAAATCGTCGTTCTCTATTTTGGTAACTTAATATTGCCTCTACCAAATGATGCTCTCTAAAATCAGGCCAAAATACGTCAATAAAATATAATTCGGCGTATGCTATCTGCCAAAGTAAAAAATTGCTTATCCTATGTTCCCCACTGGTACGAATAAGCAAATCCACATCTGGCAAAAAATGCGTGTAAAGATGAGTATTAATAACGGCTTCATCAATATTTTCCGGGGAAATTATATTATTTTTAACTTTGAGAGCAATCTCCTTTACTGCTATTTTTATTTCTTCCCTAGAACCGTAACTTAGTGCCAAAGTGAGGGTCATTCCAGTATTTTTGGATGTTTTGGAGATAACCTCGGCCAGTTCTTTTTGAGCTTTGGAAGGCAGGGAATCTATATTACCTATAGCACTAAGTTTTATATTGTTCTTATTTAAAGTTTTTAATTCTTTCCGAAGTGAAGAAACGAGAAGTTTCATTAAAGTTTCGACCTCAATTTTGGGACGGTTCCAATTTTCCGTAGAAAAAGCATATAACGTTAAAAATTGAATCTGAAGTTTAGCGCAGTTTTCTACGGTCTTCCTAACGGCCTCTACACCATTTTGGTGTCCAAAAATCCTGAGTTTTCCGCGCTCTTTGGCCCATCTGCCATTACCATCCATGATAATAGCTACATGTTTTGGAAGTCTATTCTTGTTTAGTTCCTCTAGCGTATGCATTTATTGAAAACAATCCTGGCAAGGTTTACGCCCAAAGGTATACGTTAATGTAATACCTGAAAAGACGTACCAGTCATCGCTTAAAATATTTCCAAATCTAAACTGCTCAAAATTAGAACCCTCAGGATTGCTTCCGTCCAAATTGTCCGTAAACGTATACCTTGCTCCAATTTCCGCACCAAGAACCAAAAATTGATTTAAACGATACTTTGCCCCTACCGTCATTGGTATTGCAAAACTACCTTCTTTTTGGTTAATATCCTGCACTTGGAGCGCATCAAAATAATTAAAATCATACCTAAAATAGGTAACACCCGTGTAAAGATAGGGGGTAAAGGCGGGTCCAAGCTTGTGAAGATTATATTCAACAAAGTTAAATTCTATACCTGCCGAAGCTTCTAGAACTGAATTATCTATAACGTAACCACGTTGTTCCCTAGAAGATTTGCTGGATTTGGAATCATCTGCCGTAAAGCTTCCGTACATAACACTGGCGCGCCATGCATATCTTTTGCTTTTGTTCCACTTAAAAAGACCGCCAAAAGCAGGCCCAGAGGGCAATATATAATTTGTTCTACCCACGTCACCAATGACATTGGCACCTCCCGCAAAAACACCTATCTCATAAGTCTGGGCATTGACCTTGACCGCTAAGCACAATAAAATAGCCAAAACTATCCGCATACTATCCAAAAATTATACATATTAGGGTAAAGGAAAATTTATAGAGTTTTTTGTTACAAAGTTCTCCCTTTTTAAACAGATTTTAGCCTCTTTTATTGTTTTAGAAAGTTTCAATTGCGTTTATCTTGACCCCAAAGCAATTTGTTGCGAAGTGTTTTTAAAAAACTTTCTGATTTATATTCGATCATTTTAATGGTAAAGTCCGATTTTCTAATTCTTATTTCCTTTCCGTTGGATATGCTCGCAATCCTAGAATCCAAAGAAACCAAATGATTTTCCTCTCTACCTGAAACTTTTAACCTGATCTGTGTGTCGTCTGAAATCACCAATGGACGAGCATTGAGATTGTGCGGGGCAATGGGGGTCAACACTAAAGATTTGGCTGTTGGGGCGATTACAGGGCCTCCGCAGCTCAATGAATAACCTGTAGAGCCCGTAGGAGTAGAAACTATTAATCCATCTGCCCAATACGATGTCAAATATTCATCGTTCAAATAGGTTTCTACTGTTATCATTGAGGTAGTATCTTTACGGCTAACGGTGATTTCGTTCAAAGCAAAATTAAGGTCTTCAAATTCATCCAATTCAGAATTCAACATAACCTCTATCAAACTTCGTTCTTCTATTTTGTATTGGCCCTCTACAAATTCCCTGACCACCTTACGGACATCCTCTTTTTTAAAAGTTGACAAAAAACCTAATCGTCCTGTATTCACACCTACAATAGGGATTCCCAAATCTTTTACATAAGTTACAGCCCTGAGCATGGTGCCGTCTCCACCAAAGCTGACGAACATATCAAAAGAACTGTCCAAACCGGATGTCTGAGAAAAAGTACCATAATCCAATTCTAAATTTTGTTCAGAAACCAGTTGGCTAAATTCTTCTTCGATATACACCGATGAACTAATACTTTTGAGCTCATCCAAAAGTTCCATGACACAGGTCTTATCCTGTTCATGAAAGGCTTGACCGTAAATAGCAACTTTCATGTTATACGTTAAGATATTTCTCTAGATAGTCCGATCGCTGTTTTAAGTCTTCAATGAACTGATCATCACTGTTCCCAAAGATTATGGTGTAGTTGTAGCGTCTAAAGGTTTGGGCCACTTCATTAAGATTTAAAGTGCCCACTTTTAAGGTAATCTGGACTACATCGTTTTGCGAATCTGTAATAAAGGCCCCTAAAAGACGGGCATTATTGCTTTCTACTATTTGCGCAATCTCGCTAAAGGAATAATCTTTTATTCCAATGGCAATAACTAGAATTCCACCAGGTTCCCTAAAAAAGGGGGTATCGATAAATGCCGAAACAATATCTTCAAGATCATAATAACCAATAATCACATGATCATCATCCAAGACCGGAAGCACATTTGCCTCATTCCTTGAAAATAATTCCAAAAGGTCCAACCAAGCGGTCTGCTTGGTCACAAAGAACGTTTCAAGCTCAACCCTAAAATCTTCGATTTTTTTTTCAGGTTCAAAACAAGCCAAATCATTCTCTGAGAGTACTCCCAAGTAGACTCCTTTTTCAGTAACCGCTACATGTGAAAAAGTTGTCTCCTCAAAAAATTGAATTACTTCCTCCAAAGTTTCGGAAACCTCAAAAACAGGTAAAGTCGTTATTATTTGATCTTGAATCTGCATAACAATTCTATTAAGCGCAAAATACTAATTTTAAATCGCAAAAGGCGTGCCTAATTCTTATTTTTGATGACTTAAAAAAAGATTCTAAATGACTAAACTAAGCGTAAACATTAACAAACTGGCAACGCTAAGGAACTCTAGAGGCGGTAATGTTCCAGATTTGGTCAAATCCGCAAAGGACATTGAATCGTTCGGAGCACAGGGAATAACAATACACCCAAGACCAGATGAACGCCATATCCGTTACCAAGATGCCCGTGATCTAAAAAAAATCGTAACAACGGAATTCAATATTGAAGGGAACCCAATCCCAAAATTCATTGATCTTGTTTTGTCCGTAATGCCTACGCAGGTAACGCTGGTACCCGATGCCGAAGATGCCATCACCTCAAACGCAGGTTGGAACACTTTAAAACATAAAGAATTTTTGGTCGATGTAATTCAAACATTTAAGGACAAAGGGATAAGGACTTCCATATTTGTGGATGCCAATGCTGAAATGGTAAAAGGTGCAGCTAAAACTGAAACCGATAGAATTGAACTTTACACTGAAAGTTTTGCCAAAAACTTTTCCAAAGGAAAAAAAACGGAAAGTATTCGCCCGTTTGTTGAAGCAGCAAATGTTGCAAACGATTTGGGATTGGGGATTAACGCCGGTCACGATCTAAATTTGGACAATATCAAGTATTTTAAGGATAATATTCCAAACCTGTTGGAAGTCTCCATTGGGCATGCGCTTATATGCGAATCGCTTTATCTAGGATTGGAAAATGTTGTGAACATGTATTTACATAGATTAAAATAGATGGAACTGTTACATTCAAAAATACTGGGACAAGGAAAACCCTTGTTGATTTTACATGGTTTTCTGGGCATGTCCGATAACTGGAAAACTCTCGGGAATCTTTATGCCGACAATGGTTACCAAGTACACCTTGTTGATCAGCGCAACCACGGAAAAAGTTTTCATTCCATTCATTTTGACTATGAATTAATGAGCGCGGACGTTGCGCACTACATGAACCATTATCAAATTCCCAAAACAAGTTTGATGGGCCACTCCATGGGTGGGAAAACGGCCATGCAGTTGGCGACATCGCATCCTGAGCTGGTATCCAAATTGATTGTGGCCGACATTTCACCAAAATATTATCCTCCACACCATCAGCCCATCATTGATGCTCTCCAAAAACTTGATTTTAATATCATATCAAGTAGAAAAGAAGCAGATAAAGTCCTTTCTTCACATATACATGACTTTGGAACACGCCAATTCCTTCTAAAAAATCTATTTTGGGTAGAATCCAAGAAGCTTGGCCTTCGCTTCAACCTGAAAGTTCTTAAAGATAAAATGGATGAAATCGGAGAAAATATAAATTCAAATGCCACTTATGACGGGCCTACATTATTTCTTAGGGGAGACCGTTCAGAATATATAACAGCCAATGATTCTTCAGAAATAAAGAAACATTTCCCAAATGCCCTAATTGAAACAGTAGAAAATGCGGGGCATTGGCTGCATGCAGAAAACCCAAAACAATTTTTTGAAAAAAGCTTCAAGTTTTTGAATTCATAAAAATTAGTGCTTTTTATTATGCATGCATAATTTTTTTGTTCATTTAATTGCCTGTATAACAAATTTGACATAGTTTTGGTTAATTCCGATTTAACCATAGTTTAACTTGAATTAACTCTAACAGATATTAGTATGAAAAAGTTTTATGCCCTGTTCCCTATTTTAGGCCTATTCTTTATAGCATGTAGTGATGATGATGAAACCCCGTCAGAGACAACCCCAACACCAGACCCTATCGTTTATACTTCGGGTTCTGCAGATTTTTCAAATTATGTAGCCGTAGGAAATTCGTTGACTGCCGGTTTTTCAGATAACGCTCTCTTCAGGGCAGGACAAGAAGCCTCTTTTCCAAATATGTTGGCAGCCAACTTTGCATTGGCTGGGGGCGGTACTTTTGAAATTCCATTTATGGCCGATAATCTTGGTGGCGCTACAATCAATGGTCAAACGGATGCAAACATGGACGGTGCACCCGATATAGGCAATAGATTAATCTTGCTTTTTACTCCAGACGGCCCAGCACCAACGCCAAAAACAGGTGTTGGTACAACAGAAATTACGGATAAGCTTTCTGGACCCTTTAATAATATGGGAGTACCAGGTTCTAAAAGTTACGAGTTATTGGCTCCAGGCTATGGTAGTTTGGCAGGATTGGCAGTTGGAGCGGCAAATCCGTATTTTGTTCGCTTTTCATCTGGAGAAGCCGCAACGGTCATTGGTGATGCTGCTGCACAAAATCCAACCTTTTTCTCTTTATGGACAGGTTCAAATGATATTTTGCTTTATGCGACCAGCGGTGGAACAGGTACCTTTCAATCCGACCCAATGGTCAGTCCAGCAGACTATGCAAGAAACGACATCACTAATCCTACAGTTTTCGCTGGTGCTCTCGATGCTGCTTTGCAGGCATTGACCGCTGGAGATACTGATGGTGTGATTGCAAACTTACCAAATGTCACCGATATACCATTTTTTACAACCGTTCCGCACAATCCCGTTCCCTTGGACGAAGCGACTGCTGCACAATTGAACGCTGCATATGCTCTTTATAATGGAGGATTGCTTCAAGCACAAGGCTTTAATCTGATTTCCGAAGAGGAAGTAGCCAAAAGGACTATTTCTTTTACGGCTGGTGAAGGCAATGCCGTTGTGTTGCTAGATGAAGATTTAACGGATTTGACAGGAGTAAATCCTGCGCTGATTAATATGCGCCAAGCAACTGAAGAAGATTTGCTTGTGCTCACTGCTAGAACTTTTATTGGCACAGAAGCCGTTGTTGGAGACCCTACTACTATTAATGGAATAGCCGTACCCTTGGCAGACCAGTGGGTACTAACTCCAGAAGAACAAGCTAATATTGAAACTGCTTTGACCGCATACAACCAGACCATTACAGCCTTAGCTACCCAATATGATTTGGCTCTTGTAGATGTAAATTCGTTATTGAGTGAATTACGTGAAAATGGTATTCCCTTAGCTGATGGTTCAACTGTTACTGCAACATTTGCAACGGGTGGTGGATTCTCTTTGGATGGGGTGCACCCTTCACCAAGAGGGTATGCAATTATTGCCAATGCTTTTGTAGCTGCAATCAACGCAAAATACGGTTCCAATCTTCCAGGGGTAAATCCACTTGATTACACTGGACTTTATATCGATTAGATTACCCATAATTTATTATATTAAAGGCACCGTTATAAAGACGGTGTTTTTTTTTGAACACCAAAACGTATACTATGAAACTAATACTAAAATTGCTTCTTAATGCCTTGGCTGTAATTATTCTAGCCTATGTATTGCCGGGCGTAGGTGTCGATTCGATTACTACGGCCATAATCGTTGCCCTGGTACTCAGCGTGCTCAACTTTTTGGTAAAGCCCATACTGGTTATTTTAACACTGCCCATTACCATTATTACATTGGGACTTTTTCTTTTGGTAATCAATGCGATAATTATTCTGATTGCTGAAAATTTTATTACAGGCTTTCAGGTTTCAAGTATCTGGTGGGCAATTATTTTCAGCTTTTTGCTTTCTTTTCTACAGTCCATCCTGCAATCAATACTAAAGGAGGATAAATAGGATGGATTTTGTTTAATATTCAACACTTTAAAAGTTGTTGTACAGCATAAAATATATTATTTTTGCCACCCATTTTTGAACAACAAAACAGGTAAGGGGATGAATATTACAAAAGAGCAGGTTGACGAGCTTAATGCAGTTGTGAAAGTTGCCATAAGCAAGGATGATTACCAAGACAAGGTTGAAAAAATACTCAAAGACTATAGAAAGCAGGCCAATATCCCTGGTTTTCGCAAGGGTCAAGTACCCATGGGACTTATAAAGAAGCAATATGGCAAAGCCGTTTTGGTAGATGAGGTCAATAAATTATTACAAGACAATCTCAACAAGTACCTTACCGAAGAAAAATTGGACGTTTTAGGCAATCCGCTCCCCAAACAACAAGAAAATTTTGATTGGGATAACGAAAATCTTGATTTTGAGTTTGAACTCGGTCTGGCACCAAGTTTTGATGTACAGGTCAAAACCAAAAAAGCGATCACCCAATATAAGATTACCGCTGATAAAAAAATGATTGAGGAGCAGGTTTCCCGGATTCAAAAACAATATGGAAAACTGGTCTCCAAAAGTGAGGTTGGAAAATCGGATGAAGTCACCGGTACTTTTGTAAATGAAGCTGAAGAGATAGCACACAAAACCACTGTTGAACTTGATAAAATCAAAAGTAAAAAAGCCGTGGACGCCCTAGTGGGCAAAAAAGTAGGAGATACCGTGGTACTGAAAACCAAAGGCCTTTTTAAAGAAGACTATTTATTATCTAGCACTTTGGGCATTGATAAGGAAAAGGCGGAGAAACTAAATATTGAAGTCTCTTTTACCATTGAAGAAATCAATGAGCGCGAACCAGCTGCGCTAGATCAAGAATTATTTGACAAACTTTTTGGTAAGGACAATGTAAAAAATGAGAAAGAGCTCAAAGCCAAAATAAAGGAAGATTCTGAAAAGCAATTTGAACAACAGTCCGATCAAAAATTGCTAAACGATATCACTGAAAAACTTATAGAGAACACGAAGTTCAATCTTCCATCGGAATTTTTGAAAAAATGGATTCAAATCAGTGGAGAAAATCCATTGTCCGACGACGAGGCCAAAGAGGAGTTTGAAAAATCTGAAAAAGGACTTCGCTATCAACTAATAGAAGGTAAGATAATCAAAGACAACGACCTTCAGGTTCAAATGGACGAGCTAAAGGAATTTGCAAAAGGATTTATTAAATCACAAATGGCTCAATATGGTCATTTAGACCCACAAGAAGAAGAGTTGGAAAACATAGCAATTCGTGTTTTGGGTAATCAGGACGAGGTAAAAAGACTTTCAGAACAACTCATGAGCCAAAAACTATTGGACTTCTATAAAGAGAATGCAAATCTCAAAGTAAAGGAAGTCACATATGACAACTTTGTAAAGGAAGCGTATAGCTGATTCTGAGCTAAAGGAAAATTAATTATCTTTGTGGTGCCGAAACGTTAAGTTTTCGGCACCTTTTTTTTAAGCAAAATCGAAAAAAATTCTATGGATTACGGAACAGAATTTAAAAAATACGCTACCAAGCACCACGGTGTGAACAGTATGTACTATGACCAGATCATGAGTAGTATGTATCCTATGAACATGACACCAAATATTATCGAGGAAAGACAATTAAATGCCATTGCCATGGATGTTTTTTCGAGGTTAATGATGGACCGTATCATATTTTTGGGAACTGGCATTAATGATCAAGTAGCCAATATTGTACAAGCACAATTACTTTTTCTGGAAAGTGCAGATGCCGTAAAGGATATACAGATTTATATCAATTCCCCTGGCGGAAGTGTTTACGCGGGATTGGGCATATATGATACTATGCAATTTATTAAACCGGATGTAGCAACTATATGTACGGGCATTGCCGCATCAATGGCCGCTGTTTTACTTTGTGCTGGCCAAGCAGGAAAAAGAAGTGGTCTTACCCATTCTAGAGTAATGATACACCAACCTTTATCAGGTGCTCAAGGTCAGGCAAGCGACATTGAAATAGCAGCGAAAGAAGTTTTAAAAATAAAGGACGAATTATATCAAATCATATCCAAACATTCTGGACAATCTTTTGAAAAAGTTTATGATGACAGTGATCGCGATTACTGGATGAAAGCGGAAGAAGCCAAAAAATATGGTATGATCGACGAAATTTTAGTAAGGGAAAAGTCCTAAATTCGAACAAATACTCAAAAATTGGATGTACGGAGCAAACCAAATGCCTTTTTTTTACGTTATTAGTGTTTAAGGAACATCCGTTTATTTTATATGGCAAAAGAAAACTTAGAGTGTTCATTTTGTGGAAGAAAGAAACCAGAGACCAATTTATTGATCGCTGGATTGGATGCGCATATCTGTGATAGATGTATTGAGCAGGCCCACAGTATTGTTGCGGAAGAATCCAAACAATCCAAAAATCAGGATTTATCCTCAGAATTGGTTTTAAAAAAGCCCATGGAGATTCGGGATTTTCTAGATACGTTCGTGATCGGGCAAGAGCGTACCAAAAAGGTAATGTCCGTAGCCGTATACAATCACTACAAAAGACTTTTACAGCCCAAAGGAAAAGATGATGATGTAGAAATCCAGAAAAGTAATATTGTTATGGTTGGGCAAACAGGAACGGGCAAGACTCTTATAGCCAAAACCATAGCAAAAATGCTCAACGTTCCTTTGGCCATTGTAGACGCCACAGTACTTACCGAAGCAGGATATGTTGGGGAAGACGTAGAAAGTATACTTACTAGATTACTCCAAGCAGCTGACTATAATTTAGAAAAGGCAGAAAGAGGAATTGTTTTCATCGATGAAATAGATAAGATTGCACGTAAAAGTGATAACCCATCAATAACTCGAGATGTGTCTGGAGAGGGTGTTCAGCAAGGATTGCTGAAATTATTGGAAGGCACTGTTGTCAACGTTCCGCCAAAAGGTGGCAGAAAGCATCCAGATCAAAAGTTCATAGAGGTAAATACTGAAAATATACTTTTTGTGGCAGGCGGTGCTTTTGATGGTATTGAGCGTATCATTACAAAACGTCTTAACATGCAAGCTGTTGGTTATAGTGCTTCGAAGGCAGAGGATAATCTGGACAATAAAAATATTCTTCAATATATCATTCCAAAAGATTTAAAAGAGTTTGGCCTTATTCCTGAAATAATTGGGAGACTGCCTGTATTGACCCACATGAATCCCTTGGATACCAAAACGCTAAGGGCTATACTTACGGAGCCAAAAAATGCAATCATAAAGCAATATGAAAAGTTGTTCGGAATGGATGGAATAACTTTCAGTATAACTGAACAGGCTTTGGGATATATTGTAGAAAAGGCCGTAGAATACAAATTAGGTGCAAGGGGATTACGTTCATTATGCGAAGCTGTGTTTACCGATGCAATGTTCACACTGCCCAGTAGCGAAGAAAACGAATTCAAGGTCACAAAAGCCTATGCCGAAGAAAAACTTTCGTACGAAACCATCAAAAAGTTAAAAGCGGTTTCCTAATTTAAATAGCTTTTTTTGTTACTTTTTCAAGGAGCTTCATACAAACTTCGGCAATTATCTTTTCGTCTGAATACAATTGATGACCAAAATTGGGAATCACTTGTAAATCAACACCGACCTTTTGCATCCATTCCGTTTCTGGCTTAAACTGGTCACGTTCCCCAAAAATCAAATTTAGGGAAGTATCCGGTTTTTTGTTTTCAAATCTGATTCTAGTTGGTGATATTGCCGTTAGGGATTTCATGGGCAAACCCTGTAATGCAGCTTTCCATGCTATGGTTCCCCCAGTACTGAACGCCAAATAATGGCAAGAATCTTTTTCCTTTTTTAAAAGGTGTGCCACTGCCATATCAATACCTCCTTCAACAAATGCATTATGAATGTTTTCCTCTGTAGAAACGGGCACATCAATATTCCCCAATTGCTGGCAATCATAGAAAGCAATAGTATAATATTGCTGAAGGTATCCAAAGTAAGAAGTAATCCAAAGTCCTTTTTTTACACCCCACATGTCCGAAATAACTACTAGTTTCTCTGCCATAATACAGTTTGTTTGATACTATTGTTAAGGTTTGTTGGGGGAAAGTTCATCAATAAACGTCAAAACATACTATTTAATTGTTCATTTGAATCAATTCGTCGATGTAAACTCTTTCATTGGACAATCTGGGGATTTTATGTTGTCCGCCCAACTTATTTTTGGATTTGAGCCAATCATGGAACAAATTTCGCCGAGCCATGTGAACTGTTGGCATTCTGAGTGTTATATTATTGTAGCGCTTCGCTTCATAATCAGAATTTAGGGATTTAAGGGCATTGTCCAAAAATTCAGTAAAATAGGAAATATCCTTTGGCTTCTTTCTAAATTCGATAATCCACTCGTGTGCACCTTTTTCATTATCCAGCATGAAAATGGGTGCGGCAGTATAATCCATAATTTCAGCATCGGTCTTTGAGCATACTTGTTTTAGGGCTTCCTCCGCATTTTCTATGATCAGCTCCTCACCAAAGACATTGATATGATGTTTAGTGCGACCTGTTATCCTAATTCTGTAGGGGTTTTTTGAAGTAAAACGAACCGTATCTCCAATCTTGTATCGCCACAGACCTGCGTTGGTAGTAATTACTACGGCATAATTAACACCGATCTTAATTTCCCAGAGCGGGATTGCCCTGTCCTCATTCCCATAAGAATCCATGGGAATAAACTCATAAAAAATACCATAGTCCAACATCAATAATAAATCATCTGAATTATTCCTGTCCTGTATTCCAAAAAAACCTTCCGAAGCATTGTATGTTTCATAGTAGTTAAAGTTTTTTCTTGGCAGTAATTTTTTATACTGGTCTTTATAAGGTGTAAAACTGACACCCCCATGAAAATAAACTTCAAGATTTTCCCATATTTCAAAGAGATGATTTTTTCCCGTCTTTTCAAGCACATCGTTCAGTAACACCAACATCCACGAAGGAACACCCGCCAGACTGGTAACATTTTCACGAATGCTTTCTTGAATTATTGCCTCCAACTTCGATTCCCATTCGCTCATCAAAGAAACTTTATTGCTTGGCGTACTACTATATTCTGCCCATAAAGGCATATTGTCGATTAAAATAGCAGATAAATCCCCAAAAAAAGTTCCATTGTCCTCGTACAATTCTTTACTGCCTCCCAATCTAAGGCTCTTGCCTCTAAACAATTGGGAATTTTCATTATTGTTCAAGTATAAACAGAGTAAATCTTTACTTGATTTATAGTGGCAATCATCCAGCGCTTCCATACTTACAGGTATAAACTTACTTTTTGCATTGGTGGTGCCACTGCTTTTTGCAAACCATTTAATGGTGGTAGGCCAAAAGATATTTTGTTCTCCTCTACGGGTACGTTCAATAATATCTGCTATCTCCTCATAGCTAGAGATAGGAACTTTATTTGCAAAATCCTCATATTTCCCAATATCTGAAAATCCATATTGTCTTCCAATCACCGTATCCTTGGAAAAATCCACCAAGTATTGCAAAACCTCATCTTGAACATCCAAAGGATACTTTAAGAAAAGTTCTATTTGGTGGTAGCGTTTTTTGAGCAGCCATGAAGCTATAGAGTTGAATAGGGGTATTGGCATTTTAGGTATATTTGACCTAGAATTATCGTTAGGTGTATAGCTAAAATAGGCTATCTGACGTTCATTATCAAATCAGCTTTAAAACATACTTGTTCCACTATGCTTTACGAAGGAGTGCTCCGAAAAATGCAAACCGAAATAGGAAATCCTATTCAATATTTTCTGGTTTTTGAAAACGACTTTTTGAACATGAACCAGTTATTGGACAAAGAGCTCCAAATTGATTTCATTAAATTTGAGTGTCTTAATTGCGGAAAGGACAAGCCCATCTACAGACAAGGGTTCTGCAAATCTTGCTTTTTTGAAGTTCCATCAGCAGGTGATTGGATAATGAAACCTGAATTGAGTACAGCGCACTTGGACAAAGAGGACCGTGACCTGGAATATGAAAAAAAGGTTCAACTTCAACCGCATATTGTCTATTTGGCGAATTCCAGTAACGTAAAAGTTGGAGTGACCCGAAAATCCCAAGTACCTACACGTTGGATTGACCAAGGCGCGCACGAGGCCATAGAAATTATTGAAGCACCTAATAGATATTTAGCGGGTATCACGGAAGTTGCCCTAAAAGAGTATGTGAGTGATAAAACAAGTTGGCAGAAAATGCTCACCAATCGTATTGAAGATGTGGATCTAGTAGAATGGCGTGATAAATTACAGTCCAATATTCCTGAAGAGGCTTCCAAATATTTTTTAAGCGAAAAAACAGAGACGCATCTTGATTTTCCCGTTTTACAATATCCCGAAAAAGTAAAAAGCTTGAATTTGGACAAGACACCAAGCTACAAAGGAATTTTAAAGGGCATAAAGGGGCAATATTTAATTTTTGAAGATAGTACTGTTTTTAATATTCGCGGTAGCGAAGGTTATTATATAGGTTTAGATTTAGGTTCTAGCGGGTAGAAAATAACACATTTAATAGAAAAATGAAAAGGATTCATTTGTTCGAATTTGAGGATCAAGAATGGTTTCCAAAATTCTTGAGAAACTATATGACCGACTTCTTACAATTTTTATCAAATAAAGCAAAAATATATTCGCCGATAATACCACTTTTGACAGAAACGCTACAATCAAACCAGATTGATACCATTGTGGATTTGGCTTCAGGCGGCGGTGGCGGTCTACTATCCTTGAACAAGGAACTTAAAAAGCATATTCCAGACTTAAAAATTCTATTGACGGATTACTATCCGAACATCCCCGCTTTTAAGCGAACAAAAAGTTTATCGAACAATTTTGAATACATTAAAAATCCAGTGGATGCGCGAAATGTTTCTAAGAATTTAAAGGGATTCAGGTCCATGTTTCTTTCATTTCATCATTTTAGGCCTCATGATGCAAAGAAAATACTTCAGAATGCCATAGATTGCAAAATGGGCATCGGAGTTTTCGAGGTACAGGACAGAAGTATGGCCAGCATAATCGGGATGTTGTTATCCCCGCTAAGCGTAATTTTAACTACACCATTTATCAGGCCTTTCAAAATTTCAAGAATTTTCTTTACTTATCTAATTCCCATAGTGCCTCTCTGTGTATTGTGGGACGGTTTGGTTTCGTGCTTTAGGACCTATTCAAGTACTGAAATGGAATCCTTGGTAAACACCTTGGAAAACAAGGGCAGTTTCAATTGGAAAATTGGTAGTAAAAAAGAAAAGGCTACAAAAGTATTATATCTGGTAGGTACACCCAAAAAACAATGAAGGACTTAAAAAGCCCTTCATTTGATAATCAAAATGTATTTATTTCACAACTGACAAACCAAATACCAGATTATTGTTTAATGGTATCTTTCTCTTTCTTTTTACCCAAAAGTCCACCTAAAATGGATTTTGCCGCTTTTTCTACAGGATCTTTTTTAATTTCTGTAGAGTCTACTTTTGTGCTATCCTTTTTCGTCCCTCCTAATAAAGACCCCAATGTTTCCCTTACACCAGGTGTTTTTGTTTTGGTAGAATCCTTCTCATCGTTCTTAAATACTCCGCCCAATAAATCCTTCGCGCTATCTTTGCCCTTATTCAATAGTTTTTGTTTCTGGATTTCTACCAGCTGCTTGGTCAATTTGGCAACCCCCGAACTTAAATCCGTACTTACGGTTGGGCTTGTATAGTTTCCACCGATACTCGCTACTACAGGAATTGTTACATCCTCTAAACTGGAATCATCCAATTGTGCAATAAGTTTGTTCACATCACTGCCCAAATACTTCGCAGGTACTTCTAGAGTTGCTTTGTATTGCAATTGCCTGTCAAACGTGTGACTACCATCTACATTGATTGCAATATCCTTATAATTCAAAGTAAAAGGCTCTACATTAACTGCACCATTTTTAAAACTCAGTGCTGTTTTAAGATCGCTCAAATCCAAGTTTTTAATATCTAAAAAATTAAGCTTGCTGCCCAGAGCGGACAATAATGGTGCATTATCCGTATCTATTTGGGTAGAAAGTAGCTCAGCGATCAAACCTCCGGATATTGTTGCTAGATTTGGCGTAAAGTCTTCTTTGAGATTTCCAGAGATTTTAATATCGGAGTTGAGCTTGCCTTCAAGTGCTTTTGCAATCGGGGTCAACACCTTAAACATTTCCAATGATTTAAAGGATTCCCCAATGTTGAAATCGTTCATGCCCAAATCCATATCAAAAGTGGAGGTTTTTCCTTTTGTGGACACAGAGCCCGCCACACCCAATACTCCACCAAAGAGATTGGATTTGAAATTTTTCAGTGTCGCTGTTTCATCACTTATCGTTAAAGTTCCTTCTACATTCTTTAAGCTCAAGTTATCATACAATACGGTGTTTGCAGAAGCATCAATAGTACAATCCAAGAATGATGGAATTCTAATACGTTCGTCCGAACTGGAAGTTGGGGTTTCCCCTGATTCTTTGGGTTCTCCTTTTTTTGTAGCTTCTTCATCTTCCATCATAAAATCATTCAATGCAAATGTATTTGAGGTTAGCTTAAAATTTCCCTCAACATTTTCATCATTGAACATAAATCCAAGCAAATTTGTCAATGTGCCCGTTGTACTGAAATCTGTACTTCCCATTTTACCGTTAAATGAATTCAAGGAAACGGTTTGTGGGTTAAAGGTAAAATCTGCCGAACTTACAACAACAGGGTTTTTTAATTCTTCGGAGGCATATTCAAAATCATTGATGTTCACCGTGCCACTCGTTTTCGTATTTTGGTATTGTTTTTTCTCTAATGAAGCCATATCAAAGGCCGTAGTTACATCGGCATTCATGATTCCTTTAAGATTATAGTCAGCTGGCAATGGATAAGCCTGGGAAATATTTGCCAAATTTATTCTACCATCCATGTGTGCGTTTACTTTGGTATTGCCCAATAAATCACTGATTCTGGAATTTAAATTGAACTTATCCTGATCAATGGTAAATGACAGTTTCTTGATATCCACATAAGTATCTTCGCTTTTTCCAGTAGTATTATTGATTTCCGTGTCGATAAAAACATTCTGAACGGCTTTTGGCAGATCGGGGTATTTGAAAGATGCATTTTCCGAATTCATCTTTATATTAAAAGTAGGAATATGTGTTTCGTCCACAATACCTTTAAATTGACCACTTACTTCAAAATTGCCCGTAGTCTGAACATCTTCAATATTTTTTGAATATGCCTCTGGTATAACCGCCAAAAAGTTTTTGAAATCCGAAGAAGGCGTTTTAAAAGTGATATCCACTTTCTGGTTTTCCTCATTTGTCTTTATGAATCCATCAAAAACCAGTGGCAATTGATTGACCAGTGCCTTATTCTCCAGAAACGAATACTTATTCTCATTTAAATCGATACCTATTAGAGCATCCAAGTAAATTTTGTTTTTGTTCAAGTATTGGATACTGTCCATTTCAAGGGAAACCAAAGCATCGGTAAGGGTTTTTAATTCTGAGTTCTCCAGAGAAAGGTCCCCCGTACCCGAGTGGTTCATTTCAGAAACAACCAAGTGCAGTCCTGTGGCAAAATCATCGTATATAATTTCGGTATTGGTTATTTCGTATGAATCCAGAGCCAAGGTAAAGTTATTGGAGGCTTCATCAGGAGCGGTTGCCGTACTTGCATCATCTTCCAATGCAATGTCATAATTTGCATTTTCGGCCTCATCGAGTTTAATGTGAAGTTTTGCATCATCAATAGTAAGACTCTGAATTGCTATAGGTTCTTCCGCACTTTTAAAAAGTTCTTTTATCGACATCTTCAGTTCAATTTCTTTGGATGCAAAAAGCGTATCCCCTTCAAAAGGAGCCTTGTTTACCAATGCAAGGTTCTTGAGTTCTACATTTGCATTGGGAAAACTTTTTATCAAACTGAGATTGGCATCTTCAAAATCAAGAGTGGCATTGATGCCACTATTGACCTTTTTCTTTATGATATCCGCTATTTTGCCTTCCAATAAAAAAGGTATAGCTGCTATCAACACAATAAAAACGAGTAGGGTTATTCCAGTAATCTTTAGGACTTTTTTCTTCATACTTGAATATTTTATGGCAAAATAAAGAAGAAGCTGTTAATCCAAAGGTATCTCCTCCCCTATTTTTAAGTTAAATCTTTTTCTTAATAGATATACGAACAGATAGAGCAAAGGGGTGTCCAAGGCCGCAATAAATATTTTAAATATAAATCCACTGATGACCAAACCGTAGAATTTATCCCATGGCAATACCCCAAAAACACATAGGAGTCCTACCACGGTCAAGGTATCCACCAATTGCGATGAAAAGGTCGAAAAGTTGTTTCTAAGCCACAGCATTCTACCATTGGTCAGCCTTTTCCAGAAATGATAGATTGAAATATCGATGTATTGCGCAAAAAGATAGGCCAACATCGATGCCAATACACCAAGTGGCGAAAGTCCAAAAACCTTGGTAAAAATCTCATCATTGATACCCGAATCGGGAATAGCAGGAACTACATTGGCAACGAAAATGATGAGCATTGAAAATACCGAGGCGAAGATACCTGCAGTTACTACTTGGTTGGCTTTCTTCTTTCCAAAGATTTCAGAAATCAGGTCGGTAATCAGAAATGTGATGGGGTAAGGAAGAATTCCGACGGAAATTTCAAACAGTGGAGCCCCAAAAACGGTTACATCCCCAAATGGTTTCCAAAAAAAGAATTTTTGAAAGATAAGATTGGACACCACCAAAGACGTGATGAACATTGCACCCAGATAAAGATAGATTGAAAACGCAGCTTTCTTATCCTTTTGCGTCATTCTTTATTTGATGTTTAAGCTAAAAGGCATTTTGGCCTGCACCCCCTCCTGCTTTGCAAACTGTTTGAACTCTTTAAGCATTTTATAGGCTTCCGAACCGATTTCTTCTTGAATCAAAGTTTCTCCAATTTTTGATTTTGCCCCTCCAAAATCTTCCATAAATCGTTCAAAATCAGATTTATACTTTGGATACTTTCTTATTCCGTAAGTATCTATCCCAACCATTTCGGCTGCAGCTTCAATGGCATCATCCAAGCTGCCCAATTCATCGACCAAACCTATTTCTTGTGCATCAATGCCACTCCAAACCCTACCTTGCGCCAATGAATCCACTTCGGCCATGCTCATGTTCCGGCCTTCGGACACGCGTTTTAAGAAAGTCTCATACGTGTCTTCTATACTTTCCTTGAGTACGTTCCTGAATGAATCGCTCATTGGTTCAAAGAGTGAATAATCTACTGAATTTTTATTTGTGCCCACTTGTTCTGCATTTATACCTATGTCCGCAGCTAATTCATTCGCATTGGGAATAACGCCAAAAACACCAATGGAGCCTGTAATAGTAGTTGGTTCAGCAAAAATCTTATCTCCGGCAACACCAATATAATATCCACCGGAAGCTGCAATATTTCCAAAAGAAACAACTACAGGTTTTGCTTTTTTTGCCAATTGTATCTCGCGCCAAATAATATCTGACACCAAGGCGCTTCCCCCTGGGGAATCAACACGCAGCACTATGGCTTTGATGCTCTCGTCATCCACCGCTTTTTTCAATGCTGTAGTAAGCAGTCCTTGCCCAATAACGTCCTTGCTTCCCTCACCGTACATAATTTCACCTTGTGCATAAACAACAGCTATCTTATCTTCTCCCTTACGCAATCCCTTTTTATTCGCAACTTGAATATAGTCGCCAAAATCTACATAATTAATATCGTCATACTCGTCAACACCAATTTTTTCCCTGATCAATGCCTCATATTGGTCAAAATATAAATTATCATCAATAAGACCGGAAGCTACAGCATATTCAGGGCTTCTTGCGCCGAGCGTATCTGCTATTGTATTCAAATTTTCCGGTGTTATGTTTCGAGCATCTGAAATATCTGCGATCATGGTATCCCATATTGATGTTATGAGTTCCTTTATTTGGTTTCTATTTTCCTCGCTCATGTTATTTGAAAGAAATGGCTCAACGGCAGCTTTGTACTTGCCATGTCGAATTACTTCCAATTTAATTCCTGTTTTTTCCTGCAAATCCTTAAAATAAAGCACTTCTGTGGCCAATCCCTTAAAATCCATGGCTCCTACTGGATTCAAATATATTTTATCCGCAACAGTCGCGAGGTAATAATCCTTTTGGTTGCAATAATCGAAATGAGCATAAATAAATTTACCTTCAGATTTAAAGTCAAGTAACGCTTTTCGCATTTCTTGAGTCTGGGCCAGGCCAGTTTGCAAAAAACTTTTGGCAATGCTGATTCCTGCTATGTTAGCATCACCCCTTGCTACTTCTATTGCATGTAAAATATCATCCAATCCCACTTCATCACTTAATAATCCAGCAAATGGGTCGGTTTCGTCCCTGCCCACATAATCCTTTATGGGATCGGTTAAACTTAATTCTAAAACTGAATTTTTCTTTACTACCACGCCATCATTTGCACTGCCCACTAAAGCAGCAAATATGAAAAACATGATCACCAAAAGTCCAAACGCCACCAAACATCCTAAAATTGAAGCTAACAGATTTCTTAAAAAGTTCATTTAAACAATTTTTATTCTTGCCCAAATATAACCATTGTTGCAATGTTCTGTTAACTTTGTTTTCTTGATTATGGGTCAAAAACACAAGGCATATCTTTCTTTGGGCAGCAACTTGGGAAACCGCTACCTAACATTGCAAAAAGCTGTATTTGCTATTGGAAAAAAAGTTGGAAAAGTGGTACGTGTTTCTTCGGTCTACGAAAATCCTGCCATGGGTTTTGAAGGGGAGGATTTTTTGAATGCTTGTTTGATGGTCGAGACAGAACTGGCACCCACAGCGTTACTTCATTTAATATTGAATATTGAGCGAAATTTTGGCCGTGAGCGAAATGATTTGGATGGATATCGGTCTAGAACACTTGATATCGATATAATCCTTTATGACGAGGTAATCATTAAAAACGACGAACTGGAGATACCTCATCCAAAGATGAGCGACAGGAACTTTGTATTGAAACCCTTGGCGGACATTGCTCCCCAATACTATCACCCAATTCTTAACAAGGATATTAGGAATTTGCTACAACAATGCAAAGACCGAAGCAAAATCGTAAAATCAAAATACCGACTTTTTAAACACAGACGCGACCTTTTCTCCAAATTACAGTTTATGGCAATAGAAGGTAATATTGGTGCGGGAAAAACGACACTTTCCAAGATGATTGCTCAGGATTTTAATGCCAAGTTGGTCTTGGAACGTTTTGCCGACAATGCATTTCTTCCAAAATTCTACGAAGACCGTTCCCGTTATGCTTTTCCATTAGAGATGTCTTTCTTGGCTGACCGTTATCAACAATTTACCGATGATACTTCCCAATTTGACCTTTTTAAAAGTTTTATGGTCAGTGATTACGATATTTTTAAATCTTTGATTTTCGCTAAGATCACACTTCAAAAAGAAGAATTTAATTTGTATCGCAAGGTCTTCAACTTTATGTACAAAGAAGTGAAGAAGCCTGACATTTATTTGTACCTCTATCAAAATACAGACCGTCTCTTGGAAAATATTAAAAAAAGAGGAAGGGGATACGAACAGAACATAAATGGCTCATACTTGGAAAAAATAAACAGAGGATATCTCGATTTCATAAAAAGTCATCCCGACCAAAACAGCATGATACTGGATTTAAGTGATATGGATTTTGTAAATGATTCATCGGACTACGAAACCATTTTGGAACAATTGGATCAGCAAATTCTTTTATCATTATTTTAAGAAATTTTAGGAAAATGTTTGCATATAACGAATGGTTTTATTTTATTAGCCCTCTCTTTATGAGGAACTAACTAACTCAAACTATATGTTTAGCCCTGATTTTTCAGGGCTTTTTTTATTTTTGGCCACTGAATTTCGCCCAAATATCCCAAATTGCAATACCCGCACTTACCGATATGTTCAAGGAATGCTTTGTGCCAAATTGCGGAATTTCCAATACCACATCGCTTACCGAAACCACTTCTTGCGAAACCCCTTTTACTTCATTGCCAAAAATAAGCGCTATTGGTAGTTCTTGATTAATTTTAAAATCATTCAACATAGTAGCGTGCTCTGCTTGCTCTATAGCACAGGTCATTACCCCGGTAGCTTTGAGTTCCTCGACAAGTTCCAAAGTATTTTTTCGGTATTCCCAATCCACGCTTTCGGTAGCTCCCAACGCAGTTTTTCTAATATCTTTATGTGGTGGGATAGCGGTAATTCCGCACAAATAAATTTTCTCCACCAAAAAGGCATCAGCAGTTCTAAAGACCGAACCAATGTTGTTGAGACTGCGTATGTTATCCAAAATTAATATGATCGGAGTTTTTTTAGCTTTCTTAAAACCAGCTATATCCAATCGTTCCAACTCTTTGTTTTCCAGTTTACGCATTATATTTTTCAACTATCACCCCTAAAATATCAACAAAAATTTTTGGAGTATCATTAAAACGGTATTTTCGTTTTTATCCGATCGGCAAAAATATAAAGAAATATCGCTTTGGCAGCTTCATCCAAAACAAAGAAAGTAACTCCATTAATGCAGCAGTACAATGCTATCAAGACCAAACATCCTGATGCCTTACTGCTTTTTAGAGTTGGGGATTTTTACGAAACATTTGGGGAAGATGCCATAAAAGCATCCAAAATTCTGGGAATAATCCTTACCCATAGAAACAATGGCGGTGATAAAACAGAACTGGCGGGCTTTCCGCATCATTCTTTGAACACCTATTTGCCAAAATTGGTTAAAGCGGGTCAGCGGGTGGCCATTTGTGATCAATTGGAAGACCCAAAACAGACCAAAACGATTGTAAAAAGGGGAGTTACCGAATTGGTAACGCCTGGGGTTGCGCTAAACGATGATATTCTATCTGCCAAAAACAATAATTTTTTATGTGCTTTGCATTTTGGAAGAAATAAGTTTGGGATTTCTTTTTTGGATATCTCCACGGGGGAATTTTTAACATCGGAAGGGTCTGCCGAGCAGGTGGATAAATTACTCCAGAACTTTGCACCGAACGAAATATTGCTCTCAAAAAACCATAGAAAAGAGTTTTTGGAGATTTTTGGCAGCCAATTCCATACTTTTTTCTTGGAAGATTGGATTTTTCAAGAAGATTATGCCAATGAAAGTCTTAAAAATCATTTTAAGACAAAAAGCCTTCAGGGTTTTGGCATTCAACATTTAAACTGTGGTATTATTGCTTCAGGAGCCGTGCTTCATTATTTATCGGAGACACAGCATAGGCAATTACAGCACATCAACAAAATTCAAAGAATAGCTGAAGAGGAATATGTATGGATGGACCGTTTTACCATTCGCAACCTTGAGCTGTATCAATCCAACAACATCAATGCCGTCACACTTTTGGATGTTATCGATAAGACCATATCCGCTATGGGAGGCAGACTTTTAAAACGATGGTTGGCACTGCCCCTAAAGAATATCCATACTATACAACAACGCCATCAAGTGGTTTCCCATCTAAAGGAAAAAGAAGCATCCCTGAACAAAGCGCAGCATTGGATCAAACAAGTATGTGACCTAGAACGTCTAATCTCTAAATTGGCTACAGGAAAAATTAACCCAAAAGAAGTTGTGCTGCTAAAAAATTCGCTTGAGGCCATTATTCCCATAAAACAATTGGCTCTGGAAAGCACGAATGATTCACTACAACATATTGGTGAGCAATTGAATGCATGTGAAACGCTCAGAACCAAAATAAAAACGGTCTTAAACGAAGAGGCCCCCGTAAACATTGCCAAAGGAAGTACTATTGCCCAAGGCTATTCTGTAGCATTGGACGAACTGAGAGACCTAGCTTTCTCCAGCAAGGATTATCTGGATAAAATGTTGGTGCGCGAAACCAAGGAAACGGGAATTTCGTCACTTAAAATAGCATCCAACAATGTGTTTGGTTATTATATTGAAGTGCGTAATACCCATAAAGATAAAGTGCCAGAGTCTTGGATCCGAAAACAGACCCTTGTCAATGCAGAACGTTATATTACCGAAGAACTTAAAGAATACGAAACCAAAATACTTGGTGCCGAAGAACGTATTTATAGTTTGGAGCAGCAATTGTTCGAACAACTTTTGGTATGGATGCAGGAGTACATTGCCCCAGTTCAAAAAAATGCACAATTGATCGCACAATTGGATTGCCTTTGTGGATTTGCACAATTGGCCAAGGAGAATGATTATGTTATGCCCGCAATCGATGAATCCACAGATCTTGATATTAAGGGTGGAAGGCATCCGGTCATTGAGAAGCAACTACCACTCGGTAAAAGTTATGTTCCCAATGATGTTCTCCTCAACAGGGAAGAGCAACAGATCATCATGATTACTGGTCCAAACATGAGTGGTAAATCTGCCATATTGCGCCAAACCGCCCTCACTGTGCTTTTAGCACAAATGGGAAGTTTTGTTCCCGCATCTTCGGCTAAAATTGGGGTTGTGGACAAGATTTTTACCCGTGTGGGCGCCAGTGACAATATTTCAATGGGGGAATCTACTTTCATGGTCGAAATGAACGAAACCGCCTCCATTCTTAACAACCTTTCAGAAAGAAGCTTAGTTCTTTTGGATGAAATAGGAAGGGGAACCAGTACTTATGATGGTATTTCCATTGCATGGGCCATATCTGAATATTTGCATGAACACCCCGCCAGGGCAAAAACGCTCTTCGCAACGCACTACCACGAACTCAACGAGATGATGAATACGTTTGGTAGAATCAGAAATTATAATGTGTCGGTAAAGGAACTTAAAAATAATGTTCTGTTTCTAAGAAAACTTGTTCCAGGGGGCAGTGAGCACAGTTTTGGCATCCATGTGGCCAAAATGGCGGGAATGCCGCAGCAAGTGATTCAGAAGGCCAATAAAATCCTTAAAAAACTTGAAAAGTCGCATTCCAGCGAGGAAATGACCGATAAACTGCAAGTGTCACAAAATGAGATGCAATTGAGCTTTTTCAATTTGGACGATCCGCTTCTGGAAGAAATTAAAGAAGAAATTTTACATTTGGACATTGATACGCTCACCCCTGTCGAGGCTTTAATGAAGCTCAACGAAATCAAACGCTTGTTGAGTAAAAAGAAAAAAGCAAGTTCCTAGTCAGTTGTAGCTCCAAAGTTTTGTTGTCCGTACTATAAAAACCAGCATCCAAATGAACGGCTTTAATTATTAGAAACAGGACCGCCTTGCTAAAAGTGAAAAGAACAGAGACCTCAATTTTGGGTTTTGGTTCCTGGCTCTAAAAGTCCTGACTCACTTCTCACCAATTAAGAAGGAATTTTCAATTCAAAAAATGCTTTCAGGTTTATAGAAAAATATTAAATTTGCATCCGCATCGGCAAAAACTGATGTTTGTTGATGTTCTTTAAAATGCGAAAATAGCTCAGTTGGTAGAGCATCACCTTGCCAAGGTGGAGGTCGCGGGTTCGAATCCCGTTTTTCGCTCTACTCCACTACGGGCTGCTGAGCGTAGCCGAAGCCTAGTGGAGTTTTTTAGTTTAATGCTATGCTCGAGTGGTGGAATTGGTAG
Source organism: Flagellimonas maritima (assembly GCF_003269425.1). Taxonomy (NCBI): domain Bacteria; kingdom Pseudomonadati; phylum Bacteroidota; class Flavobacteriia; order Flavobacteriales; family Flavobacteriaceae; genus Flagellimonas; species Flagellimonas maritima. The sequence continues at coordinate 2,426,554 of NZ_CP030104.1, read as the reverse complement.
ACACGTTGGACTTAAAATCCAATGGCCATTATGGCCGTGCGGGTTCAAGTCCCGCCTCGAGTACAAAGGGAAAGCCAAGGTTTTATAGCCTTGGCTTTTTTTATTCAGCACAACATAGGCACAACAATTCATTTTCAAACTTTAACATTTTGCTTAGCATTAATTGATGCTATTTAGATTCTCGTTCATATAATCCTGCCATGTAGCCAGAACATATTTCTCTTTTCCACTTTCATTCTTTTTCAAAAACCCGTACTCGTAAGCGAATAAGTATGCTTGCTTTTTTTGATTTTTCCAATAGTGGGTAAAGAAGTTTGGATTAAAACCTAATACTAAAAGAACTTTAGCTCTTATTGTTATCTTACCTTTTAGAAAGGCTACAATAGCCGGTAAAGAGATTAGGGGGTGATTAACCTATCGGACAACAAGGAATGCCCATCGATTCAAATGTGCCAAACACCTATTGAATATCCTTATCCGAATACATTATATGTTGATTTTAAAGGTTTTAACTAAGTTTATATAGGAAAACGTTTTACTATAAAACCAATGGGTGTTACCGTATTTAATTTTTCGGTTCAATATTTTCGGTTCTTCTGCTCATAAAGGTGTTCGTTATTTCAGCTTATAACCATAAAATTTACGTCATGAGATCAAAGATGATTTTAAGTCTGTTGCTGCTTTCATTTTCATTGAGTATCAGTGCACAATTTGAAACTGCTATCGTTGAAAAGAAAATTGAAGATATCTGGTCAGAAAACAAGTCCGAAAGAATAACAAAACTCAAAGAATTGTTAATCGAGTTACCTCCTGAGCTAAGAACCGCGTATAGTTCGGAAAAAGATTACTGGCAGGCCTATATCCATTACAAATTGGGCTTGTCCTATTTATCGAAAGACAAGGACAAGGCTAAAGAAAGCTTTCATAATGCCATTGAGATTTTAGAGCAGATAGAGCGGCCCAATAGCGAAAGTTATGCATTGGGCGGAACCCTTAGCAGTACTTTGATAAGTGTTTCGAGCGATAAAGCTTTTGGGCTGTCCCAAGATGCCAATAAACAGTTTCAAAAATCTTTAGAGCTCTCCAAAAACAATCCAAGGGCATATTTGGGTTTGGGAAAAAGTGATTTTTACAAACCAGCACAGTATGGCGGCGGCGAACGAGTGGAGGAATATTTGAAAAAGGCTTTGTCCTATTATAAAGAGGAAGAAAAATCGAACGAGCAGGGGCCGACATGGGGAAAGGAAGAGGTATACTATCTCTTATCTGCATTCTACAATCGAATAGAGCGAATTAGAGATGCTAAATTTCACAATAGTTTAGGATTGAAAGAATTTCCCCAAAATGAACTCTTACTGATCCAAAAAGAAAAGTTCAACTAATTGAGTAATGAGGTGTATTTTATTTCTCTTGACTGTTATGCCTTTCACCGTTCTATGCCAGTCAATTTCAATTGAGGGTAGCATCAAATATGGAAAAAGACCCATCGAATTTGCTAATATTTATATTGAATCGACTTTGGATGGTAGCTCCTCAGATAAAAATGGGTTTTTTAGTTTTACGACAGAGGCAAAGGGAGAGGTTATTTTGGTAATCAGTAGTTTAGGCTACAAAACTGTTGAAAAAAAACTTTTACTGCAGGATGAAGGAATTGTTCTTGAAATTTTTTTGGAAGAAGAAGAAAACCAGTTGGATGAAATTGTCATTTCTGCAGGAACCTTTGAGGCAAGTGAAAAAAAGGCAGGAACTATATTCAAGCCGATCGATATCGTTAGCAATGCAGCCGCTGGAGCCGATGTTTTTTCTGCACTACAAACTTTACCAGGTGTAAGCAACGTTGGCGATCAAACGGGAATATTTGTAAGGGGCGGCGAGGCGACCGAGACCAGAACTTTTATTGATGGCGCATTTGTAACCAACCCTTTCTTCAATAGTGTTCCGGAAATTCCAGCCAGAGGGCGTTTTGACCCTTTTTTATTTCAGGGAACAATCTTTAATACTGGGGGCTATTCCGCGGAGTATGGCCAAGCCTTATCCTCAGTGATTTTGCTAAACACACAGGATTTACCAAAAAACGATATATTCTCATTTGATCTTAACATCGCAGGTCTAGGGGGTTCAATTACTCGGAAATTGTCCGAAAGAACATCATTTTCAGGTAAAATAGGTTACACAAATCTGGCGGCCTTATTCGATATTGTACCTCAGAATAGAGAATGGGTCACTTTTCCAAATAATGTAGAAGGAAGCTTTTTTTTGAAACATCAGAATAAGAATGACGGTATATTCAAAACTTACATCCAGTATCAAAATGGAAGGATAGGACTTGAACTACCAAACGCAACTGATGAAACAGGGGGGTCACAGCTCCAGAACAGCAACCAAAACCTTTTTTTCAACAATTCGTTCGACGGATTTATCGGAAATAACTGGAAGGCTCTGTTTGTAGGCGCAATTAGTTATGATGATGAGGAAACTACTTTGGAGAACGATATTTTTGGCTCAAAAGAATTTCTTGCCCAAAGCAGAATAACTCTTAAAAAAGACATTAGTTCTAGTTTTGTTTTGAAGGCAGGAGGCGAGTTCAATGTTTCTGAAGGTACTTTTTCCTTTAATGAGGAGTCAACAACAGTAAAAAATGCTCTTTCGGCCATTTATGTAGAATCTGATTTTAAAAAAAATAGGGTAATTTCCAGTAGATTGGGTCTTAGAGGAGAATATAATTCGATATTGGATGCATGGAACCTAGCTCCAAGGGCCTCTATTTCTGCTAAAGTGGGAAAATCTTCCTCATTTTCGCTTGCTTATGGAAATTTTTATCAAACTCCTGGACCAGAAGTGCTAAGGGAACAGATAGAAAACCTTGATTATGAAAATTCCCAACATTTGATTTTGAACTATCAATTTAAATCTAAAGACCAAGCCCTGAGAATTGAAGGGTACATTAAAGACTATTCATCATTGATCAGGGAAAGGACCGGAGAAGTTTTTGAAAATACGGGATTTGGATATGCAAGAGGTATAGATTTTTTTTGGAAAGATGAAAAGTCCATAACCAATTTAACCTATTGGATATCTTACTCTTATTTAGATTCAAAAAGATTTTTTGAAGATTACCCTGTTGAGGCCACGCCAACCTTTGTTGCTGAACATACAGGCAATTTGATAGCGAATTATAAAATTGGGAATACTATAAAACTGGGCACTTCGTATACCTATAGTTCTGGACGGCCGTACCTAAATCCTAACAATTCTGTATTTTTAGGAGATAGAACACCAGACTTTCACAATATTAATTTCAATGGAAGCCTTCTAACGACCTTATTTGGAGATCTAACAATTTTTTACGCCTCTTTGAGAAATCCCTTAAACTTTAAGCAGGTGTTTAGTTATCGGTATTCTGATGATGGTTCTTCAAGGACTGCTGTAGATCCTTCAAGCAATTGGTCTTTCTTCGTAGGAATGATTATTAATTACAATTGAAAAAACTAATTATGAAAAAGGAGCCTATCTACCATATTTCTTTTTGGCTCGCTTATCTTATTCTTTGGAGCGCTCAAGACTTTGTTTATTTCAAGGACTACTTTTCCGTGATGCTATTGAATATTTTTACGGTCCTTCCACTTCTGGCAATTGTATATTTCAACTTGTACTTTTTACTTCCCAAGTTTTTATTTAAAAAGAGATATCTTGTTTATGTACTATTTTTATGTGCTTCAATTGTTGCTGCAACCTATATATCCTCATGGAATCATCAGTTCTATTTCACTAACATTATCCATAATGTAGGCATCGGGAATTTTTTTATGTCCTCAGAAGGCAAGCTTGCACAACTCACTGAGATACTTGTACTAATGGGTTTGTCAATGTCTATTTTCTTGCTCAGAGATCGCTACACTAAGGAAAAAGTTTTAGAAGAAGCAAAAAAAAGACAGTTAGAGGTAGAACTCAAACTATTGAAGGAACAAATGAATCCCCATTTTTTGTTCAACAGTTTAAATAGTATTTATATGATGCTGGACAAACATCCGGGAAAGGGAAAAGAAATGCTTCTTCGCTTTTCGGACATTCTAAGCCATCAATTGTATGAATCTACCGAAGATTCGATCGCGCTGAAAAAGGAACTCGAAAATGTCAAAAACTATATCAATATAGAGTCGATTCGACATGGCAGTCTGGCCACCATCAATGTGGATTGTATTGATTATTCTGGGAAGTTGAATATTTCACCAATGATTTTACTCCCAATTATTGAAAATGCATTTAAACATAGCCCAAGCGGTTCCCCATATTACATCACAATTTTCATCAATCTGACCACTGAAAATAGATTAATTTTAAATGTAGAAAACAGTAAAGTTTTTAAACCCGTACAAAAAGCTTCCGGTATTGGATTGGCAAACGTAAAGCGGCGACTTGAATTAATTTATCCTAAAAAATATGAACTATATATTGATGATATAGAAAAAAAATTTAAAATAACACTCAAAATAACTTTAGATGATTAGTTGTATTGTTATAGATGATGAACCTTTGGCAACGGAGGGATTAGAGAGATATATTAGGAAAACACCCTTTCTGGAGTTTATTTGCTCATTTAATTCTGCCAAACAGGCCCGTGCTTTTCTACAAAAAAATCAAGTGGACTTATTATTACTGGACATACAAATGCCTGAAATGAATGGCATAGAATTACTGAAGTCTCTTAAGAATGCCCCTAGGGTAATTTTTACCACGGCCTTTAGAAAATATGCTTTTGAAGGTTTTCAGCTAGATGCCGTGGATTATCTTCTAAAACCTATTGACTATTCTCGATTTCTTAAATCGATCAACAAAGTTTTTTCCCTTGGCGGAAACCAAAGGAGCGAAGAAGCTATTTTTATAAAGTGCGATGGTATTATTGCAAAAATACTTACCAAGGATATTCTCTTTGCAGAAACAGCGAAAGACTATGTAATCATCCACACATTGGAAAAAAAATATATGTCTCTTTTTTCTTTAAAACAGCTGGAGAACTATGTCCCTCCAAATCAATTTTATAGGGTACATCGCTCCTATTTGGTGAATTTGACCAAAGTGGATAAAATAGAGGGAAGTCTTTTACATATTGGTCCTCATAAGATTTCCTGTAGCAAGACTACCAAGGACAATGTTAAATCATTAATTTTAGGAGACCGGCTTATCAATAGAAATATGGAAAACGGCTAAAAGTGATATTGTGGACAGATATTATATCGATATCTCAATCTATTTCGAAACCCATTATCTCTTGTTCCGGGTACAGCTTATTGAATCTTTTGAGAAGATTGTCCGCTTTATCCATTTCCCCTATTTGTCTGTAGTGGAAAATTAAAAGAGAATAACTTTCGATTTTTCCCCAAGAAGGAGAAAAAGAATTCTTACTGGTCTTCGGAGAAAGTTCAATGGCTTTTTTGAGATGTTTTTCTATTATTTGACCTCCTCCAAATTCTTTTGGAGTATAGGCATCATTATTTGCTGCGACAAAGTGACCCCTAACATTAGTGCTATCCAACTTTAAAGATTCCGCAATATTTTTTCTTGCTTTGATACTATAGACGACTACTTTTTGCTTTTTCAAGAACGGAATCGCAAAGCCTTGCAGCATACCCAGAAGTGCATAATCGTCACTGTTTTTCAAAGTTATTCTTTCCAAAATCTCAACACTGCCCAAAATCTCTTCTTTTGCTTTATCCATATAGCCGAGCTCATTGTAGTATCGAGATTTGGCATACCCCAGATAAGCTTGCCAATATAGGACCAAAGACGAGGAGGTTTTATTGTATTCGTTCTGAAGTTGTTTTTCCAAGTCTAAAAATTTATCAATATTGTTATTTTTTTTAGATTCTTTCAGCGACTCTTCTATCGTTGACTCGGGAGAAGTAAAAAGCGAACCCTTGGAGATAGCGGAAGATTTTTTCAAATTATAGTCAAACAGTTCGCCTTCTTCCTTAATGTAAATTGTCTTGTAAGCAATCACGCCAAAACAAATCATTAATATAGCAACTATAATTTTTTTCATGTTCTAGACTAAGTTTAGCCACATTTGCAACCCTTTAGGATGAAGGAGTACAACTATTAAAATTATCCAAAATAAAAGAAGATATTTTTTACCGCCGTCAAAACTGGTATTAAAAACATAATAATCGCGTTGTGTTTTTGCATTGACCAAGATAAAATCAGAGTAAAATGGATTAAATTCTATGATAAATTCTACAGCAAAAGCAAAGTAGATCATTCTGTAATCAAGAATACCTACAAAGTATGAGGTCAAAAAAAGAACTAGTGTCATTCCTGCTCCCGAATAGAAAAACAAATGTCGTTTCCAAAGGACATTGGAATGCTCAACTTTGACAAAAGGGTGAGGGTAAGGAGACTTAGCGATTCCCACACTGAAAATCCTTAATTTTAAAAATTTGGCACTGATTACATGACCGAGTTCATGCGTAAGTGCCAAAATTACCAACCCGATCAGAAGATGTAAAGGATTCAAATGCATCATATTCTCTGAACTTGTCGTTTTCTAAACATCATAAAAAACAATCCGGCAAACGCTCCGGTGAAAAGTGCCATAACCAAAAGTGATAATAAAACATTATCATTCCTGAAAAAGTTAAGAAGATATGTCAAAGGAAAAAATCTGCTGATAGTTCCCATAACAGAATTTATTTCGCTTATCGGAAAAAAAGTATCGCACAAAAAAATCATGAGGAAATAAACTAAATTCCCTATTTCCTTACTCGAGTCCTTATCCGGTTTAAAACTTCCAAAGAAACTTATTAAAAGCCCCATAAAAGAGAACATGACCAGACCTATGATCGATCCAATCAACAGTGATAAAAACTCGCTAGCGGTCAGTAGATATCCAAAAACAAAATATGAAACCAAAGTGAGTATTATAATACTTGCGATGACAACGATTGCCCTACAAAACACCAATCCCAAAAAGTAACTGAAAATATTTAACGGAATCGATTTTAAAAACCTGATCGTATTTTGCTGATAGTACTGTTTAATTACAGTACCGGTCGAGTACAGCCCTTGGCTCAAAAGATTCATTCCCGTAATTCCCGAGACTAGGAAAAAAAGATAATCTGGTTCTGTTATGCCCCAAATACTACCAAAAATAACAAGCAACAAAACAGGGAAAACAATTGAGAAAAATAACGCTACCTTGATTCTCATGTAAATTTTTAAACTATATTTTATGGATAACAACAGAGATTTCATCGAATTGGATTAAGAATTAAATATTGATAAATATCTTCCAAGCTTTTTTGCAAAAGAGAATAATTACGGATAGAATGTTGAACCCGCGCCAAAACACTGTCAATGTCCAAACTAAAAATATGATGCTGATTGTTATAAGTCAGAACTGTGGCCTGAGGAATCTTTTTTTCAATGGCCCACTCCCCCTCCACAACTATTTTGGTCTTGCCAGGAAGGTATTTATCAGATAGTAAGGAACAAACTGTATTCTCGGTAGCGAGTTGAACCCCTTTATTGATAAAAATGATCTTATCCGCATATCTTTGGGCCTCTTCCCATAAATGAGTAGTAAACAATACGGTCAAGTTTTCATTTTCGGTTATGATTTTCCAGTATTTGCTTCTGGTAGGAGGGTCTAGAAAGGATGTTGGCTCGTCTGCTATAAGTAAGCTAGGTGAGTGAATCATTGAAACGATAATACCTACTTTTTTCCTTTCACCTTTGGAAAGACTATAAAAAAAACTGTTCTCCAAATCCGATATTCCCAATATATCTTTTAATCTATCAACAGTTTCGTCTGTATTTTTTTTTCCATACGCAGCTTGTACGAACGAAAGTATTTCACCCACCTTAAGAATTCTGAAAAAAGGAGCATTATCATATAGCACTCCGATCGTATCTTTCATTTTGGAGAACGTGCTCTGAAATAAACTTACGGAACCTTTGACAGGTTTTATGTTTTCAGTGATCAAATCGATCAATGTACTTTTGCCAGACCCGTTACTACCTAGCAATGCAATTTTTTCTTTTGGTTCAATAGCAAAATTTATGTCTCTTAAAATTTCTTTATCATCAATACTATAGGATAGGTGCGAGATGTCTACTGCTTTCATATTTTAAATTTTAATAAACCAAAACCCTATAATTTTTTTATAAAGAAATATAGTTTTAAAAATGGAATTAAGTATGATTTTCAAGGGTTTGGACCTCCATTTCTTCTTTACCTACCACTAAAATATTTTGAACAGTTTCTCCAAAACCGTTTATGCCCAACAGCTCATTGATTTGGTCATCATGGTAAAAACCGAGCATACAACTGCCAAGTCGCATACTTTCACAGATTAGACTCATGTTCTGCGCAACAAAACCGGTTTCCATTAACATAAATCTGTAAGCTCTTTCACCATATTTTATCAATTGTCTTTCCAAAACTGATGTCGTCAAAATGATACAGGAAGCCGTTTTCAAGTCTACCCATGGACTTGCACCAGAATATTTTTGTAAAAATTCCAAAAAATCGCCCTCTTTTACCAATGTCAAAACATTTTTGAAAGAGTTATAGTGATAAAGTCCTTGGTCTATTGCTCCGTTAAGAATTACCACATAAAGCTCCAATGGATAGAGGCCTCCCGCAGAAGGGACAAATCTGTCTGGCCATGCAGGTTCTTTTTCATCAGATTGCAAATCTTTTATGATTCCGTATGAGCAATGAAGAATTTTTTGAAGTTCCATCAAGGAGATTTTATAATCTGCGTTGAACTTTCTGGCGCTATGCCTCTTTTTTAAAACACTGAAAAAATCTTCTTGCGGAACTGCAGCTTTATAAGGGTCGAGTGAATGGCTATTCTTATTAAAATAGTTCTTGTACGGTTTACTTGCCCTTTTAGCAACATAGGGATTGCTAAAGAGAGAAATTTTAGGTATTTGTCGTCTAGATACCGCCCTATTCACTTTTGAATTCTCATGATACATCATGGCCATGGTATCGCCCAAATTATGGGTGCCGGTCATCTCCATATCCAAAGCTCTATACTTCTGTTTTACATTTTCAATATCCATTTATTATTTTTATTAAGGGAATGGAAAAGGATATTCCGTTAAATTATGGTAGTCTTTTTTTGGATAACCTAGGGACGGGGGCACTTCATAAAGACGTTTACCTCCGTTGAAATAATATTTATAGCCACCGGCCATCTGAACAAGCTGTGGAACATATACTTTGACAGAATAGAAACCTGCTTGGTTGACATCGACAGTGGTAACATCTTTGATCATTACATTATAACCTTTAGATCGCATTAATCTTAATATGCTCTGAATTTCCTCTTTATCGGTATTCTTTCTTTCTTCCCTGAAATTTATTTGCTTCGTTGGATTTTTTTCGATCCAATTATTGAATACTTTTTGTTCTTCTTGATAAACAGTGTAATACAATGAGTGATCTTCAAAATTATTAAGTTGATTTCGCTCCTTTTTCCAATCAGGATTCATATTGATGGTATGTCTGAGATAGGAAACGGCTTGCCCACACTCCATAATCACCTTTTTAACTGCCTCTGCATAAGTTCCCCTTGTAGATGAGCCAACTGTGATAAACCTCCCATAATCACTTTCTCCGATGCAAAAGCCAAAAACACTGGGTTTTTCTAGATCCAGTGTTATGTCCAGCAGATGAAAATTATAGTTGGAAGGATAATATTGGTCAATGTAATCCTGTATCTCCTTCGTAATTCTTATTTTGGGAACATCTAACTGATGCATCCAGGTCAATACAAAAGAATCCCTCTCTATACATTCATAAAGACCGCCCAAGACAGCCTTATAAAAATTGGAGTGAGCGGCCAATCCTGTTGAAGTATTCAGCATTAGATAAAAGGAATCTTCAAAAAAAGGCATATATATGAAATTTGCGGGAATATGAGCTTTTTGCCCATCGACCAAATCAGTACAAACATCCCAATGTAGTTCCAGGTTTTCAGTAAACCTTTTAATTTTCACATTTCCCTCTTCATATAATTTGTACTGTTCTTCATGATAAAGAGCGTATTCGGCTAAATCAATTTTTTTATCGGAGGGTAGATCTAAAAACGTAGATTTCACTAAATTCTCCTTCTTGTAAAAGACAGGGGCATATCTTTCCGATATTTCTCCAAGAGTAGTTAACATCGCTCCTTCCCAAGAATAGGCACATCCACTACCCCTACCAGAGAATTTGGTTGCCCCTAATGCCGTAGTGTCAGAAGGAATTACCCCAAAAGCAATCAACTTAGGGTCTCCATTTTGTATCGGCAACTTGGAAACCCTTTTTAAGATTCCCGTTTCATCGGAGATTAGACAAGCACTTTTGTTCAAAACGTGGCTAGCTCTCATATTTTATTGGTTAAGTGATATGTAATCGACCCATGGGGATAAATTATATTCTAATTGTGGTTTACACGTTTTACAAAGAGGGTTTTTCAATAATTTATGTTTTTCAATTGTTAATGCGGGTGAAATGTTTACTATGTTTCCATATGTTTCGGGTACATCCCATTCACTCAAAAATTTCAGGCTGTCATATAGCGCCATCGTAGCGATGATATCCTGAAATCCAGTGGGTATCCAGTCCGGCTTGGCTGACTTTGCGTTAGTCAACAAATGGCTCTCATAAGCCATAAAGTGACTCAAATGCTCTATATTACTTTTAATTCTTGCGGAAAGACACTCATAGCATCCTGTTTCCTTACCAAAGAACAATGGTCCTATACTGCCTTTACCTGACCACATTCCCCGAACAAGCATCCACGCTTTGTTCATTTGCAGAGCTTCACCGTTTATATATTCGAGCAATGCAGGGTTCCACCTATTATTTTCCAGGATAATTAGATCCGCCCGTTTTAAAGCGGTATCAATAATTTTGAAATCATTCTTTCCATTCAATGTTGAAAAATAGACTTCGCCGTAATCTTTGTTGTTGGTCAAAGTTTTAAAGGTGTCGAATAATTCTCCACTGCCCAAAATTTCCAATCGCTTAGTTGTTTGAATTCTTGAAAAATTGGTTTGCCCACCTTGTAAATTAAGCGAGATCCCATTCTTCTTCTCAATCGGATTTACATAGTATTCATTAAAAATACCGCACTCTTTTAATTCTTGAACAACACCAAGAACTATAGGTTCATCAAACTTCTTTTTAAGTTTTTTCATCAAGTCCAAATAAGGAATCTCCTTGTTCTTGCAGAGCGTAACGATTTCAAAAAAAATATTCTTTTTTTGATCAGAATCAAATCGAACCAGAAATACATCGCCTTTTGTTCTTACTTGATAGACGTTGTTTTCAACATCTTCGAAAATATCATAATTATGAAGCATTGATTTTTATTTAAAATTAATAACACCTGTATCTTAATATCATTAAAATACAGGTGTTAATACAATTTACTGGGCTTCTTCGATAATAACATCGTTACAGCAACAATTACAGTTACAGCCAGCTGCAACCATGAACTTGGTACTTGCACCAAGCGCAGAAGATAAACGTTGAATTTCCATAATATAAAATATTAAAAAATTTTACCTACTCTATTTTGGCTTTTCGGTTTCCGCCTATTTTATTTAGAATGACAAGAAAACCTACTACAATTCGATTTTAAAATAATTTACAGAACGCTTTACTTTCATTTGTCTCAATTTAGGGCTGTACGGTCCATTATCCAGTGATACCTTTTTCTGCGAACTCCCTCATGGGTTCGCTGTTGCAACAACAATTACAATTACAGCCAGCTGCAACCATGAATTTAGTTCCAAAACCAAGCGCAGTGAATAAACGTTGAATATTCATGACCTTATATTTTAACGTGGTACCTACTCTAGAAAGCTTTTCGGTTTCCGCCTTAACAGTGCTGAACTGATATTACAATCTTCCAAAGATTAAATTAAAATATTGAAAAATGAATTAATTTACCTCACAAAAAGTAAGGTAAAACCGTAATTTTAATAATATTATTCTTCATATATTTTTTATATAGAACGTATCAAAAAAATGGATTTTAAAATCAATAGTTAAATAATGCCCAGTCTTTGCGCTGCTCTAACAATATTCAGGGATTTAGAGTTTCCTAAAAAAAAGGATTTGGACAGTTTTCTTTTCCTTTTTTCTATCCCAGAAAGAGATAACGGTATATGGTCAGGTAGTTGGTTTGTCGGATATCCATTGGATAAATAATGTAGAATCAATAAATCAAGTTCATCCAATCTGAATTTGTTACTATACCTGGAAACAAATATTTCTTGCAATAATGGACTATAATGTTTTTTACCGTTTGCAATATCTAAAATCATCTTCTTGAGGTCTACCAGCCAAGTATCCTGTTTAATAATAAATACTTCTGGGTGAAGTTTTGTTTGTAACTCAAATAATTTAGGTTTAGACGTAATCTCTGTCATTATACCCAATTTAGAATTGGGAAGTTTATTCCTGATCCAATGGGCTAGCTTCTCCCCATATGCATTTGCTTTAATTTCCCGCACATCACGGGACTGATCATTGTAACTGAAAAGATTTATGAAAAAGAAATGATAATGATAGTCTTTTTTAATGTTGTGGAAAGCATTTTTAAAATCGCTATCGTATTGTAATTCAAATTTTATTCTATTACTTGTAGACTCGAATTCTTCAAACTGTTTCTTTATAGCTTCGTAGACGAAAGGTATTTTTTCAACCATCAGTATTCTCATATCTAGTTTTATTTCTTCAATTTGATGATTGGCCAACTATTGCTTACAAGCTTTTTTGGCATAAATAATCCCATGTAAGACTGGATAAAAGAAAAATAACGAGAGGATACTGTATATCTAGCCGTACCCTTGCTTATCTTAAATGTAGGTAAAACCTTTAAAATATTGATAGAAAATATCTATAGGTAGGGATTTTATAGACGTTTAGTCTTTTCTTATCGATTTGTAACATATTAATATGACCCATTGTGCATTTTGAAAAGCGGAAATCTTGATTTAGCGTCACATTGAACTCGTTTCAACATCCCATTTCCTAATTTTGCAACCGATCCCGAAGATGGGACCCTGAAACAAATTCAAGGTGACGGCAAAAATGTGCTGTTTTAGCATGTATACCTCCAAATTTTGGGGCTGAAAGCTAAAATAGCAAAATGCACTAGGGATTTGGGTTTATATAGAGTTAATAGCCCAAGTTTAAAAAATCAATTTTGTTAAAGTTACGAACAGGTTCTGCTTGTCCATTGAAAGTAATTTGATCAAACGGTTTTCCAAAATCTGAATTACCGCCTCTATCGAAACCTTATGAATCCATTAATTTACCCAACCCCAATTCTAACTGGGGTCCCGAAAACAAACTTATTAATAGAATATCTATATCCGTTGAACATTACAAATCCAAGCACAACAAATAGTGGTTTGACCAGTATTTTATAATTCGAAACGTTCTTATAATACAATGATTTAGTACTATATCAATCAAAGTAAAACAATATTCTGTGACCATCTGGCCATACTGGCACTCTTATCTGCAGACAGGTCAAGATCCGCCTTGAGTAAAACAAAGAAAGTCCTTATTATGTAAGGGCTTTTTTTATGAAGTATGGCGAAATAAGACAATATTTTATTTACTGCAGAAAAAGAAAGCGCTCGTGTCAATTACATTGGCCTGTGTAAACTATTGATTCTTTTGGCTTTTCATTTTTCCTAAGTTTAAAATCCCTTGTTTTAGTTTTACCGGCCTCATAAATCTTCATTCATCAATCCAAACAGGGTATCCATCAATTTTACTTCAATTACATGCCATATATCCATTACTTTTTTTTTCGCTAACAAACTTTAAGAATTATGAAATTGAATCGAATTGTTATTGCAACTATAATTACCATTGTGCTATGTTTAACTTCCTGTACCACAGAAGACGGACTAGATGGCGTTAAAGGAGATCCTGGCAATATTGGTGAAACTGGAACGGCTGGTATCAACTGTTGGGACACGAACAGCGATGGGGTCAACGATGATACCGAAGATACCAACCAAGATGGAGAATACAACGCGCTCGATTGTGTGGGTAATGGGGGGCAATCCGGTGCGGACGGTGCCAATTGCTGGGATACGAACGGCAATGGTGAAAAAGATGATAATGAGGATATCAACCAAGATGGGGAGCACGATGCCCTTGACTGTCAGGGAGCCAATGGTGCAGATGGAACAGATGGAACAGACGGCACCAACGGAGTTGGTCTTGAAGATCTGCTAAAATTTGGGTCGATATCATTAAGCCTGGAAGGTACTCGACCTGATGATGTAGCTTTTACAGATAATCAAATATTTAGATACATTGGAGTAGACGGTACAGATATTGACGGTTACAATAGCGTAGTTATTACACCTTCTGGAGATGATATTGAATATAAATTTGAACTACGCCGTTTTTTAAGTACACCCGATGTGAGTTATCAAAATACAAATATTGACATTGAATTGAATATAACTAACCCAGGAGAGCCTTCGGAACTCGTAACTATCAGATATGATATTGATAAATATGCTGTTATAGGCAATGATAATAAATATTTTGTACTTGATGATACTTTTTATACAGAAGGATTCTATGAAGACCCTGATGACCTAGCTAATGCAATAGATGATGGAGAAATTCTTATTACCGATTTTGAACTATCGGATTTTTCCTTTGATACAGATACAAACCATCTCATATTTAATTACTCCTATACTGTAGACGATAATAATGATTCAGAAAACGAATTGAATGTATCAGGTAGTGTTGATGTATTCGTTCTAGAAGAAATATAAATTAGCTTATTTTTAGTAGTAGTTTCATTTTTGGGGCCAAGATTAAAACCTTGGCTCTTTTTTGTACGCACTACCAGTTTTATTGCAGCCGCAAAATAGGCCATATATAGGAGGTTTTTTTACACTGTGTGAATTGTAACAAGCCATTTATCAATCCAAATAGCATACTCCTCAATTCATTCGCCATTAAAATAAATACATGGATTACTTTAGCTTTTAATAGAACCCCACTATTCAAAATTTATGAAATTGAACATAACCTTTAGATTGGTAATAAGTATTTTGACAATCTGTACGATATCATGTTCCGGTGAAGACGGAACTAATGGAACAAATGGTCTGGATGGAACAAATGGCGAAGGTTTTGAAGAACTCACCAAATTTGGATATATGACCATGGTGTTGGAAGGTACACGTCCGGACAATGTCGCATTTAAAGATTCTACCTTATTTAAATTTACAGCTTCATCCGGAAGTGCTCTATCATCCCAAAGTAGAATCTTTACGATATCTCAAAGTGAAGAGTTCGTACAATACGTAATTAGCCTCAAACGGTATCTAACCGTCCCCAATAACGATATGGAGTCAGCATTTTTAAATTTCAATATCATCATTACCAATCCAGGGGAAGATAACCAAGTAGTAAATGATGCTGATTTCAATATTGTCGATTATGCCATCATAGGTGAGGACAAGAAATTTTTTGTGCTGTCCGATTCATATGACAATAATGTTCAAGCAATTGATTTTGAACTCTTCGATGTCAATTATACCATCGATAACGGCAGCTTTACTTTCTCATATTCTTTTTCTGTGGATGCAGCTGATAATGATTCTGGGAATCTTCTTAAGATTTCAGGATTGGCGAACGTCGTTCTAGTTGATTCAATCGATTGATTTTATCAAAAAAAATTTCAAAATATGTATTGAATCAGGACAATATAATGTCTTTCATTTTCCTCCTAGGCTCTCAGCTGGTTTTATGTTTAAAATCTCCTCAAAAAAAAGATTTGTCTCTTTTGTAACGGCATCTAAATTTTTTGAGGTGATATAAGAGGTCATAACGTGTTCGCCTACCTCTGGGAACGCAACTTTACGTTTGAGCTTTTTATTGGTTCCAAGCTGTTCGTACATTTTCAACATAGCAGGTACAGAGACCACATTATCCTGAATGGAATCATTTTTATAAAAATACCCCAAGAAAACAGCTTGTTCCACTTTTTTAAAGGTTTCGGGTGTCATAGTATTATCCACTAGAGCCTGTAAATGGGTCAGGGCTTCCACTCTATATTTGCCGGTCCAGTATTTTTTTTCCTCTTCCGTAGATTCTGAAATGTGATAATCGCCCTTCTTTACCAATTTAGCGATCTGTAGACCCCATGGACCTGTTAATAGCTTTGCATTTTTATCATAGATTTCAATATTGGGGGAATACAAAAGAATTGCTGCAATATCAGCATCCCCTCCTGCAAGGTGCAACGCCAGAGTACCTCCTGTTGAGGTTGCCATGATAATGACCTTGTTTCCCATTTCTTTCGCAACGGCAATGGCCTCTTTTGCAGAGTTCAACAATTCGTCTGCCGTCAAATCGAGCATCGCCTCCTTCTCATCAAGTCCATGTCCTGCCAATCTCGGTAGGTAGAGATTGCATCCGTAACGTTTGGCGGTTTCCCTGTGCAATGGGTTTCCTTCCATTCTACTGGCAGACCATCCATGCAGATATACAATGCTGTATTCGGTTTTTGTTGGAATACTATCAAACCAGATTATCTGGGCCTCATTTTCCGTTTTAATATTGGGAATGTCAGCTTCCCTATTTACTATCCATTTTTCCAATTCTCCTAAATCAGAACTTACTTTTGGTAAAGATGTATCCAAACTTGGGGTTTGCACTTTAGGCCCAAAAAAGTAAATCAGTCCAAGAACAACCAAAATAAATAGTAACCCCTTAATAATCTTGAAAAATAGCTTCATCTAAAGATGCTTAATTCTTTATGTATATTGGTCTTTTACAGAACTCCATAAATATACTATTTTAGACAGCTATACTTTAACCGCTGATGTCAAAACTGAAAATATTACTTAAAAACTTAGGTCCAGGACTATTATTTGCTAGCATGGCCATAGGAACCTCCCATTTGGTGCTCTCTACAAAAGCTGGTGCACAATATGGTTGGATCATGGTCATTCCCATAATTTTAGCAAATATTTTAAAATACCCATTCTTTGAATTTGGCATCCGCTACACGGCCGTTACCGAAAAAAGTCTGGTACAAGGATATCTGAACTTGGGCAAAAAATATCTTTGGGTCTATGCTTTTGTGACCATCGTATCCACTTTTACCATCTTAGCAGCACTGTATATAGTTACAGCGGGGCTCTTCATGAATTTGTTCAGTATTGAAAATATTGAGGCAAGTACAGTTGCCCTATGCCTATTTGTTTTTATCAGTTTACTATTGATTATAGGGAAATATCAATTTCTTGAAAACTCCTTAAAAGCCATTATTTCGATTTTGTTCGTTGCTTTGATCATTACTACAATTTTGGTGCTACAAAAAGGACAAGTGCCTGGTGCGGAAACATATCAAAGACCAGCAATCCTGAACGAAGTCGGTATTCTTTTTTTGATAGGGTTGATGGGCTGGATGCCCACCGCCGTAGAGGCTTCTGGATGGGTGAGCCTTTGGAGCATGGAGAATTTAAAAACCATGAAAGAAAAACCATCGTTAAAACTTGCACTTCAAGAATTTAACGTAGGTTATTTTCTAACTGCATTGCTTGCTATTTTCTTTTTGATAATCGGTTGGATAACCCTTTATGGAACGGGAACGGAACTAAGTGGTAGTGCAGTGGTCTTTGCTGATCAAGTAGTAAATCTTTTTACCACACACATTGGAAATTGGGCCTATATTTTAATTGCGGTAGCTGCTTTTGCGACCATGTTCAGTACCTGTATGACTGCTCATGATGCGGTTTCTCGGGTAAGTATCGATGTGCTTCAAAAGCTTTTTCCAAATAAAGCCTACCTGCAAAAAAACAGCATTTTTACGATTGCCGTACTATCAATGGCTCTAATCAATTGGATTGTAATCAAGCTATTTGGTGGAAACATGGAGAACCTTGTTGCCTTAGCGACCTTTGTATCCTTTGTCATGGCACCCCTTATAGGGTGGATGAACTTAAAAACCGTTACTGGAAAAGATATGCCCAAAGCATACAGACCAAAATCAAGTTTACGGATATTGACGTATTTAGGGATAATCTTTTTGTCGCTTTTTGCATTTTATTATTTTTGGATGGTCATCAGCTGATCAATCAAAAAGAAGGTTGTGATTGAGTATCACAAATAAAGACCGTTGATTTTGTTGGTGTAACATTTCCAAACAATACACGCCATTGGTACAATTGTTCAATATTTTATTTTCCCCGTAACCTACGGAGAACAAAATATTGGATTCAGGGACTCCTTTTTTTAGCAAATACTTCTTCATGGTATCAGATCTGTTTTGGGTCAGCCTAAAATTGGTACTGCTCCCTCCCCTGCTGTCCGTATACGTTTCTATTCTCAACTGTGCGGCAGGAAAACTTTCTATAAATGCCGCCACTTTGTCCAGCTCGGTCTCGATTTCCGGTGTAAGTTTATATGAATTTCTACCAAAAAAGAATTTCTTTAATTTTATAACGGTCTGGTCTTCCTTTTCTTCTACCAAAACATCATAGTTGGAAACTGTAAAATTATATTTGGTATTTTCCAGAGCGTTCAATTCTTCTTCGGAAAATTTCTTTCTAAAAAATGAATATCGCTCTTTGGAAGATTCCAAAACCACCTCTTTCTCCCAAGGAATTTCAATCCTGTAATTGCCTTCATCATCAGTGTACGTTTCTGCCAACAGGCCTCCGTTTTCATTCAAGAGCCTCACCACTGCTTTCTCCACACCTGTATCACCTTTCAATGTTGTTATTTTTCCTCGTAACGCCAATGTTTTTAGACCTGGTTTTTCGTCGACCTTAAACCCGTACAGATCATCCTTTCCTTTACCACCGGCCCGGTTTGAAGAAAAATATCCTAAAAGTCCATCTCCTTCGTTGCGCATTATAAAACCAAAATCATCATAAGATGAGTTGATGCCTTCTCCCAAATTTACGGGAATACTAAATGTATCATCTTCCAGGTTGGATTTGTAAACATCCATTCCGCCGAGCCCATAGAAAACATCAGAAGAAAAATAAAAACTATTCTCAAATATAAAGGGAGCTATTTCATTGCCCGGAGAATTTATTCTGGGCCCCAAATTAATCGGAGCCGACATGATCTGTCCTCTATTGGTGTAAACATAATAGATATCCGTACCTCCATAGCTGTCCTTAAAATTTGCAGAAAAATAGAGCCGCTCACTTTTTTCATCATAAAAGGGGTAATAAAATGAAGTACTTAAATCCTTGAGCAACAATCGAAAAGTACCATCTGGCAATTGCATTCCTATGGCCAAAGCATTTTTGCCGTTATCATCAAAAGCCAAATTTCCATTTTCCGTATTGGACAGAACATAGAATATTCCCTTTAATCCCTTAGCATAGTATGGGGTCGCCTTATGGTAATCAGAATCGTTGATTTCAGTAAAAGGTTGTACATCTGCCGAAATTTGACCGTCCTTTCTGGATTTGGCCTTAAAAATATTCAAGTAGCTTTCGCCTGCCGGGGAGTAGATATTTCTTTTATCCAATGATCTCCCACTTGAAAACAGCAACTGGTCTTCATAGAACGATGGTGCAAAATCTGATTGTGGACTATTGCTCTTTAAATTGAATATTTGAAAGTCCAAAGCTTCATCTTCTTCTTTCTTGCTCAATATTTGGGTATTAAAATCAAAGTTTTCCAAAAACTCTTTTCTGAATTTTGAGGACATAGCTGTGAGCAGTGTATCATTTTTCCCTTCACCGGATACTTTTAGCAGGCTTTGCATCATTTTGTTCAAATGATGATTTCCCAATAACGAGTCTTTCTCGTATAATTTGAGATAGACCTCAGAAGCTTTTTCAAAATCATTGTTCTTAAAATAAGAATCGGCCAAATTCAAAAATTGCTGCTCCGTCAAAGTGCCCTTGCCCATATCTTGCTCATAGGCCTCTATGGCCGCTTTGTATTCATACTGAAAAAAGTAAGCATCTCCTTTGGATTTCTTTCCTTGGGCAAGACACACCATCGCACCAAAAAAGAAAATCAGTTGTGTTGAGAAAATTTTTTTCACGTGCATTATTTTAGAAAAATCTAGGGGAATCTATTTGTTTTGGTTTCCCCTTTAGTTTTTTATCCTTATTTGTTTTGTTCCCACTGCCAAAACCTCCCCTACCTATATAAAACTTCAATATAGCCTCATGCGATGCACCACTGAATTCTCCGAGTAAGTTTGTATTGTAATCATAGGAATAGCCCAAAAACAATCCGTTCGAGATTTGAATGCCCGCCAATCCGCTAACTGTATCGTTAAAACGATAGGCCGCTCCAATTGTAAGGGCATCCAAAAATTGGAAATTAGCCGATATATCGATGTTCAATGGTGAGCCTTCAAGATAGTTGATCAAAAAGGCAGGTTTGAACTTAGTTCTGTCAGATAGTTGAAAAACGTAACCGCCTATTAAATTAAATTGCAAATTATCCTCAACTATGGTTGCAACCTCATCGTTGTACAAGCCGTTTGTCAAAAAGTTGGGTATGGAAAGTCCTGCATACCAATCTTCTTCATAGAGAAAAAGCCCCGCACCTACTGTTGGATAAAAATTACTTACGTTTTCATTGCCCAATGTCGGGTCCAAAGGATTATTCACCGTTCCTTCGGAGTAATCCAAATTTAGGAGCGATCCACCTGCCGCCATCCCAAAGGAAAGTTTGGTTATTTCCGATAAATTGATCTGATACGAATAGGAAACATCTATAAAGGTTTGGTTTGAAGGACCCAATTGGTCATTTACCACATTAAAGCCCAAGCCCATTTTTTCATTGGCAAAGGGAATGTTAGTTCCAAACCGCATGGTTCTTGGCGCACCTGGAATATCCACCCATTGGGCCCGGTACAGTCCAGCTATCTCCAGACTTTCAACAGTACCTACATAAGCAGGGTTGAAGCTACCTATATTATACATGTATTGGGTATACTGTGGTTCTTTTTGGGCACTGCAAATAGCAGTTATACCAAAGAACAGCAGTACAAATTGTTTATATTTTTTTAAACCAATCCTATTTGGCATACTCAATTTATCTTATAATTTGAATCCAACCTTTTGTTACTTCCGAACCGTCCTTTAAATCAAGTAAGTAAAAATAAGTTCCCTTCGGTAGCTCTCCATTATCTCCAGTTCCGTCCCATGAGCTATCGTAGCTATCCATTTTAAAAACGCTATTACCGTAGCGATCAAAAACCTCGAGTCTTGCATCTTCGAATTCGTTATTGGGGTCTACTAACTTCAAGGTATCATTAAACCCATCTCCATTGGGCGAGAATATGTTACATAGCGTACCTGGCGTTTGACAAGGACTCGGAATTACCTCAACAGAAGCACTAGCTACGTTATTATTTTCTACAGTATCTATTGGAAAGGTTGAAATTATAGTTGCCGTATTGGTCAATGTGCCTATTTCAAGCACCGTGACAGTAATCTCTAATGTCAATATCTCTTCTGGTATGATATTATCAATAGACCAATCCCCTGTTATTGGATCATATAACCCTTTTGATGCTGTATGTGCTATGTAATCGAATCCTGCACCAAGCAAATCGTTTACGACAATATCGATTACTCTATCCATCGTATTGTTCTCCAATGTTATGGTAAAAGAGACTTCCCTGTTCAGTAAAACCGTTTCTTCATTTACTGTTTTGGCCAATGCCAAATCAATAGGGTCCGGGTTGCATGCAGGGGTTAGGAAAGGGTCGCAACTATCCAATGGGTCAGTCATATTTTCAGGAATCAGGGGCGTACTGAGGTCGTCCACAACCAAAACCTCTTCCCCATCCGTCAATCCGTCACCATCCGTATCAGGATTGTTGGGGTCCGTTCCCAAATCGTTTTCCTCACTGTCCGATAGACCGTCGTTATCAGTATCAAAAAGGCAATTGCTCACAAATATGATTACTTGAACCGTACTATCGGTACAGGGGGCTATGGCCCCATCCGTTGTATATTCAAAAACATAATTTCCTGTCGGTAAATTTTCAAAGTCAACAGTATTCCCAGAACCAATGACCAGTGTACCACCGGATAAATCCGTAACAATGCTCCATGACCCGGAATCCTCGCCTGTTAGCGTGTCATCCAAATCAATAACCGTAGGGTCTTCGTTACCCAAAACGTTACAGGCTATAGTATTGGTTGGGGTCCCAACAAAGGGCAACGGGTTCACGGTCGCTACTACTTCGGTTCTTTCGGATGAACATCCATTTGCTGTTGCTTCAACAAAAAAAGATGTAGTTTCGGATATGAAAGGCGTTTCAAAAGATGAACCAACACCTATAACACTACCTCCCGTAGGGCTTGCGTACCAATTTAAAAAACCACTATCGCTTGCTGAAGCTTCTAAAATCAAGGTTCCAGGACCGCATCTTGTTTCCCCTGTTGTGTTTATAACTTCTGGAGAAGTAAATAATTGTAGTGATATTGTGATGAGGGGACTCCGACAATTATTATCTTCATCATAATAATATCCAAAATAGGATGCTGCATTAGTCACTATTACACCAGAATTCAAATTAGGTGGTAAAACATTAGGGTCAGTACTCCATCTAAGCTGACTATTTGGTGGTGGATTGCTAATAACATAATCATCCAGATTTGCATTTATTTCATCACAGAACACTGTCGGTTCGGAAGTATCCAAAACAGGAGCGGTAGTTCCCGCGTTACAAAGTTCAAAACAATCAATTACTGTAATAACTAATTCGGTTGCTTGGTTGTTACAGGGCGCTACAGCCCCATTAGTAGTAAATCTAAATCTATACTCCCCTAATGGTCGAAATAAAAAACTAACCTCATTATCTGGACCAATAACATTTTGAGGTAAATCAAGTGATGTCCAAAATCCGGTATCGGCACCTGCCAATTGGTCATCCAAATCTATAGTGCTGGCCCCTCCTGCAAACGTACAAGCTGCTACATTGTTCGCCACTCCAGAAGAAGGAGTTGTATTCGACGTTAGCGTTACATTAAAAGATGGACTTGTACAATCATTCAATTGATCGTAGAAAAATCCGTAGTAAGTACCCGCAATTGAGGTAAAGCTGGTTTCCAAATAATCATCCGTTTCGGTGATGTCCGGATTGGTGCTCCATCGCAAATCTGAACCTGCAGGAGCAAGACTATTGGTATATTCATCTAAGTCCTGTGCAAATATGTCACAAAAAATCGTATCCACAGATCCGTCCAAAACTGGAGCAACATTGCCTGCGGTACATGCATCATCATTAGTTATGGTAATGGTTGCCGTATCGGAAATATCCACTGTTAGTGTCGTATTCCCAAGGTTTTCCATGGAAATGACCAATGTCTCGTCCGGCTCTTCGGTGGCATCTGCAATCGGTGTAACCGTAAAATTGACGGTTTCACCCGCTGTCCCATCAAACGTAAGTGTTCTACCTGCAATACCCACGTAATCATTGTCATTCAAAGTAGCGGAGCCGTCGGTTGTTGAAATCTGTACGGTGAAGCCACCTTCGACATCATTATCCAGAGTAGCCGACAGGGCTATTGCCCCGGCATCTTCAGGACCATTGGCATTTTCAATGGTTACCGCAAATTGCCCAAATCCGAGATTGAGTCCAAAGAGTACAAAAGCTATAAAAAGTATTTTCTCTTTACGATAGTTAGAGAAAAATAAAGGTGAGGTTTTTTTTAACAACGGTAACATTACCTATTAAATGGTTTTCAGTTTAGTTCCTTCATTTTAATTTTAGGTAGGCTGTTTGGGAGGTGCCAATATTACTAAAAAATAGAAGCAACACCGCAACTTTACAGATTAAATCTATGTTTATTGGTTGAAATACCATTAGGGCGGACAAAGGGTTATTATACCGCCGCGGATGAAGTTTCCACTCCCGAATCTATTTTCCTTACCAAACCCTGCAAAACCTTTCCCGGACCAACCTCAATGAAAGATGTTCCGCCATCTTGAACCATTTGCAATATACTTTGCGTCCATTTTACCGGTGCGGTCAATTGTGATATCAGGTTGGCCTTTATTCCATCTGCATCGGTTACTGCTGTTGTTGGTACGTTTTGATAAATTGGACAGGTAGGCACATTAAATTTTGTGGCTTCTATGGCAGATGCCAATTCTTCTCTCGCAGGTTCCATCAAAGGAGAATGAAAGGCTCCCCCAACAGGTAGCAACAAAGCTCTTCTTGCACCGGCTTCCTTCAGTTTTTCACATGCAGTGTTTACTGCTTCTATTTCTCCCGAAATCACCAACTGACCTGGACAATTATAATTGGCCGGAACGACTATTCCCGGGGTTTCGTTGCATATTGTTTCTACCACTTCATCATCCAGACCTAAAACAGCGGCCATAGTACTTGATTGCATCTCGCAAGCTTTTTGCATAGCCAAAGCACGTTTAGAGACCAATTTTAAGCCATCCTCAAAATTAAGGGTGCCATTGGCCACTAAAGCTGAAAACTCACCCAAAGAATGGCCCGCAACCATATCCGGTTTAAAGTCATCTCCCAAAACCTTGCTCAAAATAACTGAATGTAGAAAAATTGCGGGTTGGGTAACTTTGGTCTGTTTTAAATCCTCGGGGGTACCTTCAAACATGACGTCCGTAATCGAGAAATCCAAAATTTCATTGGCTTGTTCAAAAAGCTCTTGTGCTTGTTGGTGATTTTCATAAAGATCTAATCCCATTCCCACAAATTGGGCACCCTGTCCAGGAAAAATGTATGCATTCATTAGTTGAGTATTTAAGCATTGCTAAAATAGGGATATTTTGAATATTCGGATTCTTGGATATTCTGGATTTTTGGATTGTTCGATAGCTTGATTTTTTTGACTCGATAGATTAAAACCTTATATCTAAAACTCTAAACTTCTGAACTCAGAACTCAGAACTCTGAACTTTGTACACTGGAAATCAAGAACTCAGACAAAAAACCATCACTCCTTGAACCAACCCGAATACGTTACATAGTTATTTGCTATACGGTCAATTTCACCCGAACTGAGTTCTGGGCTTATGTCCTTTATTTTCTTGGCAGGGACTCCCGCATAAATACTCCCTGCTTCAACATGGGTTCCTTGGGTTAGCACGGCACCTGCCGCGATGATGGAGTTACTCTCCACAACGCAATTGTCCATAATGATACTTCCCATTCCTATCAACACATTATCTTTCACCGTACACCCGTGCACCAAAGCATTATGGCCTATGGAAACATTATTGCCAATGGTAGTGGGGGATTTTTGATAGGTACAATGTATAACAGCTCCATCTTGAACGTTCACCTTATTGCCCATTTTGATAAAATGTACATCTCCCCGAATCACGGCATTGAACCATACGCTGCATTGTTCACCCATTGAAACTTCACCAACAATGGTTGCGTTTTCTGCAATAAAACAATCCTCTCCAATTTCTGGGGATTTTCCCCTAACGCTCTTGATTAACATAGTTTATGGTATTCCTTTATGTTTATAGTCACTGTTGTTCTTATTGAAAGTAAGATAGTAATCTTGCTTTTTTTGATGCAGAAACAGAGAGCTCTTTCCCGTTTGAAAGTACTACGCTACCTCCTTTTCCTCTTTTATATTTTACCACTTCGCCCACATTTACCAAATAGGATTTATGGATTCGGGCAAAAGCATACTCGGTGAGTGCATCTTCAAAATATTTGAGTGTTTTGCTTACCACTATTCTTTTGTCCTCTAAATAAATTTCGGTGTAATTGTCATCTGCTTTGCAAAAATAAATATCACCAACATCCAAAACTTGAAATCCATCTTGCTGTGGCAATGTTATTTTTCCTTCTGTTTTAATAGATCTGGCTTTTAATACCTGTCCTTCCAATGCATTTTCCTTCTCTTTTATTTCTTTGACATAATTGACGGCTTTAATCAATTCATCAATATTTATGGGTTTCATAAGATAGTAGGCAGCATGGTTATTCAAAGCGTCCATGGCATATTGATTATATGCTGTCACAAAAACGGTTTCAAAAGTTCTATCGGGCACTTTATCCAATAAATCAAACGCGTTTCCAAAGGGCATTTCAACATCCAAAAACACTAAATCAGGTTTATGCTTTTGAATGAGGTCCAATCCTTCGGTAATGTTTGGCGCCTCTCCCATCAGTTGGACTCCATCACTATATTTGGCAATATAGTTACGAAGTATCTCCCTGCTATTTGCCTCGTCCTCTACTATTATTGTCTTTAATATCATTAATCTTTTTTAAGCTTTAGCGACACTTTTGTCCCTGTTTCATCTTCCAGTAAATCAGAAATAGAGACATCAACCTTATTTTTGTACATGTTGTTCAATATCTGAATTCGTTTTTTGATATTCCCCATCCCCTTTGATTTTTGCTTCTTTTGATTTGCGGTTTTTAAAGCTGCGGATTTTTTTCTTCCAATACCATTATCGGTTATCTTAATTTCTAAAATCTCGTTGGTAATTTGGTCAACTCCAATTTTTAAAAATCCTTTTTGCTCTTTATAGCGCAGACCGTGCCAGATCGCATTCTCTATATAAGGCTGAAGCAACATAGGTGGAATCTCAAAAGCATCTATATCGATTTTTTTATCGATGCTTATTTCAAAATCAAACTTATCCGAAAAACGGGAATGCTCTAGTTTTACGTAGAGCTCCAATAGTTCCAATTCTTTGGAGAGCGGAATAAAATCCTCTTCCGAATTCTCCAAAACACTGCGCATTAAAACCGAAAAGTCACTTAGGAATCTATTTGCGCTCCGTTCATCACTTTTGGCAATATAATTGTTGACCGAATTTAGGGCATTAAAAATAAAATGCGGATTCATTTGGGTGCGCAGTGATTTTAACGCCAATAGGTTATTGGCCAACTTTTGTTGCTTATTGCTTCTATAAAATAGAAACGTTGTGAGTGCCATCAAAAATATTCCAAAAATCAACGAATAAATGAGCCATTTCTGTCTTTTGCTCGTCTCTTGAAAAAGTTGCTGTTCCGTTACGGCAAGGCTATACTTGCTCTGGGAAAGTTCACGCTCCTGTTCAAGACTGGAAATGCGATTTTGTTTTGTAGCTATCTCACGATTAAACCTAGCTGCCCTTGAAATCTCTTGCTCTTTTCTTATATACAGGCTATCCACTACGGCAACATAATCTTGATAGGATTCCAAAGCTTTTGAGAAATCACCCTTGTAACGGTATACCTCGGACAACTTTCTAGTGGCATCCTTCTGCACGACCAAATCATCCTCACTGTCCGCTTCCACAATACTACGCTCCAAATACGGTATGGCCTCATCCAGTTTATCTTGTGCAATGTATGCGTTCGCTATTTTGTAGTTAATTTGTTGCGAGGTTATAGAGTCAGCATTTTCAAGTCCTTTGTTTTCTTTTGCAACGGTTTGCCTTGACAATTGTTTTAGCTCGTTCAGACTTTTCTTCCGCAGTTGTATTTCATCGTCAAACCTGTTCTCCTCATTATAAAAATCAGCGACTTTCTCGTTTTCCTCTATCAATCTTTCAGGAGCTACTTTCTTTGATAAGTTTAGTGAATTATTATAGAATCCTTCTGCTTCTATGAAGCGGTTATCGCTTGCATAGGCATCTGCAATTTTTGAATTCAAATCGATTATTTTTGGAGAAATCTGATTCTTTTCAGCAATTTGAAGACCTTCTTGATAAAAATTCACTGCTTTCTTTAACTTTGATAGGCCCTTGTTCGCATCTCCCAATCCCTCGTAGAGCCTGACCCGTTGATAGGGAATCATATTCTTTAAATCCAATAAAGGCGAAAGTGTCGATTCGGCCTTTTGAAATTCGCCGTTCAAAATATAGGCCTTGCCCAACAGCAATGTAGTTTTTGTTGTCTTTTTTGATGTGAGGGCGTCTTTAAAATTTGTGATGGCAAGATCATATTGTTTGTGGTATAGGTATATCTCGCCCAACGTAGTAAAAGACTTCGACAGTTCTTCTTTGTTTCCCAACCTTTCCAGCTGTGCTATGGATTGCGCTATAAAATCTATACTTTTTTCTAGATTCTTATCCTTGTAAAAATTTGCAGAATCAAGTGAACGTTGATGGTTGAACGTGCTTCTTGAACTCATTCTACCTATAGTTTTCTCTTTTTTTGAAATGACGAATCCTTCTACCAATACGTCAACATCTTCATCTGAGCTAATGCGATGCTGAACGGTTTCAAATTCAGGGCTTTCAAAAATCAGTATGTCGCCCACAGTGGCCCGAATCCTGAATTCACCGAACGCATTGGTCGTTGTATAGCCTCCAGTATTGGTGGAAACCTGTACACCGGAAATAGGTGCAAAATTTTCTTTTCCTTTTACGGAACCTTTTATTTGCACTGATGGACTCTCATTGTTTACCTGTGAAAAGCCCGAATAAAATACAATCAGGAAGAAAAAAAGTATGTGCTTTATTTTTATCATTTACTTTTCAATACGTTAGGTAAACTTAATTCATCTAAAGCGTATTAAAAAATCCCCTTATCCGGAAAAACGACCAAAAACCTATCAATTCCCCTGCTTTACAAAACGACCCCTACCATTCACTCATTCTAAGTTCGCATTCACTCATTCCCAGTTTTTATTGAAAAAAGTTGAAGATACTTTTAGACCATAATTTAAAACTCTAAATCATGAAACATTTTAAGCACCTAATGGGAATAACGCTTTTTACCATTGCAGTGGGAACGGCATATGGCTGTAATTTGAAACCGAAAGAAAATTTTGGCAAAGCAGAAAAACAAGATACGGCAATGTTAACCACCACTGTATCCGAAAAGCCTGCCAAGCAGTTTGTAAAAGTTGCATTGTTATTGGATACCAGTAACAGCATGGATGGCCTTATCAACCAAGCTAAGGCCCAGCTTTGGGATATTGTTAATGAGTTCACGTATGCTAAATGCGGAAATGAGACCCGACCCTCTTTAAAAATAGCATTGTACGAATACGGCAACGATAATCTTGCCTCCAACGAAGGTTATATTAGGCAGGTCATTGGCTTTAGCAGCGATTTGGATGAAATCTCCGAAAAATTATTTTCACTTACAACCAATGGAGGTGAGGAATTCTGCGGAAAAGTAATCCATACTTCCTTAAAGCAATTGGACTGGGGCAAAAATGCCGATGATCTTAAAATGATATTTATTGCCGGCAATGAACCATTTACACAAGGCAAATTGGATTATAAGGACGCTACATTACAAGCAAAGGAAAAAGATGTCATTGTCAATACCATTTTCTGTGGCAACTATGAACAAGGCATTTCCACAAAATGGAAAAATGGCGCTACACTTACCGGAGGCGAATACATGGCTATTGACCATAATAAGCAGGTGGTACATATTGACACGCCTTACGATGATATTATCATAAAATTAAACTCACAATTGAACAACACCTATATTTCTTATGGTGCTTTGGGCAGTAAAAAGAAAGCACAGCAATCTATGCAGGATTCCAATGCGGCCGAAATGGAAGAGGCCGTAGTGGTAAAGCGTGCCGTAAGCAAAAGTTCCAGACTCTATAATAATTCTTCTTGGGATTTGGTAGATGCCATTGAGGATGAAGATTTTGAAGTATCTGAATTGAAAGAAAAAGATTTGCCACAAGAATTAAAAGGAAAATCCGAAAAAGAAATAACGGTATATCTGGAAAGTAAAAAATCAGAGCGTGAAAAAATTCAAAAGCAAATTCAAGAATTGAACAAAAAACGTGAAGCTTATATTGCAAAAAATCAAAAAGAGGAAGCTGGCGAATTGGAGAACGCTCTTTTATCAGCTATTAAAACACAGGCCGCAAAGAAAAATTATAGGTGGGATTAAAACCCTCACCCAGAACTGCCCAAGAGGGCAGTTCTTACCTCACCCCAGGAGAGGAAAATAGTTAAGTCTTATACCTTAAGAATTTCGATTAAAATACTATTAAGTTGAAGTGGGCTATCAGAAATGATGGCCCATTTAGTTATTTGCTGCAGGACAGTAGCAATCGTAACGCTTCCCTTGGTCACTTTGCCCAAAGTCATAGCCCAATGTAATCTGATGAAAGCCGCCATTGTCGAAACGAATATCTCCGGATTGATATGAATAATTATAAGAGAACATAAAATTATTGATGTTGACACCAACTATGGGAGTGAACAATTGTAACCGTTGCTCCCCAAAACCTCCATCGGTTTGGAATTGCGCACCATCAAAACTTCTACGATAGGATAAACCTGCCCAAACTGTACCGAAACTTACATCCCTATACACTTTTGCGTTAATGTCCAAGGTAGTTTCTTTGGTAAAATCTGTCATTTGCAATAAAACAGAGGGTTCTATTCTAGTGTTATTTCCAAAAACATATCCAACGGAAAACAAATATCTTCTTAAATTATCAAATTCTGCTAACGTATATAAGTCACGGCCACTACCCAAAATATTCAAGATTGCGGCATGCGCGTAGAATTCAAAAATATTGTAAGAAACCCCTAAATCAACATTGAAATAACTTACTGTATTTTTTACACCTGAGACCGCGGGGTCAGGTATTACGGATACAAATTCGGTTTCATCCAAACTGCTCAGTATTATTCCTGTACTGAGACCAAAGGATAGTTGGTTTAAGGTTCTAAAATCACCCGCCAACTGCAAATGATGTGCATACGTTGCCTTAAAACCTGTTTGGGAATGGTACCCGTTGGAGTCATTGAATAAAATACCGCCAATACCACTACGCTGCCCTACCCTAAAATTGGCGTTCAATGTCTGTAAACTTGGTGCTTCATCAACATTGAACCACTGCTTTCTTGCCGTTAAACGAATTTTTCCTCCCTCACTGATACCGGCCATTGATGGATAGACTAAATAATAGTTATCTGCCAAATAATCAAAATAAACTGGGATTCCTTCTTGTGCTTTGATAGCGAGCCCAAAAAAAAGAGTAAGAATCAGTGGGGTTAAATAGCGTCTCATTAAGTGATTAGTGCTAAAGTTGGGGTTTATTTAGGTAACCAAACATTTAAATAACGGTTGAAGCGCTACATTATTATATATTCCGCCTCTCCTATTTACTTTGTATTTTTGCATCAAAATTTAGTTATGAACGATTATAACATCACCGTTGTTGCCACTAACAATCCCAAAATTCTAAAATTCGAGACAAATCATTTTCTCACCAAGAGCAACCATGAGTTCAAAAATATAGATGATGCCAAGAATTCCCCATTGGCACAGCAGTTATTTTATCTGCCATTTATAAAGACCGTTTATATCTCAGGTAATTTTATAGCTCTTGAACGTTTTGACATTGTCGAGTGGGATGATGTAAAAGATGAAATAGCACAACAATTGGTCGATTATCTAAATGCTGGAGAACCTATAGTAATTGAAGAAGAGAACCAGAAAAAAGAAGCAATTACCGTCTATGCCGAGGTAACCCCAAACCCAGCGGTCATGAAATTTGTATCCAACAAAAAAATCGTACCTACTTCATACGAATTCAAAAATATTGATGATGCCAAAGATTCACAACTGGCAAAGGAACTCTTTCATTTTCCGTTTGTAAAAGAGGTGTTTTTTGATGAAAATTATGTTTCAGTCTCTAAATATGAAGTTGCGGATTGGAACGAAATTACGATGGAACTGCGGGAATTTATCAGGAACTTCTTGATGGACGGAAAAGAAGTTGTTTCCAAAGAAGCCATTCAGGAATCCAAAAAGATAGCAGAAAAGAGTCTCTCCCCAATTGAGTATGACGATACCTCCCAACAAATAATAGATATTCTTGAGGAATATGTTAAACCAGCCGTAGCTAGTGATGGTGGTAACATTCTTTTTCAATCTTATGAGGAAAAAAGCAGAACCGTTAACGTGATTTTGCAAGGGGCTTGCAGTGGCTGTCCTTCCTCAACATTTACTTTAAAAAATGGCATCGAAACCATGTTGAAGAATATGATGGGCGACAAAGTAAACGAAGTGGTAGCGCTCAACGGTTAGTTTTAGAGCAAAGCGGTTTTTGTTCTGATCAATTTTCCCTAACTTGGAATACATTATAAAAAACATATCCATGGCAGTTTTAAAAGTTATTGAAGTATTGGCAAACTCGGACAAGAGTTGGGAACAAGCAGCAAAAAATGCAATAGAGCATGCATCCAAATCTGTAAAGAACATCAAATCGGTATACATTAACGAACAAAGCGCTTCTGTAAAAGATGATAAAATTGAGCAGTACAGAGTAAATGTGAAAATTACCTTTGAGGTTAAGTAACAAGGGGATGGAAAAATAAGAATCGCGCCCTATTGGGCGCTTTTTTTATGCTTAAATTACTATATGATTAAGAGATTAACCATCATATTAGTTTTGCTTACTATAACTTATGGCTGTACCCAAAAATCAAATAAAGTGACCCATAGACATACCAACGCACTAGTAAATGAGACAAGTCCTTACCTTTTGCAACATGCCCACAATCCCGTAAATTGGGAAGCATGGAATCCAGATGTCCTGGCACGTGCCAAGAAAGAGGATAAACCCCTACTTATAAGTATAGGGTATGCAGCCTGCCACTGGTGCCATGTTATGGAGGAAGAATGTTTTGAAGATGAGGAAGTGGCACAGATGATGAACGAAAATTTCATCAATATTAAAATTGACAGAGAGGAACGACCGGATGTAGATCAAATTTACATGGACGCCATTCAGATAATATCCGGTAATGGAGGTTGGCCTTTGAATATTGTAGCCCTACCGGATGGGAGACCATTTTGGGGGGCCACCTATGTTCCAAAGGATAATTGGATAAAATCCTTAAAACAGCTTAAAGATTTATATAAAAACGACAAATCAAAAGTCGTTCAATATGCAAGTGATCTTGCCAATGGCATCAATGCTATAAATTTGGTTGAAAATAAAAGTGATTCCAGTAATTACACGCTTGACCAATTGGATACGGCAGTAGAAAATTGGTCTCAATATTTTGATACGTTCTTAGGCGGTTATAAACGTGCACCTAAATTTATGATGCCCAATAACTGGGGTTTTTTGTTACATTATGCCACGGTCAATTCCAGACCTGAAATCATGGAATATGTCAATACAACATTGACCCGTATGGCTTACGGAGGAATTTTTGATCATGTAGGTGGTGGATTTTCCAGATACGCTGTGGATACAAAATGGCATGTCCCGCATTTTGAAAAGATGCTGTACGATAATGGTCAACTTACAAGCCTATACGCTGAAGCCTACGCAGTCACCAAAAATGAACTGTACAAGAAGGTTGTAGAAGAAACAATTGGTTTCGTCAAAGAGGAATTGATGGATGAAAATGGAGGTTTTTATTCTTCGCTTGATGCTGATAGCTTAAATGAAAATGGGGAACTTGAAGAAGGTGCCTACTATGTCTGGACGAAAGAAGAGCTTTCAGCATTATTAGGTTCGGATTTCAAGATTTTCAAGGATTACTACAGCATCAACTCTTATGGGTTTTGGGAGAAAGAGAATTATGTTCTGATACGTGATAAATCCGATGAGGAAATCGCTGAAAAGTATGGTATTGCCACACTGGAATTAAAGCTAAAAATGAACAATGCACTTTCAATTCTTAAAAAGAGAAGGGAAAAGCGCTCCAGACCCAGATTGGACGATAAGATTCTTACATCATGGAACGGTCTTATGCTCAAAGGACTGGTTGATGCATATCGTTATTTAAACAATAAGGAATATCTTGATCTTGCTTTAAAAAATGCAATGTTCATTGAAAAAGAAATAATCAAAAACGACCACTCACTTTTTCGAAATCATAAAGACGGTAAAAGTAGCATCAATGCCTTCTTGGAAGATTATGCCACTATAATTGAAGCTTACTTGGCACTCTATGAAGTCACTTTTGATGAGAAATGGCTGAATCTTTCCAAAAAGCTTCTAGATTACACTAAATCACATTTTTTCGATAAAAAATCAGGAATATTTTTTTTCACTTCGGATAAAGATGATTCACTTATTCGAAGAAGCATTGAAACCAACGACAATGTTATTTCTGCCTCCAATTCAATAATGGCTAAAAACCTATTGAAATTTCATAAACTTTTCCCCAACGAGGGCTATGAAAATTTATCGAACCAAATGTTGAAAAACGTTCAGGAGAATTTTGATAAAAGTGCACAGGGTTTTGCCAATTGGCTACATCTAGTGCTATATAAGAATCAGAACTTTTATGAGATAGCCATCGTGGGGGATAATTATAAGGAACTTGGTAAAGAAATCAGCAGCAACTATTTGCCAAATAGTATTTTGGCCGGAGCCAAGGAAGAAGGTAGTATCGATTTACTTCAAAATAGATATGATAAAAATCAAACGCTTGTGTATTTATGTATAGAGGGTTCCTGTAAATTACCTGTAACATCAACCGAACAAGCATTAAAACAATTGGGAAGGTAAAAAATTGGATTGCCGGACTTGTATAGAAAATTTACATACCCTTAATTTGCATCATAATTTAAAAAATGGACAAACTTACCGACTACCAACAACATATTGATGAAGCCATAAATTGGATATGGAACCTCCTGCCCAATCTGGTAATGGCAATTATTTTATTGATTTTAGGACTTTGGGTCGTAAAATTCTTAAATAGATTGGTGCGTAAGTTCTTTGAGAAGAAAGATTACGACCAGACGCTTGAAACTTTTTTACAGAGTTTTATATCCATCACCCTAAAAATTATACTATTTGTGTTGGTAGTGACCCAATTGGGCGTAAAAACCTCTTCTCTTGTAGCTATACTGGGTGCTGCTGGATTGGCTATTGGACTAGCCCTCCAAGGTTCTTTGGCAAATTTTGCCGGTGGTGTACTCATACTGCTTTTTAAGCCTTTTAGGGTAGGCGACTGGATTTCCGCACAAGGTGTAAGTGGTTCTGTAAAGGAGATATCAATTTTCAATACAAAACTGAACACTTTCGAAAATCAAGTGGCCATCATACCTAACGGGCAACTTTCCAATGGGAACATTATAAACTTTAATGCAGAAGATAAAAGAAGGGACAACTACACCGTTGGGATAGGTTACCGTGCCAATATTAAGGAAGCAAAAGATATTCTACTACAAATTTGTGCTGATAACGAAAACATTTTACAAGATCCTGCACCTGAAGTTTATGTGGGTTCACTGGGGGATAGTTCTGTGAATCTCTCGTTGAGATATTGGGCAAAAAATGAAGTGTTTTGGCCTGCCAAATTCTATGTACACGAACAATCCAAATTAAGATTTGACAAAGCTGGAATAGAGATTCCGTTCCCGCAACGCGTCATGCATCAAATGAAAAACAATTAGTTTGTTTTCTTATTCTGAAGTATAAAATCCTTTAAATAATAAGGTTCAAAATAAGCAACATCCTCAAAGAGTCCCTTTTGAAATTTTTTATATGAAATCAATGCCATTTCTTTTGATGATGGTACTATAACAGTATTAAAATTAAAGTTGGGATGTTTTAAAAATTCTTTACATTTTTCTGCTCCGCTACCTACAATATGGGCCTTAGTTTTGATGGCGTATTCGGCGAAAGAATTTTCATTCACAATTTCTGCTTTTGTTTCCCTGATTTTGATATGATTGGAATTATAAACGGCTGAATAAACTTCCATACGTCTTGCATCCAGTACGGGGATGATTACTTCATCATCATTTATATCTAGCTGAAATGCCATGCTTTGCAAGGTAGGCACAGAAATCAAGGGCACATCCAACGAAAAGCAAAGACCTTTTGCTGCCGAAACACCAATACGAAGGCCTGTGTAGGAACCTGGTCCTTTACTTATTGCAACCGCATCAATATCAGAAAAAGAAAAGGAAGCCTCTTTCATGACTTCCTCTATAAATACGTGCAACTGTTCAGAATGTGAATAACTGGAGGCATTGTTCTCCTTCAATACAATAATCCCATCACCATTGGATAGACTAACGGAGCAATTGGTGGTTGCTGTTTCTAAATTAAGTATTAGGGCCATAGCGGCCACAAAGATACTAGTTTAACGAAATTGGAATGCCAAAATAGAATTCCAAAATCTTCAGCCTAAATATATAATCATATTTTGTACGTATTACTTCAGCTTCAGCATTGTCCACTCTTGCCTGAGCCTGACTAAAATCAAACGAATTCATTAACCCTACATTAAAGCGTTCCTTTGCGTAATCGTAAGCCAACCTTCTGGCCTCTACGGTTTTTTCGGCCGCTTCGTAGGATTTGGAAAAGGTGGTCACATCTACATAAGCTTGTTGTATGTTAGATTCCAATTCCAACTTGTTCTGTTCCAGCTGCAACTGGGCTTGTAGCAATCCTATTTTTGATCGCTTAACACCGTTTCTAGCACTCCAACCATTAAAAAAAGGAACCTCTAACTGAAAACCGTAGGCAAGACCGTCAAAAATCCATAACTGGTCCGTAAATGGAATAATCGATAAATCCTGAGGATTCAGGTTTTGATCCGAATATCTTGTATTATAATTTATAAATGCAGATAACCTGGGGTAATATGCACCTTTGGCAATTTTTAAATCCTTTTCCGCAATTTCAACATTGGATTCCGAAAATTTAATATCATTTCTAAAAGTTAGCGCCTTATCATAAATAGTTTTAGCGGAATTGTCCAAAATATCGGAAGGCGGTACTTCGAACTCCTGATCGGCAATGTCAAAATTTTCATAATCGGTAATCTGCAACAACTGTGCAAGATTTACCCTTGAAATCAATACCAGACCTTCTCCGTTAATAATCTGTTGTTCCTGGGTGGCGGCCGTAGCCTCTATTTCCAATAAATCGCCCCTTGGTACCACTCCGGATTCTACCAGTTCCTTTGTCCGCAATAAATCTTGTTCCGTTACGGCATATTGTGCTTTAAAAACCTTCAGTTGTTCCTTGTTGGACAACACTTGTAGATATGCATTGGCTACATTCAATCTAATATCGTCCTTTAAATCATCAAGTCTATAAATATTGGAAATGGTATTCAGCTCGGCCCTTTGCAATTGTCTAATATTTCTGAGACCATCAAACAGATTAAGTACAGAGGTCAGATTACCGGTAAAGTTTAACTGCGTACTTACGGGTTCTTGCGAAGTTGGATTAAACGATAGACCTACGTTTTCCGTCAAACGCCCATCTCCGTTCAAACTCGGTAGTAAATTGCCTATAGCGTCGGATTTATCAATTCTTGCATTATCCAAATCCAGTTCCGCCTGTTCAATGGTCAAATTATTGTCCACTGCATAGGTGACACATTCTTGTAATGTCCATTTTCTCACTTGCGCGTTGGTGATGAACATCGCACAAAATAGCATGAGTAAAGTGATTTTAAATTTCATTCGTTTCTTGATTTTGATTTTTATTGGATTAGGCATCTTCGTCTGCGTTCTCATCATCTTCCAAGCCCTTCTTGATCGGTTCTGTTTTGTTCCATTGTTTTATTTCATCGGTTTTCTCCAATCCTGAT
This sequence comes from Flagellimonas maritima, assembly GCF_003269425.1. Taxonomy (NCBI): domain Bacteria; kingdom Pseudomonadati; phylum Bacteroidota; class Flavobacteriia; order Flavobacteriales; family Flavobacteriaceae; genus Flagellimonas; species Flagellimonas maritima. Next base: position 2,389,059 of record NZ_CP030104.1, on the reverse strand, counting down.
ACAATTTCCACATTTACGCCGTCCGAAATTCCAATTTCGATATCTCTACGCTCAAACTCTTGTTCTCCCGTAGCAACTTCAACATAAGGCTTGTCCGTTTCTTTATCAAATTGTAACAACGCTTCCTGAATGACCAAGATGCTATCTTTCTTTTCAAGTACCAATGATGCATTGGCACTATATCCTGCACGAATCATAAAATCTCCACCAACTTCGACATCTCCTTCAATTTTAAATTGAACAGCTCCGGATTCTTCAACACCTTTAGGAGCTATGAACTTTAGGTCAGCATCAAACTCTTGATCTTCAATGGCACCTAGACTGATTTTCAATGGCATGCCCAATTTTAATTTCCCTACTTCGCCTTCATCGACCTTTCCTTCAAAAATCATTTTGCTCAAGTCTGCAATGGATGCAATAGTGGTACCATCGTTAAAATTATTGCTCTGAATTACCTGATCTCCTTCTTTTACGGGAATTTCCAAAATGGTTCCGGATACTGTCGCGCGGATATCCGTATTGGCCGCCGATGAACCCCCTATAGATCCCCTACGGATAATTTGATAATCTGCACGTGCGTTCTTCAACTCCTGTTCGGCTTGTTCGTAAGTCAACTTTTGATTTATAAAATCTTGGTTTGAAACCACACCTTTATCATAAAGTGTTTTATTTCTATCGTATTCGATTTTTGCATTGTTCAAAGCCAGTTCCGCATTGCGAACGCGACCTTGGGCTTGGTTCAAGGACTGCTCGTTGGGCACCACTTTTATCACGGCAATCAAGTCACCTGCTTTAATAGGTGCACCTTCCTCAACAAAAATCTTATCGATAATACCCGTTATCTGGGGTTTGATGGCGACCTCGTCCTCAGGTATTACTTTTCCAGTGGCTACAGTCTTTTTTTCTATGCTTGAAATGAATGGCTTATGGGTTTCATATGTTATGGCAGACTTACTGTTTGATTTTATAAAAAATACAGCGGCCCACATTGCTCCTAGCACAAGAACAGCAAGACCTACCCATTTTAAAATTTTCTTCATTTTTTTTGATTATTTAGTTTTAACTTTTTATTCTTCTCTCAATGCATCTATTGGCCTGATGCTAACGGCTCTTTGAGCGGGTATTAAACCAATAAGGACCCCAAGTATTATCATAAGCAACAAAGCTCCCAAAACATAAGGAATCGGAACCGTTGGATTGGTATACGGAAAATCAGCACCCTGCGTTAATGCATCTATTATTTTCAATGTTACCGCTCCCAAGATAATCCCTATGATTCCGGATAACAATGTCAATACTAGGGATTCAATGATAATCTGGTTTCTGACTTCGCTTGGTGTAGCTCCTAAAGCTCTTCTTACACCCAATTCCTTTGTTCTTTCCTTTACTGATATTAAAAGTATATTCCCTATACCAATTACACCAGCTAAAATAGTTGCTATTCCTACAATGAGTGACAAGAAAGTCATTCCGCTGGAAAAGCCCATTATCTTATTGAAAATCTCGCCTAGATTGAAAGAGCCGAAAGCCCTTTCATCTTTTGGATGTACTTTATGGATGCTCTTCAATACGGATTTTACATCTTCCTCTACCTGAATAACATCTGCATCATCATAAGCGGCTATCGTAAACCATGAGACATCATCGCCCGTATTGTACAGTTTTCTGAATGTGGTAAAAGGAATAAATATGTCGCTATCACTTTCAAAACCGCCCCCTGGAGTAAACTTGTGCACACCAACGACCTGAAAATAGATATTGTCTATCCTAATATATCCTCCTATTGGGTCTTCATCTTTCTCAAAAAGTTCTTTTTGGGTGCGCTCACCGATAACACATACCTTACGTGCTTGATCTATATCTTCATCGTTGATGAATCGACCTCCATCGTAGATTTTCTTTGTTGCGATTTTTGTGAATGCGGGAAAGTCACCATACACGGCATAGTTCCCTGATTTCAATCCTCTTGTTATTATTCCGGGTTCAGAGCCAAAAATACCGCGAACGTTTCTTGGGGCTATATTCTCAATTTCCGGTATACGATTGTACATAACATCTACATCTCCAAGCTTTAACTGTATCTGCCTACCCGTTTTAAAACCTGCATGCGGCATACTTGTACTTTGCCCCCACGCAAAAAGACTGTTCATTGCAACAGATTCAAATTGCCTTTCAAAACCGTTGTCCAAACCTTTTGAAGCTCCGGAAAGACCTATATAAATGTAGATGCCAACGAATACACCTATCATGGTCAAAAATGTACGCATTCTGTTTTTCCTAATGGATTGGAAAATTTCTTGCCATGTATTTCTGTCAAATAACTGTCTCATCTATTCATCTCTTAGAGCTACGATCGGTTTTATCCTTGCTGCTCGTTTTGCTGGGATATACCCTGCTATGGCGCCACAAATAATCAATAAAATAGTAGCGAAGATTGCTGTTCCTGTGTTTATGGCGGGGTTGGTTATAAAATAGTCATCTTCCAATGTTTTCCCACCTATGGAATTTAAAACGGATATTCCGATTATCATTCCGATAAATCCAGAAATTGTAGTAATGAAAATCGACTCGAATAGAACCGAGTTAATTACTTTTTTTGGCGTTGCTCCAAGCGCTTTTCTTATCCCAATTTCCTTTGTACGCTCTTTTACCACAAATAGCATAATATTACTGATTCCGATAATGCCCGAGATAATCACGGCAAAGGCAATCCCGGAAATTATAATCTGAAGAACATTCGCAAATTGCTGATTTTGTTTTAACTGATCGGCAACGTTTCTAATGAAAATTCCGTTTGGATCTTCTGGACTTATGATTTTCTTATTACGGATAAAATTATCCAATTTGTTTTCAAAGGCCATTGCGCCAGCATATCCGATTTCAGGTTTGAAAGCCAAAATAATCTGGTCTATTTTATCATTGTTCTTTTCAATGAGCTGTCTTGTGGTAAAGGGCATGTAGATGTATCGCTCCTCATTATCACCGCCATCATCCTGAAAAACCCCTATGACCTTAAAAACACTTCCGCCTATATCTATAAATTCGCCGATGGACTTTTCTCCTTTGAACAAATCCTTCTCAACCAATCTTCCGATAACTGCATATTTGGTTTTTTTAAGGATATCGGTTTCATTTAAGTATCGGCCTTTCATCATTATGGTTTTCTCAGCAAATTGGTGTGCCGGACCAACAGCTCTTGTATTATAGTTATCCGATTCTTCTTTATAGGTGACCAAGGCATTCCTGGAAATTCTTGGGGTTATATATTCCATAAGCATGGAGAAGTTCTTTTCGATATCCTCCAAGTCTTCATTTTCAAATTCTATTTGTCTTTTGGCTTTATAACCCTTGTAAGGTATAGTCGTTCTACCTGGAAAAACAAATAATGTATTGGTGGCATCATCACCAAAGAATTTGGTAAAGGTATTGTTCAAGCCATTTCCCATACCAAAAAGCACCACAAAAATAAAAATGCCCAAGGCTACCGTAAATCCTGTTAAAAAAGTACGAAGCTTGTTTTTTTGTATAGTTTCAAATATTTCTTTCCAAGTATCTCTACTGAACATAAGCGGCTGCTCTGACCTGTTTTACTTCTTTATCCTCTACAATTACACCATCTTTTAAGTGCACTATTCTTTTGCACATATGTGCGATATCTTCTTCATGGGTCACTACCAATATTGTATTGCCCTCATCATTAATTTTTTGGATCAAGTCCATGACCTCGTATGATGTTGTGCTGTCCAAAGCTCCTGTTGGCTCATCTGCCAAAAGCACTTTTGGCTCTGCTGCCATGGCCCTTGCAATGGCAACACGTTGTTTTTGTCCGCCTGACAACTCACTTGGTAAATGCGTAGCCCATTCCTTTAATCCGACGCGCTCTAAATATTTAAGTGCTTTTTCCTGTCTTTCTTTGCGTGCAACACGCTGATAATATAACGGCAAAGCGACATTCTCCATGGCACTTTTATAATTTATTAAATTAAAGGATTGGAAAACAAAGCCCAAAAACTTGTTCCTATACTGTGCAGCTTTGGTTTCACTTAGATTTTTGATAGGGACTCCATCCAAGGTATAATCTCCAGAATCAGCTTCGTCAAGCATCCCCAAGATATTGAGCAAAGTAGATTTTCCAGATCCCGAAGAACCCATTATCGCAATTAGTTCTCCTTCTTTTGCCTTAAAATTGATGCCCTTTAGTACGTGAAGGGAATTACTTCCCATTTTATAGGACTTGTGAAGATCTTTGATTTCTATCATGATTGGTACTGTTAGCTATCTGAAACTTTTAACTCCTCCAATAGGACTTACAAGTTGTTAAATTGTTACAAGATTAAGCGATTTTTTTTGTTAAATAATTAATTGGCGTTTTCTTCTTCTATGGCATTCCAAACTTTAATATTATCTTTTTGATCTATACCTGATTTGACCTCTACAAAAATACCATCGCTAATTCCAAGTTCAATGTCCTTTCGCTCAAATTGTTGTTCCGAAGTTTCAACTTCGACGTATGGCTTTTTAGTATCATCATCAAATTGAACCAATGCTTCCTTTAGTGCAAGAACACTATCTGCTCGTGCCAGTATGATAGAGGCATTGGCGCTCAGTCCCGCACGGATAAAAACGGTGTCCTGTTTTTTCAATGTCCCCTTTATTTCAAATTGAATAGCTCCGTTCTCCTCTTTACCTTTCGGTGCTATATAATCCAGTACGGCATCAAAAGTCTTGTCTTCAATGGCTCCAACGGTTATTTCCAATGGCAGGTCTTCTTTTATTTTTCCAACTTCAGACTCATCCACCTTTCCTTCAAAAATCATTTTTTCCACATCGGCAATGGCCGCAATTGTAGTTCCTTCATTAAAATTATTACTTTCTATAACCTGATTGCCCACTTCAACGGGCACTTCCAGCACCATACCGCTCACCGTGGAACGAATTAAATTATTGGCTGCATTCCTATACCCGCTTGTAGTACCCGTGTTTACAATATCGAACCTTTTATTTGCAGCACTGTAAGCTTGTTTCGCCTGATCGTAAGTGACCTCGGCACGTTCTAAATCAGCCTTTGAAATGACTCCTTTACTAAATAAGGTGAGCTGTCTTTCATAATTTCGCTTTTGGTCGTTCAGTGTAATTTTGGCATCTTCTATGGTATTTCTTGCATCATTTAGAGCTGTAAGATTAGGTACCACTTTGATTTTTGCCAATAAATCCCCGGATTTTACATAGTCCCCACCTTCTATATAAATCTCCTCTATCACCCCAGAAATATTGGGTTTGATCAACACTTCTTCCAAAGGAAGGATGCTGCCGGTGGCGACCGCCTTTTTAACTATGGTCTGTCTTGAAAGTTTTTCTGTTTCGTAAACGACAGGGTCTTCTGAGTTTTTCTGATATAGGTAATACATTGAACCACCAAATACCAGTACGATGAGTAAGAGGATGGTAATTGTAACTGACTTTTTCATTTTGTGCTTATGGATTAATTTGATTGATTTTGATTTATTCCGTTCTTAATGCTTCAATGGGCCTTACACGAATGGCGCTTTGTGCAGGTATGAAACCTGCCAAAAGTCCTGAAATCATCAATATGAGCAATGCGCCACTGACCACCCCAATACTTACACTCGGATTCATGAACATATCCACTGGACCAACACTGTCCAACAAAGAGTTGATTCCATAAATGACCAATGAACCAAAAATGATTCCCGTCATCCCTGAAATAATCGTCAGAAAGATGGATTCCATTAATATTTGTTTTTTTATGGACCACGGTTGTTCTCCCAAAGCCCTCCTAATTCCTATTTCTTTAGTGCGTTCCTTGACAACAATGAGCATAATATTACTTACTCCGATAATACCTGAAAGCAATACCATGATTCCTACGATATAGGCAACACCTTTTAGCGCTCCAAAAAGACTCTCCACTCTATTATATTGTTCATAAAGGTCAAAATAACCAATAGCACGATTATCTTGTGGATGTACTTTATGCCTTTCTTTCATTACGTTCACTATATTTTCCTTTAATTGGGATATAGAACTACCGTCATTTGCAGTTATTGCCATCCAACCTACTTCTTCTCCCCTATTGAACGCCTGGGAGAAAGACGTAAAAGGAACAAAAATCTCTTTTTGAGCTTCTTCACCATCGCCATCATTGCTGTTTTTCTTGTAGGTACCCACCACTAAAAAATTGACTCCCTGAATTTTGATATAAGTTCCAAGAACATTTTCGTCCTTTTCATAAAGATCTGTCTTAACGCCTTGACCGATTATTGCCACTTTTCGCTTTTCGCGGATATCGTTGTGGTTGATGAACCTTCCAGAAGTTACCGTCATTGGGTCTTGGTTTATAATCTCGGGGTAATCTCCATATACATTATAAGCCCCTGTCCTTATTCCCCTTATTACATTATTACCGCCTCTAAAACCGCTAAGTCTATTTCTTGGTGAAACAAATCTCATGTTTGGAATATTGTCATGTATTGCCGATACATCACTTATTTTAAATTCAAAGCTTCTGCCCATAGGCAATCCTTCATAAGCTTTTGTAGTGCTCCGTGTCCACATGAACATGGTGTTGGTGGCGATATCCCCAAAATCTTGTTTGATTCCATTCTCAAGACCTTTACCTGCAGCCAGTAACACAATTAGGATAAAAATACCCCAACACACTCCAAAAGCTGTAAATATGGTACGCCATACATTGCTTGTAAGCACTTCCAAAATTTCCCTCCATCTATCTTTTGTGAACATGTATGGTTTATTTTGATAATGGATTATGATTATTCATCTCGCAATGATTCTATTACCTGTACTTTTGCTGCGCGCCACGCAGGCACAAATCCTGCCAATGTTCCAGCAAAAATAAGTACCAAAACAGTAGAAAAGGCTACTTTAAAATTCACGGAAGGATTGACCACATAATCAATTTCAATATTGGGTCCTAAAACCTCCAAGAGTGCCATACTAAAAATCAGCCCTGCAAAACCTGAGATTGCAGTAACAAAAATGGATTCATGAAGAATCATTGCAATAATGGACCAAGGTTTTGCTCCCAATGCTTTCCTAATACCAATTTCGCGCGTACGCTCCTTAACAACAATCAGCATGATATTGCTTACACCCACAACTCCTGCAATTATGGTACAAATACCAACAAACCAGAAAAAAAGTTTTATGTTATTGGTAAGTCCGTAATAACGCTTAGCCTCTTCCATGGCGCTCCATACCTCCATGGCACCATTATCATCAGGCGCTACCGTATGGGCCTGTTGCAAATATGTTTTCAAGTCATTCTTAAAGGTGACCGCTTGAGCTACGGCCTGCTCAAAATTCTCCGCAGGAGGCAAAGTAAAGGACATATTGTTCACCCTATCACCTCCATTAAAAACCCTTTGCGCCGTTGTGATTGGTATATATATTCGTTCTTCTTCCCTTTCCTCCATTTCTCCAAACACTCCAACTATCTTAAATGGAATTCCCGAAATCTTGATGAACTCACCAACAGGTGATTCAACATCTGCAAAAACATCTTTTTTGATTTTATTACCGATAACGGCTACCTTACCTGTTGAAACCTCATCTTGGTAATTTAGAAAGCGACCTTCCCTCATGGAAGTATTTTCGATAAACTGAAAATCCGATGCAACTCCTTGAACTCCGTACACCAGGGCTTCTTTTCCATAATTTACCGTGATATCACGAACGAATATTCTAGGTGATTCATATTCAATGGCATCTTGAAACATGGATGAAGCAGTTTCAAAATTTTTGTTCACGAATTGAATCCTTCTACCTGGGTTGAGCCCCTTATATTCCTTGGAAGTAACTCCTGGCCATGCCCAAACACTTGTAGATGCATCTTGCTTGAACTCACGTTCAATACCATTCTGCATTCCTTGCCCAAAACCCAATAGAATTACTAAAATAAAAATACCTGAGGCCACAGATAGACCAGTAAGAAAAGTGCGAAGTTTGTTCTTACGGATGGTGTCAAATATCTCTTGCCACCTTTCAATGTCGAACATAGTGGTTAGTGTTTGGTGATTGATGAATACGCTTGTGCGTACCTATATATGACTTAGACCACATCATATTGTTACACTTTGGCGTCGAAAAAAATGTTAAAATTATAATGAAGACTTAATTACGCATCTTTCTATAGATGAAAAAAAACAATCCCGCAACCAAAATATACGGAATTGCCATTAGGTACACAATACCATTGTTTATGCCCTCCGCAGTTTTTCCATCGGCCTCACTTTCCACTACCGCCCTGCACATGGCGCATTGGGCTTCTGAAACTTGCGGGAAAATTAAAAAGATAAAGAGAAAGAGAAACAGCATCCACACTTTCTTTCGTGATATTTTTTCCGAAAGATTTCTATATCGAATTAAAGAAATTATAGTATTTAATTTGTTAGTGAGCATAGTATGGTGAAATCATCAAATAAACCACTACACCGGTAATGGCAACGTATAGCCAAATTGGAAAAGTATATTTAGCCCATTTTCTATGTGCTGAAAAATCGTTCAGGTATGCTTTGGCATAAGTCCTCAACACCAAGGGTATTACCGCAATGGAAAGTATGATATGGGAAATCAATATAAAAAAATAGATATATCTGATAATGCCCTCACCGCCATATTGTGTACTTTCAGAGGTCATGTGGTATGCAACATACATTACAAGAAATAATAAAGAAAGGCCTATGCAAGTGGTCATCAATTTTTGATGGATATTTTTTTTGCCATTTTTTATAGCTATCACGGCCGTGATCAATAAAATTGCCGTCAACCCATTAATGCTGGCATAAATGGGCGGTAAAAATGATAGTGGTTTCGCATTGGGGATTTTATATCCAAACAACAATGCAACTACCAATGGAATTACGATTGATATTACAGTAATCCATTTATTAAAACGTTTTTCCCTTAATGAAACTTCATTAATCATTTTTCCTTCAATAGTTTTTTAATATCCTCCTTTAACATAGTAATCTGCTGTGCTTCACCTTCATTATTGACACCTTGTTTCTCTGTAATGGTTCCTCTGTAGTAAATCAACGGATTTCCGTTTCCGTCAGTTCTGGAGCGAATGTAACCATCCTTATCCACCAGGGCGAACATACCGGAGTGTTCAAAGCCACCTGGAGCATCCTCCACTTCATTTGCCAGAATATAAAAGCCTTCTTGTGCCAATTTATAAATCTCGTCTTGATTGCCTGTCAGCAAATGCCAATCTTTATCGGTTATTCCATAACGGTCGGCATATTTTTTTAAAACAATTGGGGTATCGTACCTTGGGTTGATGGTAAATGATGCCACTCCAAATTCATCGTACGCTTTGAACGTATTTTGAAGTTCAACCAAATTTTTGGTCATAATTGGACAAATGGTAGGGCATGTAGTAAAGAAAAATTCAGCTATATACACTTTTCCCAAATAGTCTTTGTCAGAAACGAGCAAACTATCCTGATTTAAAAAGGAAAACTCGGGAACCTTTCTTTTTTTTCCATCGGCCACTATGAAACTTAGTTCACGCTGCAACGAACCAACGCTCATCCTATCATTTTCTACTACGGAACCATCTTTGAGCCTTTTTGTGATTTCATATATAGCGAAAATCCCAAAAACCAAAATAATCGTTGACACCCAAACGTAGGTATATTTCTTTTTGCTATTTGCTCCTGTCGGCATTATTTTTCTTTAAGGCGAGACGATATTCTGCAAGAATTATTTTTACATCGTCTTCCATTTTATTGTTCAGTTCTGCTACTGAGGTTGTATTAAAACCATATTTGACTCCTTCGTCCTCATCGTCTTTTCTACCTCTTAGATTTCGATCTTTATCAACAATAAAAACATAGGGAGTGCCAAGGTTTTTGTCCAACTTCATATTGACATTGAGCTCGCTGAAGAGTTTCTCTATTTCTGAGTGGTTGCCAAACACAAAATTCCATTTTTCAACACTTGAAAGCTCACCCAATTCTTGTTTTAGGGTTTGTATCTCATCTTCATTTCCTTTAGGCACGATCATCACCATTTGGAAATCATTAAATTCATTGAATCGCTTATAGATTTTTTGGTTGAGGTTAAAAGCATTTCCTTTTACACGTGCTATGTCATCACCCAAAAAACCTAGAATGGTAATTTTTCCTTGAAGGCTTACCTTTTTATTCAAGCCTTTTAAATCTGGGATATTTTCTGTTAGAATAGGTAGTTTTCCAAAGTTATTTACCCCAGAGGCAAAGAATAAGTAGGCCACCAATGGGAAAATGAACAAAACAACGAGAACAAAAGTTTTTTTCATTTTAATCTTACTAATGCAAAAATAAAAAAGACGGTTATCAAACCGTCTTTTTTCTATGTTAATACTTTCTTAGAAGTCCCAGGCCAAGAAACCGTCCTTAAATACATTATAAATATAATCAGCTTCAAAAAGCAAAATAAATATCAAATAACTGACCAAAAAAATGGGTGTCCAAACAATTGCTCTGCGCAGTGAACTTTTCTCATCGCGCAAATGCATAAAATCCCAAGCAATGTAGTATGCCTTGACCAGCGTTAGAATTATAAAGATCCAGTTCAATAATTTCATTCCCAAAAAGTAGGTCTTTACCAAGAACTCGGGTTTTGTAATACCAAGAGCTACTTCTACCGCCGTGACAATGGTAAGAAAAATCAATACTCCCCAGATTTTCTGGACATTGGATTTAAATTTCAATAACCCTCTAAAAATTTCCAGTTTATGCTCGTGTGCCATAATATGCTTACTTTTTTGGATTTCCGACCGTTCCTCGCAGGAAATTAAAAATCAAATTATACTAAATAGAAAAATGTGAATACAAATACCCATACCAAATCAACAAAGTGCCAGTACAATCCGACCTTCTCGACCATTTCATAGTGCTTTCTACGTTCGTAGGTACCGATAATCACATTAAAAAAGATGATTACATTGATTACGACACCGGAAAATACGTGGAACCCGTGGAAACCTGTAATAAAAAAGAAAAAGTCGGCAAACAATCTGCTTCCGTACTCATTACGGACAAGATTCGCTCCTTCCACCACTAAACTTGCATCTTTGAGCTTTGCCAAGGATTCTTGACGGTTCAGTACAGTTTTCTCACCCTCTTCGTTAATGGTCTCTGTTCTTATTAAAATATTTGGTGTGGCCTTAAATCCTTGTACGACCTCGTTCAAGGAATAGCTAGGTAATGTTTTTCCTTCATAATACCAGATTCCATTCTTTTTTTCATGCTCAACACGTTCATCGGGAATAGTCCTTGAAAAATCTGCAAGTGCAGCACGTTTTCCTGTTTCAGCATCAACAAACTGAAGAATCCTACCTCCTTTTGTTTCCAGTGCTCCGTAATCCCCTTTGATGAAGGTTGCCCATTCCCAAGCTTGTGAGCCCACAAAAATGGCTCCTCCTATTATGGTCAGGAACATATAAAAGATAACTTTCTTTTGCATCATTTTGTGTCCTGCGTCCACGGCCAAAACCATGGTAACCGATGACATGATCAAAATAAAGGTCATAAAGGCTACATAGTACATTGGATAATTCCCATGAAAAAATGGCACGTGTGTAAATACCTCATCGGCAATGGGCCATGTCTCTATAAACTTAAATCTGGAAAAGCCGTAAGAGACCAAAAACCCAGAGAATGTCAAAGCATCCGAGACAATAAAAAACCACATCATTAATTTTCCATAGCTAGCTCCAAGTGGGCGGTTTCCGCCTCCCCAAACGCTATCTTCTGTACCGGTAGTAACCGTTGTATCCATAAAAAGGTCGTATTAATAAAACTTTCACAAATTTACATCTTTTGATGTATTCATAAAGAACTCATTTAAACTTTTTGGATTAAAGCGAAAATCAGTAATTTTTTGCTTGATCGATGACTTTTTTGAATTGCATAGCAGGGCTACGGAAGGATAAAAAGACGAAAAGTGGGCGAAAAAGGACAATTTTCCAGCTAATTGAAAAAATTTAAATGAGTTCAAAGATAAAGTTAAATGAAAACCAATTCATCCAATAATTATTTTACGAAATACATAAATAGTATTAGATACACCCAAAGAAAATCCAAAAAATGCCAGAATGTGGCTCCCAATTCAAGTCCCAATAAATTGTTGGGAAGATATTTTCCTCTTAGCTGCTGAACCAAAACCACCAATAGTGATATCAATCCTGCCACTACATGAACTATGTGTACCGCTGCAATTAAAAAAACGTAGGACATTTTAATGCTACTCGTTGGACCTGTAAAATAATATCGGTTCTCAAGCATTTGTGAGAATCCGTTGAATTGCAGTATGATAAACGAGATGCCCAAGGCCAGCGTAGCCAATAAAAATATAGTGCCCAATTTCTGATTGTTTTTCTTAACGGACTCTTTTGCCAATATATAGGTAATACTACTGAATATGATTATGGCAGTGCTTATAAAAAAGGCTTGTGGAAGTTCTAGATCGCTGATCCAGTCATCACGTTTACTGCTCACAATGTAAGCACTCGTCCAACCTGCAAAACCCATAATAAGGCTTATGATACCGAACCAAAGCATCATTTTTTTTGCCCGACTATTTTTTTGCTGTGCTGTTCCTTGGGTCAAATCCATTTAAATCTTAATTTAATTTTGACTGTTCTAAAGTTTCTTTTAAAAGTCTCTACTCTTGAGATTCCATGTTTTATGGAAATCGGTTTATGTTGCTATTTTAAAATAGTGTATGACCGAATTTGTCCAATACGTATATTATCTGTATTAAAGTAATGTAGGTAACACTCGCCAGCATTAGCCTTCTTGCGGATACATTATCTCTTTTTTCATATAACCTGAATGCAAAAATCAGCATAACCAATCCCGATAAAAGTACAATGATTGCTGCAGGGATGGATAAATGTAATCGCCCAGTGAAACCAAATGCAGGCATTATGGAGATAACTATCATCCAAATGGTGTACAATATAATCTGCAATGCGGTACCTGTGTCCTTCTTCCCCGTTGGCAACATTTTAAAACCGCCTCTTTTATAATCTTCATCCAACATCCAGCCCAATGCCCAAAAATGTGGGAATTGCCAAAAAAACTGAATCATAAAAAGTGTTCCCGCCTCTATTCCAAAGTTATTAGTTGCCGCCACCCAACCCAACATAAAAGGTATGGCACCTGGAAATGCCCCTACAAAGACAGATAAAGGTGTTTTTGTCTTTAAAGGCGTATAGACGCTGGTGTAAAGAAATATGGAAATAGCACCGAACATAGCAGTTTTAGGGCTTAGTATATACAAGGCCAAAATGCCCAGAAGCGTAAGTGCAACCGCTATTGCCATAGCCATGTTCACCGACATACGTCCTGAAGGGATTGGACGGTTCTTGGTACGGTTCATCAATACATCCAAATCCTTTTCTATGACTTGGTTGTATGCGTTTGATGCTCCTACCATACAATAACCTCCAAAGGCCAAAAGGGCAACGGATACTAAATCTATTTGGGAAGCTCCAAGAAAATAACCTGCAATGGATGAAAAAACTACACTAACAGATAGTCTGGCTTTGGTAATTTCCTTAAAATCGGCAAAAATTAAGGACCATGATGTATTTTTTGCAAAACCTACGGCAGACTTCATCCACAAAATATATTGGCTGGCAAAGATAATGCTGGGCTACCTCTTTTCCAACCTATTGACAGTCTTTATGTTGTTTTTGGCAAAGTGAGGTTGTTTAAATGATTTGGATTCTTTTTTTTAATGTTATGGTTGGCATATTTGCTCTTATTGTAAACCTATTTCTCGATTTTATCCGCATTTAGACTTTTGAGCGCAACGAGATCAAACTGTCCATAGATACCGCCAAGGCAATTGCCGACGAGCTTGGCGTTATCGTCGATTTTCTGCTAGGGGGCGATGACACCATCATGGACAAGGAACTGTTACAGAAGGTCAGGGACATCGAGAGCTTTACCGAAGCCGAGCGCACCAAGATCTACGAGCTTATCGATATGGCCATCAGCTACCACAAGACCAAAAAGGCTTATTCAAAGGCATAAAAAAACCATCCCGTAGGATGGTCTTTTTCTATTGTGTATTGGTAGGAATCGACTAGTGATCATCCACACCGTAATACCCCCCATCAATCTGCTCACATTTTTCCAAATAACTTAATAGAACTCCTTCCTCTTCATCCAAAATTCCGCTTTGGCTAAAAAAAGTGACATTTTCATTATGGCCTTGTAATAATCTATATGGTTTTTGTTCAAGTAGACTCGTCCAATATCTCCACCAGATACCAACAGCCGTCTATTAAGTTGAACTTATAGGTCAGCATCAATCCATTGTCGTATCCCTTAAGAAGATAATCGACATGATTAGATTTTTTATCAATAGATACTGTGTATTTACCCGATTCTTTATTCATCGCATCTTTATCCTCCGTAAAATCAATGTAGTAGAATTTTCCATTTTCCATAACATCAATTTTTAGCTCATCATAAGAATTCTCATAATAAAACCATTTCATAGGATATTTTACCCTATTCTTTTGAAAGACACTGTCCTTAGCAAATCTTTCGAAGAAAGTCTCAAAGGTCTGATTGCAGTCTTTGGGAATTTCGATGGGTTTAATTATTTGTTCTTTCTCTTCTTTTTGATTGGCCACTTTCTCGCTCAATACAGGCGATCCAATGGTACTTGAAGAGGCATCTTTATTATTGGACTCCTGTTTACAGGAAGATGCTCCCAACATTATTAAAACAAATACGGTCAATTTTATTTTTGTCATATCTTTTTGTTTCTTTTTTAAAATCCACAGTCCACACAATTTGATCTTGGTATTGGAGCTGTCCATCTTGGTACACATGGTTGCCTATATAATCCGTGGTGTTGACCGTACTCACTATCTTTTTTAGTTTTGCGAGCTATCTACATAGATTTCTTTCTCAAAATAGTACTTTTTGACTTCTTCGCTCTTGAAAACAGAATCCATAGGTAATTCCTTATTTTGGTATTCAAGGATGTAACCCCTTATAGTGTCTTTCCCAACAGATTTAAACTTTCTTCCAAATACCGCGGTCTTATCAAAATCGTATTGACCAATCCATTTTTGATTGATCGTATCATGACTTAGATTAGGAAAAATATCCATGGCTACATCATATTCATTGGACAAATTCTGTTTAAGGGAATATTCATCATCATTTGCTATATAAACTATTATTCCGGAATTCTTAAAATGGGATTTTTTCAAGTATGCATAACATCTCAAATACTTATTTACTGTTACTGTATCGGCAGATGTGTGAATTTCAAAAACGACTTGCTCTTTATTTTCTTCATTAGATTCCGTTTCATTTTGCTCTTTATCTCTACAACCGATAAAATAGGCAGCCATACCAACATAAGCCATGAACAAAATGTGGAATGAAATTCTTTTAATATTGAAAATAGGTTTCATTTAGTCTCTTGTTACTGTTGTATCTCTATTAAATCTTCTTTCGCTGGCCCCCATGGCCCTGACAAAATGGGGGCTGACCCTTACCGAATCTATATCAGGATCCGTCCTAAGCAAGCTATCAGCTTTACGAACTGCACCTTCTTGGTCGTCTGCCAAAGTACCTGCATCACTTGTACTGTGAACGCTACTTTTTGTACCCTCTTTGAATGATATCAGGAAATGGCTATAAGAATACTGAACTGTTGGTTCCGGTTCTTTGTTTTATCTCTATTTTGAAGCTGCTGCTTTCAGCCCTTTGTATTGTTCCAAATATTCTTCGTTACCCTCAAATTCGTCTTCGGGCTCTAAGTTCTTTTTAAAATATTCTTCAAATAACCTTATTGGTATTTCATCAAAATTAAGAGTTTTTGCTTTCTGCTTTTTCCATTTTTCCAAGCCGAATGCCGTCAACGTTTGATACATAGTAAATACAAGCATTTTCTCCCATTCACTATATTCCTCTTTGTTAGAAAAATCAACTACTCCTTCTATTTTAGTATAGTTTTGTTTGATATCTCTAAAATACGTTTCCGTTTCTTCTATACCTTCTAGGGTAAAACTTCTATTCCATAGAGGTTCTATTTTATAATAAAAATCTTCAAAGTACATTTTTTAAAAATTAATTTCCGATTACATTACCATCACCATCGATAGTAACCCTTGTTCCTGCTTTCTTCGATGTATTCCCAAAATCTGTTGTTCCCTTTGGCCATGCTTTCCATTGGTCGCCAGTATTACCTGGGTTGCCATGACTAGTTTTTGATTTTGAAAAAATAGCACCAGTATCTTTATGAATCCATTTATCACCTTTTTTCTTAAATTCTCCCGGGTCTAAATCTGGTGTAGGTAACCTTTTTCTTTTCTTCATTAGTTTCTTCACAAGATTGTAACCTTTCTTACCTTTTTTAAGCTTACCTAAGAATATCGATATAGCAGCTGCACCGTATTTTCCTTCTGCTGAATTTACAATACCATCTCCAATATCGTCATAAAAGAAGAAATGTAGTAAATCACTAACTATATTATCCTCGCGTTGTACCTTCATTTCCTTTCCGACTTCTGCCAAAAAAGCTTTAAAGAATTTACTCCTGAGTTCTTTGGGAATAGCACCCGCTTCCGTTATTGTTGCAAATTCATCAGCGGTTACAAAAAATTCAAAGTCAAAACCATCATCTATAAAGAAAGTTTGTGATGGGTCGTCCTCATTTACTACGTTAGTAAATAATCCAGTAGGGTCGTTGTACATTATAGGACTATTGTTGGCGTAATGATAAGGGGTAAAACTTTCAAAACTTTCAGCCATTGCATCAATTCCGATGAATCTTCCAATAGAAGGGTCGTACTGTCTCCAGTCCATTTCGAGAAGGTTCAGGCCAAGACTTTCGTTCTTCTCTTTCCCAACATAGGTCATGTAGTTGTTTTCAGTACCGTTGATGACATTATTGTAACCTTTGTGTTCAAGTCCAAAGGGGTAGTAGTTGCTTTCCTCGATTACCTCGTTGGCAGGGTCTATCGAACCGTTGCCATCAGCATCAGCATAGCTTAACCTTACATTGCCCAGGTGATCCTTATAATTATAGACGTATTGCCATCCATTGCCACCATTGGGGGTTATATAACCTTCAGAATGGCCAATGAACTGTAATTCGTTGTTCCCACCCACAGTCTTATAAATAAAGTTGCCATTATACTCCGTGGATATGGAAGAACCACCATCGTTTACGGTTTTCTTCAATTTTATTCCATTGGCCGCATAGACATATTGGATATTGTTACTGCCAAAGTTCACCTGTACAGGGAGATTCAAGTGGTTGTACGTTATCGATGTTATCCCTTTATTGGCATCGGATGTCATGTTTCCGTTTAGGTCATAGCTAAAATCGTCCCCGGTGCTGCCGGGGATTTCCCTGAAGCCCTGGTCGTCGTTGGCAAAATCGGATACCTTCCTCACCTTGTTGCTCTGGGCGGGGTAATAATAGTACATGCGGTCCATGGAACCGAAGTCTCCGGTGATGGCATTATCGGGGTTCTCCACCACGTGCCCTTTTCTCTTCAGGAAGGTGATGTTCCCGTTCTTGTCATAGGCAATCGGCTCCGTGGGGCTACCAACGTCATATCTCCCGTTGTTGCTTACCGCATGGCCCAGACGGTTGAGCGCATCATAGCCGTAGCGGTACCATTTCAGGCCGTTGTCCACATTGGCCGTTTTCCACTCCGTCTCACTGATGTTCCCGTTGTAGAGCGGTGTGCCCCCATGGTCCGCCGTGTTGTAGTTGATATCGAAGGCGAAAAGGTCGTTGCCCATGCTCGTGTGGTCGTTGATACGTTTGAGCCATCCCCGTACATTATACTCATAGTCCACCGTCTGTAGGTTGCCGCCAACTTTCTTCCCTACCAGTTGCCCCAGTTCACCATAGGTGTTCTCCACGATGGTCTCGGTATGGGCCCCTATGGTCCGGGTCTGCTGGGTGAGCCTGCCCATATGGTCGTACGCATAGTCGTCCGTTGTCACTATCGGCGGGTTTGCCCCCTTGCTGTGGGTGGTGACCACCTGCTCCGGCCTGCCCACAAAGTCAAGCTTGGTCTCCACCTGCGTGAAGGTCTGCAGGTAGTCGTTCAAGGTGCCCTCCGTTATGACCCTGCCCTTTTCGTCATAGGCCCTGGCCCAGCTCACCCACTTGTCGCCGTTGCCGTCCAGCACCAGTACGCCCCCGCCAGTGGGCAGGCCCCTTACGTTCTGGGAGACCGTCTGGCCCAGCACCGTGGTGGGGATGGTGTAGCCCTGCAGGTCAAAGTCATAGGCATCGTAATAGTTCATCGTGTGCAGCACGTTGGGAACGGCGTAGATGGAAGGATAGGTGTTTGTGGTGTACACAGGGCCGTCCCTTTCCTCGAACTGTGCGGCCGCCCCGTCAACGTTGGCCTGTGCCTGCGACCTGGTCGCGACAAGGTCCGCAATGCCCGTATAGGCCACCCTGCCAAAGGCATCGTACTTGGTATAGGACCATTCGTTGTCGGTGCGCTGCACCGCATCCTGTACCATCACGGGTTGGTCCAGCTTGTTGTAGACGATATGTTCCCAGCCCTTGCCCGGTATTTTTTTCTCCACCAGGCGGTTGCGGTGATCGTACTTGTACTGGTAGCAGAGCTCGTTGAGCTCCGTGGCGCTGACCCCGTTGGAGGTGTCCACCTTGGGCGGCAGCACATAGGTGAGGTTGCCGTAGTCGTCGTACACGTAATGGGTATCGTGGGCCTCGACTGCGCTCGGCGACCCGACTTCCCCATACGTCCGCTTGAGCACCACATGGCCCAGCTTGTCGGTATACGACTCGGTGGTGTGCAGCTTGGAGGTTGTCCCGTCATGGTTCTCGTCCTTGGTCACGGTTTTGTAAAGTTCGCCGGTATCATATACTCCAGATAGTTCGTTTAAAACAGGTGTTTCTGGATTTTCTCCTGTAAAAACAACCTCAAACCTACGTACTGCATCTGTTGATGAATAATTCACTTTGTTTTCAAACTCAATCTCATGCCCGCTGCCCATCTTCCAGTCCTCTCCCGGGGCCGCCTGTTTCAGCACACGGTTCAGGGGGGAGGGCTCGAACTCTTTTTCGAAATAAGCGTTCACGTCATTGGTGGCCATGACAGGAAAATCTGATTGATAGACCGAACTATAATACTGCTTGGTTGCCATTTCAATATTTCCTGTCCTGAAATTTCCACTTGCCCCCATGACAGGAACATAGGGAAGCCATTCCCTGTTCATCCGGCCGTACTCGTCATAATCCACGTGAAATACCAAATCGCTGGGCTGCCCGTTGTTAAATAAAGCACTTAACGGAACCTCACTACCATCTACTACTTCAAGCATGGGTTGGGTAAAATACTGCCGTACGTTAACATCCGTGCTATAATACAGGTAGCTCCTGAAGCGTGATGTGGTTGTACCACTGCCCCATTTGTACTCCGTTCCATCAATGACCTTGTTGCCGTTGATGTCGTACACCCCACTCAATCCGATATCCACACTACCATGGTCGTAGGGGTGCACAATACCAATCAATAGGTACCACTCTCCCAATTGCGGCAGGTCACCGCTCCAAAAGTAAGGGTTACCATTGTCACCGCCCCCAAGGTTGTCGACGTTCTGAGTACCATGATAGGTGGTACCGTCATTGGAATGGAAACGGTTCACCCAAACCATATAGCGATAGGTCTTGGTCCTGTCCACTGTGAAGTATTCAGTGTTCCAACCCCCGTCGGAGTTGCTTCCCGGGTCGTTGCCACACCTCCAGACAACCTCCTGTTGCCCAAAGGGACCGGGAGCCAATACCCGTTGGTTCTCCGAAGTATTGCCGTTTTGGTTGAAGAAACCCGTACTGCCATCTCCAATGGTCCAGTCCATGGCCCAGCCTGCGGCGGTATTCGCAGTGGCGGTTTCATTACTAGTGCCCGATGCCCTGATTCCTACCTGCTGAATGGGCCTTCCCAACCCATCGTAATAGGTCACTCTCTCTATGGCTGTTGTACCGTTCGGGTCTTGATACGAAATTGTATGCACGTAGTTCTCATTGCTCAATGTGGTGGTTTGGTCCGGGCAACCAGTAATTGTACCAGAATCATCTGGACAGGGGTCGCCTGTAGTGCTAGCATAGCCCAAGAGCCTGAAACTTGTGTAAACCGTACTGGCACCGTCACCGATACCGTCACCATCCCTGTCACTATAGTACATTTGTGGCAAAATATTGGTTATGAATACAGTACCATCATCGTAGTCACTACTATTGATGACGTGACCAGAGGGTTGGCTACAGGCATTGGTGGTGTTACTGGGATCACCGTAACCGTCTCCATCCGTATCGGCATAATAGATAGAGGATTGATTGATACTATAATTTATTGTTCTAGAACTACCCCAACAACCAGCACTACTTCTGCCTCTTAAGTAGTACACACTACCACTAGTACGTATAACACTCAACTCAGAGTTTGATGTGCTCGTGCCTCCTGAACTACTTTGCCAATACCAAGTGGTTCCACTTGACGGGTTACTCCTTGTCAAAACAGTACTATCACAGTTGTTTGTAATTGTTGGTACAGATGGTATGGGTGGTATTGGTTTAATACTATAGTTTACTGTTCTGGCACTTCCCCAACAACCACTACTGCTCCTTGCTCTCAAATAGTAAACACTTCCACTGGTAAGCGTGATGCTAGATGAGGAATTGGATATACTTGTACCCCCTGAACTACTTTGCCAATACCAAGTTACCCCATTTGGTGGGTTACTACGCGTAAGTACACTATTGCCGCAATTATTGGATACGGATGGTGTTGAAGGTATAGAAGGAATTGAATTAATACTATAGTTTACAGTTCGGGCAGTACCCCATTCCCCACCTGAATTTCTTGCTCTCAAGTAGTAAACACTACCCGAGGTACGTGTTATGGAAGGTGAAGAATTAACAGTACTCGTGCCCCCTGAAGAACTTTGCCAATACCATGTTATATTGGTTGGTGGATTACCACGAGTAAGAACAATACTTCCGCAGTTTTGTGTGATACTTGGCATTAGTGGCACTGCTGGATAGGCATTCTGATTAACCCATAAAAATTGCATACCCGAACTGGTTTGATATGTAATGGATGCATTTCTACTGGCACCCGTGTTCGCTTGACATACTATTTTAATGTTACCACTTGGTCTTGTGACCGTTAGCCAGCCAGGAACATTGCTGAATGCAGAAAGAGGGCGGCATGAAATATCTAAAATTAAAATTGTGGTATCCCCTCCTGAATGTCCAAAATTTTCAGGAATACTTGGACAAAAAGTTTGACCGAAAAGTGAAAAACCGATGGCTAGAAACAACAGATTTAACAAGATATGTATATTATATTTTTTCATTATTTACCTAGTTAGTTTTTATAACGATATCTGTACTGTTCAACTATGCTCCCAGCATTATCCTTAATATGCTCCAGTCTGTTGAAAGTGTCGTAGGCGTACTCAGTGGTATAACCTTTTGGGTCTGTTATATTAACAAGACCTACCATCGGTTTATAGTCGTACGTGGTAATCATCGCAACTGAGAGGTTATTACGAAGTGTACTTTCCTGAAGCAGTGTAAGTCCTCTAGTACCCGAATTAAAATTTAGACCAAATCCATTCAACGCTTCGATTTGGGTCCTAGTGGCATTTTCTATTTTTGCTACAGGGAAGGTCTTATTATATCCCCAGATGTAGGAAACAGAAATACCATCGGCTCTAGTAATTTCAAGCGGATTACCGCGGTCATCATAGTCAAGGTACAAGATTCTGTTTTCCAAAACACTTCCATTCTTTGCGATCTGTATATTTTCTGGTGCAATAAGGTCGTTCCCCCAATCCCTGAAATTCGTTCGCGTAGTAGTTGTGGACAATTGAGTACCTGCACCACTTTCGGTGATCGTTTCTACTTGGACCAGTTCGCCAGGTCTCATCGCTTCCAATAGTCCTAATGTAGTATACGCCGAAGGCGACAAACCGGAAAGAGAGTTTTTGTTGGAAGGATAGTACATTTTTGTTGACACTATCTTGCCATTGTTTACGGCACTCTTGGATTCGCTCACTTGATAGTGGTTCCCATAATCATGACCATATGTTGTTTTTTTGGAAAGAACCGCGGTACCATCGTATGTTTTCTCCTCGGTAGAATACAAATTCAAAGTTCCCGCTGTCAAATAATATGTTTTAAATTCGTTGTGTTCATCGGGGTCTGCCAAAGTTCCATCTTGGTCAAAAGGAATCATTAGCGAAATAACATGTTTGGTCCTTGTGGCTTCATAAATTTCACCGTAAGAGGCTGCAGGTGACAAAGGCGGTGTCATCAAATGAAAAGGAACGCCCAGTAAATCCCCATATCTATATGTATTCTTTATTTCTTTTATAAGCGTATATCCTTCCATGTCTTTTCTGTAATATTTTGTTTCCAGAGATTTTCCCCTCATCCATTCATTATCCGTTGCAAGGTGGTACGGGAATTCATAGAAATCCCCAGAATCTGCATATACCGTAAAACGATGTTCGGTTTTTCCCTGCTTACCGTTTTCTCCGATGATATGTTCGGTAACATATTCATACCCTTCATGATTGCCTTGTTCGTAAGTAATAGGGCTACCAGGACGTGCACCATATTTTCTTCTTATAATAACACCTCCTGCAAGAGGGTCTTCTATGTAATAATAGCTGGGTAATGAAAATACCCTCCCACTACTTATACCCTCTTGGTCTCTATACTCGTATTCTTTTTCGATTGTACCTCCTCTAGCGTCTTTTAAAGTGATTTTTTTAATTCTATTGCCAGAGGTAAAAAGCAGTTCAGTATCTCCTTGATTTCCTACGTCTTCATTCCATACTACTAATACACCAAAAGGATTGTTGAAAATATCATTGTGATCGTGCGATATATTCGTATTAGGGGTAACCCTTATTGTGTAACTGCCAGGTACAAGCTGCATATCAACACTATCATTGATTAACGTTATATTACTTTGAGGACCAATCAATTGTGCACTATACGGACAGGTAGTCATTAACTGGTCAGTACCACAATTATTTGGTAGCCCTAGGGAAGTTATAACCCGCGCCATACCAACAATATCACCAATTACAAAAGGTTCTGACTCATAGACTGTTCCATTAAAAAATAATGGGTTTTTGGCAAGCCCAGCGCTTTTGCTCACTGTAGGATTTGTATCTGGAAAGAAAAGGTTCTTAAAATATTCAGGGGGTATGGCTCTATTTTGTTCATATTCATAGTTTATAGACCCTCCAGTAGGCAATTGTATTTTATTCAACATACCGGCCTGTGATTTCACAGTGTCCACCTCTCTATTTATTGTTGTAGTACCATAATCAAAAAAGGTGAGATAATCACCATTATCCTTTCCATTGTAATACCCCCAAGTATCCTGGGAGTTGGAAAACCTATGGGGCAATAGTATGCTATCGTAGAAAAATTGGTATGGTTGCAACGAAGTGGACCCCAATTTATCATAGGTGTCTATCGAGTTAAGGAAAAGCCTTTTGCTGGCCTTTTGATCACAAGTGCTTAACACACTCAATACATTGGTAGCAGGTCCCGTAGTATATGAATAATTGAATTGGTAGCTATTAACGAGTGTATCTTGGAAATCGGTAATTTGAATTTTATCCAAAGCGTATGCACCATCAAGATCTTCTCTTTCAGTATTTGCCTTTATAAATTTTATCTTACCTTGATCAAATAAGATTTCAGATATCTGATGTTGAACAGGCTTCACTTTCGCGAAAAACGAACTAACAACGTTTGACCCAAAATCTATTTTATCGAAATTCCTTCTACAGTAAATGGGTTCCTCATCAATGTATTTGAACTTTATGGTCTTGCCGTGGGGTGCTGTAATATCCATAAAATACCATGACGTATATGCACCAAAAGACCCACTATCGGGAGAATTGGATAGCATACCGTTCGAAAAAACAGCATTTTCAATTATATTTTCCTTATCCCTAGCGGCTAATACACCATCTTTGGACAGCCCGAAATGGAGCTTGAAACCATCTGGAGTAACTACTATCCAACCTGCTATTTCACCTACTGTCCCATTTGCCCAAACTGGTATTATTTTAAGGTCGGTAAAATGTTGAATCACTGGCATTTTTGTACGCTGATCAAAAATGAATTTGCCCGAATACCCTAAAAAATTAAACATAAAGCTGTCCGGATAAAGATCTTGCTTCCCTAACAAAACACTATTGTAGATTCTTAATCTAGTACTTTCCGAAGTAAAAAAAGTCTCATAAAAGTCATCCCTTAAGTATCCTTTTATCCCATTTGGTACATACTCATCCGCAGTACCCCTAATTTGCCTTGTAATAGCGCCACCAAAGTTCATGGTCCACCCCAAGCCGACCCTTGAAGCTATTTCCTCTACTTGAATTCCTTTGGCGTGGTAACTCAAATAGATTGGTATGGAAATTCCCTCCAAATCAATGGTATGGATTGGGATACTTATATTGGGTGTGCCATTATAAAATGAAACTGGTATGTCTACATACTTTGCCAAAGCTGTAGCTTCCGGGGCTGGTGGAACAAGGTTGGGCATTTCTTGTGTTTGGCCGTATATGAATACTAAGGCCATAATTGCAATAACTACTGTTCTTTTCATCTTCTTTTAAACTTACATTGTGGGGAGCCACACTATTTTTCAATCGTGAATTAGGGAAGGAAAGCATATGAAAAAAAGTTTGAACAATGAAATCCTTGTCCCATGTTATATTCCAATGAGATTGTAGACCAGTGGCCCAAAAGTTTTAAATGCTCGTTTTTGATGCAAATCGGAACCAGAACGGAACGATAGGTTATGTTCATACATCTTGCCCATCTCAGTGCAAAATGTTCTTTTAATCTTGGCAGGGAATTTACCCTAAGGGTTTAAAAGCTAATAAAAGGTCATATTCACGTATGTTAGATTAGAAAAAAAATAGTGAGCGTTTAGTACATAGAAAGATACTAAAATAGTAAGAATAAAGCTATTAAAAATTATAAAAAATTTGTGAAGTCCACACTTTATATTATACAATCTAGGTGTTGTAAATATATCGTTGATGTAATTCTTTTAAAGTAATAAAAGAAGCATGCCCGAACATTGACATTTTGTATGTAACATGTTCTATAAAACGATATAGAGCAATCTCATCCTTAACTATAAAAACACCTCAAAAAGCGCTTTTTAATCAAAAAACTCAAAGAAATAAAAGTTGTGAAGAAAAAAACGGGCTAGTAATAACCGGCATTTTTCTTTTGTTTTCTTACTCTTGTTCTTTGCCACTAGTCACAGACTAGCGGTAGCGGGTGAACGTATTTTATCGATAAGGAAGCGATTGAGGTGGTCGCAGGACGAGCTTGCAAAAAAGGTGGGTACATCAGCCCCCATCATCGGGATTTTGGTTTCTGTATGCTCAATGTGATGCGCAGGGTTTCCAGTTTGGTGGTCTTCATTCCGCCGAGGACGTGCACCTCCAAGTGGTCGGTGCGGTAGGCATAGTTGTGCGGGTTGGTCGTTTCGAGCATTTGTTGAAAACTATTTTGTAACCATATTTGACTACAAATACATAGTTATTGTCTATTAATGGATAACCAATATGGCTATTGTTTTCAACAATAATGCGCTTTATGTTCATAAATAGCTATTTTTGTATAGCATTTTTGATGTTTTGTTTACTTATTACTGTGTTTATGTCATTTGGAGATAACTTAAAGAAAATACGGGCGGACAAGGATATTTCGCAGGACGAGCTTGCAAAGAAGGTGGGTACTTCCGCACCCATCATCGGGCGGTACGAGCGCAACGAGATCAAACCGTCAATTGACACCGCTAAGGCCATTGCGGACGAACTTGGCGTTACCGTGGATTTTCTATTAGGGGGCGATGATACCATCATGGACAAGGAACTGTTGCAAAAGGTCAGGGACATCGAGAGCTTTACCGAAGGGGAGCGCACCAAGATCTATGAGCTTATCGATATGGCCATAAGCTACCACAAGACCAAAAAAGCCTATTCAAAGGCATAAAAAAACCGCCACTTGGGCGGTTTCCTAGTTTTAAACATTATCTGTATTAATATAAGACGTTATCCTTTAGGTATGTGAAATTGAGTTACCTTAAGTAAAACCATATACATCACAGGTATCTTAAAGGCTAAATATTTAAAATTTTCAGATGGTGTAGCTGCAAAAAGCTTATCTACGCTCTCTTTATCACCATAAGTGGTTTCCAACACATTCTGCATTATTTCCAACTGCTTTGATAATACATCGTTTTTTTCTTTCTCAAGAATAGTTGAAGGGCAGTAGAGCAAAACAAAATCTGGATTGTATATAATCTTAGTATCAAGGTATTGATCGTGATTATAAACATGATCATATATATCCTTGTACTTTTCAGGATTTGTTATGACATCATCAATAAATCTTCTATAATCCTGTTTTGAAGAAGAAAAAATGTACCCCTTGGTCAAAAGATATTCTTCAAAATTTGTAAAAGTATCTACTGTATATTGACTTATAGGGTAACCAAATAGCTCTCTTTTCGGTTTTACACCTTCATCTATACAATCTACTATCTTTTCTGATACCAACGCATTATTGACTTTGCATGAAGAAAAGAGTGTTCCTATAAAAACTGTAATTAAAACTATTTTTTTCATTATTGCCTTCTATTAAGTCTTCTATTAAGTAAAGGTCCAAAATCACCTAGGGCACCTATTTCACTGGGTGCACTAGGGCGATTAAAACCATTTCTATCTTTAAACGTTCTAAATTGTAAAAGAGTCGTGGGCTTTGTATTACTTAAAGGTGTGCCTCTTTGTAATGCACTCTCAGTGAACGTATTTGTGAACAATGTTGGCCTACTTTTTCCTATTCCATTTGAACCAGTCAGAACTAAATCAAACAAAACATCGAAAGTCTGACCTCCAGTAGTCATGGAAGCCGTTCCGCTTATGGTGCCACCACCTTGTCCTGTTTTAATTGTTTGAAGATTTGAGAAAAAGTCTCCCGAAAAAAACCTGTCTTCACCTTTTGAAGCAGCAATATCCCCCGCAAAAACAAATTGATCAAAGATTCTCTGCTCTCCTTTTTTTCCTTTTGCTTGGTCTGATGCCAGATCTAGTTGCAGTACGTCACTTTCTGTCACTTGTTTAACTTGCTCTCCAGATATTTCTGTTTCTCCCGCTACAATTTCTTGATTTCCAATTATGGCTTCTGCTTGCCCATCTTCAAGCCCATATTGAGATTGGAAGGTTTCCACGGTATCCCCTTCTTCTGCAATATATGAAGTAGAACCATCCTCATTTAATTTTGGAACCCAGAACGCACTCATTCCTGTAGGATCAATCATAGCTACAGGGTTGTTGTTCATAGCTGCATAAGCATAACCTGTCTGCTCTGCCAATGGGTCGATGGTCAACCATCTGCCAATCGAAGCATCATATTGCCTTGCCCCGAAGTCATGCCAATCAAGACCAAGACTCTCGTCAAGCTCTTTCCCTTGGTAGGTCATGTAGTTGTTCTCCACACCGTTTATGGAATTATTGTACCCTTTATGTTCAAGTCCGAAGGGATAGTAGTTTCTTTCTTGGAGTATCTCGGAGCTGTCGACCGAGCCATCTTCGTTGATGTCCTGATAGCTCAATCTGATGTTCCCTAGATGGTCCCTGTATTGGTACACATAGTCATAGCCTCCCTGTCCATCCGGGACCACATAGCCCTCTGGGTGTCCAAAGAACTGCAGCTGTCCGTTCTCGTAGACGTAGTTGCCCGCATACTCTGTAGTGTTGCCCGTACTCACAATCTTTTTTAGTTTTCTGCCCGTGGCATCGTAAATATACGAAATGGTGCCGTTGTTACCGTTGCCGTTCACCGAAATACTCTCGGGCAAGTCTAAATGGTTGTACACAATACCCGGGTCCGTGGTAGTTGCCCCCCTAATGCCCTTGTTGAGATCAATGGTCATATTCCCATTTTGGTCATAAACGTATTCGGTGGCGATATCGGTCCCGTCATTAAAGCCTTGGCTATCGTTCCCGTTGTCCAGTACCTTTATAAGCTTGTTGCCGCTGTCATACGTGTACACCAGATCGTCCATATTGCCAAAGAGCGTGGCATCTGCATTGGTATGCCCCTGCCTTTGCAAAGATAGAATATTTCCATTTTTATCATAACCAACGCTGTTCAGATGATAGTTGGGACTGTTTGCAGTGGCATTTATGATCCTGTTCAGCGGATCGTAGCCGTAGCGGTACCATTTTAACCCGTTGTCCGTGTTTGCCGTACGCCATTCCGTTTCCGCAATATTGCCATTATAGAGCGGTGTGCCCCCATGGTCCGCCGTATTGTAATTGATATCGAAGGCAAAAAGGTCGTTGCCCAGGTTTGCGGTATTATTGATGGCCTTTAGCCAGCCGCGCACATTGTACCGATAGTCCACCGTCTGCAGGTTGCCGCCCACTTTTTTTGCTACCAGTTGCCCCAGTTCGTCATAGGTATTATTGACCAGCAGCGTCTCCTGTAGTCCAATTTCCTGTTCCCGTCCCATGAGCCTGCCCATATCATCGTATTCATAATCGTTATCGGTCGTTATCGGGTCGTGACCGTCCCTTGCATGGATGTTCCTAGTCTGCAACGGCCTGCCCACAAAATCGAGCCTGGTCTCCGTAACATCCGTACTGCCCAGATAATCGTTGATACTCTTGGTCCAGATGCTCCTTCCCTGGTCATCATAGCCGAGCATCGTTGTGGTCCAATCGTTGGTCCCCAATATGCGAACCTTGCTACCCGTGGCCAGTCCCGTAACCTGTAACGAGGTGTTTGTTCCCAGCACAGATACGGGAAGGCTGAGCCCTGGCCTGTCGAACACATAGTTATCATAATAATTGATCTTGTAAAGCTCCATAATGCCCTGCGGGAACGTATCATTGGAATAATATATCGTTGTCCCCGCAATAGTTCCGGAGCTTCCCTGTTTTGTTTCGTACTGGCCGTAAGAAATGGTATCGTCGGCATACCCTTGCATGGTAGCACGGTCCGTAGCCCCGGGTTGGGTATGTAACCCCGTGTACGCTACCCGCCCATGGGCATCGTACTTAGTAAAAAGCCATTGGTCGTTGATCCTGAGGTTTGCGTCCTGGGTCATAATGGGCCAATCCAGTCTGTTGTAGACGATATGTTCCCAGCCCTTGCCCGGTACCTTCTTTTCCACCAGACGGTTCCTATGGTCATATTTGTATTGGTAACAGAGCTCGGTCAGCTCCGTGGCGCTGACCCCATTGGCGGTGTCCACCTTTGGGGGCAGCACATAGGTGAGGTTGCCATAATCATCATACACATAATGGGTGTCATGGGCCTCTTCCTGTCCGCCGACAAGGACGTAGGTGCGCTTGAGCACAGTCCTGCCAAGCTTGTCGGTAAACGCTTCCGTGGTGTGCAGCTTGGAGGGTGTTCCGTCATGGTTCTCATCATAGTTCACGTTTTTGTAAAGCGTCCCTGAGTTATAGTGACCGTTGGCCACCAAAGTAGGTTCATAAATACCGTTGGCAAAGTTTATATCCACTCTATAAAGACGCACTTCGTTCGCAAAATTTGTTAGATATCCAAATTCAATCTCATGTCCGTTGCCCATTTTCCAATCCTTGCCCGGGGCCGCCTGTTTCAGTAAACGGTTGAGAGGAGAGGCCTCGAACCCGCTCTGAGAGTAGGCGTTGACCTCGTTGACAGACATTGAGGGAAAATCCATAGGGTAGGCCGAAAGATAATATTCTTTGGTGGACATGGCCATATCCCCTCCCCTATAACTTCCCCTTACGCCCGTGTCCGGGACATGGGGCAACCATTCCTTCTCCTTGCGGCCGTATTCGTCATAGTCTATGTGCGTTATTAGGTCGTTTGCCCTTCCATTGCCCAATATAGAGCGTAGCGGCACTTCGGTACCATCCATCACCTCTAATGTTGGTGCATGGAAGTACTGCCGTACGTTCACATCGGTACTGTAGTACAGGTAGCTCCTAAAACGCGAGGTGGTCGTATCATTGCGCCATTTGAATTCTGTGCCATCTACGATGCGATTCCCCTGCATGTCATAGACCCCGCTTACACCAATATCCCCACCTCCATGATCAAAAGGGTGCACCACGCCCACCAATAGGTACCACTCTTCCAATTGTGGCAGGTCACCGCTCCAAAAGTAAGGGTTACCATTGGCTCCTCCCCCAAGGTTGTCGACGTTCTGGGTGCCATGGTAGGTTTTTCCGTCGTTCGAATGAAAACGGTTTACCCAGACCGTGTACCGGTAGGCCTTGGTTTTGTCCACCGCAAAGTAATCCGTGTTCCAACCACCGTCGGCACTGCTACTCGGGTCGTTGCCGCATGACCAAATGACCTGGGGTTTCCCGAACGGCCCCGGTGCGGTAATACGTTTGTTCTCGGTAGTAACGCCATTTTGATTGAAGAAACCGGTGCTGCCGCTACCGATGTTCCAATCCATTGTCCATCCCGCAGGGGCGTTCGCAGCAATGTTTATGGCGCCCGTGCCCGATGCCCCTACTTCCACATGTTGCATGGGCCTGCCCAGTCCATCATAATAGGTTACCTGCTCTATCGCCGTTGTACCCTCCATGTCTTGGAAAGATTTTTTGTGGACATAGTTCTCGTTACTGGGCAATACCGTTTGTGCATCACATCCGTCGCCCAATCCAGGAATATCTGGACAGGGGTCGCCCGTCGTATTGGCATACCCCAAAATCTTAAAACTGGCAAAAATGGTACTGTTGCCATCACCAATACCGTCACCGTCGCTATCGCTATAGTATAGCTGGGGGGCAATGTTGGTAATCAGTACGGTACTATCGTCATGGTCGGCACTGTTGGTCACATATCCTTGGGGATGGCTACAGGCAATGGTACTGCTGCCAGGGTCTCCGTAACCGTCACCATCAGTGTCGGCGTAGTAGGTCTGCCCAGGGTCAACGGTCACTTTTATGACATTGGTGTATTTTGTCTGTCCGCAAGAAACTACTTTTCTACGGTACCATCTGTTGGATGTAAGCCCATTTGGTGGATTATATGTACTGGACGTAGCGCCACCGATGTTGGACCATCCTCCATTTCCATTATTGGAATATTGCCATTGGTACGTGTACCCCCCTACACCATTGTACGGGGAAGCCGCATTTCCCAAAGTATTTGGATTGCCCGCATAACATACCGTTTGGGTACCGTTAATGCTTCCGCCGTTCAATGGTGCCTTGACCGTTATCTTCACGGAACTTGTATAGTTGACAAGAATGCCAGAGGTAACTTTTCTACGATACCATTTTGAAACGGTAAATCCTCCGGGAGGATTATAACTGGTGGAAGTGGCACCATTGATATTGTTCCAGATAGTCCCGCCACCAGGGGAATCTTGCCATTGGTAAACATAACCGCCCCCACCGCCCGATGCAGAGGATGTGTTGCTTATGTTCGCAGGATTTCCCAAATAACAAATGGTCTGTGGGCCAGATATAGTGCCCGGCGATAAACCTGCCTGTATTGTAACATTCTTAGTGACAAAATGAATATTGGCCAAATTATCTTGTATAAAAGCGCTTACAGACGTAGAGCCCGCAGCAGTAAAACTGATACTCGCGGAAGTGGACGTAGAAGATACCACACTCCCGTATAGATTGCTAATCCCCCAAGTAGCGCTCGTAATGGAATTCCCGTGGTTCAATGAATAGTTTCGCGTACTGCCATTATAGACAGGTGAAGGACCAGATATGACATACGTATTGCCACCACCTCCTCCGCCAGGAAAGCCAAATTGGGAATAACCAAATGAGAAACAGAATAATAGAACTAGATTGCTAAGAATTTTTTTAGTGTGTTTGGCCATCGTCTTAGATTTTAGTAAAATATTGATTGGGCACTACACTTTTGGATTCCCGATTTTGCGATACTGTTGTAAGCACAAGCTTGTTATCTTGAATTTTAAATTGAAACGTATAGACAACATCATTCTGGGATTTTATAAAAAGGGCGTCTTCCCTTATATACCATTCTCCGGATGCTCTTGTTCCATCGCCCAAAACCTGGCCATAGGCCCCATTGGCGAGAAAGGTGATTGTTTTTCCCGTATAGGCCGACTGCATCTTTACTCTTAATTGCGGGTTTGCTTCCATAAAATCGTTTACCTCTCTATCTACTTCGGCAAATGAAGATTCACTATCAAAGAACCAAGAACCGACTATACGATCGGAATCATTAATTTGGGACTGAATAGGGTGCAAAGTCAAAAAAAACAATACACTGTAAATACATATTATTGGATAGGTTTTCTTAAATTTTTTCATGCTGTAGGTTTTGTCCTATTATTGGTCCTTATATTTATATTGGTACTCAGAAAGCAACCTACTATTGTGGTCCTCAACTTCTTTTAGTCTGTTGAAGGCATCATATTCGTAGGAAATTTTATAGCCTTTAGTATCGGTTACGTTCATAATGCCTACCAAAGGTCGATATGCGTACGTGGTAATCATGGCTCCTGGGAGTAATGGATTATTGCGAAGGTTATTTATATCCTCAAGGTTGTCTTCATTAAAAGCCTTCAAATCCGCCATGGTTATTCCCAACGCAGTGAATATATCGGCATACGAAGCATTTTCTATTTTTGCTATGGGATATTGCTTGTTGTAGCCCCATATATAGCTGATTGGAGCTCCATCGGTTTTTGATAGCTGTAGTGGATTTCCAAAATGGTCATAGCCCGTAAAAGCTATTCTATTTTCAAATGGCCCCATACCTTTTTGGCTCTTAACAAATTCGGACAAATACTGATTGTTGTCCCATAACCTGAACCGTGTTTCTTTTTTACTGAGCAGTTCGGTGGCTTGTAATATGTCGTCGTTGTTAACATCCATATATGTTTCCTGTCTGACCACTTCAGATAAACGGTGACGATTGAGCAGTTCAACATCGTTCACATCCGTGGCATAGTACATTTTTCTCACTCTTGTGATTTCTTCACTATCTATCGTTTTTACAGTGCTCAATTGGTAATGTTCATCGTAATCATAGAAATATTCAGTTGTCGTTGTAAGTTCCAGACCGTCTTCAAAATAGCTGGTCTCCAAAGATTTGCCCAAATTTAAAGTACCCCCAGTTAGGTAATACGTGCTGTAAGCCAGACCGCCTATGAAATTACAATTGTCATCATCCGGTTCAATGAATTGAATCAATGGCAAATGGTACCGCCTACGATCTTTGGAATAGCCTGGGTCAGAATCACTGTTACAATACATTTTATAACCACCTGGATTGAAAATTGGTGGGGGAAATTCATAATTGTCAAGAATACCACCGTACAAATAGGTGTTTTCCATTTTTTTGAGCAGTGTATAGCCAATACCTGTATTTTTTTTGAACACCTCAGATTT
This sequence comes from Flagellimonas maritima, assembly GCF_003269425.1. Taxonomy (NCBI): domain Bacteria; kingdom Pseudomonadati; phylum Bacteroidota; class Flavobacteriia; order Flavobacteriales; family Flavobacteriaceae; genus Flagellimonas; species Flagellimonas maritima. The sequence goes on along the minus strand of NZ_CP030104.1, from coordinate 2,355,559 downwards.
CAACATCTTTCCCCTTAACCATTCATTATCGGTTGGAAGTGGGTAAGGAAATTCATAGTATTTGCCGGCATCGGGGATAACCGAAAAATCATATTCTGTCTTGCCGCTATTTGTATTATTTTTACCATAATATTCCGTAACTTTTGCATAGCCTACCGAATTACCCTGAGGCGTCCCCAGAGGGCTTCCAGGTACCGAACCAAAAGCTTCCAGAATAACAAAATCTCCTATTTGATCTGAAATTGCATAAAAATTGGGCAGACCAAAGATTCTACCACTGGTATTCCCAAGATTATCCAGATACTCATATTCTTTGGTCCGTACCGAACCATTGGCATCGTCATAATTGATCTTTTTGATGCGTTTGCCCCCTGCATAAACTATTTCATTTGCGTCCTCTTCTTCTACCCAGCTGATATAAGCGGTAAAACCATCATTTTCTGGATCGAGGGGATCATGTTCAAACTGTGGTTCGACTATCAGTTTATATGCACCTGGAGAAATATTTATACTATTCTCATTTTCCCCCAGAAAGAGTTCAAAAAATATATTATTGCCTTCTATAAATACTCGAAATTTACACCCTTGATCGAATTCATCATCTAAGCAGAGATTTGTATCGTTGAAGCTAACATCACTACTTAGATTACCCACAAGTCCTTCCCCTATTGTAAAAGGCCTTTCGTACTTATTGGCCACATCATCGTAATATTCATTAAAAGCTATATGGGATAGCACGACACCTTTATCCACAATTGGATTTACGTTTTGAAATACTATTTCCGCAAATTCTAAAGGGGGAATAGCTTTATTTTGCTCGTAAACGAAATTGGTACTGCCCTTTGTAGGATATGTAATTTTCTTGAGCAGTCCCGCTTCAGCCTTTAGCACATCCACAGTTCTGTCCACACTGTTTTGTCCATAATCAAAAAAAGTAAGGTATTGCCCGTTGTTCTTTCCGTTAAAGTATCCCCACAGGTCTTGGGAATTGGAAAACCTGTTGGGAAGCTGTACCGTACTATACTCGAAAATATACGGGGGCAGTTGCTCTTGGTTGGGGGCTGTTTCCTGTATCGAACTCAAAAACAATCTCTTGTTTGCCCTTGGCTCCTCCAATTCCAGATAATCGTGCACATTGTTGTCAGCAATACTCGTAGTGTACATATAACCAAGTTCGTAGGACTTGATGGGATTGTCCTGTTTGTCATAAAGACCGATTTTGTCCAAGGTATACGAACCATGAAGATCTTCCCTTTCTGCTAAAGATCTCTGGAATACCAGTTTTCCCTTGTTGAAACGGATCTCTGACAGTTGATACTGGTACATCCTCAATTTCATGGTGTAGTGCACTGGCACTTGCGATTCACTTTCGATTTTATCGTACAGGTGCCTGAAGGTATAAGATGCTTCTGGTTGTTGGTAATAATGGAATTCTATCATATCCCCATAGCTGGTCTCGATTTCCATCAATTGCCAAGAATTGAAGTAATCTTCGCTAGTTGGGGCGAAAGGATCCCTGCCGCCGTACATCGGTATACGGCTCCCCTCTATGAGGTCGTCATAATTCCGTGCCGTCCGGTTTCCGTCTTTGGATACACCAAAGTAGAACTTGTTGCCATGTTTGTCCGTGATCACAAAACGATCTATTCCATTGAGGTTGCCCACGCCTTGGTTGAGGTACGTAATGTCAATATCATCTAAGCCCTGTACAAGTACTTCGCCATCGGCTTTGTCGATTATGAACTTGCCCCCTATCCCGTTTACATTGAAATGGAACAGATCAGGAGTGAAATCATATTCTTGATTGAACGTATATGTATCTTGAACATCACCTCGCTTATTAGCATCCGTAAAAAAGTCCATATCATAGTTATTGTTCAAGTAACCGTACTGGCTCTCATCCGTTTCTCCACGGGTCTGTCGGGAAATGGAGCCCCCATATTGCAATGCCCACCCCAGGCCGTACCTTGGGGCTATTTCCTCTACTTTTATGCCACGCGAGTGGTAGTTCAAACTTACAGGAATATTGATACCGTTCTGTTGGATGGTGTGGATGGGAATGGAGATGTTCGGTACCCCAGTGTAATGGGAAACCGGTATTTCCGTAAATTTTGCCAGTGCCGTGGCCTCTGGCGATGGTGGTGTAATTTTTGGAAAATCTTGGGTAAAGCCGATATTTTGTGCAATCACTAGTAGCATTCCTACCATTATTTTCTTTGTGTCCATTTTTACTATTTGATCTATTTACATTAGTACATGAAAAATTCCTATACCTTATTTCCGTTATATATTCTCAATCATTTAATATTCAGCTGATTAATATGGAATGAATGTAGGAACTGTCCTATTTTATAAAAATACTTTTTCCGATAGATAAAATGAGGATACAATTCACGAATGGCAATTTTGAATTGACGAAAGAACATTCTTGACAAATTTTTAAAAAAAAAGCCCTAGCGTTTCCGCTAGGGCTTTTTCCATTTCTACCTCAATAAAAATAGTATACTTTATTGCAGCTTAAAGGTAATTGGAATACTGAAAGGTACTTTTACCGCTCTTCCCCTTTGCTTGCCTGGAGTCATTTTAGGAAGCTTGTTGATAATTCTCAAAGCTTCTTTCTCCAAATTTTTATCTGGTCCACGCATTCTTATATTACCGATGCTACCGTCTTTTTGAATAACAAAAATCACGTTCACTCTACCTTGAACACCCATTTCTTGGGCAATTTCCGGATAACGGAAGTTTTTGCGAATATGCTTTTGCATCATTTCTTGAAAACATGCTTTTTTATTACTGGATCCTTCACAACCCGGAAAAACAGGTACGTCCTCAATTACAGCAAACGGAACCGATATATCCTCATCAACTTCCTCTACCTCGACCTCTTCAACTTCCATTACTTCTTCCTCTTGACTGGTTTCCGTTGATTCGATTACAGTTTCCTCAACTTCTTCCTCATCTTCTACAACCTCAATGACTTCAGGTGCAGCTGGTGGCGGTGGCGGTGGCGGAGTTTTTATCTGTTCTGTCATCGGTACTTCCTCATCCAATTGATCTTCAACGTTCATTGAAATATCATAGTCATTGGAATTATCATACTTCTTCCACTCCATGGCGCCATAAACCAATCCCAAAACAGCGGTCAACCCTATTACAAAATAGAGCGAACTGTTTTTACCTACATCTGCCTTTGGATTCTTTTTTAGTTCCATTGTTTTAATTTTAATGTTTGCTAATTTAATTATTAATTGGTTAAATAAGCAATTAAATTTTCCATTTTATCGGCCTTTCTTTAGAAAAAAACCACTTAATTAGGCCAACTCCTACAAATGCACCTAAACTATTTGCCAAAACATCGCCCATTTCGGCCATACGATTCGAGGTAATGGCGTACTGTAGCACCTCAATAAATATGCCATACACTACAGTCGTAACCAGCATAAATTTTACTGCTTTGACCAATCCCATAGCGCCTTGTGTTCTTTCTCTCAAAAATAGACAACCCAAGACTGAAAAAATGAAGTAAAACAAAAAGTGGATAATTTTATCGGCATGGGGAATATTCATTCCACCAGTATCCAAGCCTGAAAAAGAAAATAAGCTGAGCATCGTAATAAACGTTACCCAGCTTATAAATGATAATGTAAAAAATAATTTTTAAGCACCAATCAGGCTTTTGTATTCTTCATCGCTCATTAAGTCATCTACTTCTGATGCGTCACTTATTTTTATTTTAATCATCCAGCCCTCACCGTACGGATCGGAATTTACTTTTTCAGGTTCATCTTCCAATGCTTCATTAAATTCTATTATTTCTCCACTTAATGGCAAAAAAAGGTCAGAGACAGTCTTCACAGCTTCAACCGTGCCAAAAACTTCTTCTTTTTCCAAGGTTTCGTCCACGGTTTCAACTTCAACATATACAATATCCCCCAACTCTCCCTGGGCGAAATCCGTAATGCCAACAGTTGCCGTATCGCCATCGATTTTAATCCATTCGTGATCTTTTGTATACTTTAATTCTGCCGGTACGTTCATTGTTTCAATTTATATTAGTCTTATGACAAATGTAACGGATCAGCGATATCTTTTCAAACAAAATATTGTTCAAAAAATTATGTAAAAAATAGGTTGGATAGAGAAGTAAAATCAATTTCCAAAATTATATCTGAGTGTAAAACCTGTATTGATCGTTGTTTGTGGAAAGGCAGTAGATACTGCAAATTCCGAAAAAGTATGGTCGTAAAAGAATAATGCGTTCAAGCTTTTGCTCAGGGCATAATCCGCAGTAAACTTAATACCCATTAAACTCTGCCCAGATGTAATTTGATTGTTGTCTATGTCAAGATTTCGGATTATTGTTATATTATCTCTTAAAGATAAATCAGCCTTTAAGTTCAAATCACCCTTAAGGCGTGTTTTTTCACCACCAATATTGGTTACAAACTTTACATCCTTAAATCGATAGCCCAATCCTACTGTATACTCTTTACCGTTAATCTCTGTCAAAAGATTGTTATCAAAACTCAATGATAGTGTTCTATCGCTTCTTACCTCGGCCAAAAAACTAAAAGAATTCTTCATTTCAAAATCCATACGAATCAGTGGATTGAACTGGTCAGTGAGTACGACATTATTAATAATGTTTTCTGGAAGGAAATCTTCGGTTTCAGGGTCTATCGTACCATTCTCACGTTCTAAATTGGTTTGAAAGGAATTGATGCTGTATGCCGCACGGTAACCATGGCTCAAAGAAAAACGCTTAAACTTCTTTTTAAACCATCTATTTTTCATCAATCCCGTATACTTGATATTCCAATTTGGAACGGGTATATCCCTAAAAGCATCTAAGTTGACCCTGTTTACATCTTGTCCGGTATATGCCGCAAAAAAGGCGGGCAATAAGACTTCTTGTTGTGTTTTCCCGTAACGCTGTGGGAATCCATCTTCATCCAAAGTACCGGGTGTCTGCCCCCTATCGGAAACCAATCTGTTCGCTATGGTAATCCTGTTTTCCTTGAACTGATCGAATGTTTCTGAATCAAATTCATCGCTCTTGTTAAAAAAGGTTCCTATCATCATTGTGGAAATACTGAAATTTCCAAAATTGTTGCCCAACAATTCTTCGTATTGAAACTCTCCATTACCCAAATCATTGACCTGAAAATTTTCTTGATAACTATTGGATATTTGCCTGTCCATAGTCAAATCTATGGTCAGATCTTGGGTAGGTTGCGCCGTAGCAGTGACATTCAACAGCTTGTTCGAATTCTCCAAATATTGAGAGTTAAATTCTTCGAAAGTCGTTAACCAGCCATTTCTGGCCGCTTCAAACCGTACATCCGCCTGACTGCCAAAAACAAAACCCAAAGTCGGTCTTGTAGTTCCAATAAATCCAATAGACTGTGTGTACCCAGGAAGCACTTTACCATTGTTTTCACTGTAATTAACATTAACCCTTTTTACCATGGTAACAACATCAATAATAGTATTGAAAGCCTTGCTTGTTTTTTTAGGTGCTTTCTTTCCTTCACCTGACGCTGTATTGCCCGCTTTATCCCTTCTAGCAGCAGCTTGATTGGCCGAAACTTTACCATCCTTCTTTTTTAGACCAAGAAAATCATAAAAACGCTGCATGCTCAGATTCGCTGTCAAGTTATGGGTATTGGCATTCTGAACTGTATTGATATCCTCACGGGCAACCTCGTTCAAGGCATCCCCTCCACGTTGCCAGTCGAAATTACTGGTATAGGTATATTGCGCATTAATGAAGTTAAGGAAGGGGAATTTGCTGAACGGCAGTTCGTAGTTCAGCTGCATTTGTTGTGAATGTCTGTTGGGTTCACCGATATCAAAAAAACCGTCCCATAAATCCAAAGCTTGGTTAATACCGGAATCGTCATCGTCATCCACATTAAAATAATTGCGAACAATGTTGTTATTGGACGCTGTTAGATTCAATCGCAATGATTTTGTAATACTGTAATTTAAAGCATACTGCCAATTGAACAAATAATTACGCTGTTGCAAAAGCGGAAGCTCTAAAGACTCCACCCCAGGTTCAAGAACGTCCCTGAATCTTTGCTGGTTAAAAGACCGATTGTAGTTGGCGTTGACGGAAATGCTGGTAGGCAAAACATTAAAATTGAGCTCTTTAAGCCATTTCCAATATTCGCTCATGAACAATGAATCTTTTTTCACAAAGGGCGCAACAGGTGCTGGTTTAAAATTATGGTTGTATACAAAACCCGTGGTCACATTTTGATCTCTCAATTCTTCAACCTCAAAATCCCTATGATCCGTTTCATTGTAAGAATAATTGAATGTAAAATTTTCTATATCGAAAAAATTCTCCTTGGCTTCCTCGCCCCTATCTTTTCTTACGCCTATAAGATTGATGCTTGTTCTTTTCGTGTAATCCTCGGCCTGTCTTTGAATGGTTTCTGCATCTTCTGCAGTTTCAGCGGCTTCAATGCGATCTTCCAACTTTAAGTCATCGTAAACAGGATCAAACTCGGGAGTAATCAATGTTTCTGAAATACCATAATTGAACGGAAGTTGGAGTCCCCATTTTTTTGGAAACAATTGCCCTACATTCACATTGGTGACCACATCGTATGCTATGGCATCTTCCCGGGAGCGTTCATTGGGCATTTGGTCTATAGAGCCAAAACCTGATGTACTTCTGCTTCCCGTTGCGGTTATGTTCGCAAAATCTGCCATGTTAGCATCCAATGCTGCTATGGCGGCCCATCCTCCATTATTATCCAAACCTACCAAGCGTAGCTCATTGAACCAGACTTCTCCCCTGGCAGGTAGGTCATCAATATTCTTAACGCCCACCATCATTCCACGAATGCTTCCCAATGAGGGATTTCCGCGAATTCCTATCCGCAATCTTCCCAGAGTCCTTGGAGCGAATTCGTCTACCAAAATTGCTTCTCCATCAACGATTTCATAATAATTTATATCACTGAGCGATTGTTCCGCAATTCCCCTGGATTTTACCTTGTTCAAATCGTTCAGGGCTATATCGATTTGATTTACGTCCGGCCAAATCTGGTCAGGGGAAGTTACATTGAAAGGTGTGAATTGAAGTGGCAGTTCTATTTGATAAAAATTTTCCGAGAAATCTGTTCCGATACGAAGAAAACCAACAAGAGGAGTATCATTATCCGAATAGTCCCCATTTAATATTTTCTCGGCGTGCATGAACATTTTAATTCGTTCGTACTGTCTTACATCAATATTCACGTTTTTAAAAACCCCACGGGCATCCTCGGATTCCAAATTTTCCACCACAAATGATAAAGACTGCTCATTTTGCCGAATAATGGTGTTATTGTTGTTTAGCTGTTCCCTAACTACACCGGGAGGCAGTACGTAAGGTATGGGCTGCCTATTAAAATTTTCCTCAATGTTCACTGTATTTACATCTGTAACGGTACCATCATCAGAAGGGTCATCGTCAAGTCCTGGTCGTTCCAAAGAATTAGTGTACGTTCTCCAGTCCCCACGAACCAGGTCCAACGTGGCAAAACGAAGTATGACATCGCTAGCGAATCCTGTCATGTACATCCGCATAAAACTAATTGAGCGAAAATCCGTAATTCCGCCTACCGCATCGGTAAAATCACTTAACGGAATCTTATATTGAATCCATCGATAGTTCACTTCTGTTCCGTTGGGCACTCTATTTCCACTTGCTACACCTTCCCTTATATCCGTTACGTATTGATCGTTTACAGTAGTATTTGGTTTTATTTGGATGCGATATTCGTAATAACTGTTTACCGTATTCATAGTGAGGTCTCTGTCAATATCCTCTACATCCGGCAAGGTGGTAGATCCCCTGTTTGTATTGGTAACTGCAACTGGTGAGTTACCTTCGGGATTGTTAAAGTCTAGATAACGCTCCAGTATTCCACCTTCTCTATTTAAATAATATTGGTAATTGTCCAAGGCAGGGTCTTCGCTAGAGCCATTATAAATCGATTGTTCTTCCGTATCGTCCAGCCCATCCAATCCTATATCCTGTAATGCCCTGTTCGTTTCATCAGCATCAAAAGCATATACCAAGGATTGGGTGGAAGGTACTTGACCCCAAATTGTGCTTCTTGGAATTTCATTGTTCGTGGTTGCAGGAAGTCCGTTTTCATATTGTTTTCTTCCATCTTTCAAAATATCTTCTGAAATATTTCCCAGATTCAATACCAACTCTCCTACGTTCGCATCATTGGTTTGGCCATCTACGTAAGGGTCCAACACCCAAAATTGAACAAATTCAACATTTGATTGTTCAAAATTGGTACTGCTTAACGGACGCATTATACCGGCCCATTTATCATTGTTGACTTCTGCTTCAAAATTTGGATTGGCATTGTAGGGCCCCTTTGAGTTTGGGTAGTATACCATATCCAAAGTTCCCTGTACTTGGGTTTGCCCTTGGGCCACATCTGTTTCTGTAAAGACCTCGTTGATGAATACCCTACGGGTTGCGTTCAATGATACGTCATTATCCGATACTCCTGAGGGTCTTTGGTTTGTATAAAAAATAGGATCAACGGTATACCAAGACATTTTTGCACGCTCAAAACCCACACTAATATCTGTTCTGTCCTCTAAAAATTCAACAGGGGGACTAGCAAGGGTCCATCCCAACGAAGAACGAATATCTATCAATGCCTGCGCTCCTTCAAAATCATCAACATACGTTGTGGTCTCTCCTTCAAAATCTGCATTTTTAGGGGAATTGGGCTTTAAAAAAGCTACTTCACCACGAATGGATAAATTGGAAGGGACATCGGTATCTATGTTAGGAAGTTTGTTGGCCAATCTTGTCAAAAAAGGAATCTCGGTACTAAAATTTCCATTTAATCCAAAAATGGTATTGTTAACAGGTTCTATTCCAAAGTTTGATTTTTGAGTAAGTGGCCGTTCGTTTAAGTTTAATAACGTTCCACCCAAAACAAAGTTTTCATTGAATTTATGCTCTACGTTTATTCCCGTGAACCTTCTGGTCTGTTGTCCAAAAACCGCATTGTTCTCCACTGAAATATTGATTGGGGTATTGGAAGCTTCCAAACTTGGATCTAAAATTTGTACTGTACCGGCCTGGTAGTTTACCGTATAATCTATGCCTTCTTGTAGTTGCCGTCCCCCTGCCGTAACCCTTACCGAACCTCTGGGCACATTAAAGGCTCCGATTGGTATACCGTTATTTCCTTGTGATTTATAACGGCCCTTTAACTGGAAACGATTTTTTTCAGCATCTTGTAGGGAAGCAGCTTTTGTCTTCGCATACATATTGCGGAATACATAACGTTGTTGATTGACATTGTAGCCCTGGTCATTTTCCACATCGTACGTTCCACCTCCCAATTGATTGAATAGGAACTCACCAAAAGGTTCCACTTTTGTAAAAATGATTCTACCGGTCTGGGGGTCTATAGTAATGCCCGGCACATAATCAAAAAAACCATCTCCGCCCGGTTGTACATCATTGTAGACATTTAAGCGATCAAAGTTGAAAACATTGATAAGTATGCGATCTTCAAGACCGTCTGGCCAACCTGCGTTAGGGTCAACAGGAGTAATGTAGTTTCTTGGGGTAGGGTCAGAATAAAGGATATTCAACCTAAAGTCCTCTTCGCTCAATTGAAAGGCACCTGTGGAATAGATATTCTTCATCATTAAATCCCATATTGGATCTTCTACATTGGTAATATTACTTTTCAAAAGCTTAAGAATCAAAGTATTATTTTCCACTATTGGATTTACGCCACCAGACACTGTAGTGGCATCCACGCCCCCATTTGCGAATTCCCCAACCTGAAATACTTCCCCATTAAAAGTGTACTGGAAAGCAACACCCAAAACCTCATCATTGCTCAAACGCTGGTTCAAGGAAATGTATCCTAGCTGAGTATCAAATTGATAGTCTCTTCCTTGTTCTAATTTTCGTGCGTTTTCCAATATAGCATAATCGAATCCTTGATTTGCTTCTACATTGAAACCATTGTCTACTGTAGCAATATCTCTTACACCTGTGTTCATTGCCCCACCATTCCCTATCAATGCTGGGTCAAAATCATTTGCACTGTTCTGAGGCAAAGCACCAGGTTGTAAAATATTAAAGAATCCTGGAGGTGCGTTATTCTCTTTTCCTATTCTGGTAATTTCCCTACCATCGCTTCCAAGCTCAACTTCTCCCAAATCCTGTAAAGCGACCACATTCCTAACGTTCAGGGTCTGTTGGTTACGGTTGGTTACCCAAACTTCTAGCCTTGTGATCTGTATCTGACTTTGTATGAATGGGTAACTGGCAAGTGCCCTATCATAATTGTCCCTAAAATATTGAGCCAAGAAAAAGTGTTTGTCCTCATCGTAGTCCAAAGCTGTTAAGGCAAACTCGTTTACCGTTCCACCTCCTTGTGCAACCACTGTATTGTTTTGTGAACGCTGTTCTGAGAAAACCGCAGTGACCGTTGTCTTCCCAAACTGTAATTGTGTTTTCACCCCAAAGAGACTTTGTGCCCCGGTAATCAACGAGCTGTTCAAGGGCATGTTTACATTACCTATCTCTATTTTTTGAAGGATATCGTCCTCAGTGGGCGTGTAATCTATTTTTACCAAATTCTGAAAATCAAAAGTGGCTTCTGTATCATAGTTGGCCGTTACTTGAAGGCGTTCCCCAACTTTTCCCAATAAGCTCAAACTTATTCTTTGGTCAAAATCAAAAGAAAGGTTGGTTCTGTTTCTTGGTGAAAGTGCGGGGTTGTCGTTTTTCTGCCACAAAACACCCAAATCCATTGCAACGGAGCCTTGTGGAATAACCTCAATGGTATTACCTCCAAAAATCGATTCAAAAAAGTTGCTATTTACATAAAAATTGGGCAATAGGTTTTTACGTGCCTCTTCACTGCCTTCCTTTTTTCCCGTGAATGCGTCTATCTTTTCCTTAAAATAGGATTTCATTCGTTCTTTACGAACAAGTTCAAAGTACTGTTCGGGAGTTAAGATAATAGGGTAATTGATATCAAATTCGCCTACACTTTCCGTATAAACGTATAAATCGGTTTTTGGGTCATAGGTATATTTAGCGATAATGCTATCGGGGTTTTCCAATATCAACCGACCAAGTTCAAAACCCGTTTTTACCGAATCCTGTACTTGTTCATTGGTTTCCTGGCCTGTTAGGTTGGCGGTTATCAGAAAACAGATAAAAAAGAAAAAGTACTTAAATCTTAGTGACTTAAGTATTGGTTTTGCCCCTCTTTTCAAACTACTTATAAATTTTTCAGCGCTAATTTTATAATGTTCTCAACGCTTAGTGTAGGATCACCGGATAGTACCTTGTCCACAACCTTTTCAGATTGTCTGCGGACAAAACCGAGAACCTCTAAAGCAGATAACGCTTCTTCCTTACTAGTATTGTTTGATTTGTATGAAACTTCGTCTATATCATAAACTTTTAAAATCTTGTCCTTGAGGTCCAAAATAACGCGCTGTGCCGTCTTTGCCCCAATACCTTTTATTGCCTGTATGGAAGGGACATCTCCATTGGCAATGGCATCTCTTACTTGAGCTGGTGACAACGACGACAACATGGTTCTCGCAGTACTTGAACCAATACCTGAAACCGAGATCAATAATCTAAAAATTTCACGTTCCGATTTCTCTGCGAAACCAAAAAGAGTATGTGAATCTTCTTTTACTTGCAGATGTGTAAAAATGTGAATATTTTCTTCATCCTTTAATTGCGAAAAGGTATGCAGTGAAATATTTAAAAAGTATCCTATCCCACTACATTCAACTATGATATACGTAGGGTTTTTTTCAACTAATTTACCGTTTAAATGAGTAATCATGGATGTTTGTTGTTTGCTTTGACTTCACTCAGTACGAGCGTTGTTTGTTATTCGTAGTTGGTTATTACTTATTCATTGTTCTACTCTGGGTTTGGGTTTTGAACTTGCACTTATCTTTAGTTTTAACCATCTATTCTCCTTTTTTTGCTTTTCTTCGCTTCTCGCGCTCTTGGGCATCGATAACGGCGACGGCGGCCATATTAACCATTTCATCCACACTGGCACCCAATTGTAAAATATGTGCCGATCTGCGAAGACCTACCATTATTGGACCGATAGATTCTGCATTATTCAATCCTTTCAACAATTTATAGGTAATATTCGCGGAATCAAGATTTGGGAATATCAATGTATTCACCTTTTTCCCCGCCAATTTTGAAAACGGAAAATTATTGTGGTTCAATTCCTGACTTAGGGCAAAGTCGGTTTGAATTTCCCCGTCCACTACCAACTCAGGATTTCTTTCATGTAATATTTTAACCGCTTCCCTTACTTTTTTTGAATTGGGGTGGTTTGAAGAGCCATAGTTTGCATAAGATAGCATGGCCATAACAGGATTGAAACCAAATGTATTGGCAACGTTCGCGGTCATTTGTGCTATTTCTGCCAAAGCTTCGGCACTTGGATCAATATTGATAGAGGTGTCTGCCAAAAACAAAGGGCCCCTATCAGTAATCATTATGTTCACTGTTGAAGCGTTCTTTACACCTTTTGCTCTCCCCAACACTTCAAATACGGGTCTTAGCACCAACGGATATGCCCTTGAATATCCTGAAATCATCCCATCCGCATCTCCTTCCAACAGCATCATGGCTCCAAAATAGTTACGTTTGCCCATATTAACATTTGCACTATACTTTGTCTCTCCCTTTCTTTTTCGGAACTCCCAAAGTTTCATTGCATAACGTGAACGCATATCCTTGAACTCATCTGACCGTGGATCTATAATCGGCACTTTCGCATCAAACTCCAGCTCTTTTTTAAGTTGTTCTATGGTTTCCCTATGCCCTAAAAGAATTGGCAGAGCAATACCTTCATCGTGAACAATTTGTGCAGCTTTCATAACGTCAAGAAGTTCGGCTTCCGCAAAAACGATTCGTTTTGGGTTGACACGTGCTCTATTGTGCAATAATCGCACAACTTTATTGTCGTTTCCAGACCTTAAGTACAGTTCTTCCTCATATTTTTTCCAATCCTGTATGGGAAATTTGGCAACTCCGCTTTCTATAGCAGCTTTTGCAACAGCAGGTGGAATTTTCGTTATCAATCTAGGATCAAAAGGTTTTGGTATGATGTATTCCCTACTAAAGGTCAGCCGGGTAGTATCATAAGCAATATTGACCTGCTCTGGAACGGGCTCTCTAGTTAAGTCTGCAAGTGCTCTTACAGCAGCCATCTTCATCTCCTCATTTATTTTGGTGGCCCTTACATCCAACGCTCCCCTAAAAATAAACGGGAACCCTAAAACGTTGTTCACTTGATTGGGGTGATCAGAACGACCGGTTGCCATAATAATGTCATCCCGTGTTTTGCAAGCCAAATTATATTCGATTTCCGGGTCCGGATTTGCCATTGCAAATACAATAGGGTCTTTAGCCATTGATTTTAGCATTGCAGGTGTAAGAATATTGGCAATGGACAATCCAATAAAAACATCGGAATCTTGCATGGCCTCCTCCAAAGTATCTATTTTTCTATCTGAAGCGAACTCCGTCTTTTCCTTGGAAAGATTTTCCCTATCGCTACGGATGACACCTTTACTGTCCAACATCACTATGTTTTCAGCTCTTGCACCGAATGCTTTATACAATCTAGTACAGGAAACTGCTGCGGCACCTGCTCCGCTGACCACTATTTTCACCTCTTCCATTTTCTTATGGGTAAGTTCAAGTGCATTTAATAAAGCAGCAGCAGAGATTATTGCCGTACCGTGTTGGTCATCGTGCATTACGGGTATGTCCAATTCTTCCTTTAGGCGTTTTTCAATCTCAAATGCCTCTGGCGCTTTAATATCCTCTAGATTTATACCACCAAAAGTTGGAGCTATGGTTTTTACGGTTTCAATAAATTTATCCACATCTGTAGTGTCCAACTCAATATCCATTCCATCGATATCTGCAAAGATCTTGAACAAGAGACTTTTTCCTTCCATTACGGGCTTTGATGCTTCGGGACCAATATTTCCCAATCCCAAAACTGCCGTACCATTGGAAATTACCGCTACTAAATTTCCTTTTGCCGTGTACTTATAGACATCATCTTTATTTTTCTCGATTTCAAGACAAGGCACGGCAACCCCGGGAGAATAGGCAAGTGCCAAATCCCTCTGGGTAGCATAAGGCTTTGTTGGAACAATCTTAATTTTACCGGGCTGTGGCTTTGCATGGTAAAGTAATGCTTCACGCCTTTGTTTTTCTTTGCTCATTTGATTTTATTGAAGCTATAAATGTATAGGTTATTCTTTTCAATTGCACTTACATCAATGTAAAATAAAAAGACGCCATTAATTAGTGGCGTCTTCATTCTATTTTTAACGGATAACTACCAAAAATAGCTAACTATAATTGTTGTTACAATTAACAATATTATCGCCAAATACCTGTAGTTTTTATACCAAGGCAAGGCTTTTAGCTCTTCTGTTTCTTCGGTAAACAATTCTTTTCTATAGGTATAGTCCGCTACTTTTTGAGCATCTGGCAATTCCGTTGTCAAACTGACCACAACATGGGTCACTATACTTATCACAAATAAAAGATTTGCCTTTGCAAGAAAATGAAATTCATTCAAATAGGGAGAGATATCATAGCTTGCGGATAGAATCATGAAAACTGCAAATGCTCCACCAACCAATAAACTAACAAAGGCACCTGTTGCATTGGCTCTTTTCCAAAAAAGACCAAGTATGAATGCCGATACCACTGGTGGACTGGTGAATGCTATTACCAATTGCAGGTATCCCCATAGTGAATCACTAACTCTTTCAATAAATGGTACCCACATTGATGCTAGGGCAACCAAAATTAAAGTGGCAATCTGGCCTACCCGCACCAATTGTTTGCTCGTCATTTCTGGTCTTAGTTGTTTTACAAAGTCCATGGTTATCAATGTTGAGGCAGAATTGAACGTAGCGGATACTGAAGACATCATTGCTGCCAACAATCCAGCCACTACCAAGCCTAGGATTCCCGTCGGTAAAAGCTGGAATAACAAAACGGGATAGGTCAAGTTGGGACAATCTGAAAGATTCTCGCACATACCCCCGCTCGCAAGTGGGTAATTTAGATTTGAAATATCCAAAGTATTGAAAAGTAAAAGTGCCAATACCCCTGGCACTACCATGATGAATATTACAGGAAGTTTCAATAAACCAGCAAACAGCGCACCCCATCTCCCGTGGTTCAAATCTTTTGCTCCCAGCACACGTTGCACCATAAACTGATTATTGGCCCAGAAATAAAAGCCCAAAAGAGGAACTCCCGTTAAAAGTCCCCACCAAGGCATAAATTCATCGTTATCCGGCCTAACCAAACTAAAAACTTCATCTGCATTTGCAGGAATAAATTTGCCCTCGGCAGCTCTATCCCCAAAATTTACATCACCGGAAGCCAAAGCACCATCAAGTTTGGACATCATAGCGCTCCATCCGCCACCTAGCTCCTCAAAAGCAAAATAGGTTAATAAACATGAACCGATAATCAACAATACTGCCTGTATAACTTCTGTCTGGATCACAGAGTTCAATCCGCCAGGAATGGTATAGGCAGCTGCTGCTACCGCCAAACCAATGATTATATATGTAGAATCAACATCTGGGAACAACAGTTTTAAAACAATGCTACCCACATAAAGCCCCGCGGCAGTATCTACCAATACATTACCAACTATGGTGATAAGTGAGAAGTAGTATCTAGATCTTTTATCATAACGCCTTTGCATAAATTCTGGCATGGTATAAACTCCAGACTTTAAATAAAAGGGCAGGAAAAATATAGAGAAGAAAATAAGAATTACAACCGCGTACCATTCGTAGTTATAAACGTTGACATTTGTCTGAAAACCATCTGAAGCTAGGCCGACCAACGTTGAACTGGAAATATTTGCGGAAAAAAGTGCAATTCCGACAATGGGCCATGTCATGGTTCTACCTCCTAAAAAATAGTCTTCTGAGCTACTTCTTTTCGATTTTGATATTCCATAGATAATAATCCCTACGAGGTATACCAGAATCACAACAATATCCAAAGTCTGTAATCCACTCATGGCTTTTCTTGATTTAGTTAGTTTAGTATTAGTTTATTTTAACCATGATTTTTAAACCTATTTACCAAAATTTTTGGATTATGATAATTTTATTGGTCGGTTTTTAAGAAAATCATAGTTCCCTTAGCAGCCAATATAGTATTTTTAATTTTTTCTTAAAAAAAACTTAACATCTATTATTATCAAAGGGTTGGCGAAATCGTTATAGTTGGTTTTCAAGATTTTAAAAATTTTATATTTCGCTTTAAACCAGTGTATTTTGTTCGTTTTACTGGAGACTTTTTGAATATCCTTTTGAAAACATCTTCGGTGATTTCCTCCCAATCTTTTTTGGTCATGGACAGTAGTTCCGGGTTGGGATCAAAGAGCGGTTCGTTGTGGGTTTTTGAGAAACGGTTCCAAGGACAGACATCTTGGCAAATATCACAGCCAAACATCCAATCATCAAACTTTCCTTTAAATTCATTTGGAATTTCATTTTTCAGCTCAATGGTAAAATAAGAGATGCATTTGCTACCGTCCACCACATAGGGCTCAACGATGGCCTCTGTAGGACAGGCATCAATACAAGCTGTACATGTTCCACAGTGATCCGAGACGGGTGTGTCATATTCCAATTGCAAATCAACAATCAACTCGGCAATAAAATAGAACGAACCTATTTGTTGGGTCAATAAATTGCTGTGCTTGCCCATCCATCCCAAACCACTTTTGGCAGCCCAGGCTTTATCGAGTACCGGCGCAGAATCAACAAACGCCCTGCCGTGAACCTCTCCAATTTCCTCTTGTATAAAATTCAATAACGATTTCAGTTTATCTTTTATCACAAAGTGATAATCTGTTCCGTAGGCATATTTAGAAATTTTATAGCTCTCGTTATTTTGAGTTTCTGATGGATAATAATTTAGCAGCAAAGAGATTACGGATTTGGAGCCTTCCACCAATTTGGTAGGGTCCAAACGTTTATCAAAATGGTTTTCCATATAATGCATTTCTCCATGCATATTTTGGTTGAGCCATTTTTCCAATCTTGGAGCTTCTTCTTCTAGAAATTCAGCTTTGGAGATTCCACAGGACAAAAAACCAAGGCGTCTTGCTTCATTTTTAATTAGTGCTGTATTTGATTGTATATTCATTTTATCGAGCAACAAAACTCAGCGTAACTTCTTTGGGTTTCAAAGAAATCATGGGATTGATTTCCACACTGGTCATTTTTGTACTGATTTTAAATTTTTTGATGATTTCCATAATCACCATTACCATTTCATAATTTGCAAAGGCATTTCCAACGCACATGCGCGGACCCGCTCCAAAAGGATAATAATAATTAGAAGCTTCTTTCATGTTCATCTTCATAAAACGATCAGGAATATATTCAGTAGCCTTATTCCAAAATTCTGGGTGCCTATGCAATTCAAAAATGGAAAGTAAGACCAGTGTTCCCTTTTTCATCAAGAGTCCATTAATTTCATTTTCGTGCGTAGCTACGCGGTCAATGAAATATACTGGAGGATACAACCGCATTGCTTCTTTGATACAGGACATCGTCAAGGATAACTTGCCCAAATCTTCCAAAGTATAGTTTTCATTCTCCAAAGTATTGATTTCAGCAAAAAGTTTTGCTTGCAATTCTTCATCCTTACTTATAAAATAGAGGGTAAACGCCAAAGCGTTTGCTGTGGTCTCGTGCCCTGCTGTAAAGAGGATCAAAACCTCGTCGATGAGCTGTCTTCTGGGCATCCTTGAACCGTCTTCATAGGTAGCTTTGAGTAACATATCCAATAGGTCTTGCCCTTCCTGTCCGCTGGTTAATCTTTCCTCGATTAAATCATTTAGGATATCGCGACCTATTTGAGACATTTTTAAATGCTTTTTTATTTCCCCTGAAGCTTTGAACCACCATTTGAAATAGGGCTGTCGCATTTCTCGAATCAACATTTTTTGATTTTCTTCTGTAATCTGCTGAAGTCGAGACATAGGTTCTCGTATGTCATTACTGCTAAAGAGTGATTTTGCTACCACTTGAAACGCCAAATCACCCATTAGGGCAAATACGTTTTGCTGCGAATTGGGTTCTATACGTTTCAGTTCATCCACGATGGCATTTCGCATAATGCCGAAAAGTCCTTTTAACTTTTTTACATGAAATGCAGGCTGCACCATTCGTCTATGTGTTCGCCAATGTTCTCCTTCTGATGTCAATAATCCGTAACCGATGTATTTTGCCAAATCTTTGGTCTGGAGCTTGGATTTTGAATAATATCGATGCTTTTTTTGGAGTACTTGTTTGATTAACTCAGGGTCTCTTGAAAACAAAACTTCTCCTTCCCCTGGTATAGAAATACGAAACGTATCGCCTAGTTTTTCAAAATTTTCATAATGAAAGGGTAGCGGGTTTCTTAAAATACGTTTGCTGTTAAGGAGTACTTTAAACGCGGAAACATGGGGGAGATTTTTCATTAAAACAGCCCTCCTTGCTTTCCATCTTTTATGCGGCCAAGATGTTTGTAAGCAAGTTCGGTAACTTCTCGCCCTCTTGGGGTGCGCATGATAAAACCCTGTTGGATCAAAAAAGGTTCATATACTTCCTCAATGGTCTCGGCACTTTCGGAAACCGCAGTGGCCAAGGTTGTAATCCCTACAGGGCCTCCCTTAAATTTATCGATGATGGTACTAAGTATTTTATTGTCCATTTCATCTAGGCCATGAGCATCGACATTCAAAGCTTTCAAACTAAATTTTGAAATATCCATATCAATATTACCATTGCCTTTTATCTGGGCAAAGTCCCTTACTCTTCGCAACAAAGAATTGCAAATTCTAGGTGTGCCCCTGCTTCTGCCTGCAATCTCAATGGCAGCGTCATTGGTAATAGGAACTTTTAATATTTCTGCACTGCGTTCTACAATGGTCGATAATAATTCGGTATTGTAATATTGCAACCTGCTCTGTATGCCGAATCTTGCACGCATTGGTGCCGTTAACAATCCTGAACGGGTAGTGGCGCCTACCAGCGTAAAAGGACTTAAATTAATTTGGACCGTTCTTGCGTTTGGTCCGGTTTCTATCATAATATCGATTTTATAATCTTCCATGGCAGAATATAAGTACTCTTCTACAATGGGACTTAAGCGGTGTATTTCATCAATGAACAGAACATCCCTTTCTTCTAGATTGGTCAAGAGTCCTGCTAAATCTCCGGGCTTATCGAGCACTGGTCCTGATGTAATTTTGATTCCCACCCCCAGTTCGTTTGCCAAAATATGCGCCAAAGTTGTTTTTCCCAGACCTGGTGGTCCATGAAATAAGGTATGGTCCAAAGCCTCATCGCGCAGATTTGCGGCTTGCACAAAAATTTTCAAATTCTCCAAGACTTGTTCTTGGCCCGTAAAGTCATCGAAGGTAATTGGCCTTAAAGCTCTTTCAATATCAAGCTCTTCCTCAGAAAAATTATCTGGCGTAGGATTCAAATTTTCGTTCATCTTCTAACAAATATAGTTGAAATCGAAGTCTGCTTGAAACCATTTCATTTAAAATACCCATCAAATGCTCTATCATGGTCATCTTAAAAATCTAAACCTTAACTTAGTTACATTAAATAAAAATTACTTCAACTATAACGATTTATGCCAACTACTGATTATTCAATCGGAATTCTACAATACATTCCTTTTTTCTATATTATTTGGTCGGATGATTTACTTTCAGCTTCAGAGATTTCCGTAGTGACCAGGGCCATTGAAGATGACAATTCTCTAAATGAAGGTGAAAAACAGCAACTCCTATTATGGTTGAAACGGGACTTTCCCCCTTCCAATGAAGAAATGAAAAGTTGGCAGCGCATCATTTCAAATTCGGATGTAAAACTGGTAGAAAATGATACATATCCATTAACTTCCCTAAGCCAAAGGTTGGGAAATTCCAATGCTCACCAACAAGAACTCAATGATTACTTAAAACATATTGAAATAAATCTGGGCATACAACCCAATCACTACAATCATTTGTTCGATGTTGAGGTAATCCACGAGAAATCCTCAGACCAATATTCTTCCACTATTCTGGATGGAATTCTTATGGGCAGCCATAAATCCATCGTTACCGATTTTAGAAAATTTCTTGATCAATCCATTTTTGATTGGAGCATTCAGCGAGACAAGGAAAAATTCCGTGCCAAAATATTGAAACAGGTAAAGTTTTTGGGCGAAAATGGCTATGGTGCCATGGCCTACGATGAAGAGTATGGCGGCATAGGGGATATGCCTGCATATGCTGCAATTTTTGAACATTTAATGTTTGTTGATGGTAGTTTGGCCATAAAATTTGGAGTACAATTTGGATTATTTGGTGGGAGCATTCAAAAATTGGGCACTAAGAAACATCACGACAAATATTTGGCGGAAACGGGAAAAACGAAACTACTGGGGTGTTTTGCAATGACCGAGACCGGGCATGGTTCCAATGTTAGAGGAATCAAGACAACCGCTACTTATGATAAAACCTCGGATTTGATTGTTATCCACACACCGGGCAAAAACGATAACAAAGAATATATTGGCAATGCACTGCACTCAAAAATGGCTTCGGTTTTTGCACAATTGATTGTAGATGGCAAAAATGAAGGTGTACATGCTGTCTTAGTTCCTTTACGTGATGAAAATCACAATGTGCTTAAAGGGATCACGGTTGAAGATAACGGTTACAAATTAGGTCTGAATGGAGTTGACAATGGTAAAATTTGGTTCGATCAAGTTAAAGTGCCCCGTACAAATCTGCTTGATAAATATGGTGAAATCAGGGACGACGGCACTTATTTTTCAGCCATAAAAAATTCCAACAAACGTTTTTTTACGATGCTCGGCACGTTGGTAGGAGGTCGTATTTGCGTTGCCAAAGGTGCTTTGGGCGGAGCAAAAATGGCGCTGACCATTGCTGTAAAACATGCTTTGAACCGAAGACAGTTCAATGACAGCATAAAAATCCAGGAAGATTTGATCATGGACTATCCTACGCACCAAGTCAGATTAACGCCAAAAGTTGCAAGTGTTTATGTTTACCATATCACATTAGTGGAATTGATGAAGCGCTATAGTGACAATTCCAAATTTGACAAGCGGGAAATAGAGACCCAAGTTGCTGGTTTAAAGTCTATTATCACCTGGTTCGCAAATGATGCAATTCAAGAATGTCGTGAGGCTTGTGGCGGAAAAGGGTATTTACTGGAAAATAGAATTGCGGACCTAAAAGGAGATGTAGATATTTTTACAACTTTTGAGGGAGACAACAACGTATTGCTTCAGCTAGCAGCTAAAGGTGTTTTGTCCGATTTTAAGGCGGAATTTAATAGTGCAGGTTTTACATCAGTATTAAAATTGTTACGGAGTCAACTTGCAGACAAATTGAGTACTATAAATCCTGCATACTCCAATAAAGTTGATAAGGATCATTTATACAATCCAAAGTTTCATAAACATGCTTTCAGTTATAGAACCCGAAGATTAACATACACATTGGCGATGCGAATCAGAAACTATATAAAGAAAGGAATTCCTTCATATCAAGCATTTTTAAAAGTACAGACACATTTATTGGTTCTGGGAAAAGCTTATAGTGTGGAATTGGCCTATGAAATGTATAGTGAGTTTTGCCTGACCATATCCAATAAAGAATACAAGACCTTGTTCGAAAAGTTAGGAACGCTTTATGCGTTGAACCAGATTCACACCGATGCAAGTTGGTACTTGGAGCAGGGATATATTGGGGGAACAAAATCAAAAGCAATTCGTCAACGTGTAGAACGCTTATCCACCGAGCTTCGACCACATATTGAAGTTCTCGTGGATGGATTTGGAATACCCGAGCATTGTCTTACCGCCCCGATAGCTAAATAGTTAGTGGTTAGTAGTCAAACTACCGGCTTTTGCTAGAACAACTAATTTTATTCTACCTTCTTTATCAATTGGGCGGTATCCAAAAATTCCAGTATGGTGATTTTTGGATTTCCGAAAAGATAGATTTTTGAATTGCCCTTGGCAGATAATTC
The DNA here is from genome assembly GCF_003269425.1 of Flagellimonas maritima. Lineage (NCBI taxonomy): Bacteria > Pseudomonadati > Bacteroidota > Flavobacteriia > Flavobacteriales > Flavobacteriaceae > Flagellimonas > Flagellimonas maritima. The sequence continues at coordinate 2,333,386 of NZ_CP030104.1, read as the reverse complement.
CAAATCCTTAAAGGCGTATAGTCTGGCATTTGAGGTATTCTCAAGATTTGCTTTAAGTGAAGCCGTTTCCATTTTTTCACCTTTAAATTTCGCATTGGAGATTAGATTAATTTCCAATCGGTCGGTTGTTCCTTCCAATGTTAATGAAGCATTACCTTCCAAATCAGCCCTACTGGTTTCGTTTACCGCATACACATAAGCAGATGCCCTATTATTTATACTAATGTTAAGCGAGTCTACATCTACATTAAAATCACCAGAACTTGTATCTTCCAAATTAATATCCATTACAGCAGCGCTCGCTTTTAAATTCATTCTTGTATCCGCAAAGGCATCAACAAATAATTCATCACTTTTTATGATATCATCTGAAACAACATTGCCATTTTTAATAGTAATTGCCTTGAGTTCTGTGTAGTTTATAGTTATATCGAGCTGTTTTTTGGAAGAGACATCGTAAAAAGAGCTTATAATTAGGGTGCTATCTTCGACTACAAACTTTAATATGTCTACCAGATTATCATCTGCTGCTATTATGTAGCCTGGTCCAAATGATTTTTTTAATACAATATCCAAATCATCATTCAGTTGAATTGCATTGAAATCCGGCAGTTCTTCATTAACTTCCGTTACAGTCCTACTTCCTTTTATTCTTGGTTTACGTTGTGCTGTGGATGTGATATAGCCTAACAATATTAAAAGAAGAATGAGGTTTTTCACAATTATTTGCTTAAGGATATTTAAAGATATTATAATTAACCATAATAATTAGTAACGCAAAGACTACAAAAGAAAAAACCCATCCGATTTGGATGGGTTTCATATTTTTTGAAGAGCTTAATGATTGAGTTCTTCTTCGTTTTCTTGAAGCGGAGTATCCTGTGGTACAAAATCCTGTCCCGGTAGAATATATTCGCCATTTTCGTAAGTCTTGCTATAGTCGTAAGCCCATCGGTGTACGTGCGGTATTTTACCGGGCCAATTTCCATGCATATGCTCCATTGGTGCGGTCCACTCCAAAGTATTTGATTTCCAAGGGTTTTTATCTCCTCTTTTTCCGTAAAATATACTACTAATAAAATTATACACAAATACCAGCTGAGCAGCTCCTGCAACAATAGCAAATACAGTCATTAATATCTGTACGTTTGTCAATTCATCAAACATTGGAAATGCAGTGTTCTGGTAATAACGCCTTGGAACACCAGCCATACCTACAAAATGCATTGGAAAGAATACCCCATAAGCGCAAATTGCGGTTATCCAGAAGTGTACGTACCCTAGATTTTTGTTCATCATCCTACCCTGGAACATTTTTGGGAACCAATGATATACACCTGCAAATAAACCATATAATGCAGAGATACCCATTACCAAATGGAAGTGGGCAACAACGAAATATGTATCATGGACGTTAATATCCAGAGTACTGTCCCCTAAAATAATTCCTGTAAGACCACCTGTTATAAAAGTTGAAACCAAGCCTATGGAAAACAACATGGCTGGATTGAGCTGTAAATTCCCTTTCCATAAAGTGGTTATATAATTAAAGGCTTTAACTGCGGACGGAATAGCAATCAGGAGCGTTGTAAACGTAAATACGGAGCCCAAGAAAGGGTTCATCCCCGAAATAAACATATGGTGGCCCCAAACTATAGTGGACAAAAAGGCAATTGCCAAAATAGAAGCGACCATCGCTCGGTAGCCAAATATTGGTTTTCTCGCATTTGTTGACATTACTTCGGATGTAATACCTAATGCAGGTAATAATACAATATAAACCTCTGGGTGCCCTAAAAACCAGAATAAGTGTTCGTACAATACCGGTGACCCTCCTTGATAATGCAATACTTCGCCTTGAATAAAAATATCTGAAAGGAAAAATGATGTTCCAAAACTTCTATCCATAATCAACAACAAGGCAGCAGAAAGTAAAACTGGAAAAGAAATAACACCAATTATTGCGGTAACAAAGAATGCCCAAATTGTTAATGGCAAGCGTGTCATCGACATTCCTTTAGTTCTTAAATTGATTACCGTAACTATGTAGTTTAAAGAACCTAATAATGATGATGCTATAAATATGGCCATTGAAACCAACCAAAGTGTCATACCCGCCCCAGAACCTGGTTGTGCCATTGGCAGTGCACTTAATGGTGGATATATTGTCCATCCTGCTGCTGCAGGCCCAGCTTCAACAAATAATGAAATTACCATGATTACGGAGGAAGTAAAAAACATCCAATAGGAAAGCATGTTCAAGAATCCTGATGCCATATCCCTAGCTCCAATCTGTAATGGAATCAATAAATTACTGAACGTACCGCTCAATCCTGCAGTCAGTACAAAGAATACCATTATGGTACCGTGAATAGTAACCAGTGCCAGATATATATCAGCATCCATTACACCATCTGGTGCCCATTTTCCAAGAACAGCTTCAAAAATCGGGAAAGATTCACCTGGCCATGCCAATTGCATCCTGAATAATAGGGACATTGCTATGCCTATAAATCCCATAATAAGACCTGTTATAAGATACTGCTTGGCAATCATCTTATGGTCTTGACTAAAAATGTACTTGGTTACAAACGTTTCTTTATGATGGTGACCGTGATCATCATGTGCATGATCATCTACGTGTGCTGGTGCATGTGCTGTTACAGACATAACCTAAATTTTTAATATTTATATTTTCTTTTTATAGCCTATTTTACTCTTCGGAATCATCATCAGCAGATTCGTCTTTCATTGTACCCTCAGTGGACTCCTCATCGATAGCATCCTCAGGCGTAGTTTCCACTTCGGAAGAATCTGAAGCTGCATCAACCGTATTAAATGCCTGTTTTGTATCGTCTGACATTACAGTCTGTTTAAAGGTAGCTTGCTCTGCCATCCATTTATTATATTCTTCTTCTGTTTCAACAATGATTTTCATCTGCATATTGTAGTGGGACTTTCCACATATCTTATTACAAAGCAATACATAATCAAATTCCCAAGGATCAGAATCCGGTTTCCCTTCTGCAGCACGTTTTGCCCTTATTGCGTTTGTTCTTTTTACCTTATCGACCACATCCGGGTTTAACCTGATCTCTTCTGTAGTAATTGTTGGTGTAAAAGAAAATTGTGTAATCATTCCTGGTACACAGTTCATCTGTGCCCTAAAATGTGGCATGTAGGCCGAATGCAAAACATCTTGTGATCGCATCATAAAATTCACTTTGCGCCCTACCGGTAAATGTAATTCTTTTACAATAACATCGTCTGCTGCGTTCAGGTCTGATTCGTCCAAACCGAGTACATTTGCCTTGTTGATATCGATTAATCGTACACTGGCATCTCCAAGAACATTATCTTCACCTCCATAGCGTGCCGTCCAATTAAATTGCTGTGCATATAGTTCTACAATCAAAGGATCGTCCTCATCATTGACATCCATAATATTTGTCCATGTATATAATCCCCAAAGAATCAAGCCAGCGAGCACAATAACAGGAATGATAGTCCATATGAACTCCAAACGATCATTGTCTGCATAAAACAATGCTTTTTTCCCCTTTTCACCACGATACTTATAGCCAAAATAATGTAGTAGTGCTTGTGTAATGGTCTGGACAAAAAAGATGATGGCAAAAGACACCCACATTAATTGGTCGTATTCACCACCATGTGCGGATGAAGCTTCTGGTAAAAGCATCTTTGTATATTTCGCAAAACTGAATATCGTGATCCCGTAGATAAAAATCAAGAATGCGAACAAAAGATAGCCATTATACTTGTTATCGGAATCAGTAGCTACCTCAGTGTTTTCTGTTTTCAATTGGGACAATTCGAAAATCTTGGTCATCTGCCAGATTGCGATTGCTACCAGTACTAAAACAGTCAATGTTAATAATGCAGTCATTGTATATCTTTCTAAGCCTTAATCGTATTAATAATGAAATTGTCTACTCTCCTCTATAAATGGATTGCGCTTGGGCTGTAAAGGTTGCTTGGTAAGGGTATTGAATACCCAGTATACAAATAATCCCCCAAAGAACAATATTCCTCCAATTTCAGGTAATCCTATATACCATTGATCCCCAACTGTAGCAGGCATAATCATATTGAAAACGTCCATGTAATGACCAAAGAGGATAATAATCCCAGCCATTATCACGAACCAATTTACTCTTTTATAATCGCTGTTCATCAATACCAACAATGGGAAAATGAAGTTCATCGCCAACATTCCGAAAAATGGCAGCTTGTAATCTTCGATTCTGGTTATAAAATAGGTAACTTCCTCTGGTATATTGGCATACCAAATCAACATGAACTGCGAGAACCACAGGTAGGTCCAAAAAATACTTATTCCAAACATGAACTTTGCCAAATCATGAATATGGCTATCGTTTACATCTGGTAAATGCCCCTTTGATTTTAAATATATCGTAATCATAGCGATTACGGTTATTCCCGAAACAAACATGCTTGCGAAAACATACCATCCGAACAAAGTACTGAACCAGTGTGGGTCCACACTCATAATCCAATCCCAAGACATCATTGATTCTGTTATTAGATAAAATACCAAAAAAGCGGCAGACCATCTGAAATTCTTAACGAAATTTGAATTGTCATCCGATGCATCCTGAGCCAAGGAAAGCTTTCTGGAATATTCTCTATAGAAAATCCATCCTCCCAAGAAAATTGCAGCACGGATCAAAAAGAAAGTAGCGTCCAAATACCCTGCTTTCCCCTGTAACAATTTATCTTCGGCAACTACTTCTGCATCCATCCAAACGAACATATGGTTCATGTGCAATACACTAAGAACCAAAATAACGAATACTATAATCCCACCGGGAACCAGATAGGCAGTAATCCCTTCCATAACACGGAACAACAGCGGTGACCAACCTGCCTGTGCGGCTCGTTGAACGGCATAAAACGCCAAAACACCCAATGATATCATAAAAAAGAAAAAAGCTGCTACATACAAAGCAGACCAAGGTCTGTTTTGTAATTGATGTAACAAATGCTCGTCGTGTGATGCATCATGCGCTTCAGAATGTGTTTCTGTACCATGATGACCCACCGTCTCATCATCTGCAGCTGCACTATTATGTAATGCATCTTCACCATGTCCGCCACCGTGACCATCATCATGAGCCGCGACCATTGCCTTGGCTTCTTCCACAGTACTGGGAGCAGTTAAAAAACCTGTTGCTAAACAAATCAATCCTACTGCCATTGCAATGAAAGATCCTATTTTAAGTCTGTTTGAAAACGTGTACATAGTATACTCTTATCCAATTATTTTGTTAGGTCTTCCTTTAATTTCATAACGTATTCCGATACTTGCCACATCTCTTCTTCGTTGGCAAATTGAGAGGCGTAAGAACCCATAGAGTTCAAGCCATAATAAATGGTATGGTAGGTACTCCCCACATTAATATTACGGGCAACGTCATCATAACTGGGAACACCCAATATTTTTTCGCGTTTGACCAAGGTCCCCTGTCCTGCACCTTTGTCACCATGGCAAATGGCACAATAAACAGTATATAATTGACCTCCAGCGGCCAGGTTCTCTTCTCGTTTTAATGAGTCAAGCGGACTGGATTGCAGTCTTGCCAATTCCTTTCCCTCGGGCGTATTCTCAAATTCGTAAGGCATATATCCCCTAGAAATAGTATTTTCCGCTGGAAGCATAGCTTCTGTTCCTTTAGGAAACAATCCGTTGTCTACTTTTTCATAGGTTTCATAACCCACGGACTCATACATGTTTGGCATATATTGATAATTTGGGCTGTTTTTATCAGCACATGCCGAAAAAAACAGAACAAAAATCAAAACAATACCTATTTTAACTAAATGCTTCATATTTTATGACTCCTTTTCTGTAACATTTATTTCCACAGCTCCAGTATCCCACAGTAAATCCGTAAGTTCTTTCTCATTGTCATGAATGCCTATCTCCATTAAAAAATGATCATCCGTAGTTCTTACATCTGGATTTTCAGCATTTTTGAATGGCCACATCCTACTTCTAAGATAAAATGTAATAACCATTAAGTGCGCTGCAAAGAATACGGTCAATTCAAACATAATCGGAACAAAAGCAGGCATATTTTCCAAATAACTGAAGCTTGGTTTTCCTCCAATATCCTGTGGCCAGTCTTCAATCATGATATAGTTCATCATGAGTATGGCAACTGCAAGTCCCAAGCAACCATACATAAAGGAAGTAATCGCTATTCTGGTATCCGCAAGTCCCATTGCTTTGTCCAATCCATGTACGGGAAAAGGTGTATACACTTCTTCGATATGATGGTGTGCTGCCCTTACTTTTTTAACGGCATGCATCAATATATCATCATCAGTGTAAAGTGCCTGTATAACTTTTGACGCCATTCCTATTTTTTATTATTTAACAATCTTGCTTGACCCGCCCAATCATCGCGCTGCGCACGACCAGGGAATTTACCTGTTATTGAATCCAATAAATCATATTCTTTAACGGTCATTCTACCTACCTGAACATATGTGTAAATTCCTATTTCATTCATAATTCTTTCCATTTCAGGGCCAACACCTTTTATTTTTTTCAAGTCATCAGGCGTTTCTTTGGTTGAATCAAAAGTTCCTATAGTACTCAATAGCTCGGTCACGCCAACTTTATCACCTTTTGCCGGGACCACTTCTCCCATAAGAACATCATCCGTAATCGGTTCTTCTATTTTGCCCCGCTTTGGCATTACGTACAAGGGTTTTCCTGCATCTCGCAGTTTCTTGTAGCGTTCACCTGATGTTTTCAAAATAGATTTGACTTCTGCTTGGGCAATAACAGGGAAAGTTCTTGAGTACAATAAAAAGAGTACAAAGAAAAATCCTATAGTACCGATAAATATGCCAATATCAACAAATGTTGGGGAAAACATAGTCCACGAAGATGGAAGGTAATCCCTATGCAATGAAGTCACGATGATTACGAAACGTTCAAACCACATTCCTATGTTTACAACTATTGAGATGAAGAAAGAGAACATGATGCTGGTACGCAATTTCTTGAACCACATAAATTGAGGAGAGAATACGTTACAGGTCATCATGGACCAATAAGCCCACCAATAAGGGCCTGTTGCCCTGTTCAAGAATGCATATTGTTCGTATTCTACACCTGAATACCATGCAATGAACAATTCCGTTATATAAGCACACCCTACAATAGAACCCGTAATCATAATAACTATGTTCATCAGCTCTATATGCTGCACAGTGATATAAGCTTCTAGGCTACATACTTTTCGCATTATGATAAGCAGTGTGTTCACCATGGCAAAACCAGAGAAAATTGCACCTGCAACAAAATAAGGTGGAAAAATAGTGGTATGCCATCCCGGGATTACCGAAGTGGCAAAGTCAAAGGATACAATGGTATGAACGGAAAGTACAAGGGGCGTTGCCAAACCTGCCAAAACCAAGGAAACCTCTTCAAAACGTTGCCAATCTTTTGCCCTACCTGTCCAACCAAAACTCAAAAGGCTATATATTTTCTTTTGAAACGGCTTGACGGCTCTATCACGAATCATTGCAAAATCAGGCAACAAACCTGTCCACCAGAATACCAAGGACACGGATAAATATGTTGAAATTGCAAATACGTCCCAAAGTAACGGTGAATTAAAATTTACCCAAAGAGACCCAAATTGGTTAGGTATGGGAAGTACCCAATAAGCCAACCAAGGACGTCCCATGTGAATAATTGGGAACAATCCAGCTTGAATAACTGAAAATATGGTCATCGCCTCTGCGGAACGGTTGATTGCCATTCTCCACTTCTGTCTGAACAAAAGCAGTACTGCGGAAATCAATGTCCCTGCGTGACCAATACCTACCCACCAAACAAAGTTTGTAATATCCCAAGCCCAGTTGACCGTCTTGTTAAGACCCCAGACTCCGATACCCGTGGAAATAGTATAAATAATACATCCTAGACCCCAGAGAAATGCAACTAACGCGATGGTGAAAACAATCCACCAATGTTTATTGGCCTTCCCCTCAACAGGAGCAGCGATATCCACGGTAACATCATGGTATCCTTTGTCTCCAAGAACTAAGGGCTTTCGAATAGGTGCTTCGTAATGCGACGCCATAATTTATCTTCTAGTTACTTCTTATTATATTGATTAAGCCTCGTTGGTATTCCTAACTTTAACATGATAGAACACATTGGGTTTTGTACCTACGTGCTCCAATAGATGGTACATTCTGTCGTCTTCCTTCAATTCCGCTATCTTGCTTTCCTTGTCATTGATATCTCCAAAAACCATGGCACCGCTGCCACATGCCGCTGAACAAGCGGTCTGGAATTCTCCGTCCTTTATAACTCTACCGTCACGTTTTGCATCTAAAATGGTCTTCTGTGTCATTTGAATACACATGGAACACTTCTCCATAACCCCTCTTGAGCGGACATTAACATCTGGGTTGATGACCATCTTGCCCAAATCGTTGTTCATATTGAAATCAAACTCGTCATTGTCGTGGTATAAGAACCAATTGAATCTACGTACTTTATAAGGACAGTTGTTCGCACAATACCTTGTACCCACACAACGATTATATGCCATATGATTTTGACCTTGTCTACTATGTGCGGTAGCTGCCACAGGACAAACCGTTTCACAAGGTGCATGGTTGCAGTGCTGGCACATTACTGGCTGGAATGCCACTTGAGGATTGACCGAAGCATCTTCCATCTCACCAAATTCCTCTAAAGAGCCGTTATCGCCCCAAAGTCCATCAATGTTTTCTTTCTTTTCATTATCTGCCTCAAAAGTTTCTTCAGAAGAATAATATCTGTCAATTCGCAACCAATGCATATCCCTAGATTTACGAATCTCTTCTTTTCCAACGACGGGAACATTGTTTTCTGCATGACATGCAATAACACATGCACCACATCCAGTACAGGCATTTAAATCAATCGATAAATTGAAATGATGTCCTATTGAGCGATCAAACCCTTCCCACAAATCTACTTCAGGAGACGTAACGGGGGTTTCTTGATGATTTAAAGAAACCTGGGGCATGTGATTCCACTCGTAATGATCTTTTGTATTGAATATCTCAAGAGTGGTTTCCTTAATAATATCCCCTCTACCCATTAAAGTTTTATGCAGTTGTACACATGCGAACTCATGGATTCCTTCCGATTTCTCAACGGAAACTGATTGAACATTGGAGAAATTATTATATAGGGTATACGCATTGACACCTGTAGCCATTTCAGCCTTCATTCCAGCTTCTTTACCATACCCAAAAGATAGACCAACAGTATTTTTTGCTTGACCGGGCTGAATAATTACCGGGACATTATCCAAAACAGTACCCTCAACAGTTAGTTTAGCATAACTTCCGTTCAACCCTCCATCTGCTACATTAAAGTTTTCCATACCCAACGCTTCAGCATCGGCTTTTGAAATTGTTAAGTAGTTGTCCCAAGAAACTCTGGAGATTGGATCAGGAAACTCTTGCAACCAAGGGTTGTTCGCTTGTCTACCGTCACCCATACCAACTTTTGTAGAAAGCACTAGCTCCATTCCTGAAGCAGTAGTATTGACCAAAGAACGAATTGCCGAAGCTATAGGAACGATACTTCCTTGAATTTCCTCATTTTCTTCTGTTTCCGTTGTGGTCCCGGATGATACTTCTTCAACTTCCGGTGAAACCGAAATCATTGAAGCAGTAAATACACCATCTTGCAAGGCCTTATTCCAATTTGAACCCTGCAACACAAAAGTGCTCCACGTTTCTTTTATATAATCGTAATATGTTTTGTCACTGCCCATCCAAGTCAATAATGTCGATTGGAACTGTCGCGTGTCAAAAAGTTCTCGAATAACAGGCTGTGTTAAGCTGTAATGTCCTTTTTTAATCTGAACATCTCCCCAAGATTCCAAATAATGTGGAGCTGCAGCTACATATTTTGAAGATTGGGCCGTTTCATCATTATTGAATGAAAAACTAACAGATAAGTCAACTTTCTCCAGACCAGATATAAAGTCTTGTGCATTGGGAAGCGTATATGCTGGATTGACACCATCCATAATCAAAGCTCCTACGCGACCTGCATTCATATCAGAAATCAACTTACTTACTTTGGAGATATCTCCTTGACGAACATATTTAGGATTTTCAGCATCAAAAGCTTCACTTGCCAATAGTTTATTTATAGCCAAGACAACAGTCTGTGCATTTATGTCATTGAGGCCTGTGACAATAACAGCTTTGCTGCCCGCTTTTCGTACTTGTGAAGCGATACGATCTACTGCTGCGTCAACATCCGATGTTCCGCCACCTACGTTACTTCCATTTAATTTACCATATAATTTGGCAAGGGCATTCTTCTGTTGTGTTGGCGTCATAGGGTAACGCTTATCAGCATTACCGCCTGTCAATGACATGTTGGATTCCAACTGTATGTGTTTGGACATTTTACCATTTTTGGGTATACGTCCTTTAGCATATCCGCCATCATAACCTCCACCTTGCCAATCTGCCAAGAAATCAGCACCGAAAGAAACAATTAAATCCGCTTTTTCAAAATTATAATCCGCCAAAGCGCGTTCTCCGTAAGCAGCATTAAATGCATTTAGCGCAGCATCTTGAGAAACTGCATCATAGACTACATGGTTTACATTTTCACCATACTCAGCCTTGAATTCAGCTATTAACCTATCTGTTGATGGGCTAGCATACGTTTGGGTCAATAAAGCAATTTGTTTATTTGAACCTTTTAAGCTTCCCAACTTGGCTTTGACCGTCGCATCCAGAACTTTCCAGTCTACAGGCTCTCCGTTGGCCATTGGCCCTTGAACCCTTTTACTATCATATAAGGAGAGAACAGAAGCTTGTACTCTCGCATTTGCACCACCATTTACCTTGGCATCTGTGTTATTTTCTATTTTGATCGGTCTTCCTTCTCGGGTTTTAACCAAAATACTGGCAAAATCGAACCCATCCGCAATGGTTGTCGCATAATAATTTGCTACTCCTGGAACTATACGGTCTGGTTGTACAACATAGGGAATTGACTTGTGTACAGGACCCTCGCATGCTGCAACAGTTGCGGCAGCGGTACTAAAGCCCACATATTTTAGAAAATCCCTTCTATTGGTAGTTGTTGCCGACAAGTTTTCTTTGTCTCCTAAAAACTCATCTACGGGAATTTGTTCCGTGAATTCATTCTGTCTTAGCGCCTCAACAATGGAATCGTTCGGATTTAACTCCGCTTCGCTTTTCCAATATTTTTTGTTTGATGCCATACGATATATCTGAGATTATCTTCTTTTATTTCTTAATAGTGACACTTACCACATTCCAAACCTCCCATCATGGCCGCGGTCAAATTCTCAACTCCATATTTTTTGGAAAGCTCTGCATGAATGGCTTCATAATATTCATTGCCCTCGATTTTTATATTGGTCTCACGGTGACAATTTATACACCAACCCATTGTTAAAGGAGAATATTGATACATAATTTCCATTTCCTCTACAGGACCGTGACATGTCTGACATTGAATACCGGCCACTGAAACGTGCTGTGAATGATTGAAATAAGCAAAGTCAGGAAGATTATGTATCCTAACCCATTCTACAGGTTGACTTTCTCCTGTATATTTTTGATTTTCCTCATCCCATCCAACTGCTTTGTACAATTTCTTTATTTCGCCCGTGTAAAATTCATTGGTATAGCCATTTGCCAAATCATCTGGACTTGGCCCTTCTGGGTTGCCCGTATACTCATAGATGGATTTGTGACAATTCATACAAACATTCAAAGATGGTATGCCCGAATGTTTTGAAACCCTAGCGGACGAATGACAATATTTACATTCAATTTTATTGTCGCCCGCATGTATCTTATGTGAATAATGAATAGGTTGTATAGGTGCGTATCCTTGATCGATACCTATTTGCATCATCCATCCGTATGCAAAATATGCACTTCCCAATAAAAGGAAAATTACACTCACAAGTACTAAAAACTGATTTTGAACAAATGCTTTCCAAATTGGAGTGCTTTTCTCTGCCTTTTCTTTTTCTAAAACTACCCCATTCGCTTCTGCAATACGCCTGAGAGTTTTGTTAACAAGGAAAAGCATAATAACCAAAAGACCAAAAACAAGGGCTAGGGCTCCTAGAATAATTTCATTTGATATTCCTCCTGCGGCAGCTCCATCCGTACCGCCAGCGTTAGTATTCGCAGCGGCTGTGGCAGGTGCAGGCGGGGGCGCGGCAGTATATGCCAATATATCATCAATATCTGCATTGGACAGTGTAGGAAATGCGGTCATTGCAGCTTGATTATACTCGGCATATATTTCATTGGCATAGGCATCTCCGGAAGCTATCATTCCAGCACTATTCCTAATCCAAGCATAGAGCCACTCTTTATCAAGCCCTTCTTCTTCCGCCAACCTTGTTTCAACATTTGCCAGTGCAGGCCCTGTCATTTTACGGTTCAATGCGTGACAAGCAGCACAATTTTGGTTGAACAGTTGTTTTCCCTTAACCGGATCACCAGCTGCAGCTGCAGAATCATCAGCTACGGCTTCTTCAGGCGCAGTTTCTTCAACAACTGCATCTTCTTGCGCATAAGATGAAAATGATAAAAGTAGGAGAGAGAAACCTAAAACTTTAGAAAATAGATGGCGGTATAAAACCTTTTTCATATTAACGAAATTTCTGTCGAAATTTTTGGCACGATAATTACTACTGATACTGAGTGATATAGCATTATACCGCACTAAAATTGATCACAAAAATACGACATCGACTCATTTTTTTAAATGTTAAGGTATTGATAATAGATAATTTATAAACATTCTAAATAAGTTGAGGATATCTTGTTTAACCATAAAAAATTACATTTGTAAAGAGTTAGTAAATAAAAACACTTACATATGATGAAAAGTATAATGTTTACAGCGTTTTTGACATGTTCAATAGTTCAACTTTCAGCTCAAGAAGGTAGTATTACTATTGAACAGGACCCTCGTATCAAGGAATTAATTGAACTGTATACTGAGGTAAATTCGAACGCAGATTTTTATCAAATTCAAGTAGGTTTTGGAAGTTTTCAAAAAGCGCAAAATCTAAAATCTAAAGTAGATATCGATTTCCCAAACTGGTATTCAAAAATAGAGTTTGAATCTCCAACCTATCGTGTTCGTTTAGGTAAGTTCAAAACAAAATTGGAAGCTGAACGTAAGTATTTGGAAGTTCGAAAAAAGTATCCAAATGCTATGTTATTAAAACCAGAAACTAATTCTAGATAAAAAAAACCCGCTAAAGCGGGTTTTTTTATTGGATACTCATCTTTATCTATTATAGCTTCTTCTTAACGGCTACTTCTTGGAATGCCTCTACAATGTCACCTTCCTTAATATCATTGTAATTTTTAATTTGCAGACCACAATCATATCCTTTGGACACTTCCTTTACATCATCCTTAAATCTTTTTAAAGAAGATAGCACTCCAGTATAAACAACAACACCCTCGCGGATCAAACGTATCTGTGAGTTTCTAAATATCTTTCCGCTCGTCACCATACATCCTGCAATAGTTCCAATTTTAGAAATTTTGAAGGTCTCCCTGATTTCAGCGTTACCGGTTATCTCTTCTTTCATTTCTGGAGACAACATACCCTCCATTGCATCCTTCAAATCATTAATCGCATCATAAATAATGGAATACATTCTGATATCAATCTCTTCCTTATCGGCTACAGTTCGTGCATTTCCCATTGGTCTAACATTAAATCCAATGATAATTGCATCTGAGGCGCTTGCCAACAAGACATCAGATTCTGTTATGGCACCAACTCCCTTGTGAATAATATTGACCTGGATTTCGTCCGTAGATAATTTCTGGAACGAATCTGTCAATGCTTCCACAGAACCATCAACGTCACCCTTTAGGATAATGTTCAATTCTTGGAAATCTCCTAGAGCGATTCGCCTACCTATTTCATCCAAAGTAATATGCCTTTGTGTACGGACTGATTGTTCACGTTGCAATTGTGAGCGCTTAGTTGCAATTTGTTTTGCTTCACGCTCATCTTCCAAAACGCTGAATTTATCCCCAGCTTGTGGTGCTCCGTCCAGACCTAATATTGAAATCGGTGTAGCGGGTCCAGCTTTTTTGATATCCTTTCCACGCTCATCCTGCATGGCCTTTACTTTACCACTGCACGTCCCGGCCAAAACATAATCCCCTATTTCTAAAGTCCCTGTCTGGACCAGAATAGTGGAAACATATCCCCTGCCTTTATCCAAGAAAGCCTCAACTACGGTTCCAGAAGCCAATCGGTCAGGATTTGCTTTTAGTTCCAATAATTCAGCTTCCAAAAGGACTTTTTCCAACAAATCATTTACACCCTGTCCTGTTTTCGCAGAGATATCATGGGATTGTATTTTACCTCCCCAATCTTCTACCAATAGGTTCATTGCTGCCAAACCTTCTTTAATCTTATCTGGATTCGCCGTAGGCCTATCAATTTTGTTTATAGCGAAAACAATTGGAACATTTGCCGCTTGAGCATGGCTGATCGCTTCCTTGGTCTGTGGCATAATATCATCGTCCGCTGCTACTACGATAATTGCAATATCCGTTACTTGGGCTCCACGTGCACGCATTGCTGTAAAAGCTTCGTGACCGGGTGTATCCAAAAATGTTATTCTTTGTCCATCTTCCAATGAAACGCCGTATGCACCAATATGCTGGGTGATACCACCACTTTCTCCGGCAATAACATTTTCTTCCCTTATGTGGTCTAATAATGATGTTTTACCATGATCTACGTGACCCATGACAGTAACGATTGGAGCTCTTGGCTGCAAATCTTCCGGAGCATCCACTTCCTCTTCAATAGCCTCTTCAATATCAGCAGTAACGAACTCTACTTCGTAACCGAATTCTTCAGCTACAATAGAAAGTGTTTCTGCATCCAAGCGCTGGTTCATGGTCACCATGATTCCCAACGACATACATGCCGATATGATCTGGGTAGAGGACACATCCATCATGGTGGCAACCTCATTTACCGTAACAAACTCTGTAACTTTTAGTGTTTTGCTTTCCAGTTCTTGGAGCTCAAGATCTTTTTCTGTTTGCTGACGATGCTGGTCTCTTTTCTCTCGGCGATATTTTGCACCTTTGCCCTTACTGGATTTTCCTTGGAGTTTCTCAAGCGTCTCCCGTACTTGTTTTTGTACTTCTTCTTCGGTTGGCTCGACCTTGGGAGCAGATGAACGTTGATTTCCTCTCCTGCCCGGACCACTGTTGCCGCCCCTATTGTTCGGGCGATTTCCGCCTCCGGACTGTGTTGGGTTTTTACTGATAATCCGCTTTCTACGCTTTCTTCTATCCGAACTGTTATCGGAAGACGACGCAGCGGGTTTTTTGGTTTCTTCTTTCTTTTTCTTTGGCTTATTAAATTTTGAAAGGTCTATTTTGTCCCCTGTTATTTTTGGGCCACTAAGTTTTTTATACTGCGTTTCAATTGTCTCTGGCTCCTTAACTTCGGTTTCTTCTTTTTCAGTTTCTTCCTTTTTGGGTGCCTCTTTTGCTTTTACTTTGGGTTCAGTGACTGGAGCTACTGTCTCTTCTTTTTTGGAAACAGGTTTTTCTTCAACTTTTACTTCTTTCGCCTCAACTTTTGGTTCTTCAACTTCTTTTGGCTTCTCCTCGATTTTAGGTTTCTCGACCTTTTTGTTCAAATCTATTTTACCAACGGTCTTTGGTCCTGAAAGCTCTACTTTGGCTTTTATGACCTGCTGAGCGTTTCTTCGCTCTCTTGCAAGTCTTCGTTCCTCTTGTTCCTGCTCAATTTGAATTCTAAGTGCTTCTTTTTCCTTACGTTTTTCTTCACCAACTTCCTTGGAAGCTACTTTTTTGCTCTTATCCGTTTGGAACTCATCCAACAGCACTTGATACACTTCATCCGTAATCTTTGTAGTAGGCCTTGCCTCTACCTCATGCCCCACAGAAGAAAGGTAGTCCACAGCCCTATCCAGTGAAATGTTCAATTCCCTGAGAACTTTATTAAGTCTTATTGTTGGGTTTCCTGCCATAAATTGTATTTCCTAGCCCTAAAATTCGCTGCTAATATATAGTTTAATCTTCAAATTCCTCTTTAAGAATACGCACCACATTCTGAACGGTTTCTTCTTCTAAATCGGTTCTCTTTATCAAATCGTTCACATCTTGTTCCAGAACGCTTCTTGCTGTGTCCAAACCGATTTTCTTGAATTCATCAATGACCCATGCTTCTATTTCATCTGAGAACTCCGTCAATTCCACATCCTCTTCAACACCCTCACGGAATACATCAATCTCATAACCAGTTAGTTGACCAGCCAATCGGATATTATGACCCCCTCTACCTATTGCCTTGGAAACTTCTTCCGGTTTTAAATAAACCTGGGCAGTTTTCTTCTCATCGTTCAGCTTTACAGACGATACTCTTGCCGGGCTCAACGCTCGTGTAACCATGAGTTGTGAATTGTTTGTCCAATTGATTACATCGATATTTTCATTGCCCAATTCCCTAACTATCCCATGAATACGGGAACCCTTCATACCAACACAGGCACCAACAGGGTCAATTCTATCATCATACGAGTCTACAGCAACCTTTGCTTTTTCGCCTGGAATTCTTACCGCTTTTTTGATAGTGATCAACCCATCGAAAACCTCTGGAATTTCTTGGAAAAATAATTGTTCCAAGAAAATTGGAGAAGTTCTGGACATTAAGATTGCAGGTTTATTACCTTTGAGTTCAACACTTTCAATCACACCCCTTACATTATCTCCTTTTCTAAAAAAATCTGATGGAATCTGTTTTTCCTTTGGGAGTATGATTTCGTTTCCTTCATCATCCAATAGTATAATTGCTTTATGGCGAATATGGTGTACCTCTGCAGTGTAAATCTCTCCTTCAAGATCTTTAAACTGCTTATAAATCGTTGTGTTATCGTGTTCGTGAATTTTGGAAATCAGATTTTGACGTAAGGCCAAAATAGCCCGTCTTCCCAAGTCCATCAACTTTACTTCTTCAGAAACATCCTCCCCTACTTCAAAGTCAGGTTCAATTTTTCTAGCCTCAGACAATGAGATTTCTTCATTGGGCTCTTCCACTTCTCCATCCTGAACCACTATACGGTTTCTCCAAATCTCCAAATCTCCTTTATCAGGGTTGATAATGATGTCAAAATTTTCATCAGAACCAAACTTTTTCTTAAGGGCATTTCGGAATACATCTTCCAAAATAGCCATAAGCGTTACCCTATCAATAAACTTATCGTCCTTAAATTCCGAAAAGGATTCGATGAGCGCCAGGTTTTCCATTTTTGAACTACAATTAAAATTTTAATATAACTTTTGCTTCATGGATATCAGAAAATGCAATGTCCCGCTTTTTCTGTACCGTAACTTTTCCTTTACCTATAGCTTTGGGCTCGCGCGCCTTCCACTCCAAGGTAATTTTATCTTCCGTTGCATTTGTCAGGTTTCCTTCCAACTCTTCATCTACAGTCCTGACCAATAATTTTCTGCCAACGTTCTTTTTATACTGACGCGGTAATTCCAATGGTGAAGTAGCTCCCGCAGAGGTTACCTCAAGAGCAAAATCTTCTTCTTCACGATCAAGATTGTGCTCAATAGCCCTGCTTATATCCATACAATCTTTAAGATCGACTCCATTGTCACCATCTAAGATCACTCGAATCGTGTTATTGTTTTCAACCGTAAAATCAATTAAAAACAAAGATGGCTTTTCTTCCAAAGCTTTATTTAATAATGATGCTACCTTTTCCTTAAACATAAAATCGAACAATAAAAGAGGGGACTCGAAGTCCCCTCATGAATACCATCTTATTCGTTCAGTGGTGCAAATATACGATAATTCTCTTGTTTGCAAAATAGGGATTGAACAAAAAATCCCAACTGGAATGTCAGGATTATTATCTCTTCTTGTTGACCGACCAGGACTCCCTCCGACTACACTCATTGCAAACTTCTCATCCCGCGATTTCTCTAAAGACAAAATCCCGATGTCTTTCGAAATCAGGATTTTTATTATCTAGTTGACCCACTAGGACTCGAACCTAGAACGACTGGACCAAAACCAGCTGTGTTGCCAATTACACCATGGGTCATTACCAATACTTTTGCTGAACTTATTTCAGTAAGAGCGTGCAAATTTAAGACAAACTTTGGTTTAGGCAAAAAATTTCAGAAGATTCCAGACTAATTTTTCATTGGAACTTCATGTTAAAGCTTTTCCAAAAATCAACTACCTTCTCTACTATATTTACTAAATTCGCCCCAACTTGGTAAACGCCAATTTTTATGTTTGCAAAAGACTTCAAAAAATGGGATACCATCTTAGGATGGGTATCCTTTACTATAGCATTTATTGTTTACGCACTGACCATAGAGCCGACAGGTAGTTTTTGGGATGCCGGGGAATACATAACCACTTCGGCAAAATTGCAAGTAGGTCATCCGCCTGGAGCGCCCTTGTTACAGATGATCGGAGCCTTTTTTTCAATGTTTGCATTTGGGGATACTTCTAAAGTAGCACTGATGGTGAATGCCGTTTCAATCGTTTCGAGTGCCTTTGCAGTATTATTTACTTTTTGGACGATTACCAATTTGACACAAAAACTTGTTTCCAACAAGAAACCAATCACCAACAGCAAGGCTATAGCAATTTTTGGCAGTGGATTGGTTGGCGCTTTGGCCTTTACATTTTCAGACAGTTTTTGGTTCAATGCCGTGGAAACGGAAGTATATGCTATGGCAAGCTTGATTATGGCATTATTGTTATGGCTTGGTTTAAAATGGACCGATAATCTCGAAGAATCCAGAGGTGACAGGTGGCTATTGCTTATCTGCTTTCTCATCGGTTTAACATTCGGGATTCAATTTATGGGCTTTTTGGCCATCCCATCAATAGGGTTACTTTACTACTTTAAAAAGTACAAAAAAACAACGGTAAAGAATTTTCTCCTGGCCAACGCAATTGTCGTTGCGCTTTTAATGTTGGTCTACAAATTCTCATTGACCTATGTGCTCAAACTGTTTGGGTGGAGCGAGGTGTTCTTTATCAATAATATTGGTTTACCGTTCAATTCAGGGACTATTATAATGGGACTGCTTTTCATAGCTGCATTTTATTTTGGTCTGCAGTATACCCGAAAAAATAATTTTTATACCGCGAATACCATAGTTTTATGTCTTATGTTTCTTTTGCTAGGATTCTCATCTTGGTTAATGCTACCAATAAGAGCAAATGCAAAGACGGTAGTCAACGAAAATGATCCTTCTGATGCACGTTCGCTTTTGGCATATTACAATAGGGAACAATACCCCGGTGTTGAAAGTCCTTTCTATGGCGCTTATTATTCCGATACTTTTGCACCAGCAGGAGAGGATATTGATGACAAACCGAAATATGAAAAAGATGAAAAACTTGGAAAGTATGTCATTGTAAATAATTACAAAGATGCCATCCAAGGACCCAATGAAAAGCATGTGGGCATTCTGCCAAGATTATGGAGCGATCAACATGCGGAAAACTATATGCGCTATTTTGGAGTCCTGGAGTTCCGAATCAAATCTGAATACATCTCCAACAATGAACTTAGGGAAGCAGTGGCCCAATTTAAGGATGCCTATGCCCAGGGAGAGTTGGACACAGAGCAATACATTAGGTTCCTTAGGGAATTCGGTGAGTATATAGAAGTAGAGCCACCATCATTGGGCCAGAATTTGGGCTATCTTTTCAATTTCCAATTTGGCTACATGTATATGCGCTATTTTATGTGGAATTTTGTAGGGCGGCAAAACGATATTCAAGGGAGATATGATGAAAACGGAAATTGGTTGAGTGGCATCGGTTTTGTGGACAGTCTTCGCTTGGGCAGTCAAAACAACCTTCCAGATGATTGGAAAAACAACAAAGGCAGGAACACTTATTTCTTTTTGCCATTGTTATTGGGGATTATAGGGATCGTTTTCCAAATTTCAAAGAATCCAAAACATTTTTGGGTGCTCTTCGTGTTTTTTATATTCACGGGATTCGCCATTCAATTTTATACAAATCCATATATATTTCAGCCGAGGGAACGTGATTATTCGTTGGTAGGGTCTTTCTATATATTCTGTATTTGGATAGGTATTGGCGTCTATGGTTTATTTGATGAATTCAAAAAGCTGCTATCGGCAAAAATTGCTGCCCCGGCAATCACTTCGCTCTGTCTTTTGGCTGTTCCGTTGTTGATGGCCTTTCAAAATTGGGATGATCACGACCGTTCAAATCGTTATACGGCCAATTCAACCGCTAAGGCTTATCTGGATTCGACAAAAGAGGATGTGGGAGCCATTTTATTTACTATTGGAGACAATGACACTTTCCCATTGTGGTACGTTCAAGAAATTGAAGGCCATAGAACTGACGTGCGTATCGTAAACACCAGTCTTTTTGCAACGGATTGGTATATTGACCAAATGAAGCGAAAAGCGTATGAAAGCGACCCGATTCCTTCACAACTTACCCATGATAAATATAGATATGGTTCAAGGGATGCGGTGTATTACCAAGGTGTTACAGAAAATCGTTGGAACATTAAAGATTTTATCAATTGGATAGGCAGCGACAAGCCACAAACCAAATTCAAATATTTGCTTGAGAAACAAGGTGCGGACCTAAGCAGCTATCCCGAAAGTAATTTGGATATCGTTTACTATCCTACCAATAAAATCAGAATCCCAGTCAATAAACAAAACGTTTTGGAAAGTGGACTGGTAAAAGAAAAAGATTCTGCATTAATAGTGGATTACATAGATATTGACCTTCCAAAGAATGCTTTGCCCAAGAACAGGATATTGATGTTGGATCTAATTGCAAACAACGATTGGAAAAGGCCTATTTATTTTTCTGGAGGAAGTTTTGATAGTGCCGAATATATTTGGATGAAGGATTATCTTCAGTTAGATGGATTGGTTTACAAATTGGTCCCAATAAAGACCAAAAATCAAAGCTCTTTTGAAATGGGACGCATCGATAGCGATTTAATGTACGATATCGTCAAAAAATGGGAATGGGGCAATTCTGGTAGCGATAAAATCTACCATGATCCACAAACACGATCACAAGGACTCTCTTTTAGAAGCAACCTAGCTAGATTAATGGAAAAGTTGATTGCAGAAAACAAAATTGAAAAAGCCAAAGAAGTCATTGATATTGCCATGACCAATATGCCAGTGGAGCATTTTTATTTTTATGCTTTTGTAGAGCCCTTTGTTGATGGCTATTATAAGGTTGGTGAAACGGAAAAAGCAAGAGCGCTCTTCGAAAAGTTGAAGAAAATTTATCAAAATCGCTTAGAATACTACGCAGGCATTCCTTTGGACGAACAGTATGAAAAAATTGATGATATTTTGGCAGATATGCAAGCTTATCGTAGAAATATCGATATTCTTATTGAAAATCAGGATAGAGATTTGGCAGAATCCGAAACGGTCATTTTTAATGAATATATTGATAAATTTTCTCAATTCATGGGAGACGATGAAGAAGAATATTTTGAAGAACAACCCATGTCTGATCCAGACCTACAGGATTCTGTAGCACTTGATACCATTGAGGCAGTAAAAGACAATTCTACCATTGAGGAATAAAAAAGCGAGGTTTAAACCTCGCTTTAGATATATTCATTGAGAATGCCTATTAAAGTATTGGCGTCCTGCTCCCCGCTCTGTCGCCAGACCATTTCGCCTTTTTTATATATCATTAGTGTGGGCAGACCTTTGATTCTGAGAGCCTGTGAGAGCTCTTTATTTTTATCAACATCAATTTTAATAACTTTTCCCTTGTCGCCAAGAGCTGCTGCAACGTCGCGCAACACAGGGTGCATTGATGTGGATTGATCGTTCCATTCTGCATAAAAGTCCAGTAAGACCGGTACTTTCAAATCGATAAGTTCACCAAATTTAGACATGTATATTTCTTCGGTTTACCGACCAAAAGTAAGAAATTTTGTTAAAATCTATGTTTCACTTTAATTCAGAACAGGAAGATATGCGTTAAATTCAAGTTAAACCTTTCTTTTTAAGGGTAATCACGGAAATCTCGGGCCAAATACCGACCCTGCCGGGATAACCAATAAAACCGAATCCACGATTCACATTTATGAACTGACCAAGCTCTTCGTAGATACCCGCCCAATACTTATATCGCCATTTTACAGGGCTCCATTTAATCCACCCAGGAATTTCTACTCCAAACTGCATTCCATGTGTATGCCCACTTAACGTTAGGTGAAAGTGATAGTCATCATTGATTACCACGTCTTCCCAGTGCGAAGGATCATGGCTCATCAAAATCTTAAAGTCATCTTTGGCAACCCCTTCTTTGGCTTTTTCAAGATCCCCTGCTTTTTTAAAACCGCCCCTGCCCCAATTTTCGACACCAAGCAGTGCGATCCTATCACCATCTTTTTCCAAATACCTATGTGAGTCCAGCAAAAGATCAAATCCCATCTCTTTTTGAAGAGCTTTCAAATCTTTCAGATTCTGCTTTTTCTCGGCTTCCGATTCCCAATCAACGTAATCGCCATAATCATGATTCCCCAAAACAGAATAAACTCCACCCTTAGCCTCTAACGTGGAAAATAAATCGGCCCAAGGTCTCATTTCCTCCGTTTTGTTGTTTACCATATCACCAGTAAACAAGATAACATCACTTTGCTGTTTGTTAATCAAATCTACCCCATAAGCAACTTTCTTTCGGTTATCAAAGCTACCACTGTGAACATCTGATATTTGGGTGATCCGGTAACCATCAAAAGCATCAGGAAGATCATCAAATTCCAATTGATATTTTAATACTTTGTAATTATATTTACCCTTGTACATTCCCATAAGCAATGCACCAAAAGGCAACGCTGCAACACCAAGGGCTATCAAACTTAAGAACCTTCTTCTGGATGGTATGCTAAATTCTTTTTCGGTGCTGAAAATTTTTTGATAAACCCCCAAAAGGAGCCTGAAAATATCTTCACTAAAAAGAAATATGATGGTAATTATTTGAAAGGCAAGCATCGCCAACAGAAATCCGAAAGCATAACTTTTGGGCCTACTTAATACCCTACCACCATCCGTACCCATAAACTGATATAAAAAATTTGCGATGACAAGTATATATAAAGCAATAAATAGATAGTGCACCCATGGGTATCGAGATGCCGTTTTTACAGCTTGAAAAGAATAAAAACCCAATACCAAATAAATGATGAAGAAAATAATCCAGCGGAGCATAAATTTTTTTTTACGAATTTATCTGATTAAACGAATAAATCGACCATTTTTACCTATTAAGAATTCGATTTTTTTAAAGTAATTACCGAGATTTCGGGCCAAATACCCAATCTTCCCGGAAATCCAGCGTATCCAAAACCTCTATTTACATTTAAATACTGGTTCTTCTCTTTGTACAAGCCGGCCCAATATTTAAAACCATGCCTTACAGGCGTCCATTTAAATTTCCCCGGTACTTCTATTCCAAATTGCATGCCATGGGTATGGCCACAAAGCGTAAGCGGAATATGTACTTCATGGTCAACTACCCTATACTGCCAATGAGTTGGATCATGGGTCATTACAATCTTAAAGCTCTCTGTTTCTAGTCCAGAGAAAGCTTGATCCAAATCACCCTCTCTCAATAAACTGTCATATCCCCAGTATTCAACCCCAATTAGGGAGAGGTTTTGTCCGTTCTTTGACAAAATTCTATTTTCATTACAAAGTAAATCAAAGCCCATCTCTTTTTGATGACGTTTTAACAGTTCAAAATCGGCCTGTTTCTCTTCAAGCGTAGGCCAATCCACGTAATTTGCATAATCGTGGTTACCAAGGATTGAATATTTGCCATCTTTGGCCTTAAGTGATGAAAACAATGATTTCCAATCATCGATCTCATTTGCCCTTCTATCTACAAAATCGCCAGTGAACAAAATCATATCAGCTTGCTGGTCATTTATTAGTTTGATGGCATTGCGGACTTCGTCATAATTGTCCAATCCACCACAATGAAAATCAGATATGTGCACGATCTTATAATCATTAAAGTTTTGCGGTAAATCTTCAAAGGTGAGCAAGTAATCGAATATTCTGAAATTGTATCTCCCTTTATAAATGCTGTACACCAAAGTCGAGAAGGGTATGGCCGCTATACCCAATGCAAATTTTGAAATAAAACCCCTTCTTGAAGGAATTGTAAAGGTTTCCGATTTGCGCATTTTTATTAGCGCATTCCCAAAACGAACAATATCCTCAAAAAGCATTGAAAAACTGGTGAGCATCAAAAAAATATAGAGCGCGAGAAAAAGTGCAAAACCCATTAGTTTTTCATGGATTATGAAAACGTTGGAGATATCCAGTGCAATTTCGAAAACAAAGTATGTCAACACCACAGCAATGAGAACCCAATATATTATCCGTACTACTGAGTTTTTTACCAGCGTCCTAATTGCTTGAAAGGTGTAGTATGCAAAAACCAAAAATGTAATGGCAATGAAAATACGCATCAAACTTTTTTGTAAAGATATTTCTTTTCATTTTCGCCCTTATAGGTTTAATAGCGATTTAACGGGCTGCACAATTTCCATTTTGGGTGGTTTCTTTCAATACAAACTTTGTACTTTTAAAAACTTTCAATAACAACAATGATCATAAAATATGCCTGACCAAAAAAGACTCTTTCTTTTAGATGCCTACGCTTTAATTTTTCGCGGTTACTATGCCCTTATAAAAAATCCCAGAATCAATTCCAAAGGAATGGACACCTCGGCGATAATGGGTTTTATGAATTCACTATTTGATGTTATAAAACGAGAAAAACCAGATCACTTGGCGGTTGCTTTTGATAAAGGTGGAAGTGTGGAGCGCACGGAAATGTTCGAAGAATATAAAGCCAATCGTGACGAAACGCCAGATGCTATTAGAATAGCGATTCCATATATCCAACAAATTCTGAACGCAATGAAAATTCCCGTGGTAGAATTGGAAGGTTATGAAGCGGACGACTTGATTGGCACTTTGGCCAAACAGGCAGAAAAAGAAGATTATAAGGTTTTTATGGTTACTCCTGATAAGGATTTTGGCCAATTGGTTTCTGAGAACATTTTCATGTATCGCCCCGCAAGAATGGGTAACGGAATAGAAATATGGGGAATTCCCGAAGTACAGAAAAGATTTGGGGTAGAAAGGCCAGAACAAGTGATAGACTATCTGGGCATGATGGGCGATGCCAGTGACAATATTCCCGGTTTGCCTGGCGTAGGCGATAAAACCGCAAAAAAATTCCTTGAGCAATTTGAATCCATGGAAGGACTATTGGCAAACACCGATAAGCTAAAAGGAAAAATGAAGGAGAAAGTTGAGGAAAACGCAGAGTTGGGAAGATTGTCCCGAAAATTGGCCGAGATAAAGATAGATTGCGAAGTTACCTTTAACGCGGACGATTTTGAAATGTGCGAACCCGATGCAGAAAAGGTGCAGCAAATCTTTGAAGAGCTGGAATTTAGAAGGCTAAAAGAGCAGTTCTTAAAGATTTTTTCCGGTGAAACCGAAACTGTTACCCAAGTGACCAGCACGCCTACTGCCAAACAACAGGCAAAAGTAGCGGGGAGTGGACAGTTTACTTTATTTGGGGGGAACCCTTCTGAAGCTGCTGCCACTATTAAGGACATAAATAGCAGACAGACTATTACAGAAGTACCACATTTTTATCAAACTGTTAAGGAGGGTTTGTCCATAAAACTTTTTATGGAAAAATTGATGCAGCAAAAATCGGTCTGTTTTGATACAGAAACAACGTCCCTTAATCCGTTGGAGGCCGAACTGGTGGGAATTGCTTTTAGCTGGGAAGCCAAAAAAGGATTTTATATCCCTATCCCAGAAGATAAAGTAACAGCTTTGGGAATTTTAGAGGAACTTCGGCCTTTCTTTGAATCTGAAGCCATAGAAAAAATTGGGCAAAACCTAAAGTACGATATCAAAGTGATGAAAAATTATGGTATTGAAGTAAAGGGAAAATTGTTCGATACCATGCTGGCACATTACCTCATCAATCCGGATATGCGCCATAATATGGACGTGCTTGCAGAGACGTATCTCAACTATACTCCAGTTTCCATTACAGAACTTATCGGCAAAAAAGGAAAAAACCAATTGAGCATGCGACAGGTCCCTTTGGAAAAGCAAACCGAATATGCATCTGAAGATGCCGACATTACTTTACAATTAGCGCAACAATTTAGACCTGAGCTTTTAGAAGCAAAGACCGAGGAGCTTTTTGAAAGTATTGAAATTCCCCTACTAAGAGTTTTGGCGGACATGGAAACCGAGGGTATAAATCTTGATGAAGATTTTTTGAAGGAATTATCAACCGTTCTTGATGTCGACATCAAAAATCTGGAACAAAAAATCTATAAAGCCGCGGGCGAGGAATTCAATATTGCTTCACCAAAACAATTGGGCGAAATCCTTTTTGATAAATTGAAATTGGTGGATAAACCAAAAAAAACCAAGACAGGGCAATACTCCACTGCTGAAGATGTACTCTCCTATTTGGCCAAGAATCATGAAATCATTAAAAATGTGTTGGACTACCGAGGGCTTGCCAAATTAAAAAGTACCTATGTTGATGCACTCCCTGAGCAAGTGGAGACAAAAACAAAACGTGTACATACAGATTATATGCAAACTGTTGCTGCTACGGGAAGGCTAAGTAGCAATAATCCAAATTTGCAGAATATTCCAATTAGAACGGAACGTGGGCGACAGGTTAGAAAAGCCTTTATTCCGCGTGATGAAAACTATACATTGTTGGCAGCTGATTATTCCCAGATAGAATTGCGGATAATTGCGGCTTTGAGCGAGGAGGATACAATGATTGAAGCCTTTAAAAATGGAGAGGATATTCATGCCTCAACAGCTTCCAAAGTGTTCAATGTACCTATTGACGAGGTCACCCGTGAACAGCGTAGTAATGCAAAAACAGTAAATTTTGGAATCATTTATGGTGTTTCGGCATTTGGGCTCAGCAACCAAACGGATTTAACACGTGCCGAATCCAAAGAACTTATAGAAACCTATTATAAAACTTATCCCAAACTGCGTAATTATATGGGTGAACAGGTAGATTTTGCCAGAGACAATGGTTATGTACAGACTGTTTTGGGAAGACGCAGGTATTTAAAGGACATTAATGGCAGCAATGCGGTCGTTCGCGGTGCTGCGGAACGAAATGCGGTAAATGCACCTATTCAAGGAAGTGCAGCGGATATCATCAAAATCGCCATGATTAATATTCACAAGAAACTTTCTGAAGGAAACTACAAAACGAAAATGTTGTTACAGGTACACGATGAATTGGTTTTTGATGCCTACAAACCGGAACTGGAGGATGTAAAAAACATGATAAAAATTGAAATGGAAAATGCCTACACGCTTGCAGTTCCTTTAGATGTGGAAGTGGGGATTGGTGACAATTGGTTAGAGGCGCATTAGACCGCTGCGCTAACAGACCTAAGAAATTGGATGTTTTTTTTATCGTTTTTGTTTTGGCTCTGGTATCTTGATTTCTTTCAGGCTATGACCAACCCAATGAAAAACCGGAGAAAAAACTTGGGAGTAATTCTAATGCTTAAATGGTAATAGCTTGAAAATGTAACGACTAATCCTATATTTTTTATTGAATTATAGCAATCAATAAGAATTTTGTTCTAATTTTACAGTAGATGTCGAACAAAAAAGAACAAATAGACAAAAGAAACATCTCCTTTTGGAATACGGATTCCCCTTTGACCAGCAGGAGGGTAAGCATCATTTTGAACAGTCCCAAGGATTCAAAAAAATTAGCTGATGCCGTTAGGGCACTTCGCCATAATGAACATTCTACCATAAAATTATCCAAGGAAACAAAAAATAGGATAGATGCAGAGGCCGAAAAGCTGAAAAGTGCTTAATGAGTATTGCCCTATCAACGTTGGTTTTATTTTTCTTGCTTATTCCCGGAATCTTATTTAGAAGATTCTATTATACAGAAGAATTTTCTAGAGAATACTTTAAGGAAACATTTTTTGCAATCTTTATAGCAACCATACTTCCCAGTCTGTTCTTTCAGTTTCTCTGGTATTTTTCGGCCAGACTTATCGGTTTCCACGTTGATCTTTACACACTAGGAGACATTGTGTCTTCCAATCCTTCAGAAGAATCTTTTCAGAATCTTGAAAACAGTTCAGTTAGGGTTTTGATTTACAATGTATCCATGTTCCTAGTCGCTAGCTTTTCTGGATATCTCATAAAAAGACTGGTGCGCAGCAAAAGGTGGGATAGGAGATTTAAGTTCTTTAGGTTCCAAAACTCATGGCACTATATTTTGAAAGGAGAGTTTTTCGACTTTCCAAGAGCAGAAATAATTCTGGAAGAAGACAGTGTTGAAGATATAGAGTTTGTTTTTATAGACGCTATTCTAGAGCTGAACGGGAATTCTTACCTATATGATGGTATTTTGGTCGATTACGAACTAAGTAGCGATGGAGGACTTGAAACCATAAGCATTACCAACGCCCAGCGAAGAAAACTTTTGAATGATAGTGAAATATCCAAGAATGGAAAAAAGAAAGACAATAGCTCAAAATATTATCCAATTACCGGGCATATTCTTGTACTGAAATATGCAGAACTAAAAAACCTGAATTTTACGTACTACACCTTGGATTTTGATAAAAATGAAGAATTGATTCCTAGATCGGTAAAATAACTTACTCCTGATAATTCTCCCCTATTTGGTCCAAGACTTTCAAAAAAGTTTCAAATTCGATAGTATCCAGTCCTTCAATTGCTTTTTTTCGAAGTAAATTGGCGTGTGGTTCAATCTGAAGGATAATGCTATGTCCTTTGGAGGTCAGCTCTAGCTTAAAACGTTTCAAATCTCCATTAAAACGGTTCTTGGTTATCCAATTCTTTCGTTCTAGACCACCTATAACCCTTGAAGTAGTAGCACGATTACGAAAATTTGACTTTACAATATCGGATTGTGAAACCTCTTCGCCCAATTGGTAGATACGATACAAAACAACCCATTGCTCAATCGTAAGATTAATATTTAGTTCCCTGAATTTTCTCAAATATGCGTCTTGCACTTTGCGAAGGACCATATCCAAATGCAATCCTATTCCTGATATTTCATCTATTTGATTGAGCATATTTGTATTTTCATCCAAAAGTCACATCGAGCACAGTCAAGATGCTTGGCAAATAACTATCCGTTTCTCGACTACACTTAAAACGACCATTATTTTTACTTAAACTTTTCTTATTAAAGTCTTTTTCGTAATTCAAAATTACTATTTTTGTTGCATAAGCAACAATATTTTCGAATAACTCTTAAATTTAATTTACCATGTCCACTTCCACGTTACCAAAAATACATGATACCGCTAAAGATTTCATGCCGATCAACGGTACAGATTATTTGGAGCTCTATGTTAGCAATTCCAAACAAGCCGCGCATTTTTATAAGACTGCCTTTGGTTTTCAATCATTGGCCTATGCGGGACTGGAGACAGGGCTGAAGGATAGGGAAAGTTATGTCGTGATACAGGATAAAATTCGCCTTGTTTTGACTTCTCCATTAAAAAGCGGAACTGATATCGGAAGGCATATCGATCAACATGGTGATGGCGTTAAAGTTGTTGCATTATGGGTAGATGACGCTGCTTATGCCTATAATGCCGCAGTAGAGCGTGGCGCAAAATCATATATGGAACCAAAAACCGAAGAAGATAAAACTGGAAAAATAGTTCGTTCCGGGATTTATACCTATGGCGAGACCGTACATATTTTTGTAGAGCGAAAGGATTACAATGGAATCTTTATGCCTGGCTTTAGAAAATGGGAAACGCCTGATTATAGCCCATCCTCTACAGGTTTAAAGTATGTGGATCACATGGTGGGAAATGTTGGCTGGAACCGAATGAACGAATGGGTCAATTTTTATGAGAATGTCATGGGCTTTACACAAATACTTTCTTTTGATGACAAAGATATTTCCACAGATTACACCGCTTTGATGAGCAAGGTAATGAGCAATGGAAACGGTAGAATCAAATTTCCCATAAATGAACCGGCAGAGGGCAAGAAAAAATCACAGGTTGAAGAGTACTTGGACTTCTATGAAGGAGAAGGTGTGCAACATATAGCTGTAGCCACAGATAACATTATCCAAACTGTAAAGAATTTAAAAAGTCGTGGTGTGGAATTCCTAAAAGTACCCGACACCTATTATGATGTAGTTTTGGATCGCGTAGGTAAAATTGATGAGGACATTGCACCACTTAAAGAATTGGGTATTTTGGTAGATCGCGATGATGAAGGTTATCTATTGCAGATTTTTACACGACCTGTAGAGCCAAGACCCACTATGTTTTTTGAAATCATTCAGCGAAAAGGTGCACAATCATTTGGAAAAGGTAACTTTAAAGCATTGTTTGAAGCCATAGAACGGGAACAAGAATTAAGAGGAACGCTACATTAATAAGTTAAGAGTTTTAAGTTATATAGTTGTTGGTTATGATGACCTGAACTCTGAACTCTGAAATCTGAACTCTGAACTCTGAACTCTGAACTCTGAACTCTGAACTCTGAACTCTGAACTCTGAACTCTGAACTCTGAATTTAAAATCTAAAAAATGCCGATTTACCATAAATTAGGGAAAATTCCGCAAAAGCGACATACGCAATTTGAGAAGCCAGATGGCAGCCTTTATTATGAACAATTGTTTGGCACCATTGGTTTTGATGGAATGTCATCCTTATTGTATCACGTGCATAGACCTACACAGATAAAGGAAATTAATGAGGCTATTGACCTAAGTCCTAAAATAGCCGAGGCAAAGCACATAAAATCTCGAAAGCTTATTGGTTTTAATATAGCTCCCAAGGACGATTTTCTGGAGTCTCGTGAACCGATGCTTGTTAATAGTGATGTTCATATAGGCCTCGCAGCACCTAAAAAATCGCTAACGGAATATTTCTATAAAAACTCAGATGCTGATGAGATGCTCTTTATTCATAAGGGAACCGGAACATTAAAAACATTTCTCGGAAACATACCTTTTGAGTATGGAGATTACCTTATCATTCCAAGAGGGATGATTTATCAGATTGAATTTGATACAGAGGACAACCGTATTTTATATGCAGAGTCCTTTCATCCCATCTACACTCCAAAACGATATCGCAATTGGTTTGGACAGTTACTGGAACATTCCCCTTTTTGCGAGCGCGATTATAAACTGCCCCAAGATTTACAGACACACGACGAAAAAGGTGAGTTTGTCATGAAAGTAAAAAAGCAAGGCATGTTACATCATCTGGTTTACGCAACACATCCTTTTGATGTTGTGGGATGGGATGGCTATAACTTTCCTTTCGGCTTTTCAATCCATAATTTTGAGCCGATTACTGGCAGGGTACACCAACCACCACCAGTGCATCAAACCTTTGAGACGGGAGCTTTTGTCATTTGTTCGTTCTGTCCAAGATTGTACGATTATCATCCCAAATCCATTCCCGCACCATACAATCACTCGAACATAGATTCTGATGAGGTCTTGTATTATGTAGATGGTGATTTTATGAGCAGAACAGGAATAGGACCAGGTTATATTTCATTACATCCGGCAGGGATTCCGCACGGGCCGCACCCTGGAACCTACGAGGCAAGTATCGGTAAAACAAAGACCGAGGAATTGGCGGTAATGATAGACACCTTCAAACCTTTACAGATTACAGAAAATGCCTTGAAAATTGATGACGGAAAATATTATAAATCCTGGTTAGATGCCCCCTCTAACTCCCGCAAAGGGTGAGTACAGCAAGAACATATAAAATAAGACTAGATAACAAAAAAAATCTCATATCTATAGTCTCACTTCTAACATCCATTTAAAGAATGATTATAAACATACCTGAAAATTCAGATTTTTCAATCCATAACATCCCCTTTGGAATTTTTTCAACCGTAGATAGAACCCCAAGAGCTGGAATAGCCATTGGTGACCACATTTTGGACTTGGCTGCTGTAGCTGAACTGGATGTATTTGATTTTAATACAGCAGTACTTGAAAAAGATACCCTTAACGATTTTATAGCGCTGGGAAAGTCTATTACCAAAAAAGTAAGGGTCGATATTCAGCACTGGTTAAAGGATGATGATTCCGTATTGGCAGGCAAGCCTGAGCTTTTTGTGCCACAGTCCAAAGCCAATATGCATATGCCCGTTGCAATAGGGGATTACACGGACTTTTACTCCAGCATTGAGCATGCTACCAATGTGGGCAAAATGTTCCGTGATCCAGAAAATGCTTTGCTACCGAACTGGAAGCACATTCCAGTTGGCTATCATGGACGCGCAAGTTCAATTGTAGTCAGTGGAGAATCTATTCACAGACCAAAAGGACAAGTATTGCCAAAAGACGCGTCTTCACCTGTTTTTCAAGCCTCTGCTCGATTGGATTTTGAATTGGAAATGGGTTTTATCACTGGAAAAAGCACAGAAGTGGGAGAGTCCATTGCTACAAATGATGCAGAGGATTACATTTTTGGCATGGTGCTATTGAACGATTGGTCGGCACGCGATATTCAAAAATGGGAGTACGTACCGTTGGGGCCATTTTTGGCGAAAAACTTTGCATCACATATTTCCCCTTGGGTAGTTACGCTGGAAGCCTTTGAGCCTTTTAGGGTGTCCGGACCACAACAAGAACCCAAGGTACTGCCCTATTTGGAATACGAAGGACAAAAAAATTATGACATCCAATTGAAAGTTGGGATAACTCCTGAAGGTAGTGACGAAAAAACGGTATGTCATTCCAATTTTAAATACATGTATTGGAATATGGTGCAACAATTGGCACATCATACCATAAATGGTTGCAATATCAATGTTGGTGACCTTTACGGTTCTGGAACAATTTCAGGCAAAGATGAAAACTCATACGGTTCTATGTTGGAACTTGCCTGGATGGGTACAAAACCTATTAAAATGAATGATGGGACAGAGCGAAAATTCATTAATGATGGAGATACCGTAACCATGCGGGGCTACTCAGAAAAAGATGGCGTTCGTGTTGGGTTTGGAGAAGTTTCAGCTAAAATTCTTCCAGCAAAATAATATATGTATGTTAGCTGAGCGGAGTCCAAGCTACAGGTCTGAATAAATATTTATGTGGCTTCGACTCCGCTCAGCCACCTTTTATAGGTAAAATAATGAAAGTAAAAACCATTGACCCCAATACAATATCACAACCAGAATTGCATGCATATTTGCTCAATGCGGTAGCCCCGAGACCTATTTGCTTTGCAAGTACGGTCGATTTGGAAGACAATGTGAACCTTAGCCCTTTTAGTTTTTTTAATGTCTTTAGTTCCAATCCCCCAATAATGATTTTCTCTCCTGCACGTAGTGGTCGCGATAATTCATTAAAACACTCCCACCAAAATATTAAGGAAGTCCCAGAAGTTGTTATCAATATCGTTGATCATTCAATTATTGAACAGATGTCCTTGTCCAGCACTGCATATGAAAAAGGTGTGAACGAATTCACTAAATCCGGGTTAACGGAAATTTCCAGTGAAAAGGTGAGGCCACCACGTGTTGCTGAAGCACCTGTTTCTTTTGAGTGTACCGTTGACCAAGTTATAGAACTGGCGGAAAAACCTGGTGCGGGCAATCTTATTTTGGCAAAAGTGGAACTGATTCACATCAACAATAAGTATTTGGATGAAGAAGGAAAATTAGATCCCCTAAAATTGGATTTGGTAGGAAGAATGGGGGGAAGTTGGTACACTAGAGCAAGTGGAAGTTCTCTTTTTGAAATTCCCAAACCTATCAGAAGCAAAGGCATTGGTGTTGACCAACTTCCAGAAAGTGTTCGTAACAGTGATGTCCTTACGGGCAATAATTTAGGTAGGTTGGGAAATTTGGAAAAGCTTCCCTCCCTAGAAGAAATAGAACAAGTGGGTAATAATGATGAGATAAAAATGCTTAAGAAAAAATTGAGCGGAACTCCTGAAAGGCTTAAAAAGGAACTTCACTGGCTATCTAAACAGATACTGGAGAACAACGATACTGAGAAAGCCTTGGCCACATTGCTATATGCTGAAAAATTAGATTGATGAACAACGGAATCGAGTCTATATTCAAGTCGTATTTGGAACCGAAAGAAGTATATAGGGGCGGAAAAAACATACCTGCTTCCAACAAGAAAATATACAAACTATCTTCAAATGAGAATCCATTGGGAGCTTCTCCAAAAGCTGTGATAGCACTAAAGAAAGCTGCAGAAATTTTGAATGTTTACCCTGACCAAACGGATATTAGGTTACGGGAAGCTTTGGTTGCGGATTTTAATACTCAACTGGTAGCGGATCAGTTTATCTGTGGCAATAGTGGTTCAGAAATCATTGACATGCTGCTAAGGGCATTTATAAAGGAAGGCGATGAGGTAATCTATTCCAATCCCTGTTTTCTACCTTACTCCGTATTTTCAAGATGGTATGGTGCTGTACAAGTGGATGTTCCACTTTTAGAATCCGATTATAGTTTGGATGTTGAAGGAATTATCAGATCGATTACCCCTAAGACAAAAATTATCTTTTTGACCAGTCCAAACAACCCAACGGGCACTTACGTTCCAAAGCCAGTTCTTGAAGATTTTTTAAATCGAATTCCTAAAAATATTGTTGTTGTTTTTGATGAGGTGTATAGGCATTTTGCAGATGCAAAGGATTACGTTTCTGCCTTGCCGTTTGTAAAAGAGGGACATAACATTATTGCAATAAACAGTTTTTCAAAAACCTATGGCTTGGCGGGCCAACGGATTGGATATTGTTATTCAACGGCAACTATTGCAAATTATATACGGCAGATACATAAACCTTTTTTACTCCCCATAACTTCCATTGAAGCTGCAATTGGTGCTTTGAGCGATTCATTGTTCATTGAAAATACAGTAAAAACCGTTCGTGAGGGGAGAAAATATCTATCTGAAGCCTTCACTTCACTTGGAATCAAGTTCTGGCACACACAAGGAAATTTTTTTATTGTAGAGCCCCCCATTCCAGAGTTTGACTTTACAGATAAATTAATGGCAGAGGGGATTATGGTAAGACCTGTTTCACAATTTGGGGCACCGGGCAAAGTACGGATTACTATAGGTACGCAAGAGGCAAACGAAGCCTTGGTAAATGCACTCAAAAAAATAAAGCCCCATACTTTTTAAGTACAGGGCTTTTGATGAATATGTCTTTTTTATTGCTTTGTAAAAACTGCATCGGCACCAGTATAATTATTGGCATTTATATCTGAGCCCGCTATAATTAAAGTGTTTTCGTCCTCCAATTCTATTGTAATCGTTTCTTCCTCCAGATCATCATTAATGAATGTCAACTGATCACCGTCCAGGGACCAAGTAGTAGTTTCTGAAACGCTTTCGGTTGGGCAATCAACCGATAATCCACCCGCACCTGCCGTTACGTTTTGAATTATAAAGTTGGTCTTATCTTCAGAAGTTACCGTATTATCATTCCTAAAAGTAAAGGTTACTATATCGCAATCCAAAGCAGAAAAGGCATCAAGGAGTTGTTTTGCAAAGTTAAGATCGTCATCATTGGTGTTTTCGTCGATACGTAAATCGGTCAGCACCCAAGTTCCCAATAAATTAATAGTGGTTTCCTGTGTGTTACCCGAATCATCTTCATTATCCGTAGAACAGGAAAATGCAGTAAAAATAGCTAGAAAAACAATTATTATGCTTTTTTTCATATTAGTCAGTTTGAAGGTTTTTAATTAGAGATAACGTAAAAAAACCTCAAATAGTGCAGCAAAAATAGAATACTTTAGAATACAAATCTATATGTAGCCTTTAATAAGAAGATATTTTGTGGTTTTTGTCCAAATATATTGTTGCCTAAACTTGTCAATAAACCTTTTGATGGATTTCCGTCCCTTGAGACATCTTGGGACCATACCAGAAAAATTTCCGACCCAGGAATATACTCCCATCGAACGACCAGATTGGAACGGAACTGCACGAATGAAAAATCGGGATCATCAAAGCTAAAATCCTCGACCCCATCCATATTTTCATCAATTGAATACGTATCATCAGCCAATGAGACCTGATTTCCTTCGTACTGTATAAACCTATCTTCAAAACGTTCTGCCGTTGCCGCAGTAACATGTTTAAAATTTGAATATCGACCTCTAGAAATAAATGGTTGTCCCCAATATTGAATGGTTAAATTTGGGTTTATCGTATAGTTTAAACGAAACGACATACTTAGGGTCCTTTGTTCAATCTCTCCGTTGAGATACCTTGGTGAACCATTTTCTTCAGCGAGATTATCGATAAACTGTAATTTGTCCCTATTTGTACTCAATGAGGGAAAAGCGGAGATACGCAATGCATTTATAGGCTGGTAAGCAAACCCCGCTTCAACAAAATAAGACTTGAATGAGTTATCGATTGCCCTCTCTCCTCTGTGGAAAACGCTAAAGGATAATTTTTTTCGTTCATCGGTACTGACCCTGTTCCAAAAACTTATTTCTGGGGACAACCTTAACCGCGGACCGCCCCTAAGTGCAAAATTTGAATATTGAAAAGGCGCATAATTGAATCCAACATTTGAAAACCAGTTATTTGCCCAGTTTTGCCAGCTGTTGGTGTTAAAGCGCAAACTATTGTGGTTTCCATTAAAATCCCAAGTGCTCCAATGATTATAGTTTATTCCCACTCTTCTAAATGTACTATCAGGTTTTAACGTTTGGTATCCAATCCAAGTATAATGGCGAATGTCATCGGATTGGCGTTGAAATCCAATGTCATTGAGTTCCAGTTCTGGAGAACGCCATGTTCCTCCAGACTCGAACCGCCAATGACCATTGCCTATTTTACCTATTTGAACATTTCCGCCACTACCCGATAGTGAAGTTCTAGTGGAATCCACGGCCACGTGGTCCGCATCTACCCGTTGAAAAAGATGGGTAATGGATTCTTGGGTGTTTTTTATTGCCTCCTCGCTTCCCATCACATGGCTCACTATGACATTTCCTTCAACATACCAGTCCCTGTTGTGCCATTGGTGTTTAAAGTCAATCCCGCCAGTATAAGCGGATTTATGGAGAAAGTTCAGTTCTGTTGTTAGATCATCCCTGTTCGTGGCCGTAAAAATTCCACCTATATATGAGTTTCGATCGTTAAAGTCTTTCTGAAGCCTTCCGACAAAATAGTTTGTCAAAGGTTCAACTACTTCTTTTCTCCGCGTTCCATCCTCTTGACTAATTACTGCATAACGTTTTGCAGTAACACTTTCCAAAACCCCTATGGCCAATCCGTTCTTGGTTTTACCACTAAATTTAGCGGCGCCAATGATAGGTGTATTATCTGGCTGTTCTACGAATTCATTATCATTGGTATCTGGAGATCCCTGCGGACTTCTACCTATTCTTCTTGAGTAAAAGACATTATCAAATCCAAAGGTATTCCCTGCTTCCGATTCCGAAACATTAAAGTCAAAGATATTTTTGTTCTCTACGAAGAAGGGGCGTTGCTCCCTAAAGAAAATCTGGAAACCGTCCAAGGCTATGGCAGAAGGGTCTGCTTCTACTTGTCCAAAGTCTGGATTTACCGTTAAGTCAACAGTTAAATCATTGGTTATTCCAATCTTGGCATCCAATCCTACTGTAATGTCACTTTCACTACCATCCCTAAAGGGATTTCCGTCTTCGGCCTCATAGGTTTCCCCACTTGTGACGGTGTAGGGTTGAATTTCCAATTGCTTTTGGGGCTCCACTTTTTTTAGTCCGTGCAACTCACCAAATTCGCTTACCCATCCAGGTTGGTCTATAGGTTTTCGTTGCCAAAGTGAACGCTCCGCTTCTCTAAAAAACATTCGTGTGGACTGTAGTCCCCAAATTTGTTCCTCTGCATCTCCAAATTTTAACTGGCTAAGTGGAATCCTTATTTCAGCAGTCCACCCTTCCTCATCAATATTTGTTTTTGTGTACCAAATTGGGTTCCAGCTACTGTCCCAGTTATTCCCATTATTTGAAACAAACTCATCTCCCTTAACACCAGCTGCGGTAACGGTAAAAGAAAAAGCGGTACGCTTGTCATGATAACTGTCTATATTGAATTCTACCCAGTCCCCTTCAAAACCGTCTCTCCTGGATAATCGCCTTTCAATTTTATTTGGATCCGCATCATAACAACGTACTCCTATATATAGGTTTTTGCTATCATAAACTATTTTAAATTTGGTTTGCTCGCTGGGCGGGGTGTTTTCATCAGGTTGGAGTTCTATATAATCCCCTCCCCATTCAACCGAATTCCAAACCATGTCATTCAATAGGCCATCAACTTCAGGAGGTGCTGTTCCTTCAACCCGTTTTGTTACATAAATTTTCTTCTTTACAATTTGTGTTGAATCTTGGGCATTAGCAAAAAATGATAATAATAAAGGTGTGAAGAATATGATTAGTTTTTTCACCGTGTTCGTTTTTGATTTGATTAGTCAACTTAAAGACCTATCAAAATCAAAATAGTTACAGTCCGTTAAAATTTCATTTTGCTTTTTAACAAAAATCAATCAAGAATAAAGTATTGGATTCTCAGCAATGGAATTGGTCCTAAAAAAGTAAAAATATTCTTAATCAGGCATTTGTAATTCAATCTAATAATTGTACATTTGCAGCCCGTTAATCGGGATAGATTTTTAATTCAATAACATTCTAGAAGTGGATACATTAAGTTATAAGACTATTTCTGCCAATAAAGCTACCGTTGACAAACAATGGTTATTGGTTGATGCTGAAGGGGAAACGTTAGGAAGATTTGCGTCAAAAGTAGCAAGGTTACTTAGAGGAAAACATAAGCCAAATTTTACGCCCCATGTTGATTGTGGCGATAATATTATAGTTATCAATGCTGAGAAAATAACCATGACCGGCAACAAATGGGAAGATAAGACCTATTTACGCTATACTGGTTATCCTGGAGGACAGAGATCCACTACAGCTAAAGAGTTATTGGATAAACACCCCGAAAGAATCATTGAGAAATCGGTCAAGGGAATGCTTCCCAAAAACAAACTAGGTGCTGAACTTTTCAGAAACCTAAAAGTATACGTTGGATCAGAACATGGTCAAGAAGCACAAAAACCCAAGGCAATAAACTTAAACGACTACAAATAATGGAAGTGGTTCATAAGATTGGCAGAAGAAAAACTGCTGTTGCAAGAGTATATGTTTCTGAAGGAAAAGGAAACATCACAATAAACAAAAAAGATTTAGAAGATTATTTTACCACAGCTACTTTGCAATATAAGGTAAAGCAGCCTTTCGCACTTACGGAAAACGAAGATAGCTATGATGTAAAGGTAAACGTATATGGTGGTGGTATAACCGGACAAGCTGAGGCCATTCGTTTGGCATTATCTCGAGTGATGTGCGAAATAAATGAAGAGAACAGAAGTGTTCTTAAGCCTGAAGGCCTTCTTACTAGAGATCCAAGGATGGTGGAAAGAAAGAAATTCGGTCAAAAGAAAGCACGTAAAAAATTCCAGTTCTCTAAACGTTAATGACATATCGGACTTGTTTCGATATTCAATTATAAGATATCCTGAATTTAATTTAGGATGAAGTTCATTGAAAACCCTGAAAAATTTCAGGGTTAATTTTTAACCAAGTTGTTGTTGTTCCAAAGAGCAAAAATCGACTTTTTGGAATTTAGTTTAGCATCTAAATGGGGAGGGCGAACAGCTTTTGTGACCACCTTTCCATTGCTAATACAACGGAACGTAAACTAATTACAGAAAAATGGCAAGTAAAGCTGAAGTTAAAGACTTATTAGAAGCAGGGGTGCATTTTGGCCACCTCACAAGAAAGTGGAATCCAAACATGTCTCCATATATTTATATGGAGCGTAACGGAATTCACGTTATCAATCTCTACAAAACAGTTGCAAAACTGGAAGAGGCAAATGAAGCCCTTAAAAAAATTGCAGCATCGGGAAGAAAAATTCTTTTTGTAGCCACAAAAAAACAAGCAAAGGATATCGTTGCTGAAAAAGTATCCAACGTTAATATGCCCTACATCACTGAAAGATGGCCAGGGGGAATGTTGACCAATTTTGTGACCATTCGTAAAGCTGTCAAAAAAATGGCATCTATAGACCGAATGAAAAAAGATGGAACTTTTAACACGCTTTCTAAAAAAGAACGCCTACAAGTTGACCGTTTAAGAGCAAAATTGGAAAAAAACTTAGGTTCTATTTCTGATATGACCAGATTGCCAGGTGCCATCTTCATCGTTGATACCATGCGAGAGCATATTGCTGTAAAAGAAGCACAGAAATTAAACATTCCAATTTTTGCGATGATCGATACCAATTCTGATCCAAGACCTATCGACTACGTAATCCCTGCTAACGACGATGCTGGAAAATCCATTGAGATCATCATGACAGAGGTAACAAATGCAGTTGCCGAAGGATTATCAGAGCGTAAAAACGAGAAGCAAGATGGAAAAGCTGAAGCCAAAGAAGCATCTACCACGGCTAAAGACGAAACTCCAGCAGAGACTAAAAAACCAGAAGCTAAAAAGGAAAGTGCTCCAATTAAAGAGGTAGTTAAGGACAAAGCTGCTGAGGAAAAAGAAAATACTGCTCCCGCCAAGGAAACAGTAGCAAAAGAACCTAAAGCTAAAAAAGAAACTACAACCAAAGCAAAAGAGGAAGAGCCCAAAACCAAGAAAGCCAAGCCTGCCAAAGCTGACGACCTTACAAAAATAGAAGGTATTGGCCCAAAAGCTGCAGAAGCATTGACCAATAACGGTATTGATACTTATGCAGCACTTGCAAAAGCAGACCCTGAAAAAATTAAGGAGGTCTTGACAGAAGCAAGTTCCAGAATGGCACATCTTGACCCTACCACTTGGCCCAAACAAGCAAAAATGGCTGCTGATGGTAAATGGGACGATTTAAAGGAGTGGCAAGACAGTGTTAAGGGTGGAGTTGAATAATCCAGATTCAATTTAACGCTCTACTAAAACAGCATACTCAAATAGTATTTTACTTTATATAAATTTTAAATAGCGAAAAAAATGGCAAAGATTACCGCCGCAGAAGTAAATAAATTAAGAAAGACTACCGGAGCTGGTATGATGGATTGCAAAAATGCTTTGGTCGAAGCCGATGGTGATTTTGAAAAGGCAATAGAAATCCTAAGAAAAAAAGGCCAAAAAGTTGCCGCAAAAAGAGCGGACAGAGATTCCTCTGAAGGTGCGGCTATCGCAAAAGTAAGTTCAGATAATTCCAGTGGTGTTATCATATCCCTGAATTGTGAAACTGACTTTGTTGCCAAAAATGAAACTTTTGTGACGTTGGCCAATGATCTGGCTGATCTGGCTTTGAGCCATGATACAAAAGATTCATTTTTAAGTACATCTTTTAATGGAATGACCGTTGCTGAAAAATTGACCGAACAAACCGGTGTTATCGGCGAAAAAATAGAAATAGGAAGTTTTGAGAAATTGAACGCTCCATTTGTTGGCTCATACATTCATGCCGGGAACAAAATTGCCACTTTAGTTGGTCTATCTGCCAATGTTGATGGAGCTGCAGTAGCTGCAAAAGATGTTGCAATGCAAGCTGCGGCAATGAATCCCGTTGCATTGAACGAAGATGGTGTTGACCAATCCATAATTGAAAAAGAGATTGAAATAGCCAAAGACCAATTACGTCAAGAAGGTAAGCCAGAGGCAATGTTGGATAATATCGCAAAAGGTAAGATAAAGCGATTTTTCAAAGACAATACGTTGGTAAATCAGGACTTTATAAAGGATAGCAAACAAAGTGTTGCACAATATGTAAAATCTGTTGATTCCAATTTGGAGGTTACAGGGTTTGCAAGAGTCGCTTTGGGGTAATTTCTATGGTAGATAGAAGATAAGAACGAGGCTGTCTAAAAAAAGCTTTCCATTGTCAATTCGAGCGGAATCGAGAACTTTAACATCTTGATTTTGAATGCATCTCGACTCCGCTCGATGTGACGGTAAATATAAAATTTACCTTTTTAGACAGCCTCGTTTATTTTTATAGGATTCCCCTTATTTGGATTTTATCAAAATATCCCCATTAAATGTCTTGAACAACATCTCTGGACCACCTCCATTTATCTTTCCGTTCACCCACTGCTCTATTTTGACTTTGTAAGCCCCTGAAGAAGTATTTTTATTTACTTCTGGTTTATTTGAAGAAACTTGCATATCAAAATCCGTAAATATATCTCCCATATCAGACTTTGCTTTAATATCCGCCTTTAAAGAACTTGGGAAAGTAATCGCCACATCGCCATTAAGACTGCTAAACGCCATGTTTGCATCTTTGGTTATATTTTCAAAATCTATCTTTATATCTCCATTGACGGTGTCTGTAGAAGCTGATCCACTTACACCTTTCAAAGTAATCTCACCGTTCACATTACTGATCTCCATTTCGCCATTCACACCTTTTACGGAAATATTACCATTATTTACTGTAGATAGTTTTAAGGAAAAGTTTTTGGGAACCTTCACCTCCAGATTTGTGACCTTGTTCCATTGCTCATTGATTACCTGTACCACATTATCTTTTTCTTCCGCACTTATGGCCAGTGAAGTATTGGAAATACGTTTCATACCATTTTTGTTAACGTTGTCCCTATAATGGTTTTTCTCGCTTCCAAAAGAAGCTTTAATTACAACTTCGTTCCCTTCATAGGCCTCAACATGAATAGAGCCTGATATCTGGTCGATTATCAGTTTTCCTGGATTGTTCGGATTACTTAAAGGCACCGAAAATAAATCGATACTCTTTTCTTGGGCCGATGATATACTTACCATCAGCAATGCGACTATTATTGTTATTGATTTGAAGTTTTTCATGTCGTTATATTTTTTTGATGAATACATTTCCGTTAAGCGTTTCAAAGTCGAAATCAACTTGACCGCTACCAATTTGAACCACAGGTTTGGCTTCATATTTATATTTTGCCCTATCTCCAGTTTCTTTATTTGTTTTCATAAACTGTTTATTGATATCAAAGTCGGTAAATAGTTCCCCGTTCATACTTTTGAACGAAATATTGGCCGAAAGTGCTTTCTGATATGAAATGTTAATATCGCCGTTTAGCGAATAGTACTTAGACGCTTTTTCAGGGTTATTTTTGTAAGATATATTCACAGCTCCGTTGATGCAGTTCACATCAGTTTTACCCGTAATATTGTTCAAGGTGATTCCTCCATTTATATTTTCCACTTTTATTGAATTGCCATTGGTATTTTCCACGAAAATCTCACCATCATTCACGGTACTTACATCAATTTGAATTGATTTGGGAACTTTTATCTTAAAGTTTAGCTGATGTTCGTACGGAGGTTCTTCATTTTTATTGCACCAATTGTACCGA
This sequence comes from Flagellimonas maritima, assembly GCF_003269425.1. Classification (NCBI taxonomy): domain Bacteria; kingdom Pseudomonadati; phylum Bacteroidota; class Flavobacteriia; order Flavobacteriales; family Flavobacteriaceae; genus Flagellimonas; species Flagellimonas maritima. Next base: position 2,289,742 of record NZ_CP030104.1, on the reverse strand, counting down.
AGGTTTTTTTTATCAAATTCAATATAGGGCGCATCGGGATGTAGAATAACCAAGTTTTGCTCTTTAACAATTTTGAGGTTTAACTCCTTCTTTCCCAGATCCAAATCCTTGGAGGTATTCGCAGAAATAATTTTTTCCACTTCTATCAATATGTTGTCTCCACTATACCCTTCTACGGCTATGGAACCAAAAACATTCTTAATGACCAATCGGTTTTTAGTAACATTGGAAAGCGGCACTTCCTCTTTTATTCGCTCCTCATACTTTTTTTGTTGCGCATCGCAGCTTTGTATTCCCAAAAAAGTGATAAGGAATACCATTAAAATTAACTGTTTCATCTTTTAAAATTTGACTGTTCGTGATTTGATTGTATCCCATTTTGGGATAATTGACCCTTCAGCTTAGCTCAGGGCAATTGAATTAACTAGATTATAGATTCTATAGAGTTCATTATTTTTTTCTTTACCGTTGTATCCAACTCTTTCTCTTTTAGCAATTCCCGAAAAGGCTCGATAGAAGTTTTTTCCTGTAAGGCAACCATCAAATTAGCCAGAGTAATTTGAACCAAGGGTGATTTTTGATTGGGAATCGATTGCACCAAACCCTGTCTTACCAATGGATTTTCAACATAGTTTGTCAAAGAAGCTATCGCAGCCAATCTCACATTTACATTGGAGTCGTTGTTCAGTGTCTGTAAAAGTGCCTTGACCACCGTTTCATCCACATCAATAATCTTATTCGCTTCGCCAACCCCTTGTAACCTCTGGTTAGCTGATGGTTGCTCTAAAAGTGTGAGAACAAGCTTTTGGCGTATACTCTCAGTTTCATTGTTTGTTACTATAGTTTGAGCCTTGCCAATATTTTTCAAAGAATTTACATAATACCCTATTCCAACACCAATTCCTAACAAGAGGATTCCATAAGCCAGTTGTGGTCTAAAGATTCTTGCTAAACTTTTAATAATTTCTGATTTCCTTTTCTCTTTTTTATGTTCCATTTTACTGGATAGCATTTCAAAAAAAACCAAATCCATTTTTTCAGAAGGTTCGGGAGTATCTAGATCATTGATAGTTTCCCATGCGTCGACTAAATCTTGGTATTGCGAATTATATTCTGGGTTCTGATCAAGAAAATCCTCAAAAGCCTTCTTTTCATTTGGGCACATTGCTCCTATCATATAATCCATCGCCAGTAGTTCAAATTTTTCCTTATTGACCATCTTAATTAATTTCCATTTGTAAAAAAATAGTTCTTAAATCTTTCAGTGCTCTATGTACCCTTACTTTTGCAGCACCTTCTGTACAGCCAATAACCTTGGCAATTTCACTAAATTTCATCTCCCTGTATTTACTCAGGACCAAAACCTCTCTTTTTTCTTTTGGTAGCATTCCCAATGCTTTTCTTACCATGTTTGCATTACCATCGACCTCAATTGCCTCATTGAGATAATCTTCGGCTTTCCCCTTTATATCTTCTGGTGAAACATCTCTGGAAATTTTTTCGCTCGAAGTCTTTTTGTGATAATCATAATTTACATTTCTTGCCATGCTGAACATCCATGCCGCAAAAATTCCTTCCCCAGAATAAGATGCCTTGTATTTGAGGATTCTAACAAATACATTTTGAACCAGATCTTCACTTACAGAAGGATTATTGCCCAGATTATAGAAAAAGCCAAACAATTTCTTTTTATATCGTTCATAGAGTAATCCCAACTTATCCAAGTCGCCATTTTTAACTTTTAGCATAAGGGCATTATCGGTTAAATCTTGCAATATGATTTTGTTTCTTGATTAGTTAAAGGATATACTTTCGCTTTTGAAAAAGGTTACAGAATGTATGGAATTTTTTATTCAATTTATTCTAGCATCTTCTGTTTTTAAGAAGATTGGCCATAAATAATTTTGATTATTTTTGTCCGGACTCCAACACATCCTAAATGCAGTACAAAAGAATTTTATTGAAACTTAGTGGCGAAGCCTTAATGGGTGAACAACAATATGGAATTGACGCTCAACGGTTATCCGAATATGCTGAAGATATAAAAGCCGTTATAGAAAAGGGGGTTGAAGTTGCAATAGTTATTGGTGGTGGCAATATCTTTAGAGGTTTAGCGGGGTCTGGCCAAGGTATGGATCGTGTACAGGGAGACCATATGGGTATGCTGGCAACAGTAATCAATGGACTGGCTCTGCAAAGTGCTCTTGAACTTCAAGGTGTGGAAACCAGACTGCAATCGGCAATCAAAATAAACGAAGTTGCAGAACCTTTTATTCGAAGAAGGGCCATGCGCCACCTTGAAAAAGGGAGAGTGGTCATTTTTGGTGGTGGTACGGGAAACCCATACTTTACCACAGATTCTGCAGCAGTATTGAGAGCTATTGAAATAAAAGCGGACGTAATCTTAAAAGGGACGCGTGTAGACGGTATTTATAGCTCTGACCCAGAGAAGGATAAGACTGCTACAAAGTTTGATTCCATTTCTTTCAATGAGGTACTTTCCAAAGGCTTGAAGGTTATGGATACCACTGCTTTTACACTAAGTCAGGAAAATGAACTCCCAATTGTTGTTTTTGATATGAACACGAGAGGAAACCTAATGAAAATAGTCTCCGGAGAAAATATTGGGACAGTGGTAAATCTTTAAAATGGTATAAGTTTTGATTCCAATTAAAAAATAAAATTATGAATGAAGAAGTAACATTTGTACTTGACAGTGCTAAAGAAAGCATGGACGGGAGTATTTCCCATTTAGAAAAAGCTTTGGTCAAAATACGTGCTGGTAAAGCGAGTCCTGTAATGTTATCCACAGTTATGGTTGAGTATTATGGGTCCGTAACTCCGCTTTCCCAAGTATCCAATATCAATACTCCAGATGCAAGAACGATTTCCGTTCAACCATGGGAAAAGAATATTCTTTCCGATATTGAGACTGCCATTATGAACTCCAATTTAGGCTTTAACCCCATGAACAATGGGGAAATGATCATTATTAATGTTCCACCTTTGACCGAGGAACGAAGAGTTCAACTGGTAAAACAGGCCAAATCTGAAGCTGAAGATGCAAAAGTGAGTATCCGTAGTGCAAGACAAGAAGCCAATAAGGAATTAAAGGCATTGGATATATCAGAAGATCTTTTGAAGAATGCGGAAGTTGATGTTCAGGAATTAACTGATTCTTACAGTAAAAAAGTCGATGCCATACTTTCTATAAAGGAAACGGAAATTATGAAAGTTTAGGCATCCTTCCTACTACTTTACCTAGGAACACAGCTAATCGTTTTTTACATTTGTGGCGAATAAAACCAATATGGTAGCTAAGCTGACTAAAGGATTTTGGCAAAAAGTCTCTAGAATTATACTTCGTAACAGAATCCTTATTTTATTAGGGGTTGCAGCATTCACTGTTTTTTTGGCCATGCAATGGAAAAATATGCAGTTTTCCAACACAGAAGCCAACATCCTTCCAGATGACCATCCTGCTACTGTCCAATACAATAAGTTTAAGAACATTTTTGGGGAAGAGGGAAATGCCATAGTTCTTGCCATTAGGGATTCATCACTTTTCACACCAAGTAAATTCAACAGATGGAATAAACTCAGCAAACAACTCGAAGCTTTCCCAGAAATTGATTTCGTAGTTTCAACAGACAACCTTAAGGTTTTGATAAAGGACAATGACAAACAAGAATTTGTCATGGAACCATTTATCAGTACTACTCCAAAAACTGAAGAGGAAATAAAAAAACTCAAGAATCAACTTTTTGAAGAGCTTCCGTTCTACGATAACTTAATCTATAATCCCGAAAGCGGCACTATTCAGACGATTGCATATCTGGATAAGGATATCATGAACACGGCCGTTCGGAACGAATTTATTCTTAACGATCTTGCTGATCTTGTTGAAGGTTTTGAGAAAGAGACCAACTTAGATGTTCGCATTTCTGGCATGCCTTACATACGAACTTGGAACACGAAGTCAATCGTAGATGAAATAGGCATATTCATAGGAGCAGCCTTATTGGTGACATCGATTATATTTTTCTTCTTTTTTAGAAGCTTTAGGGCTACGTTTATCTCTATGTTCGTGGTGATAATCGGTGTAATGTGGTCCTTTGGAATATTGGGCTTACTACGGTATGAAATCACCATTCTTACTGCGTTGATTCCCCCTCTGATTATAGTTATTGGAATTCCTAACTGTGTATTCCTTATCAATAAATATCAACAAGAGGTAAAAAAACACGGCAATCAAGCACTATCATTACAGCGTGTTATTTCCAAAATAGGAAATGCCACTTTAATGACAAATATTACGACTGCATCAGGATTTGCAACATTTATCATTTTGGACAGTGACCTGCTCAAGGAATTTGGCATTGTAGCTTCAATTAATATTATTGGGATTTTTATATTGTCACTTTTAATTATTCCAATAGTCTACAGCTTCATGCCGCTCCCCAAAACAAAGCACCTAAAGCATTTGAATAAAAAATGGATAGACATTTTCGTCAACTGGATGGAGCGGATGGTAAGGGATTACAGAATCGGGGTCTATATCACTTCCATCATTGTTCTGATTTTAAGCATTATCGGTATTTATCAAATTGAAATTACGGGAAGTAGGATTGAGGATTTACCCAAAAACACCCATTACTTTAAGGATATCCGCTTTTTTGAAGAGGAGTTTGATGGGATTATGCCCATGGAAATCGTAGTGGATACCAAAAGAAAAAACGGTGCGTTGAAACCCGCAACCTTGAGACGTATTGATCAACTGGGAAATGTAATTGAAGAGACCCCTGAACTTTCCAAACCATTGTCCGTAGTAAATCTAGTTAAGTATTCCAAACAGGCTTTTTATAACGGAATTCCAAAATATTACCAGCTACCCACTTCACAAGAAAACACTTTTATTATGGACGTGGCCAGAAAATCTTCGGATGACGGCAACCTCCTTGAAAGTTTTGTGGACAGTACGGGCCAGACCGCTCGTATAACTACTTTTATGCGTGATATAAAGATTGATCGCATGGAAGAAATCGAGAAAAGCATGCTTCAGTCCATAGACAAAATCTTTCCCAGTGAACGCTACAATGTGTTTATGACGGGAAAAGCTTTGTTGTTTTTAAAGGGAACCAGATATCTCGTCAAGAATCTATTACTCTCTTTGGCATTGGCCATTGGACTCATTTCCCTTTTCATGGCCTACCTGTTCCGTTCTTTTAGGATGATTATAATTTCATTGGTGCCCAATCTTTTACCCTTGGTCATTACAGCTGGTTTAATGGGTTATTTGGGCGTTCCCATAAAACCATCTACTATCCTAGTGTTCAGTATCGCATTTGGAATTTCCGTGGATGATACAATTCACTTTTTGGCTAAATATCGTCAAGAGCTTGCTGCCAATCGTTGGCAAATCAAAAAATCGGTATATGCTGCTTTACGTGAAACTGGAGTGAGTATGTTCTATACTTCAATAGTATTGTTCTTTGGCTTTTCAGTTTTTACCATCTCCAGTTTTGGCGGAACAAAAGCATTGGGTGGATTGGTTTCGGCAACATTGCTTTTTGCTATGCTCGCCAATCTTATTTTACTCCCATCGCTTTTACTTTCCCTTGAACGAAGTATTGCCAACAAAGCTGTGCTTAAAAAACCACAGATTGACATCTTGCCCAAGGATGAAATAAACATAAAAGATAAATAGTGCTTTAGTAACAGTACAAATAAACCGATACTGTTGCTATCATTTTTCATCAAAAACCTATCTTTACCGCTTAATTTACGATAGTTTAGTAATGAAGTCTTATTCAATCAAAGAACTGCTCAACAAGCAGCCCATTGGAGATTCTGTTGAAATAAATGGATGGGTAAAAACTTTTAGGAGCAATAGATTTATTGCCCTAAACGATGGTTCTACCATACATAATTTACAGTGTGTCGTAGATTTTGAAAATTTTAATGAAAATCTTCTCAAACAGATTACTACGGGAGCAGCTCTGAAGATTAATGGCATACTTGTAGAGAGTCAAGGAAGAGGGCAAAGTGTAGAAATTCAAGCTACTGATGTTTTTGTTCATGGAACTGCAGATTCAGAAACATATCCCATACAGCCAAAAAAGCATTCTTTGGAATTTTTAAGGGAAAAAGCTCATCTTAGGGTGCGTACCAATACATTTTCTGCGGTAATGCGTGTTCGTTCTGCTCTTGCTTTTGCAATCCACAGCTATTTTCAACAAAATGGATTCTATTATATGCATGCGCCTATCATTACCGGTTCTGATGCAGAAGGGGCGGGAGAAATGTTCAGGGTGACTACTTTGGATACTAAAAAACCACCACTGAACGATAATGGGGAAGTAGATTACACCCAAGACTTTTTTGGAAAGGAAACCAATCTTACCGTATCCGGACAATTGGAAGCGGAGACTTACGCAATGGGACTAGGTAAAGTGTATACCTTTGGCCCAACATTTAGGGCTGAGAATTCGAACACGTCAAGGCACTTGGCCGAATTTTGGATGATTGAACCCGAAATGGCATTTTATGATTTAGATGCCAATATGGATCTATCCGAAAATTTTATCAAATGGGTATTGCAATACGTTCTTGACAATTGCAAAGATGATTTAGAATTTTTGGAGAAACGCCTCTTGGACGAGGAAAAGTCCAAGCCCCAACATGAACGTTCAGAAATGGCACTCATAGAAAAGCTCAGGTTCGTTGTGGATAACAATTTTAAGAGAGTGTCCTATACAGAAGCTATTGATATTCTAAAAAATAGCAAGCCGAACAAAAAGAAAAAGTTTCAATTTCCCGTCAACGAATGGGGAGTGGACCTTCAAAGCGAGCACGAGCGTTTTCTTGTAGAAAAGCATTTTAAATGCCCAGTTATTCTTTTTGATTATCCAGCAAAAATCAAAGCTTTCTATATGCGATTGAACGAGGACAAAAAAACGGTCAGGGCAATGGATGTCCTTTTCCCACAAATTGGTGAAATAGCCGGTGGATCCCAGCGCGAAGAACGTCTGGAAATCCTTCAGCAAAAAATAAATGAATTGGACATTGATGAAAAAGAGCTATGGTGGTATTTGGATTTAAGAAGGTTTGGTACCGCTGTGCACAGTGGATTTGGGCTCGGTTTTGAACGCTTGGTCCAATTTTCAACGGGAATGGGTAACATTAGAGATGTTATTCCTTATCCTAGAACCCCTCAAAATGCAGAGTTTTAATATTGAATTCTTAAATTTATAGAGAAGGAAGACTACAAACCCCTATGCTAAAACAACACCTACAATTTAAGCTTTCCCAGAAACTGTCTCCACAGCAGATTCAGCTCATGAAGTTGATTCAATTACCTACCCAGGCATTTGAACAACGATTAAAACAAGAGCTTGAAGAAAATCCTGCACTAGAGAGTGGAAAAGAAGAAAGTGAGGCAATGGATGATGGGTTTGATGATGTCTATGATGATACAGCGGATAGCGAAACCATCGCCGCAGAAGAAATCAACATCGATGATTACTTAAGCGATGATGAGATTCCAGAATATCGAACACAAACCAGCAACTACAGTGCTGACGACGATGAAAAAAGTATCCCTTACGCCGCAGGGATTTCTTTTAACCAATACCTTTTAAATCAATTAAATACCATTTATTTAGATGATGAAGAATGGGCCATTGCAGAATTTTTGGTTGGTAGTGTTGATGAGAGCGGTTACATACGTAGGCCGCTAACGGATATTATGGATGATCTTGCTTTTACCCAAAATATCTATGTAGAAGAAGAAAAGATAGAAAACGTCCTAAATATTGTACAAAATCTTGACCCAGCTGGAGTGGCCGCAAGATCTTTAGAGGAATGTCTTATTATTCAATTGAAAAGAAAGGAAAAGAATCCTGCTGTTGAACTTGCCATTTTAATTTTAGAAAAATCTTTCGAGCAGTTTACCAAAAAACATTATTCCAAATTGATGCAAAAGCATCATATAACGGAAGAACAACTCAAGAATGCCATTTCAGAAATTGAAAAGCTAAATCCTAAGCCAGGAGGTTCTTATGCCGGTAATACTAGAATTATTGAACATATTGTTCCTGATTTTTCCATTAAAATTGTGGAGGGAGAACTGGAACTGACCTTGAATGGAAGAAATGCTCCTGAGCTCCATGTTTCAAGAGATTACAACAATATGCTCGAAGGGTATAAAAATTCCAAGGAAAAATCCAAGTCCCAAAAAGATACCGTACTATTCATCAAACAAAAATTGGATGCTGCCAAATGGTTTATAGATGCCATTAAACAAAGACAACAGACATTGTACGTCACCATGAGCACTATTATGAATTATCAGCGCGAATACTTTCTTACAGGTGATGAACGTAAGCTACGGCCCATGATCTTAAAGGATATTGCCGATCAAATCCATATGGATGTCTCAACGGTTTCGAGGGTTGCGAACAGTAAATATGTAGATACTCCATACGGGACAAAACTAATCAAGGAATATTTTTCGGAGTCCATGAAAAATGAGCAGGGAGAGGACGTATCCACAAAGGAAATCAAAAAGATTCTGGAAAGCGTAATTGGGGAAGAAGAGAAGAAAAAACCCTTAACGGATGATAAATTGGCAAAAATCTTAAAAGAGCGAGGATACCCTATCGCTAGAAGAACCGTTGCCAAATATAGAGAACAGCTTGGAATACCTGTTGCCAGGTTAAGAAAGCAGATTTAATGCGACATTTTTTGAACGTTGTTTCTTATATATTTCACCCCTTGTTCATTCCTGTAGGTGGAACAGTGCTCTACTTTATGGTAACTCCAAAATACAGTTCCCTAGAAATACAAAGCGGTAATATTCTTCCTATTTTTATATTAACGGTCATCATACCTATTATTTTCTTTTTGATTCTTAAAAATCTTGGTATAATAAATTCGATCTTCCTGCCCACAATTAAAGAGCGAAAATATCCGCTCTATATAAGCTTTGCATTATTACTTTTGATTCTGTACAAGGTCATCCCAAATAACTATGTTCAAGAACTTTTTTATTTCTTCACAGGACTTTTGACGGCTACCGGTGCAGCTCTTATACTTTTGTTCTTAAAATTTAAAACAAGCCTTCACCTCTTGGGAATGGGAAGCCTTTTAATGTTTATGATAGGACTGAGCATCCATTTTGAGATAAATATTACTTTGGCCATTAGTATGTTCACTCTATTGACTGGATTGGTCGCCACTTCAAGATTATACCTTGAGGCACACAACAGGTCTGAGTTGTTAATTGGCCTACTGATTGGGATGTGTTCCCAACTTATTATTTTAAAATATTGGTTATAGAATATAAAAGATAATGCCTACGCGAAGTACGCGCATATCTATTACATCGCCATTTTCCAGATTGGTTCCATTTTGTAATAACGGGTTTAGAGCATAATATGCATGAATATTCCATGTATTATAACCAAAACTCAATAATAGTCCATATTGAAAGTCTTGAATGTCTTCATTTGAAAATGCATTTGATCCTGATTCTGTCACCACTCTTGATCTTCCAGAAAATACGTAGCCGATTTTGGCACCGGCATAAATTCGCCAAAACTTGTATTCATCGATGGTTGACGTACGCCATCTTAGCTCGAAAGGAATTTCAATGGCATGTGTTTCAAATTTACTTCTCTCAAAATCCGAAGCACTCAAAACTTGATAGGTAATTATATTATTGGCTTCACTGGCGCCAATATTACTATAATAAGAATTCGCAGCATAGCCCAACCCCAACCCAATTCCAAAGTTCCTTCGTGCGTTTAAAGGAAAATCCTTTATAAAGCCCAATTGCAGATTATACGATAAATTTCTTTGGAAAATATTTGTTGGTCTGTTCAATAAGATATTATAACCAAGACCTACATAAAACTGGTCTTCCAAATATCTTGAAGAAGACTTGTAAATAACGCTATCCATTTCTGCCTGAGCATTCCCGATAGTACAATGAATCAAGAAAGCCGAGCAAAGGGAAAATTTTAATATGTTAACCAACATTTTCATTTACTGTACCCGAAATAAAAAGCGCTACAAATTTTATAAAATTTGTAGCGCTTTTTTACTAAATCTAAGCTATTGTCTACTGCAAATTGTTGAAAGCATTTCCCTCATAGGTCGTATAATTGACCTTTAGTGCATTTACTTCTCTCAATTGCTGCTTTATATCAGCGATAAGACCCATATTGGCATCTTTATCTACCTTTAAAGCTGTAGTCAAGACATTCTGTATTTCTTGAGGTTTTTTAGCGCGTTCAGCCAGAATATAAGAACCTACTTCGTCTACATTGGCAAACTTATCGTTCAATTGGATTTTTGGTTCCGTACCAAAAACCTTTTGATATTCTTGCGTAGGCTTACCTACGTAAATATAAATCACTCTATCCTTTTTCTCGAGCTTCTTTATTTCTGAGGCATTGGGAAGCGTATTCTCAACCAAAAGAGAACTATCTTTCATAGTAGTCACTGTCATAAAAAAGAACAGTAACATAAAGACGATATCGGGCAATGAAGCGGTTGATACCGCCGGCAAATCCCCATCCTTCTTTTTTGCAAACTTTGCCATACTATATTTATTCGTTTAATTAGTTGATGTTTCAGCTTCAGATAGTTTCTGGGGAAACATATCCTGAACCCGCTTAACCTTATCCTTTAAATCATCTCTAACACTTTTGGGTGTTTCAGGATTTAAATATTCAGCTTCCATTTCAGTAAAATCCCGACCAAACAAACGTTGAGCCTCTCTATTACGTAAGTCATTATAGGCGCCTACAAGTTCATTTTGAACTGTTATGTATGTGCTATACTTTGTTTCACGATCGTTTTTTAAAGATATAATCGCTTTTGCCGGATTATCGGAAGACGAAGGATCTCTTCTACCTTTGCAATAATCACAAGTTCCATCTGCCCCATTTTCCAAAAATGCGGTGGCAGAACTTCTCAAATCCTTTAAATTCATTAGATTATCCTCAACAAGCAATTGACCATTTTTATTGATATTAACCGTAAAAATATTCTTTTGCTTTATAATTGGAGGATTCTCTGGCGGTTCCATTGGTGGCAACATACGGTCTAATCCCGCATCAGTTTCTATGGTTGTCGTAACCAAGAAAAAGATAAGTAATAAGAAAGCTATGTCTGCCATAGAACCGGCATTCACTTCTGGTGCTCCTTTTCTTCTAGGCATAATCTTTAATTTTTACTTAACAAACATTTTTTTCAATCCAGAAAATACCATTAACCCAACTGCAATTAAGGTAAGAATGAAGAACACATTCAGTCCCATACCAATTGTTTTTACTGTACTTTCCTCTGCGACAAGGTTTGGATTGTTTTCAAAAGTACTGACAACTGCCTGTGCTTCTTCTGAAGAAGAAAGTCCGTAAGAAATTGCAACGACCAAAGCCAATCCACCAATGGCGAACAATGCTTTTTTGATGCTTGCCGGTGAAGAGACTAATTTTGCAAGTCCGAAAAAAACCGTTGTTATTACAGCTATTGCCAATAATATGTACATGATAATGAACATAAAGTTCATCGCGCCACTGTTTATTGCGTCTGGGTCATCAGCAGATGGCATAAAGAACCACAATGCTGCAGCTACAAGTCCAATGACAATGAGCACTATTTTTACTAATTTATTCATGATTCTTGATAGTTTTTATTTTCTTACTACAACTTTATGGGCCGCCAACATATCTATTAATGCGATAGAGGAGTCTTCCATGTCGTTTACGATACTATCAATTTTTGCAATGATATAGTTGTAAAATATTTGAAGAATAATAGCCGTAATCAAACCGAATACGGTTGTCAATAGTGCTACTTGAATATCACCGGCAATTAATGATGCGCTCAAATTACCTACAGCTGCAATTTTTTGGAAAGCTGCAATCATACCGATTACCGTACCCATGAATCCAAGCATTGGAGCAATTGCAATAAAGAGGGACAGCCAAGATACATTTTTCTCCAATTGACCCATTTGTACACCGCCGTAAGCAACTACCGCTTTTTCGGCAGCTTCCAGACCTTCGCTTGAACGATCAAGACCTTGATAGTAAATAGAAGCAACAGGGCCTTTTGTATTTCTACAAACTTCTTTTGCCGCCTCTACTCCACCTGAAGCCAAAGCATCTTCAACTTGTTGTCTAAGCTTTGCCGAGTTGGTGCTGGCCAAGTTTAAATAAATAATTCTTTCGATTGCAACTGCCAATCCCAAAATCAAACACAAAAGTACGATGCCCATAAAAGCAGGACCTCCTTGAATAAACTGTTCTTTTAGTATTTGGGTGAAACCTTTGCTGGTTGCAGCCGCAGCTTCATCTTGTAACATAGCTGCCGATGCAGTTGTCGTTCCCATAACAAACATTCCGGCAGCAGCCAGAGTAAAGGATATTTTTTTCATTTCGTTCAAACTTAAATTTAGTTAGTTAATAATGTTAAAGATATAAAAATTTTACAATTGAAAAATTAAAATACTTAGCAGAGAGGAAGGGATTCGAACCCTCGATACACTTTTGGTGTATACACACTTTCCAGGCGTGCGCCTTCGACCACTCGGCCACCTCTCTATTATTATAGTTAGGTCGCCCAATAAACAAAAAAATAATTAGTTAATAAAATTTGAGGCGTTAATTTTAGTGCATTTCGCCACGAAGCGGTGTTTCAAAAATTGTCTTAAAGAGTTTTCCCGAAACATTGTTGCCCAATAGGTACATTGCTTTGGTCAAGGCTGCCTCAGTTGTAATGTCCTTTCCGTTAATTAATTGCATTTTTTTTAGCTTCTCGCTCGTTTTATAATGACCCATAGATACACCTCCTCCTGAACACTGTGTAACATTTATGATGTGTAGACCTTTATTGACCGCTTCCTTCAACGCTTTTAAAAACCACTCATCGGTTGGAGCATTGCCCGCACCGTATGTTTCGAATATCAGCGCTTTTAGCCCTGGAATATTCAATATCGATTTTAGGACTGATGGATTAATTCCAGGAAACAGTTTTAGAACAGCAACGTTGTTATCCATATTACTGTGAACTTTAAACTTTTTGTTGGAAACCCTATAAGACTTAAAGAGATTATTGTAATGTACGTTTAAATGAACACCAGATTCCACCAGCGGAGGATGATTTAATGATGCGAAAGCTTCAAAATGCTCTGCGTTTAGTTTTGTTGTTCTATTGCCCCGATATAATTTATATTCAAAATATAGACCTACTTCCTGTACAACTGCCTTCCCTTTTTCTTGTAAGGCCGCTATCTGGATGGATGTTATCAAGTTCTCTTTGGCATCCGTTCGCAAATCACCTATTGGAAGCTGGGACCCTGTAAAGATTACGGGCTTATCAAGATTTTCCAGCATAAAGCTCAATGCAGAAGCTGAATAGCTCATGGTATCACTGCCATGCAAAATCACAAAACCATCGTAAAGACCATAATTTTCTCCTATCATCGTAGCGATAGTAGTCCAATGGCCAGGATTCATATTAGAGGAGTCAATTGGCTCTTCAAAGGATATACCCTTTAATTTACAGTCCAATTGGTTCAATTCCGGAATGTTCCCAATAAGTTCATCAAAATTAAAAGCCCTTAAGGCTCCCGTTTCATAATCCTTGACCATGCCGATGGTTCCACCGGTATAAATGAGCAATATATTTATCTCGTTTTGCATTTATATTAAATACCAAATACGTCTTTGGAATTTTGAGTGGTTATCGATGCTATTTCTTCTTTTGTTTGATCGTAGATAATGGAAATTTTTTCCAGTACATTCAAAATATAAGAACTTTCATTTCTTTTTCCCCGATAAGGTACTGGAGCCAAATACGGCGAATCCGTTTCGAGCACAATATGTTCCAATTCGATTTTGTTCAAAAATTGATCAATTTTTCCATTTTTAAAAGTTGCAACACCTCCAATACCCAGTTTCATATTGTATGATATTGCTTTATGCGCCTGTTCCAATGTTCCCGTGAAACAATGAAAAACACCATATAAATCAGGTCCCTTCTCTTTTTCCAAAATCTCAAATATTTCATCAAAAGATTCTCGACAGTGAATTACGATAGGCAATTTATTTTTTTTGGCCAACTGTATTTGATATACAAAGGCTTCTTGTTGTTGTTTTAAAAAAGTTTTGTCCCAATATAAATCGATTCCGATTTCACCTACGGCATAAAATTTTCTTTTTGTCAATTGTTCCTCCACATGGGCCAGTTCCTTTTTATAGTTTCCTTTTACGTGTGTAGGGTGCAATCCCATCATTAGAAAAATATGTTCAGGATAATCGGTTTCCAGATCCAACATAGATTTTGTGTAGGTCGAATCTATTGCAGGAACAAAAAAACGTTCTACCCCCAGATCAATGGCTTTCTTTATAATTTCATTACGGTCAGCATCAAAAGCTTCGCTATATAAATGAGTATGTGTATCGGTTATGACCATAGAGCAAAAATAGGTTTATCTTAGAGGTTTGCAGGGCTCAATTTAAATAAAAATATCCCTGCACTGTCAACAAGCTCAGTATGAACATTGAATCAATCAAAGCACATGAAATCGCTACAAAAATTTTTGAAATCAAAAGACTACATAAAAATTCCTTTGGTACTTACCGAGACCAATCATTTTGAGATTACCGCTAAAATAAATGAGGTTTCGGGACGGTTTATTCTTGATACTGGGGCTTCCAATACATGCGTGGGCATAGATAAGATTGAAAATTTTAAAATGGTTTCCAAGGTTTCAGATATTAAGGCTGCAGGAGCAGGTGCTATAGAAATGGAAACCTTGGTCTCAGCCAAGAACAAAATTAAGATTGGGGATTGGAAAAGAGACAAACAAAAAATAGTCCTGTTTGATTTAAAACATGTAAACCAAGCACTAACCTCACATAATGTCTTGCCAGTTGATGGTATTATAGGTGCAGATATCTTAAAAAAGGGCAAAGCGGTTATTGATTATAATAAAAAATATCTGTTTTTGAAATATAGATAAGCTAATTTCAGTTTGATCGGGCCTTTGTCGGCAGGCAGTCACAATTGAAAACCGAATAAATATTATATAAAGTCTCTCGACTTTGATCGCGGTTATATCGCTACAATTCCAACGCCTTCTTCACATCATTATCCATCAAGAATTCTTCAGGGTTTTCCAAAGCTTCTTTGACAGCAACCAAAAACCCTACGGATTCCTTGCCATCGATGATTCTATGGTCATAGGAAAGAGCAACATACATTATAGGAGCGATCGCAATAAGACTATCCTTTACAATAGGGCGCTCAACAATATTGTGCATTCCTAAAATTGCACTCTGTGGAGGGTTGATTATCGGTGTGGATAACATAGACCCAAAAACACCACCATTGGTAATGGTAAACGTACCGCCAGTCATTTCATCAACGGTGATTTCTCCTTCACGTGCACGAATTGCCAATCGCTTGACCTCAGCTTCAATTCCCCTAAAACTTAAGTTCTCGGCATTTCTGATAACTGGGACCATTAGTCCTTTTGGACCTGAAACTGCTATACTGATATCGCAAAAATCATAAGATATCATCTCTTTGCCATCGATCATGGAATTTACGGCTGGATACATTTCCAGAGCACGAACAACGGCTTTTGTAAAGAAAGACATAAAGCCCAGACTAACACCATGCTTTTCTTTGAACTTTTCCTTATATTCTTTTCGAAGTTCAAAAATGGGTGACATATCCACTTCATTAAAAGTGGTCAACATTGCAGTTTCATTCTTAGCGGCCACCAAACGCTCGGCGACCTTTCGTCGCAACATGGAGAGTTTGGAACGCGATTCGCCCCTATTTCCACCAGTAGGCGTTCCCATGGATGGAACCGCTTTTACCGCATCTTCTTTGGTAATACGGCCATCTCTCCCAGAACCTGTTACGGAAGTGGGCGCTATACCTTTTTCATCAAGGATTTTCTTTGCAGCGGGCGAGGGAGTGCCTGAAGCATAGGTTTTGGGTTTTTCCGGCGCTTTCTCCTGAGGGGAACTTTTTTTAGGTTCTTCTGTTTTAGGTTCTTCCTTTTTTTCGGACTTTTCTTCGGCTGCTGGTGCATCGCCGCCTTCCGGCTTTTCTGCGCTTGTGTCAATAAGACATACAACCTCGCCTACGGCAACGGCATCTCCTTCTTCAGCCTTTAATGTGATGATTCCACTTTCCTCAGCAGGAAGTTCCAAAGTTGCTTTATCTGAATCTACCTCGGCAATTGCCTGGTCTTTTTCAACGTAATCTCCATCTTGAACCAACCATTCTGCGATCTCAACCTCGGTTATTGATTCCCCAGGTGAGGGAACTTTCATTTCTAAAACCATGTTATTTTAGTTTTTAATGCTTTTATTTTAGCTTCTTTTCATATTGTCCTTGCTTTTGTCAAAGACGTATTCCATTACTTGCTCATGTCTCCGCTTTGACCTTACAGCACTACCTGCCGCAGGGGCACCATAAAATCTTCTGGAAGCCACCCTAAATTGTTTTGCTTCTTCCAAATGCATCAAGAGATGTCCCCAAGCACCCATATTTCTGGGTTCTTCCTGCGCCCACACCACATCGTCCGCATTTTTATATTTTTTGAGAATACTTCGTATTTCCTTGGACGGTAGCGGGAACAATTGTTCCAAACGCACCAACGCCATATCGTCTCTTTTCTCCTCTTCCTTTTTATCAAGTAAATCATAATAAAACTTACCTGTACAAAAGACCAATGTTTTTATTTTTGAAACAGTTGCTTTTTCATCATCAATCAATGGCTGAAAGCTTCCATTTGCCATTTCCTCTTTTGTTGATAATACCCTTGGATGTCTTAGCAGACTTTTAGGGGTAAAAACCACAAGCGGTTTTCTAAAGTCCGCTTTCATCTGTCTGCGCAACAAATGAAACATGTTTGCAGGTGTGGTTACATCTGCCATGTACATATTGTCCTTTGCGCACAGTTGAAGATAACGTTCCATACGTGCCGAGGAATGTTCTGCTCCCTGGCCTTCATAGCCATGGGGCAGTAAAAGCACGAGTCCATTCTGTAATTTCCACTTATCTTCTGCCGAAGAGAGATACTGGTCAATAATGATTTGCGCTCCATTGCTAAAATCACCAAACTGCGCCTCCCAAATAGTCAACGTATTTGGACTTGCCATTGCATATCCGTAATCGAAGCCCATTACGGCATATTCCGATAGCAATGAATTATAAATATGGAATTTTCCATTCTGATGTATTCCCAAATCGTTCAAAAGGACTACTTCTTCTTCATGCTTTTCTGTTTTGATCACGGCATGGCGGTGAGAGAATGTTCCTCGTTCCACGTCCTGCCCTGTCATTCGTACATCATAACCCTCTTCAATCAATGAACCATAAGCGAGCAGTTCCCCCATGGCCCAATCCAATTGATTGTCCTCAAAGTACATTTTGTTTCTTCCTTGGACCAATCGCTCCAATTTTCTCAGAAATTTTTTTCCTTCGGGTAAGTGCGTAATGCCCTTAGCAATGGCATCAAGCTTTTTAAGGTCGTAGGAGGTATCTATAGCACTTAACATGGAATCCTCGGTCTTCTGATTAAAACCTTCCCATTCGTCCTGCATAAAAGGGGTGATTCTTGTTTTTTCAACTTTTCTGGAATCCATCAAATCTTCTTCTAGATTCTTCTTGTATTCCGTTTCAAGTTTCTTCACATAGCCCTTGTCAATGACTCCCTGTTCAATCAATTTTTCAGCATAGATGTCCCTAGGATTTGGATGTTTTGATATCAATCCATACAATAAGGGCTGGGTAAACTTGGGCTCATCACCTTCATTGTGTCCATACTTGCGATATCCCAATAAATCCAAAAAAACATCCCTTTTAAAGCGCATTCTATATTCCAATGCGAAAATGGAGGCGTGTACAACAGCCTCTGCATCATCTGCATTAACGTGCAATACCGGCGAAAGCGTAACCTTACCTACATCGGTACAGTAGGTAGATGATCGAGCATCCAAATAGTTTGTGGTAAAACCAATCTGGTTGTTGACAACGATATGAATGGTACCACCGGTATGATATCCGTCCAAACGAGCCATTTGTATAATCTCATAGACAATGCCTTGGCCTGCAAATGCAGCATCTCCATGAACCAGTATAGGAAGTACCTCTGAAATATTTTCTTGATGGTCGCGGTCTTGCTTCGCCCTCGTAATTCCCTCCACGATAGAATTCACGGTTTCCAAATGCGATGGGTTTGGGGCAATGTTCATGTTTACGACCTTCCCAGAATCGGTTTCTCGCCTAGAGGTCCAACCGAGGTGGTATTTTACATCTCCATCAAAGATGGTTTCCTCGTAATCCTTGCCATCGAATTCACTAAATATATCTTTTGGTGATTTCCCAAAAATATTTGTGAGCACACTCAAACGGCCACGGTGTGCCATTCCCATAACAAACTGCTTAACGCCAGCATCGGCCGCTTTTTCCATTATGGCGTCCAACGCGGGAATCAAAGATTCGCCCCCCTCAAGGGAAAAACGTTTCTGGCCCACATATTTGGTGTGCAAAAAACTTTCAAAGGAAACTGCTTCGTTCAGTTTGCGTAAAATATTCTTTTTTTCCTCTGGAGAAAAGTTCGGATGATTATCGTTGACATTCAGCCAGTCCTGGATCCACTGTATACGATCTGGAGTTCGAATGTACATATATTCGACACCAATGGCATCACAATAGATTCGTTCCAAGTGGGAGATAATGTTCTTTAGTGAACTGGAACCTATGCCTATTATTTTTCCTGCATCAAAAACAATATCCAAATCCGCTTCGGACAATCCAAAATTGGATATTTCCAAAGTGGGTTCATACTTTCTACGTTCCCTTACTGGATTGGTTTTTGTAAACAAATGACCACGGGAGCGATACCCATCAATCAATCGAATGACCTGAAATTCTTTTTGAAGGGTCTCCGGCATTTCGACTTCCCTTCCGTTGGAAAGTACAACCATTCCGCCTTTTTCGGATTCGATTCCGAGCTCTTCCAAAGAACCTTCCCTACCAAAATCAAAACCCTGAAAAAAAGCCCTCCAACTGGGTTCAAGACTATCGGGACTTGTTACGTATTTATCATACAGCTCAGCAAAGAAAGAGGTGTGCGCAGCATTTAAAAAAGAATATTTATCCATAAACAGTTTACGGCTAAAACCTACCTGAAAAATTTAACCAAAAATACAATAAATAATGCTAAAGATTGACTCTCTAACGCATTGATGGCATTGAAAATCCATTAAGAACCAAATTTATACTTAAACCACACTTTTTGCCACTCCCTCTTCAATAGCAAGAAACAGACCTCTGCAGAAACATCGACCGCATCCGAAGACTTTATTTTTTTTATATCCCTCTCGGAAACATCGACCATGTACAACAGATTCAAACATTCCTGAAATTTTTCCAATAGCAAAAAATAGATTTTTTCATGAAGTATTTTAACCAAATCAGAAGGTAAAATGTTTGATGGAAAATTCAGTTTTGTGTTAGCGCGATCAAAGTCTTTCTTTATTTGGAGAACCAGCTTTTCGTAAAGCAATTCTTTTTCCGCCAATTCCAATACTTCCAGACTATTTTCAAAACTCCGCTTCATATGGCTTAAGGATCAATATTCTAAAGACCCCTATTCAGATTTGAATATCTTTCCTTCTTTCATTACAAAAGTTACGTTTTCCAAGGTTTTGACATTCTCTTCGGGATTTTCTTCCACAGCAATAATATCCGCAATAAACCCTTCTTTTAATTGTCCCAATGAATCACTCATTCCCAAAAGTTCTGCGTTGGTAATCGTTGCTGATTCAATCGCTTTCATTACCGGCATTCCCGCTTCTACCATATAACCGAATTCCCTTGCATTTTCACCATGTGGAAAAACCCCGGCATCCGTCCCAAAAGCGATTGGAACTCCTTTTTTGTAAGCCCTGCGGAACATTCCCTGTATTTTGGGACCAATATCGCTCGCTTTCTTGGCAACTACTTCTGGGAAATATCCTGGAATCTTGGCTTTTTCCGTAACCTGTTTGCCCGCAGTAATGGTAGGAACTAGAAATGATTTGTATTGAATCATTAAATCCATGGTTTCCTCACTCATTAAAGTGCCATGCTCTATTGTCTTTATTCCTCCTTTGATTGCACGCTGCATCCCTTCGTCCCCGTGGGCATGTGCAGCGGTCAACATTCCGTAATCCCTTGCCGTATCTGTAATCGCTTTGATCTCTTCAATGGTAAATTGTGGATTTTGGCCACTCTTTGCCACACTCAAAACTCCTCCTGTTGCCGTTATTTTGATTACATCGGCACCATCTTTATAACGCTGTCTGACCGCTTTTTTTCCATCTTCGGGAGAATTGACCACTCCATCTTTTGGTCCTGGATCACCCATATCGGTCATTTTCATTCCATTGGTCGGGTCTGCATGTCCGCCCGTGGTGCCAATTGCTTTTCCGGCAGTAAAGATTCTTGGGCCTACCACAGTCCCTTTGTTGATAGCTTTCCTCAATGCAATGTTCACGCCACTGCCACCCAAATCACGTACAGTGGTAAAACCTGCCATCAACGTATTTTTGGCATATACCGTAGATTGAAACGCCACATCTGCATCATTTAAAGTAAATCTTTCAATATAGGATTGTGGACTGGACTGCCCTTCAATATGTACGTGCATATCTATGAAACCAGGCAGAACTGTCTTGTTTTTTAAATCAATAACAGTAGCTTCGGTGCCTCCGGATTGATATCCATTTTGGATTGATTTAATGCTATTTCCAGAAATGATAATTGTTTTTTCGGAGGATATTTTACCTGATTTTACATCCACTATGTTTCCACAGTGCAAGTAAGTTTCTTGGGCAAAAAGTAACGATGTAAAGAGCGAGATTGATACAAAAAGAATTTTTTTCATTTTTGAGTTAGTTGATTATGCTTCTAAAATAAGCATAGATTACATTTCTACCACAAGAAATTCATCAACTTTGTGTTATAAAAAAGAAAGAGGATGCCAATATGGAATAAAAATGGACCTATCTAAGCTCGCAATAAAAATTCTAAATTTTGAAATAAAAGAATCCCTTACAAGTCAGGGCTTATGACTGTAAAATTTTAGTCCCTGATCTTTTGTTCCCAATCCCACGCGGATTTCATGGAATCATCCAAACTGGACTTTGCTTTCCAACCCAGTACATCATTTGCCTTTTCGGTATCTGCATACGCTTGCACAACATCCCCAGGGCGCCTTTCAACCACTTTATAATTTAATTTTTTACCGGATACACGCTCAAAGCTTTGAATCACTTCCAGTACTGAACTGCCTTTACCCGTTCCTAGATTAAAAACCTCATAATTTGAATCGTTCTTTTGGTCAAGCAAGCGTTGCAAAGCTGCTACATGGGCCTTGGCCAAATCGACTACGTGGATATAATCCCGAACACAGGTGCCATCTTCTGTTGGGTAATCATCCCCAAATACTGAAAGCTGTTCCCGTAATCCTATACCTGTTTGCGTAATGAAAGGAACAAGATTTTGTGGTACACCTATGGGCAATTCTCCAATTTTAATGCTGGAGTGCGCTCCTATTGGATTAAAATAGCGAAGTGCAATAGCGTTCAGTTGTGAATTAACTTTGCAGGTATCGCTAATTATTTCTTCACCCACTTGTTTTGTATTTCCGTAAGGGGATTCAGCTGGTTTAACCGGTGCGCTTTCGGTAATGGGCATGGTATCTGCTTGCCCATAGACTGTACAGGAAGAACTGAAAATAAAACTGGCCCTTTCTTTTTTTACAAGCTCTTGCAAAATATAAACCAACACTCCAAGATTGTTTTCATAGTACAGTAATGGTTTTTCTACACTTTCCCCTACCGCTTTTGAAGCCGCGAAGTGAATTATTCCGCCAATATCATTATATTTTTCGAAGAATGCTTCAACTTTGGATTTGTCACGTAAATCCATTTTCTCAAAGATGGGTTTTTTTCCAGTTATGGCTTCTATACCCTCCAGCACCTTTTCATCAGCGTTGGAAAGATTATCGATAATCACCACTTCAAAACCTTCATTCTGAAGTTCAACGACGGTATGCGAACCTATAAATCCCAACCCACCTGTAACTACTATTTTCATGCTAATTGTTTACGAAATCAATTATTGTTTTAGTAATAAATTCAATCTGTTCATCATCCAACTCAGTGTGCATGGGAAGCGATATGACCTCTTTGACCAGTTGATTGGTAATTGGGAAATCAGCCTCATTATAACGGTCATCCACATAAGCCTTCTGCTTGTGCAACGGTATAGGATAATATACCCCACAAGGAACGTTTTGGTCATTTAGATGTTGTACCAAATCGTCTCTTTTGCCATTTAAAATTCTTAAGGTATATTGATGAAATACATGACAATCACAGGTATCGCATATTCCATTGCAACCATTTACGGTCTTTGGAACAATAATGTCCGGGTTGTCTTTAAAGGCCATTGAGTATTTTCTAGCTGCATTTCTTCGCTTTTCATTATAAACGTCAAGATTAGGTAATTTAGCTCTCAATACCGCTGCTTGAATGGAATCCAATCGTGAATTGACTCCAATCACGTCATGATGGTAACGTTTGTACATGCCATGGTTTACCATTCCCCGTATTGTATGGGCGAGGTCGCCATCATTTGTAAAAATAGCCCCTCCATCCCCATAACAACCCAAATTTTTTGATGGGAAAAAAGAAGTTGATGCCACATGGCCAATGGTTCCTGCTTTTTGTTTTTTGCCATCTTTAAAGGTATGTGTTGCACCTATGGCCTGTGCATTGTCTTCGATTACATAAAGGCCATGTTTATCTGCCAATTCTATAATGGCGTCCATATTGGCACATTGCCCAAATAGATGTACGGGTACAATAGCCTTCGTTTTTGGAGTTATCGCTTTTTCAATGGCTTTTGGATCAATATTAAAAGTATCAGGTTCAACATCCACCAAAACTGGCGTAAGATTCAATAAAGCAATTACCTCTACGGTTGCTGCAAAGGTGAAATCTGCCGTGATTACCTCATCACCAGGCTGCAATCCGAGCCCCATCATACAAATTTGGAGTGCATCCGTTCCATTTGCACATGGTATGACATGCTCAACATTCAAATACGCTTCCAGTTCATTTTGAAAAGCATGTACTTGTGGACCGTTTATAAATGCTGAAGAATCCAAAACCTCTGCTATGGAGACATCCACGTTATTTTTTATACCCTCATATTGACCTTTAAGGTCAACCATCTGTATTTTTTTCATGCATTTGAATTATGGCCTAAAATTAAGAAATTAACGCACCACAACAACCTATTGATGAAAGAATGTATTTTAGCGGAAATATGACGCTTGTGCGATTTGTTTACAACATTTTAATTTCGCTTTCTTGGATCGTTTTAAAGGTAATTGCACTTTTTAACTCCAAAATGAGATTATTCGTTTTGGGAAGAAAAGGAGTTTTTCAAAAAATTGAAGCGAAAATTAGTGATGGGGACAAGCTTATTTGGATGCACGTTGCATCATTGGGGGAGTATGAACAGGGACTCCCTATTTTGGAACGAATAAAACTGGATCATCCCCTATATAAAATTGTGCTCACCTTTTTTTCACCATCTGGATATGAAGTAAAAAAAGACACTCCCATTGCTGACATCGTTGTGTATTTACCAATGGATACCATCTCAAATGCAAAAAAATTTCTAGATATCATCAAGCCTGAGCTGGTCATTTTTGTAAAATATGAGATTTGGCCAAACTATCTTCATGAACTAAGAGATAGAAATATTCCAACATTTTTGGTCTCGGCAATTTTTTCGAAAAGACAAGTCTTTTTTAAGTCTTATGGTAGTTTTATGAGAAACAGTCTTCGATCCTTTTCACATTTTTTTGTTCAAAATGAAAATTCAAAGGAACTCCTAGCTTCAATCGGCCATAAAAATGTAACTGTTAGTGGGGACACTCGTTTTGATCGAGTATCCAAAATTTTGAATCAGGACAACGGATTGGATTTTATGGATGACTTTAAAAAGGGAAATTTCTGTTTGGTTGCCGGCAGTACCTGGCCTGAAGATGAAGAGATTATCATCGACTTTATCAATACTGCCAATACATTATCAAAATACATCATAGCCCCTCATAAAATCAATGAAACTCATATTAATAAAATACAATCGGGTATCCTCAAAAAATCAATCCGTTTTTCTAAAATAACGAAAGAAAAACTCTCGGATTACAAGGTCATCATCATCGATACTATAGGCCTTTTGACCAAAATTTATGCCTACGCAGATTTTGCCTATGTGGGCGGAGCTTTTGCAACAGGTCTCCATAACACTTTGGAGCCGGCAGTTTTTGGAATCCCTGTCACAATTGGTCCAAACTATCATGGCTTCAAGGAAGCGGAAGATCTAATTGACCAAAAAGGAATTTATGTAATTAAAAATAAGCTTGAATTTACGGAGTTAATGACGCGCTTTATCAATGATGATAATTTTAGGAAAAAGACAGGTGCTATAAATTCAAATTATATTGCTAAAAATGTTGGAGCTACCAAACAGATCCTAAATCATATTGATGATATTCTGTGATTTTTAACTAGTTTTAAAAAATCAACCTTTACATGAACAATCGTATTTTTAAAATTTCCCTCACCGCTGCCCTTGCCGGTTTTTTGTTTGGATTTGATACAGTAGTGATTTCCGGAGCCAACTTACCTATTAAAGAGCTTTGGGATACTTCTCCATTGTTTCATGGGGTTTTTATAATGAGCATGGCTTTATGGGGAACCGTTTTAGGTTCGCTGTTCGGTGGTATTCCTTGTGACAGATTGGGAAGAAAAAAAACATTGGTATGGATTGGAATTTTGTATTTTGCTTCTGCTTTGGGGTCGGCCATTGCCCATGATCCTTATCTTTTTTCATTTTTTAGATTTATTGGCGGGGTTGGAGTTGGCGCATCATCCGTAGCGGCACCGATATATATCTCTGAAATTTCCACTCCGGATAACCGTGGTAAGTTAGGCGCCATGTATCAGTTCAATATAGTTTTTGGAATTTTCATCGCTTTTATATCCAACTATTTATTGCAAGGATTTGGTGGTGCAAATGATTGGCGGTGGATGCTTGGTGTAGAAGCAATTCCTGCATTGGGCTACACGCTTATGGTTTTGGGAATTCCAAACAGTCCAAGATGGCTGATGATGAAACAGCAAGACGAAAATGGAGCCCTTAAGACTTTGGAATATATCTCCACTAAGGAATTAGCTGCCAAAAGGTTACATGAAATCAAAGAAGCCATTGGACAGAGTATATCCAAAGAGAGCCTATTTTCAGGCAAGTACAACAAACAATTGCTCTTGGCTTTTTTCATTGCATTTTTCAATCAACTTTCTGGAATAAATTTTATACTTTATTATGCTCCCGAAATTTTGGAACGTGCGGGATTAGCTGCCAAAGAATCGCTTTTTAGTTCTATTTCCATAGGTATTGTCAATCTGATTTTTACTTTGGTCGGTATTAGACTGATCGATCGTTTGGGTCGAAAACAGCTCATGAAAATAGGCTCGTTGGGCTACATCATAAGTTTGGTGACAGTAGGATGGTGTTTTTACAGCAATGCCAGTTCAACAGTGCTGCTTACGTTTATTTTAGTTTTTATTGCCTCGCATGCAATTGGCCAAGGTGCGGTTATTTGGGTATTTATTTCTGAAATATTCCCGAACAAAGTACGGGCATATGGACAATCTTGGGGTACGGGGACCCATTGGGTCTTTGCGGCTGTGATTACATTGATTACACCTATCTTTTTAGATGTGGAAAACGGAATCTTTAAAGACAATCCCTGGCCTATTTTTATATTCTTTGCTTTTATGATGATACTCCAATTATTATGGGTAATGTTGGTAATGCCCGAAACCAAAGGAATAAGCTTGGAGGAGCTGGGGCAAAAACTTAGCTCAAAAGGTTCTAAAATCAGCTAAAAATCCATACAGGATATGCTAAAAACCTGTCCGTTAATCGAATATCGACTTGAAATATTGGATTGATAAATGAATATTTCCGTACATTGAAAGAAATTACACAACTATGACTAATGAAGTTTCTTTTGGAAATAAACTGTTGGTTGGCTTTCTAAGACTAATGGTATTTGTGCTCGTACTTATTTTAATTGCAATACCGGTTTGTATACTGCTTGATTTTCTTGGAATTTTATCCTAGCCATAATTCATCCAAGAAATAGTTTTTCAACTAAAAGTCTTGATTTCTCAATTTTAAAAAATAACATCCTGTTCGTGCATGGCATCAGCTATTCTTTTGATATAGGAATCGATAGTTTTTTCAACTTTTACAGGCTCCATAATTTCTAGGTTCCCCCTCCAAATAAGTTCTCTTTCCTTATCTACGCAGATACAGTATAATGATGTTTCCGCAGTATAGATATTGAATGTTTTATGGTATTCAGAATCATAGTAAATGTCTTGATGCTCTAAATAATCTGAACTGAAGCGGGTATACATATCATTGAACCTGTTCATTCTTTCCTTAAAGGTTCTTCTATTTTCTGTACCGATGACCTTAGTAAAAAGTATTGCATCAAAACCTTTATCCAAAAGTTGCTCCTCTACTTCGGAAAGTTCTTCTTCAGATTTTTCAGATGATGTGAACTCCACATCAAAAAGGTCTAAACTCCGTACTGCCTCAACGCCTTTTTCTTCCAACTTTTCCACCAACCTTGTCTCAAATTCCGTTCGTACATTAACATCTTGAGCCATGCCGACTACAAGAACCTTGTAAGCATCAAACAAAACAATTTCGGGGCTTTTCCATGTACTAACAAGCTTTGTAGAAGAGCATCCCGCTAAAAGCAACAAACAAAGAACTAAAATTTGAGGTCTCATTGGAATACGTTTTATATGTTTATAACAGAATATCCAGCATCTAGTGCCTAATAAATACACCTTGCCTCTTTTCAAGTTGTTTGTTAAGCTCATTGATGGTATCAGCCATTGATTTTTCAAAGTTATCGGTTTTGGATTTTGCAAAAAGACGGGGCCCTGGAGCGCTCAATTCAATTTCGCATATGTTGCTCTGTGCCCCCGTTCTGTCGTTCTCCAACTTAAAGAGAACATTGGCCTTGATGACCCAGCTATATCTTTCGCCTATCTTATCAAGCTTTTTGAGCAAAATTTTGTTCAAGGACTCACTGGCTTTCATTTTTTGATATTGAATATTTACAACCATAACAAGTTATTTTTTTGATGCATATCAAAGCTAAAAACTTGTCATATGTAAAAACATGACATCTGTCAGTATCTAAAAATGGAAACGCTATTATTTTATTGAAAATGGTTGGCCCGTACTCTGAAGTACCGAAAACCAAAACTCACTTTCCAAATCTATTTTCTTTCGTTTTTTTGTTACTTCCACTATTGGCGCATATACGAACCTATTATTTACAGTGCTCACCACAAATTTGGTCTTGCCCGCCATTGCCCCATGTACGGCGTGGTATGCCAATCTACTACAATATACACTGTCACTGGAGTTTGCTGGAGCGCTCCTGATGATATAACTAGGGTCGATATATTTTATGGTCACTGGAAAATCGTCAAAGTGTTCCTCTATCTTATGCTTTAAAAATAAGCCTATATCATCGTGTTTTATGTTTCCTGAAGCATCTTTGATTACATTTTTATTTTTGAACAGATGTTGGCCTGCACCTTCTGCCACAACAATTACAGCATGTTTCTTTCGATCCAGTCTACGTCTCAAGACTTCTAAAAAGCCATTTTCACCTTCCAGTTGAAAATCCATTTCAGGAATCAGAACAAAATTGACTACTGGCATTGCCAGAGCTGCGGAGGCAGCTATAAATCCACTGTCCCTCCCCATGAGCTTTACTATGGAAATTCCATTATAAGCTCCCGCTGCTTCATTGTGGGCATCCCTCAAAATAGGGCTGGCTACATCAAAAGCAGTTTCAAAACCGAAAGATTCGTCGATTAAATCAATGTCATTGTCAATTGTTTTTGGAATCCCGACCACGCTGATTTTTTCATTTCTTCTATTGATTTCCTCTCCAATTGCGTTAACACCTTTTAAAGTACCGTCCCCGCCAATGGCAAACAACATGTCTATTTTGTTGTTAACGAGAGTGTCCACCATTTTAGAAACGTCTTGACCTCCTCTTGACGAGCCAAGAAAAGTTCCTCCAAATTGATGGATATCCTTAACTTTTTCTGGACTCAGTTCAATAAACCCATGACCAATATCCGGGTTCAGGCCTTCATAACCGTATGGAATGCCTATTACTCTTTTTATTCCATAAAAGTAGTGGAGTGCCATGACCACACCTCTTATCACATTATTGATACCAGGACACAGACCCCCACAAGTAACTATGGCTGCCGTGGTCTTCCCTGGGTCAAAAAATACGTCTTGACGCGGCCCTGCCTTCTCAAGACATTGCGGTGTCTCTCCTGTTGAAAGGCAATGGTTGTAATTCTCGACCGATAAGTCAAAAACCAGTTTATCTTTCTCTTTTATAAAACTAAAAATATTATCTCCCCTTACAGTGCTTAACTGTAGGGGAGATTTAAATTCTGGAGTACCTAGACTTTCTATCTGGAACTTGACGTTTCTATTCACGTTTTTGTATTAATTAAAAATGTTCGTCCAAACTATGGTGCGAATCAATCAGTGGCCCTCCGTTTAGGATTTCCTCAGAAGCTTCGCTTGCAAATTTATCAAAGTTGATGTGAAATGAATGCGCCAATTGAATGGCTTTGCTAACATATGCCCCTTTTTGCAACCAAGTATTCATTGGATCCAATATTTCTGTTGGGACACCAGGGCAATATTTAGGCATATACAATCCAAACACTGGATGTGCATCAAAATCAACATCTTCCAATTTACCTTCCAAAGCTGCAGATATCATTGCTCTTGTGTATTTCAACTTTATTCTTGATCCCACTCCGTAAGGGCCTCCGCTCCATCCTGTATTGATCAACCATACATTAACTCCTGCATCTTGCATTTTTTTGCTTAACATCTCAGCATAGACGGTAGGGTGCAACGGCATAAAAGGCTCTCCAAAACATGCTGAAAAAGAGGGTACGGGCTCATTTATTCCAGCTTCTGTACCGGCAACCTTGGCAGTATATCCAGAGATAAAGTGATATGCAGCTTGACCTGGCGTTAATTTAGACACTGGAGGCAGAACTCCAAAGGCATCACATGTTAAGAAAAAGATATTTTTCGGATTCGATGCATAGGAAGGTGTTTGAATATTATCAATGTGGTCTATGGGATAGCTTACCCTGGTATTTTGGGTTATAGAACTATCAAAATAATCCACTTCTTTAGTTCCTTCCTTAAAAACCACATTTTCCAATAATGCCCCCGGTCTGATCGCCCTATAAATGTCCGGCTCTTTTTCTTCGGTAAGGTCGATGACCTTTGCGTAGCAACCTCCTTCAAAATTAAAGATGATATTTTCAGCAGTCCAGCCATGCTCATCGTCACCGATCAATTTTCTGTCCGGATCTGCGGACAAAGTAGTTTTACCAGTACCTGACAGTCCAAAGAAAATTGCTGTATCCCCATCTTCACCAACATTGGCAGAACAGTGCATCGGCAAAACGTTTTTGTCTACGGGGAGTATGAGGTTCAATGCGGAAAAAATTCCTTTCTTCATCTCTCCTGGATATTCTGACCCGCCGACCAAGGCAACCTTACGGGTAAAGTTGAGGATGGAAAAATTTCCTGCAATAATTCCAAAATCTTCAGGGTTTGGAGCTTCGTAGCCAGGAGCGCACAGCACCAACCATTCCTCGTCAAAATCTTTTAATTCTTCCTCAGAAAGTCTCAAGAACATATTCTTGATAAAATAGTTGGACCACGGAAACTCGGTAACCGTGCGAACGTTCATGGTATAATCTGGATGGGCACAAACGGCGGCATCCCTAGCATAAATCTCTTTGTTCGATAAATATTTGGCTACTTCATCATAAAGCTTGTCAAAATTCTCAGGAGAGATGGGTTTGTTGATCCTGCCCCACCATATTCTATCTTTTGTATAATCATCTTTTACCAAAAAACGATCTTTGGGTGAGCGTCCCGTAAATTTACCCGTGTTTATGGACAGTGTTCCATTTTCAGTTTCAACACCCATTCCTTTTTCAACGGTAATACGCTGTAAGGTTTCGGCATCCAAATTCCAATGTACCGTATCTGACTTGATACCGTATTTCTCTAAATCTTTTCGGTGTTCCATAGTTTCGTTCATAAATATTGATTTTAATAAATTGTTCTAAAAGCTCCAAATCAATGGCACCAGTACTATTGTAGCAATAAAAAACAATAGTAATAGTGGCCCACCGACTCTTACGTAATCTAAAAATGTATAACCGCCAGCGGATAAAACCATGGCGTTGGTGGTCGTGCCCACAGGGGTCAAAAATGCCGTTGATGCACTTATGGCCACTGTTATCAAATATGGCTTTGGCGAAACACCCAAGGATGTTGCAGCCAATAAAGCTATCGGAGCCATCAATACTGCCGTAGCTGAATTGTTTATTGTTTGGCTAAATGCAGTTGTCAGCAGAAAAATGCCTGCCAAAAGCGCGGTCGGGTGTATGCTTCCCAAAATATCTACCAATCCATTGGCAGCCATCTCGGCCACCCCGGTTTTCTGCAAAGCGGTACCCATAGGTATCATCGCGGCAATCATTACAACACTGGTCCAACTTATGCCTTTGTATGCTTTTGATATTGGCACACAGCGGGTCAATAGCATAATTCCTGCACAAATCAATGCAGCTATGGCACCCGGAAATACCTTAAATACCAATAACAGTATCATTAAAACAAGTGTTCCCATAGCTATATAACTTCTTGTACTTAATGTTGCTACATTTTTGGACAAAGCTTCAGGACTACCTGAAATCACTACATTTTCATAAAGTGATTTTAAATTTTCAATATTTTCCCACGGTCCCCTGATTACGAAACCATCACCTGCCTCTATCTTGATCTTACCGGCTAGCGGGCGATTGTTTCTTGAAGCGGCCAACAGCTGTACTCCCGCACGTTTCAAATAATTGCCCAAGTTGATTACCCTGCCCACAAAAACTGAATTTGGCGTTATCAACATTTCCGCCATACCCACCTCTTGGTTGATCAATTCGTTTTTTAATGTGTCTTTCTCAGCTTTGGTCGGAATTATCCCTAGGCTGAACTTCAACACTAACTTATCCACATCCTCAGGTGTACCTTTTACAGTAATAATATCATGGTAACGCATCTCGGTATTTGGTTCGGGAAGCTCCACAAATTGAGGTACACTTTGCTTTAAAGGACTTGGATGCCTGCGTTTTAAGCGCATTACAGCTATTTGGTAGTCTAATTCAAAGTTCCAATCACCGATTTTGGTATTAATTAGGGGCGACATGGAACGTATGCGCAATCTGTAAAGGTTGTCACCGATACTATAGCTTGAAATCCATTTGTGCATTTCCGCATCAATATCTGCAGGCCTTTCATTGGTCTGCCGCTTGGGCAATAATCGGTATCCCAGATACCTGAAATAAATGATGGCGATTATCAATAGTGGCAAGCCTATCAATCCAAATTCAAAGAATGAGAATCCTTCAAGATTATTTTCGACCAAAGTATTGCTGGCGATGATGTTGGGAGGCGTACCCGTTAGAGTCAACAGACCCCCTGTATTTGAGCCAAAGGCTACCGGCATCAATAGCTTTGATGGTAGCGTACCTGCGCTCCAAGCTGCCGATACCGTAACCGGCAATAATGCAGCAACCGTTCCCGTATTGCTTACAAATCCTGAAAGCACACTTGCGCCCAAAGTGACTATGACCAATAATTTTGGAACACTTTTGCCCGCCCAACTTACAAATCTCTGACCTGCGAGTGCGGTCCAACCTGTTCTGGAGAGACCTTCACCAATAATAAAAAGAGCGGCAATCATAATTACTGTCGTATTGCTGAATCCACTCAGGGTTTCCGTAACATCGAGTATACCTGTCAAGTACAGAATGAGCATTGACATTAGTGCTACCACATCTGGTGGAAATTTTCCCCAGACGAAAAGAATAATTGTAATACTTAGTATTACGAGTAGTGTTACCATAGTTTTTTTGTTGAAACTGACATCAGTCTAAGGTCAAGACCGGAATTTCTGAATGCAAAGTCAACAATTTTGTCAAGCGCCCTTCAGAAGGGGTACTTTGTTTTGTATGGTTCCTGGGCAATATTGCCAGAAGATCTATATTTTTTTTTGTAATGTAATCCAAGATCCCTTCCTCAATATCTTGATTTTTACTAAAGGCATGTTCCTCATAAAAATGTTCCAAATAATATTCGAGTAGATTTTCGTTGCTATCAACAACAGATTCTTCTGCGTAGACGGATTCTTTATAAATTGTCAATACATGAACTCTTGAATTAAAGGTTCGAGCAATATCCAAAAGGGTTCGCAATACTTCCCTATCATCTATTTTCTCGTTGCCCATGACCAAGGCTATGTCTTTGGGTTCTTCGCTTTCATAACCAAATGGAACGGATATCATGGGACAATTGGCTTCCAAGGCAAGCCTGGATGTATTGGTTATGGCCTCATCGGTACTCTTATCGCCCATGGTACCCATTACTATTATATTAGATCCCTGTGCCATCTGAACATCAAGAATCTTTTTTATCATCTCGCCCTTTTCCGTCATGAATGATGGAGCATTTTTTACTTTCTTTTTGAATGATTTCAAGACTTTGGAAAAATCGTTTCGCAACCTGTCTTCCTCAGATTCTGTAATTGAAACAGAAGCTACGTATAGTGCAAGAATATCCACTGCCCTATTTGGGCCCACAAAGCTCACCGTATATTCCAATGCATTGACCGAGGCCTCTGAAAAATCAAAAGGGATTAAAATTTTTTTAATTATACTCATACCTGAAAAATTTAGTGATCAAATTCTTAGGTAAAATTATGGCTGGACAGTGACCTAAAACATGACAGAAATCAGGTTTTGAAATTTTAGTTCATTAAACTTTGTTTTATCATTTATTTCCAAGGACATTGGCCATAATTATGCATTCATTATTATTATCTTTAAAAACGACATTGAAACACTTCATTGAAATGGATATAGTAATAGGAATAGATATTGGGGGCACCAAAACCAAAATTGGATTGGTAGACAAAAATGGGAAATGTCACGTAAAGACTTTTTTCAGAACCAAGGAGTTCCCCAATCTTGATGATTATTTGGACAACATCAAAAAAACAGCTGACGATCTTGTTAAAAGTTTAGATAAAAAAGTAAATGTTTTGGGGTGTGGAATTGGTGCTCCAAATGCTTCCAGCAAAAATGGAACTATTGAAAATGCAAGTAACCTGCTATGGAAGGGCAGTGTTCCCATTCTTGAAAAATTAAAGGAGCGGATGCCCATGCCCATGCGCATAATGAACGATGCAAGTGCCGCGGCATTGGGCGAAATGCTCTTTGGCAGAGGTAGAAACATGACCGATTTTATAGTTATCACCTTGGGCACGGGCTTTGGAGCAGGCATAGTCGCCAATGGGCAGCTCATAGATGGTTATGATGGTTTTGCAGGAGAGTTGGGTCATGTTGATATGACCATTGGTGATGGCAGATTGACAGGTTTGGGAGTACGCGGAGGGTTGGAGGCCTATGTTTCCGCGACGGGGTTGAAACGGACTATAATGTATATGCTGAGCAAATATATGGTGGATAGCAGATTTAAGGACGTTGCTTACAATAATCTTCATGGGGAGGACATTACAAAAGCTGCAGAAGAAGGAGACATCATTGCTCAAAAAGCTTTTGACTATACTGCCAAAATAATGGCGCTGGCATTGGCAAATTTTACGGCATTCACACAGCCTGAAGCTTTCATTCTGATGGGCGGACTCACCAATAGCGGAAAGTGGATAAAAGAGCCCTTGGAAAAATATTTCAACGATTATTTGCTAGAGGTATATAAAGGAAAGGTTAAATTATTGGAATCCGGCATGGATGGTAAAACAGCTGCTATTTGTGGCGCAGCTGCTTTAATATGGGAGATTGAAATAGTCTAGTAGGATTTTTTAAAAAATATTCCAACATCTGTTTTTTGAGTATAATTACAAAGCTGACAAGTATCATACTTTTTAGAATACCTAATCGCAAAACTTTGTACACCAATATTCAAAACTGGTTGTTATGGGGTGCGCAAAGCGATTTCCATTTATTCTTTTTTTTATAGCGTTCTCAATACTTCCCAAAACCACATTTTATGGACAATCCAACGACGAAGAACGATCTGGTTCCTGGGTCGTTCTTTATGGCGACAACAAAATACATGAAAAGTGGAGCATCCCAACTGTGGGCATTCTTAGGCACCATGAAATTTTTGAAAAATATGAATTTGCTTTTATTAGAACGGGCATATCATATAAATTAAGTAAATCATCAACCTTAACTACAGGTATAGCTTACTTAAGTTCTAGAAATTACACGGGATCAGAAGAATTTAGAAATGCTACCCAGTTTTGGGTCTATGAGGAATATGCTTTAAAGACAAAATTATTCTCACATCGATTTAGGTTGGAGACCCGATGGAAAAAAAATGCTGATGACCTCCATATCAACAACAGGTTAAGGTATCGATTTCAATACATAACACCTATTTACAAAAATGTTCATTTACGTACTTTCAATGAATATTTCGTAAACCTTGAAAAACCCCTGTTCAATCAGAATAGATTTTACGTTGGGCTGGGACAAACCATAACTCCTTCCATAAAAGTGGATATCGGTTATTTAAAAAATCATTTTCAAAAATCCGATCATGATGTCGTTAGAATGTCGTTGATCTTCAAAACAGATTTCACAAAAAAGGATGTTGCGCAGCACAACTAACAATTCTTAATAGATGAGTTCCGTGCTTAAAATGAGTATTTTAACGTACCAACCTGATTTTTATCATATTTTTTTTTGGTCGTCCTATCTAACTTTATCTAAGTTAAATAAGAAAAGTCATGGAACTAAAAAAGAATCCCAATGCAGATATAGGGCGCAATAGCAGCCTCTATTTCATGATAGGCCTAACTTCAGTATTGTTCGTTACATGGCAGTCTTTTGAAGTTAAGACCTACGAGAAAGAAACCACGGCCATGGATATGACAGAGGTAGTGGACGAACTAAAGGAAGATGTTCCCATTACCGAAATCATAAATACCGCACCGCCACCGCCACCACCTTCGGCACCGGATGTTATTGAAATTGTAGAAGATGTTGAGGATGTTGAGGAAACTTTGATCGAAAGCACGGAAAGTAGCCAAGAAGTATTTATAGAAGATGCTGTTGCCGTTGATGATGTAGAAGTAGGGGAAATAGAAGAAGAAGAGATCGTTCCCTTTGCAATTATTGAGAATGTTCCTGTATTCCCTGGATGTGAAGGTCTGGAGTCTGAAGCGGAACGCAAGGCCTGTTTTAATAAAAAGGTACAGGAACATGTAAAAAAACACTTTAAATACCCTCCCTCAGCTCTTGAAATGGGAATTAGCGGTAGAGTCTATGTACAATTCGTAATCGATTCCAAAGGAAGGGTAAAGAATATAAAAAAGCGGGGGCCGGACAGATTGCTAGAGGATGAAGCAGAACGAATCATAGCTGCGCTTCCTACGGTAAAGCCGGGCATACAGAGAGGAAAAGCCGTAAAGGTCAACTATGGAATACCCATAAACTTTGTAATGCAGTAATTGACTTTTTATAAAATTGGAAATAAAAGGCTGTCCAAAAAGGTCTTACTACTGTTAATTCGAGCGGAGTCGAGAACTTTAATAGCTTGATTTTGAATGCATCTTGACACCTCTCAAATTGACAGCAGATTTTAAATCTACTTTTATTGGACAGCCTTTTCTTTCTTGCCGATCAAAACCAATTAGCGTCCAAATATTCTTCATTTTTGGAAGCTGTCTCCCTGCTCTTGACCACTAGATGTGTCTTATCAAACTGCCTGGCACGGTAACCCAATAAATGAAAGATGGATTTCGCCAAAAACTTTGCCACTCGCTGGTCGACCAATAGTGCATCTTTTTTTAACGATTCCCATCTAATGCCGGGCAATCTTACCAAAAGGTGGTCGGCCTTTAATTTTCTCAATCCTTTTGAAATCCACAGAAGTATTTTTGGAATTGATCTTATGTAGTAAAAACCTTCCCGTCCCTGCTCTTGGTACAATGGCATAAAAATCTGTTTTCTCCCCTTTGCTTTTAATATACGATCGTTGGTGAGGGCCACATGTTTTCCATTGGGAATCTTTTGAAAATTTACAAAACCGGGCAACATTTTAAAGCTGCTCCCTTGTTTTATATCATATTGATAATAGATTTCATAAAATTTTTTGGAGACCTTGCTGGAACCTAGAATTTCTTTTTTTAGAGCTGTCTGTTCATTGGGAAATAGCTTGATGGATTCTGTTAGTACCAATGTAAAACGGATAAAATCGACACAGTTTTTGATTGCGCTTATCTCGTCATGTTGACCACTTTCATACCCCAACGACACATAACCCAGTTCATTGATATAGCTCAGTAACGCGCCCACCAAATACTCTTCAATACCCAGAACAATGGGCAAGGGATAGCTAGATGCAAACTTTCGGTTCAACAGGCTGTCGTTCATTACGATAAATGGTGATGTTTCACTGGAGGTTGTATGCAAATCAATAAAGTAAAACGGAGGCTGTTGATTATTAAGGATATTGTTCAGCACACCGTACAATTCAAATAATTCATTTTCGTCTGCAGTCCCTCCATCCTGCTTTTGCTGAATTTGTTCAATTCGTTGTGGAGACCATATCCTATTTAAATCTTCTTTTTTGAATCTTACATTGCTTTCAAGTGCCTTAAGATTTCCTGCAATGGCAAAAATCTCTCCATTAATTGGCTTTTGTTGGAGTTTTAATTCACGTAGCATATGTCTTAGCGCAAAAACACCTGCTGGCTCGTTGCCATGAATTCCCGCAAAGAACACCACCGTTGGTCCTTTTTCGTTACCTTTTAAATGACCGATGATTCGTTCAATATTTAAAGTTTCCTTTAGGGCGCTACTGTATACTTTTGGCATTTTACAGATCGGTTTTACTAATGATACCTACCAAATTGGTGCCCACACAAACCGGCAAACAGCCAATCTGATACTCGTCCATTAATTTTTTTGCTGTATTCAATCTTGTTCTAGGCTGTACGGTAACCACCTTTTTAATCATGATATCTGAAATTCTGGTGTTTTTTTTATTACTGTTCTTTTTGAGTTCTTCAATATGGCTCCATGTTAAAAGACCTGTCAATTCCCCTTTGTTGTTTTCAACGGGAATATGGTGAATATTGTTCCATTGCATTATGGACAATGCCAAATCAATATAGTCGTCCTCGTGTAGTTTCATCAATTTTGTGGACATAATTTGTCCAACCCATTCAAAAGAATTACTTGATTTGGTAGCTCCACTTAAAGATGGCCATTCGTGCACAGGTATATTTTTCTGCTGATTGTCAAAGATTCCCTTAGTCAATGCTACCAAAACACTATCCAATTTCATTTGCTTTCTTAGGTTTCTATAGTTTTTGACCTGCCATTCTGCACCAGTTCCGTTTTTGGCTCTTGATTCTATAATACCCAATAACCTGTCTATATCCTTATTATCAATATCATATTTTTTTAATCCCTCATAAGCTATTGGCAAAAGTTCGTTAAGAATCAAATCCTCTGAACTTATTGATTTGCCCAACCATGAAAATATGGTCTGCCTGCCTGTCCGGGCAGATTTTATAAAGTTGAGTTTTGCTTCTTTAAAATCCATTACATTGGACATGTCATCAAACTTTTTTGGTCTTCCTACCATTAATCCGACCCAAAAGGCAAAATTTGCAATTTCATCAATCACGGTTGGACCTGATGGAATATATCTGTTTTCGATACGCAGATGAGGCTTTCCGTTTCCAACCCCATAGCATGGGCGATTCCAACGATAAACAGTGCCGTTATAGAGATTCAATGCCTCCAGTTTGGGAATTGCACCGCTTTTCAATACATCCAAAGAGTTTTTCTTTATAGGTTTGGTCAGTGCAATGCGATGTGTAGAAATATCTTCTTTAAAGATTTCTACAACAGAGTCTTTTTGCCAATGGTTTCCAAAACAGACCCTTGCCATCTGTTCTTTTAGCGCATAGGTCCATTTTCTAGTATCCAAACTTTGTTGAAACAATGCTATGCGCGTCTCTTTCCAAAGCTCTCTGCCCATGAGTAATGGCGAATTGCAACAAATGCCCAAGACAGGACCGGCAATAGCCTGTGACCAGTTATAACTTTTGATGAAATCGTTTGGCGGAATTTGGAGATGGAGTTGAAAACTAGTGTTACAGGCTTCAAAAAGTACAGAATCATGGCGTAACGTCAATTCATCCACTCCCTTGATTTTTAGAGCAAAGTGATCACCGCGAAAAGATGTGAGAACTTCATTGAGTTTATAGTATCTGGGAATAGGTGTCATATAATCTATGCCCAGCTCATTTTTGCTGATAGTAGGAAGAATTCCTGTTAGCAAAATCTTCATATTGAGCTTTTCTGCTTCGGTATTTGCTTTTTTCAACAAAGTTTTAAGCTGTTTCTCAACTTTTGAAAAACAATCATTGCCTAATTGAAACGGATCCAGGTTTGCTTCAAGATTATAGCTTGCCAGTTCTGTAGTAAAGTAAGGATCATCAATATTTTTAAGTAGATTTAGGGATTTTCCAGATGGTCTATAATCATTGTTTACAAGGCACATTTCCTGTTCTGCACCTATTCTTACTATATCGTCTTCTATTAAATTCTCTTCCAAGAGATGTTCAAGGATTTTGATATCACTGAGCAAATGTCCAACAAAGGCCTCGCGCTCCAAATCGTCAAACCTACTTTTACTGATATGCTCTCCCATATTTAGAAGTTGATAATTGTTTGTTTGTTTACTAAGCTACAACCCAGACTATTACTAAAACATGATACTTGTCAGGTAAGCTTTCTGAAAGAAATACTGATAATTATCATGTTTTTTGAAGGCTCGCAAGCCTAATTTTGACCAATACCATTATTGCAAACATGTGTAAGTTAGTTCAAAAATACAACATTCCAGGACCTCGATATACGAGTTACCCTACCGTGCCTTATTGGGATTTAGGCAGTTTTTCTGGCAAGTTGTGGGAAAAAAGTGTGTTGGAGGCTTATAAGGATGAGCCTGAAGATGGCATAAGCCTTTATGTACATCTTC
This sequence comes from Flagellimonas maritima, assembly GCF_003269425.1. Classification (NCBI taxonomy): domain Bacteria; kingdom Pseudomonadati; phylum Bacteroidota; class Flavobacteriia; order Flavobacteriales; family Flavobacteriaceae; genus Flagellimonas; species Flagellimonas maritima. The sequence continues at coordinate 2,250,337 of NZ_CP030104.1, read as the reverse complement.
CCTATTGCGAAAGTATGTGCACCTTCTGTGGTTGCCATAAACGTATTACAAAACGGCACGATCTTGAATTACCCTATATAAAAACAGTACTTAAGGAGTGGCGTTTGTATTGTAATCTTTTGGACTCCAAACCAATTATAAAAGAAATACACTTAGGCGGGGGAACCCCCACTTTCTTTAGTCCAGAACATTTAAAAATGCTTATTAATGGTATTCTTAGACTGGGCAAGAAGGCAGAAAATTCACAGTTCAGTTTTGAGGGACATCCGAACAATACTACAAAAGAACACCTGCAAGCACTTTTCAATGTGGGCTTTAGAAGAGTATGTTTTGGAGTGCAAGATTATAATGAAAGTGTTCAGAAAGCCATAAACAGGATTCAGCCTTTTGAAAAGGTAAGGGAAGTTACGGAGATGGCAAGGAAAATTGGATATACCTCAATAGGTCACGATATTATTTATGGGCTTCCATTTCAGACCTATGGGAATGTACAGCAGACAATTGCAAAAACCAATGAACTTAAACCAGATAGAATAGCATTTTACAGCTATGCCCATGTGCCTTGGTTAAAAGGAAACGGCCAACGCGGTTACAAAGAATCAGATTTGCCTTCTTCCGTGGAAAAAAAGAGGCAATATGAGTATGGTAAGAAAGAATTGATGGGTCTTGGTTATAAAGATGTAGGAATGGACCATTTTGCCCTTCCTACGGACAGTCTTCACAAGGCATTGGAAAATGGTACTTTACACCGAAATTTTATGGGATATACCCCTTCAAAAACCAAACTGATGATAGGTTTGGGAGCATCCAGTATTAGTGATAGCTGGTACGGATTCGCACAAAATGTAAAAAGTATTGAGGAATATGAACATTTAGTATCCCATGACATCATTCCCATTTTCAGAGGACATATCTTAACAGAAGAAGACCAGATTATAAGAAAACATATTCTCAATCTTATGTGTCGATTTGAAACCCGTTGGGAATTGGAAGAAATGAAAATAATAGACTTTAAAAAAATTATGGATAACTTATCGGAATTGGAATCAGATGGTTTACTGACCACCGAGCCCGACAGAATCAATGTCACCCAAAAAGGAAGGCCTTTTGTTCGGAATATCAGTATGGCATTTGATTTAAAATTACATCGAAAAAAACCAGAAACCCAAATGTTTTCAATGACAGTTTAACCATTAAAAAGAAAAAAAATGAAAAGTATAATCGTACCCGTAGATTTTTCGGAACAATCAGAAAAAGCTTTAAAAGCGGCAGCTACTTTGGCAAAAGGCAGTGATGCCGAGCTATTGGTGCTCCACATGTTGGAGCTTTCTCCCGCTATTATGAGCGAATCGGGCTATGTATCGCAAGAGCAAGTAGTACATTTAATAAAAATTGGGGAGAAACGTTTCTCGGATTTCTTGGACAAACCATATTTGAAAGATGTCAAGGTCGTACCTGTCATTAAGCACTATAAAGTATTCACGGAAGTCAATGAGATTGTTAAAAAACATAACGCAGACCTAGTTGTTATGGGGTCTCATGGAACGGACGGGTTACAGGAGGTATTCATTGGTTCCAATACGGAGCGCGTTGTCAGAACTTCAGATGTTCCGGTATTGGTCATAAAAGGCGATGAGAAGGAATTTACTCCCAAGCGTTTTGTTTTTGCGTGTGATTTTAAGGAGGAAAATATTCCCGCCCTTAAAAAGGCCATTGAAATTGCAAAACTGTTCAAGTCTGATTTACTTCCTGTTTACATAAACACGCCAGGGGATGAGTTTTTGAGTACCGATGATGCTTATGACAGAATTTCAAAATTTTTGAACATTGCCAAATTAGGATTGGAGGTAGAAATCTTCAATGATTATACTGTTGAAAAGGGAGTCCTTAATTACAGTGAAAGCGTAGCTGCCGACCTTATTGGAATCCCCACACACGGCAGAAGAGGATTATCGCACTTCTTTATGGGAAGTATAGGGGAGGATATTGCGAACCATTCCGATACTCCAGTTATAACATTTAAAATCTGATCGATTGATTTTTTTGATTAAGTTTTTGAGATTTGCAAAGGGAAGCTTTAAAATAGCTTCCCTTTTATTTTTTTGCCTTTCTAATAATTTTATAGGCCCAATCGTAATGACTGGACAATACACCTATGGCATAAGCTCCCATGGCATTATTGCCAGTCCACTCATAACGCTTACGTTCAAACAGTTCTTCATTGGTATGCCCGTCAATTATCTTCATTATTTTAGAATGTGATTTGTTGAATCTCTTTTTGATTTCTTCCAAATCCAGATTTGAATATTTTTCATGTATTTCTTTATTTAATGCAGGTATGGTACGCCAATTATAGCCTTTTGCAGGTATATGGGGCTTTTCACCTTTCATTCCAACAATGTACCAATCAAGAAACATCAGATGCCAATGGTGCAAGTGGCCCAGTACATCCCTGATATTTCTGTTCATGGTTCCTTTAGGAAAATCTTCCTCCTGTTCTGTTTGCGAAAAGGAATCTATATAATTATTCAATTTTTCAAAATTCGCATTACTTAGTTCCTGTAAATCCTTTTTGATTTTTGGTCTGGGCATATCATATATATTTTTTGAGTTGTTTTAAATGCTTTTTAATATGCGCATCAACTATCTTCAAATGTTCCAGCCTTGAATAGTCCCTAGAACCTTTTTTATAGGGTATAAGGAAAACCGAAGTATTTAGGATATTTTTCTGGATACTGGTCTGGGCTTTCTTCAATCTGTTTATAAGCATATCTATGTCCACATCCCGTGTTGAATCGACACTTTGTTTATTGACCTCAGAGAGTTTTCCCTTTAAAACTTTTGGTTCAACACCTGTAGCTACACATCTTAGGTTGCGCTCAAAGCTTTCTTGCCAAAATACCAAATGGCCTAAAATGTCTTTGGCGTTCCAATGGGTATTGATTCTCTTCGTGAAATCAAAATCTTGACTGAAGAAATAAATAAGTTCCTCAACAGTTCTATTCAAACTTTTTAACGAATTCCTTATATCTTCTTCGGAACTATTCATTCCTTTTTATAAAAGGAAAAGCATTTACCCCTTGAATCGTTCATGTGCAGCTTTTTCCAACATCTCCCTATGGTCTGGATGTGCTATGGATGTAAGTGCCTTTGCCCGTTGCTGTAAATTTTTCCCATACAGGTTTACCACTCCGTATTCAGTGACAACATAGTGAACATGTGCTCTTGTGGTGGTCACTCCTGCCCCTTGCTTTAAAAAAGGGGTTATTTTGGAAATCCCTTTGTTCGTAGTTGAGGAAATGGCGAAAATAGGTTTACCACCATTGGATAATGAAGCTCCACGAATAAAATCCATCTGGCCTCCTACTCCAGAAAACTGATAGCTCCCTATGGTATCTGCACAGACCTGACCCGTCAAATCTATCTCAATGGCACTATTGATAGCCGTTACTTTTGGATTTCTCCTGATTCTAGCCGTATCGTTCGTATAACCTGAATCCCTGAAATCACAGATTGGATTATCATCGATGAAATCATAAAGTTTTCCTGATCCAACGGCAAAGCAACTTACAATTTTTCCAACCTTTACCGCTTTCTCTTCGCCAGTGATTACCCCACTTTCAATCAACGGTAAAACCCCATCTGAAAACATTTCAGTATGAATGCCCAAACGTTTATGGTTGTTCAGATTGGTCAATACAGCATTGGGAATGTTTCCGATACCCATCTGTAATGTGGCCCCATCTTCTATCAAAGAGGCAACATTGACACCTATTTTTTGCTCCAAATCGGATATTGAACCAATACCGTGCTCATGTATAGGTCTATCAACTTCCGTGGCAAATTCAATTTGATCAATATGGATGATGCCCGTTCCATGTGTTCTGGGAACATTAGGGTTGATTTGGGCTATTATTTTCTTTGCTGTTCGGATAGCGGGCAAAGCCACATCTACAGAAACACCCAAAGAACAATATCCATGTTTATCTGGACTGGAAACTTGAACAATGGCAACATCCAATGGTAAAATGTTTCTTTTGAACAACCAAGGAATCTCACTCAAAAAAATTGGAATATAATCTGCGTTTGGAGTATTGACACTTTTTCTTACATTACCCCCCACAAAACAAGAGTTTAGCGTAAAGGAATTGATATAAGGCTCTTGTGTATATTTTGCATCTCCTTCGGTATGGATCGAAATAATCTCCACATCCTTTATCTCCTTATGACGGTCACAAAGTGCATCGATAAGTTCATTAGGGGTCATTGCCGCTCCCTGAACGAAGACACGGTCACCTGAATTTACAATTTTTACTACTTCTTCTGCTGATGTAATTTTCACTTATATTTTTTTTAAGGTTGATGACATTCAATTGATGCGGATACCGAATTGGCTGAAGCAGGTTTGGGAGAAACATAAGGAATGCCCAAACCGAGCCCTCTGATGATGAAAAGGACTCCGATCATCATCACAAATATCGGAACCAATTTTCGCATTTTAGATTTTAATGGGTCTGCCAATAATCCCTTTGAAAAGACAACTAGTGTCATTAAGGGGATGGTGCCGGCACCAAACAAAATCATGTAAAATCCGCCTTGTAAAGGGCTGCCAAAGGCAATTGCCCCCAACAATGCCATATATACCAATCCGCATGGCAAAAAGCCGTTCAAAAAACCGATGGTCAAAAATACATCTGGAGTCTTTTTTTTGAGCTCGGCCCCAAGTTTTGACTTTACTTTTCCTAAGGCGGCGTAGATAGGTTTCGATAGTCTATACTTATTGAAATACCTACTAGGAACTACTACCAAAAGAATCATTATAATACCTATTCCTATCGACAATTTCTGTTGCATTCCAAAAATGGACAGTCCTTTGCCCAAAAAGCCAAAGAGCATTCCGATCAAACCATAGGCCAACAATCTACCGGCATGGTATATAAAAAGTTGAATGGTTTTTTTTATTTTGCTGTTTCTATCCAATGGCAAAAAGAAAGCTATGGGGCCACACATGCCCAAACAGTGCAGACTTCCCAAAAAACCTAATGCCAATGCAGACAACAACATACGCTCAGTAAACTAATTTTTCTTTATGTAAAAAGGTCTTTCCTTGATATTTCCATTTAATTTTAATGTCCCAGCGACCGTCCAGCAAGCTATTGTCAGGTATGAGCAAATGTGTTTTGGACAGACTTATGGAAAAGTCAACATCCAAATGCTTGTTAGACGGTCTGTAAAGGGACACCGTTCCCGTAATTTCTTTATAATCAAATTGTTTGGGAAAAAAAATGGATAAACCTTCTTCAGATTTTATAACCTCAAGTGTTGCATTCATATCCGTAGCGGATTTAGATGCATTGATTTCATTCTGATACGCTAGTTCTTGCTTGTAATAATCATCGGTGACCAAATCATGGTTTGCTCTATCGTCAGTACTCATTCGTACCACGAAATAGAGTATAAATGCAATGAAAGCTACAAAGGCCAATACTATACTTGTTCCCCAATTTATTTTCATATCTTAATTTTAAGCTTTAAGCATAATGATCATGATAATTTTTTTACTGACCACAAATCTTACTTTTATACCAACTTCACATTCATAAATAAGTCATAGGTTTTAATTAAAAAACTTATAGCTGTCAATGATAACTCCTTGGAGCCAAAAATTGTGTCGCTGTGGTTTCTACAAGTTTTTCTCCACTGTAGATTCCAATTTCCAACTTATCCTTATCCCCCGTTAATTCAGAATTATTGATTTCTATAAATAAAGTCCCTTCCGCAGGTTCTTCGGCGGATATTTGAAAATTATCCTGTGAAACCATTTTTATTTCACCTTTATGCGACAATAATCTAAAACTGATATCTTCAATATCCTTGGTGGTCTTGTTCATCAATTTATAGGTATAGACATTGCTGATGATATTGTTTTCCTTTCTCTCGTAGAGTTGCCCGGGCAACCTAAATATGTTTGCTTCCAACTCGCTCCTAAGGAAAAGCATGCCTATTAGTATCCCTATCAATATGGTCAAAACAGCAGTGTATCCCTTCATGCGAGCAGTGAACTTAAATTTGGATTTTTTGTTAATTTCATCCTCACTGGCATAACGAATCAACCCTTTGGGTTTTTGGATGCTTTCCATAATATGGTCACATTCATCGATACATGCCGTACAGTTCACACATTCCAATTGGGTACCATTACGAATATCAATCCCCGTAGGGCAAACATTGACACATTGAAAACAATCGATACAGTCTCCATGGCCAAGTGCATCCCTATCTTCATTCTTCCTGAATTTTTTGCGGCCATTCTCTGCTTCTCCGCGTTTGTGGTCATATGCGACCACTATCGATTTATTATCCAAAAGCACGCCCTGTAATCTTCCATATGGACAAGCAATGATACAGACCTGCTCGCGAAACCATGCAAAAACAAAATAAAATACTGCCGTAAAAATCAGCAACGGAATAATGGTTCCCATGTGTGCGGAAGGACCATCGAATACGTATCGAATCAGTTTATCGCTACCGATCAAGTATGCTAAAAAAACATTTGCTATCAAGAAAGAGATAATGAAAAAGATGGTCCATTTTAAAACTCGTTTGCGTATCTTTTTCCCATTCCATGGAGACCTATCCAACCGCATCTGTGCACCACGGTCACCATCTATCCAATATTCGACCCTACGGAATACCATTTCCATAAAAATGGTCTGTGGACATACCCAACCACAGAATATACGGCCATACGCCACTGTAAAAAGGGCAATAAATATAACACCGGCAAGCATTGAAATTACGACCAAATGGAAATCTTGGGGCCAAAACGGAAATCCAAAAATATTGAAACGCCTTTCCAGTATGTTGAACATTAAAAACTGGTTGCCCTTTATTTTGATAAATGGCGAAGCAACCAAAAAGAGTAAAAGCACATAGCTCACATATTTCCTGTACTCAAAAAACCGTCCTTTAGGTTTCTTAGGGTATACCCATGCCCGCTTGCCTTCTTCTGATATTGTACCTATGGAATCCCTAAAATTCTCTTCCATTGCAGTTTAATTTTCAACTCCTCCTTCAAACACCTTTCTCCATCTAATAAAAAAGATGGAATTATTTCTTAATTCATAGCAATATCCGTAGAGTCCACAACTTGCTCAACAGGTGTTACCTCTTCTATTTTTTCTTCTGCTTCGGCAGGAGCATCCGGGTCTACCCAAATTTCACCTTCCGGCGCTTTTGGATTTGCAGGAGTTGTTCCGCCCAAGGTCAATATATAACTGGACACTTGGGCCATTTCAACAGGTTTAAGACTTTGTTTCCACGCTACCATTCCTTTTCCATCACGACCGCCTTCCGATATAGTATTGAACACATTTTTGATGCCGCCTCCCAAAATCCAATATTCGTCCGTTAGGTTTGGTCCTATTCCACCACCACCGTCGGCCATGTGGCATGCAACACAATTGTTTATAAAGATTTTTTCTCCGGCACTTAAATCTGAAGCATCGGCAAGAAATTCAACAGTATTGACATCTACCAAGTCCTTTGCTGTTTTTTTGTATTCCTCTATTGCAATCTTTGCGGCTGCAACTTCTTGTTCGTACTCCAATTCTTGGTCATAGTCGCCTGCAACGTGAAAACGAACCAAATAAACCACACCAAAAATAATTGTGGCATAGAACATATATACCCACCATGGCGGCAATACATTATCAAGCTCGCGAATGCCATCATAATTATGGTCCATGATGATTTCTCCCTCTTTTTCTATAGCTTTTGTCTTTGTTAGACGCTTGTAGATATTGTTGAGCCAGGTCCATTCCCTTTTCTTGTTTTTTACCGCCAAATAGCGCTCCTTTGCTTCAGGAGAAAGCGTTTGAAACATTACGTTCTCTATAGAATTCAGAATCAGTTCTATCGCAATCAAGATCATCAAGACCATGAGCATAAAAAACTGTGTTATCGGATATTCGATAATTGCGGGTTTCTCACCGGAATCTATAAAGTATTCCATTAATCCGAAGATTACAAAGAATAGAAACGGAATGCGTATCCACCAAGGCGTTTTAGTACTCATAATGCTATTTTTGGTTATGGTAATCGTTATCTAACGGGAGTTCCTCCATCTCTTTTATGTGTGCTTTTGTAGCCGTAAAGACCCACCAAAACAGCAAAACAAAGAACACGAAGAAAATCAACAGGGATATCATGGGATAACTTGCAATCCCTTCAATACTTTCCATATGGTTTTTTACAAATTTCAACATCGTAATTAGATTTTAGACCGCTTCGCTCTTAGAAATCAGATATGAGAACAAAGACGTTACTTTTTCTGTTTTTTATTTGATTTCAGATATTAATATTCAAGGCTTTTGACTATAAAAATCATCTCTTTTCTTGGTTCTTTTATCTTGATTCTTATCTATTCTTTATTATCTGACAACAATCCATCGTCTCCCTTAATTTTTATATCAGTACCCAATCGCTGTAAATAGGCAATCAGCGAAACTATTTCCCTATCGCGCATCTGAACAAAATCCTCCCCATTTTCCTGTGCATATTTTTTATCCGCCTCATAGGTTCTGGCAAATTCAGGGTCTGTATAAAGGTTCTTCTCAATTTGTATGGATTGTTCTGCCATGGATTGCCCTGCATTGGCAATGTCTTCTTCGGTATAGGGAACGCCCAGCTTGACCATAGCTTCCATTTTATTTTTTACCGCGCTTCTATCATGTTCACTGGTGACCAACCATTGGTATGCTGGCATGATGGAGCCCGATGAAGTACTTTGTGGGTCGTACATGTGATTTAGATGCCAGTTATCAGAATATTTTCCACCTACCCGCAATAAATCCGGACCCGTTCTTTTACTTCCCCAAAGGAAAGGATGGTCATATACAAATTCTCCTGCTTTGGCATATTCCCCATAGCGTTCTACCTCACTTCTAAATGGTCTTATCATTTGGGAGTGACACCCCACACAACCTTCACGGATATAGAGATCACGTCCTTCCAATTCCAAAGGTGTATATGGCTTTACACTTGTAATTGTTGGAATATTTGATTTTACCAGAATAGTAGGAACAATCTGAATGATTCCACCTATCAATATAGCTACGGTTGCCAAAATCGTAAGCTGTACAGGTCTACGTTCCAACCAATTGTGGAAAGTTTCTCCAGCAACTCGTTTTTTTGACACCCTTGTCAATGCTGCTGCTTCGGCAAGCTCATCTTCCACAGAGCTTCCTTTTCTGATGGTTGCAATTACATTGTAGACCATTATCAACATTCCTACCAGGAACATCGTACCGCCAATAGCGCGCATCCAATACATTGGGATAATTTGGGTCACCGTTTCCAAAAAGTTACCGTAGACCAATGTTCCATCCGGATTGAACTCTTTCCACATTAACGCTTGCGTGAATCCTGCAACGTACATGGGGAGCGCATATAGTATAATTCCCAACGTTCCTATCCAAAAGTGTACATTGGCAAGCCCTTTGGAGTAAAGTGTTGTCTTGAACATTTTAGGGACCAACCAATAAATCATGCCAAATGTGAGGAACCCGTTCCAAGCCAATGCCCCAACATGTACGTGGGCAATGATCCAATCACTAAAGTGGGCTATGGCATTTACGTTTTTAAGGGACAACATGGGTCCTTCAAAGGTGGCCATACCATATCCCGTAATGGCGACCACCATAAATTTTAATGTGGCATCTGTTCTTACTTTGTCCCATACTCCACGTAGGGTCAACAGACCATTGATCATACCTCCCCAAGACGGGGCAATTAGCATAATCGAGAAAACAACACCAAGATTTTGAGCCCAATCTGGAAGAGAAGAGTACAATAAATGGTGAGGCCCTGCCCAGATATAGATGAATATCAACGACCAAAAATGAACAATGGAAAGACGGTAAGAGTATATTGGTCTATTGGCCGCCTTTGGGACAAAATAGTACATCAATCCCAAAAATGGTGTAGTCAAAAAGAAAGCCACGGCATTATGTCCGTACCACCATTGTACCAAAGCATCCTGTACTCCTGCGTATACGGAATAACTTTTCAACGCAGCTACTGGCAATTCCAAACTATTGAAAATATGTAATACGGCAACGGTAACAAATGTGGCCAAATAGAACCATATTGCAACATATAGATGACGTTGTCTTCTTTTAAGGATGGTACCGATCAAGTTCCATCCAAAAACGACCCAAACTATAGCAATGGCTATATCTATAGGCCATTCCAATTCTGCATATTCTTTTGATGTTGTGTATCCCAAAGGCAATGTTATGGCCGCCGCAACAATGATTAACTGCCATCCCCAAAAATTGAAATTACTTAGAAAATCGTTGAACATCCTAGCCTTTAGCAAGCGTTGTGTAGAGTAATATACACCTGCAAATATGGCGTTCCCCACAAAGGCAAAAATCACGGCATTTGTATGCAATGGACGTAAACGTCCAAAGCTCAACCATGAGATACCGTCCGTAATATTTGGGAACAAAAACATGAAAGCCAGTAAAAGGCCTACCAGCATTCCAACAACGCCCCACAACATGGTAGCGTATAAAAACTTTTGTACGATTTTATTATCGTAGCGAAATTGTTGTATTTCCATAGTGATCGGTTTGTTCCTTATTTGGTTTGATTTTTTGTTTTCACATCACTTTTTTCTGAATCCGGTAAAAGTTCATCTTCAAAAAGCATTCTTACCGAAGGTGTATATGAATCATCGTACTGGCCGTTCCTCACAGAGAGGACAAAGGCTATAAAAAAAACCGATGCCACGGAAACACTTATGGCCAATAACACATAAATAACACTCATACCTACTAATTGAGCGTAAAACTACTTTTACCTTTTTTTTGAAAAAATGACATTTATCAGCTTTATTTAATTTTTAATTTTCTTCCCAACACATTGGTACAAACCGTAGTGAACACAACTATGCTAATAGAGCTCAAGGGCATCAATATCGCTGCTATGACCGGTTGCAACTGACCAGTTACCGCAAAATAAAGTCCAACTATGTTATAGCACAATGAAAAAAGGAAGCTCAATTTTATAACCTGCATGGACTTTTTGGACATTTTGATGAACGCTGGAAGCTTGGTCAATTGTGAAGCATCAAGAATGGCATCACAGGCCGGTGAAAAAACATTGATGTTTTCAGAAACCGAGATGCCAACGTCACTTTGCGCCAAGGCTCCTGCATCATTGAGGCCATCGCCAACCATCAAAACATTTTTGTGCTTTTGCAATCCGCTTATGTATTCCAGTTTATCCTCTGGTCTTTGATTGAAAAGCAAACTTGTATTTTTAGGAAGTATTTTTTTAAGTTGTTGCTGTTCCCCATCATTATCTCCGGAAAGAATCCCCAATCCAAAATCTTTGCCCAAGCTCTTGAAGAGTCCCCCCAAACCGTTTCTGTAGTTGTTCTTAAATATAAAACGTCCCTTATAATCCTCATCAGAACTCACATAAACAGCTGTATTTATAACAGAATTTGAATTGTTCCCACCCACATAGCTTGCGGAACCCACTTTAATGGAATGCTCGTTCGATCTGCCTTCTATACCTTTTCCCGTATGTTCCTGAAACTCGTCCAAAGTCATAATGGCGTTGGATTTTAGAATTTCATAAAGCGATCTGCTCAATGGATGGTTGGAAGCACGTAGCGTAGTCTTGAGCAATATTTTTTCTGAATCCGTAAGCGCTACACCTTCATACAAGATGGTTTCTTTTTCTGTAGTTGTAATTGTTCCTGTCTTATCAAATATAGCCGTATCTATTTTCGATAATCTCTCGATAACATTGGTGTTCTTTAGATAGAATTTGTGTTTGCCAAATATGCGCAACATGTTGCCCAAAGTAAATGGAGCCGCCAAGGCTATTGCGCAGGGGCAAGCAATGATCAGCACGGCCGTAAAAACGTTCAGGGCCATACTTGGCAAATGGAAAAGCCAAAAAGCGGTGGCCAAAATAGCAATACTCAAAACGCCAATGGTAAAACGTTTTCCAATACTATCCGTAAGTGTTTGAAAAGCGGTTACCTTATCCTTGCCAAAAACCGAATTGCCCCACAGCTGTGTTAAGTAACTTTGCGAAACCGATTTTAGCACCTCAACTTCCAAAACCCCGGAAAGCTGTTTTCCACCTGCAAAAAGCTTCTCGCCCGATTGCTTAAATACAGCTTGCGATTCTCCCGTAACAAAACTATAATCTATTTCTGCGGTACCTTTTATCAGAATACAATCAAATGGAATAATCTCGTTACTCCGGATTAAAATCCTATCACCTACATTTATAGCATAGATTTGTACGTTTTCTTCATTCCTGTCGCTATTCAGTCTGGTTACCGCAATTGGAAAATAGGATTTGTAATCCCGTTCAAAAGACAAAAAAGAATAGGTTTTCTGCTGAAAATATTTTCCCAGTAAAAGGAAAAAGACCAATCCGGTTAGACTATCAAAAAATCCTGACCCCAAATCAAAGACAATATCCACGGTGCTTCTTATAAACAAGGTCAAGATTCCCAACGCTATTGGCACATCTATATTCAACATTTTTGAGCGCAGGCCTTTATAAGCTGAAATAAAATAATCCTGAGCCGCATAAAATACGATAGGTAACGAAAAGGCAAACATTAACCAACGGAAGACCTGCTTATATTGTTCCAACCAGAACTCTTCAACTTCAAAATACTCAGGAAAGGAAAACAACATTACATTGCCAAACGCAAAACCTGCAACACCAAGCTTGTAAATCAGTGAACGGTTCTCTTTTCCATCCTTTCTATCATACTCTTCCAATGAGATATAGGGTTCATAGCCTATACTGCCCAATAAAAGAACCAACGCCTTCAGGGAAAAACCTTCAGTTCCATAAGTTACCCGAATGGTTTTTTTGGGAAAATCCACCTGCGAATTTGTAATCGATTTGTGCAAACGATTGAGATTTTCCAAAACCCAAATGCAAGAACTGCAATGGATGGTCGGTATGCTCAAACTCACAACCTGTACTTTCTCCTCATTGAATTCAACCAGTTTTTCTATGATGTCATCATTATCAAGGAAATCATATTTCTGTCGGATTTCGTTGGGAGCGCTGCCCGCCCTGGCCTCTATATCGTAGAAGTTGGAAAGCCCGTTGGATGTAAATATCTCATAGACAGTTTTGCAGCCGTTGCAACAAAACTCCTTTTCGTCAAAAAGAATTTTTGTCCGATTGCAATCATCGCCACAATGATAACATTTTGAAGCAACCATACACATTTGCATTTATACCTGATACAAAGATGGACTACGACAAACGCAAAAAACATGATAAATATCAGCTTTTAAGGAATGCCTCGCCACTACCTTTGCACTATGGAAAAGTGTAGTAACATAAAGGTGCGACAGCTACATGATTTTAGGTCTCTTTCCAAAAAATCACTGAATAGATTAGTACACACTTCCGAATCGCTTTTTGTACCAAAGGGTACTGTTATCTTTGAGGAAAATCAACCTTTGAACAAGGTATACTGTATAAAAGAGGGAGCTTGTAAATTCAGTACTTTTGATAATCTGGGACGGGAACACATTACACGTTTTCTGGGAAAAGGAGATATAATGGGCAAACGTTCGTTGGTTTCCAACAGGTGTGCCAAAGTTTCCGCTACGGCCCTAGTAGACTCGGTACTGTGCTGCTTGGACAAAAAAGAAATACAAAAAAATCTAAAAACAAACCCCGATTTCTGTAACGATCTATTGAGTGCCTTTGTAGATGATGTTGATACGCATGATTCTACCAGAACAATTTATTGTGCACACAAAAGTATAAAACAACGCTTGGCCAAACTGATATTGTACTTGGCGGAAAAATTTGGACAAGAGCCCAACGGCAAGCTATTGATACGGATCAAGCGGGAAGATATGGCTTCGGTCCTGGGTACTTCACAAGAATATGTGATCAATTTATTGACCCACTTCAAGAATAAGGGGTTTCTAAAAATTACAAGGAGCGAAATCATATTGGACTCAAAAAAAGGTCTAAAAAATCTGATTTGAATCAAACCTAAAAAATTACAGTTTTTTTTAATTGAATAAGCAGTAACTTTAAACGTCAGGTAAATTTTATAGTAATGGAAAGCAGGTGTGAAAATTGTATCGTTCGGCAGTTCAATTCTTTACGGGCCATGAGCAAAGAAGAGTTGAAAACAGTTTCCGACTCAAAAACAACAAAGAAAATTAAAAAAGGGGAATCCCTATTTGAAGAGGGGGATAAACTTAACGGAGTCTATTGTGTACGCAACGGGGTCTCCAAGCTTTCTAAATTGAGTCCAAATGGCAAGGATCAAATTGTGAAATTGGCATCTAAGGGCGAAGTCATTGGGCAGCGCTCTATAGTAGCTGAAGAGTGCGCAAACTTATCTGCTATTGCCGTTAGCGATATGGAAGTATGCTTTATCCCAAAAGAGAGCATAGCGAATACCTTACAGAAAAATCCCAATTTTACGCTTGAGGTGCTCCGCCACATGGCACATGATCTAAAAGAGGCCGATGACGTAATCGTAAACATGTCCCAAAAAACGGTAAAGCAACGTATTGCCGAAGCTTTTCTATACCTGAAGAATAATTTTGGTGAAGATGAAGATGGTTATTTGGCGCTGACCTTATCAAGAGAGGATATCTCCAATGTCGTAGGTACGGCAACCGAATCAGCAATCAGAATAATCTCGGAATTCAAGAAAAAAGGATTTATCCATACTTCTGGTAAAAAAGTAGGAATCAAGAACGAAAGAAAGCTTCGGGAGCTGGTAGAAGGATTCTGAAAAACACCTATTCAAAAACTGATATTTGTCATAGTATACGCTATTTCTACGGGCTAATTTTATTGCATCTTTATAAATACTGTGATGCAAAAGATATTGATACCTACGGATTTTTCGGAAAATGCTTGGAATGCCATTAACTACGCCATGCAGTTGTTCCGAAACAGAAAATGCACCTTTTATTTGCTCAACACATATACACCAGTAATCCCAAGCAGTAGGTTTATGGCTAAGATGATAGATGGTGTCAGCATAGTGGATGCCGTCAGAAACTCTTCTGAACAAGGTTTAAAAAAAACTGTGGATAGAATCAAGACGAAATATGGTAATTCCAACCATAGTTTTGAGACTATTTCATCTTTTAGCCTATTGGTAGACGAGGTCAAGGATATTGTAGAGACTTTTGATATCAATTTGGTGATTACCGGAACAAAAGGAGCCTCGGGAATTGATGAGGTATTTATGGGCAGCAATACGGTACGCATTATAAAAAGTACAAAAAAATGTCCTGTTCTGGCCATTCCGCAACACTTTGATTTCATTACACCTTCAGAAATTGCATTTGCAACGGATTTTAACCGTTTTTATACTATTTCCGAATTAAATCCCCTTCTGGAACTCGCCAAAATGTTCCAAGCGACCATTCGCATTGTTCATGTACAATATGGCATTAAAGCATTATCCGAACTGCAACAGTTCAATCTGAACATGCTCAGAAGGTACCTCAGCGATACCGAGCACTATGTTCATACGGTCTCAGAACTAAACTCGGTATCCCAGACTTTGGAACTTTTTTCCGAGGAACTGGATATTCACTTGTTGGCACTTTTGAATTACCAGCATAGCTATATGGAAAAAATGACACGTGAGCCTATCGTTAAAAGAACGGCCTTCCATACACAGATTCCGTTATTGGTCATTCCTGAATTGGGTATGAGCGGGGTTTCTAAAAATCATGTAGAGCAGCAGGTAATTTCAAGTTAGCATTCTAAATTTATTTATTGGAATACGTGCAATTCGGTAAATTTCTACAGGGATAATTACCAATCCATTCTTATATTTATATGCTTCTGATAGTGTTACAGCGTAAATAAATGCTTGTTTTGATGGATAAACATAAGCTCATTGAATGCCACGAACGAATAAAACCCTTTATCCACAACACGCCTGTGCTCCATTCTAGACTAATCGATGGTATAGCGAGCTCTACTATTTTTTTTAAGTGTGAGAATTTTCAAAGAATGGGCGCATTTAAGATGAGAGGTGCTGCAAACGCGATCATGCAACTTTCGGAGGGGCAAAAGCAAAATGGGGTAGTAACACATTCATCCGGCAATTTTGCACAAGCACTTTCCTTGGCAGCACAGAGTTTGGGTGTAACAGCGTATATTGTAATGCCCTCAAATGCACCACAAGTCAAGAAAGATGCAGTAAAAGAATACGGTGGAAGAATTTTTGAATGTGAACCTACACTGTTAGCGCGAAAAACTGCCACAAAAAAAATACAACAAGAAAAAGGAGCAACTTTTTTGCACCCATCCAACGACGATGCGGTTATTATAGGTCAAGGAACCGCATGTAAGGAATTATTGGAACTTCATCCTAATCTGGACTATGTTTTTGCACCTGTTGGAGGTGGAGGTTTGATTGCAGGTACTGCTTTGGCCGCCAATTATTTTGGAAACAATTGCAAAGTTATAGGGGGAGAGCCTTTTGAAGCGGATGATGCCTATCGCTCTTTACTGAGTGGCACTATTGAAACGAATACTACAACCAATACCATTGCCGATGGCCTCAAGACCCAATTGGGAGATAGAAACTTTCCTATTATCCAAGAATATGTAGAGCGTATTGTCAGGGTTTCCGAGGAAGAAATAATTTCATCCATGCGAATCATCTGGGAACGCTTAAAAATTGTTTGTGAACCTTCCTGTGCCGTTGCTTTGGCCGCAGTATTAAAAGAAAAAGAGGTATTCCGTTCAAAGAAAATTGGAGTAATTATTTCCGGTGGCAATGTTGATTTGGGAAAACTGCCTTTTTAATTCCAGTATTTAACCTCAACCAAGGTTTATCATCTGTATTTGCTCCAAAAAGTTTTCAATTTTCATTATTTTGGCAATCTGCATGCTTTTTAAACAACACGTACTTGATTCCTATTTGTCCAAATATATTTTGGAAATAAACTACATAAAGGATTTTCATCCAGGACATACTAAGGAGAAGTATCTTCCTGATGGGACCATCAACCTAGTGTTTGAGCTTGCGGGAAAACCAAAATATATTTACAGAAACGGTTTAAATGAAAAGGTTCAGGAATGCCGTGATGTTTGGTTCTCTGGTGTGCAAAGAGACTATATTACCATAAGTGCGGAAGCGGAGGAGATGATGGTACTGGTCTTTAAACCTGGAGCTGGGTTTCCGCTAATTGGTGAGACTGTATCCAAGTATTCCAACAAAGTGGTTGCTGCGCAACAAATCTTTGGTAGTGCCATACTGGATTTACACGGCCAAATACAAAAGGACGCTTCCCCAGAATCGAAGTTTTCATCTGTAGAGCATTGGTTGAAAGAGCAACTCAATGAAGATGATTTTTACAGGGACATTATTCAATATGCCCTCAATGCCATTGAAGAATCACCCAATCAAATAGTTCTAGGTACTTTGGTGGAAAAATCCGGGTATTCACAAAAGCAATTTATCCAACTGTTCAAAAAATACGTAGGAATTACTCCAAAACGATTTCATCGTATCGTTCGTTTTAATAAAATTCTATCCGCAGTAGAGAATAAAGAACAGATTTCATGGACTGCCATTGCTGCCGATTGTGGTTATTTTGATCAATCACATTTCATTAAGGATTTTCAATCTTTTTCTGGTATCAATCCCAAAAAATATCTGAAGGACATCGAAGACTATCCCAACTTTTTACCCGTAAAGTAAATTTTTTACAATTTTCACTGATTGAATTCCGATTTCTTTGTTTTAAACTAATCCTAAGATAATATTATGGAATCAATGTACATTAATCATTTAGCAGTACTTGTCTGTGCGGTCACCAATCTAGTGGTGGGAGCCGTTTGGTACAGTCCTGCCCTTTTCTACAACGCTTGGAAAAAAGAAAACAACCTGACCGATGATGATTTTAAGGATGTTAACATGGGCAAGGTATATGGCATAACTTTTATTATGGCCTTGGTAATGTCTTACAATATGGCTCTCTTTCTAGGCGACGCAAATACTGATTGGATATGGGGAATGTCCGCAGGATTCTTCACAGGGTTTGGATTCTGTTCTATGATTTTTACAGCCATAGCCCTGTTTGAAAAAAAATCATGGAAATATATTTTCATCAATAGCGGATATATTATTGTCTATTTCACCTTGATAGGATTCATATTGGGCATCTGGAGATAAAACTTAAATTTTAATAAAATGAAAAGAATAGTATTGCTTTTATTGATTCTCAGTACCGGTATTTCTTGCCCGGCGCAACAAAAAATTACTTACAATGTGCTAGAAAATGCTGAAACCCACGATTATGAAATTTATATCATGGATGCGGATGGTAGAAATGCCAAGAATATAACAAATTCAAAATCTGTGGATTGGGTCTATACCAGCTTTGGCGAGAAATTATATTTTCTTTCTGACAGAAACGAATGTTCTAGGTGTTTTTACCTTTACGAAATGGATTCAGAAGGAAAAAATGTTCGAAAAATAACTAATTATAAATTGGCGGATAGTTGGTTTGGAAGTCGTAAAAATGGTACTGAATTCATAGTAAAACCTGTCCTGTCATCAAGCGGGCCTTCCGAAGGAAAAAATAATACATTTTATATCATTGACCTTCAAGGGACTATAATCGAAAAAGTAATGATTGACTTAACCTATGTAAATGACCCAACATTTTCACCGGACGGAAAGAAAATTGTTTTTAGGGGAAGTAAAAAAACCTCTCCACGTGAATTAGGGTTTACTGATGCACTTTACGTCAAAACCTTGGGCGAAGATTCCATCAAGAAAATTACTTCTCATCCAGATGAAACCAAAAATATACAATGGACGGGTTATTTAGCGGCAGCACCAAGGTGGCGCGATGATGGAAAAATATCCTTTGCTTCCAAAAACAACAATAATTATGATATATATATTGTAAATCCCGATGGCTCAGAACTTGAAGCGGTAACACCATGGGAGAACAATCAAGTATTTCATTCGTGGAGCCCTTCAGGTGAAATGGTTTTTGAGGCATCTATGAACAATCAAGATGGTTACGAATTATACAAAAGAACAACTAATGGTAAAATAATTCAGTTGACCAATGATACCACTGAGCAATATGCACCGGTATTTGTAGAAACCCATCTCAAAAAACAATGAATTGATTGACCTAAGACAAAGCTATAAGCAGATGAATGTACTTGGCAAACGAACGAGCTACATTACACTGCACACATCCGATTATTTCGCTTGTTATGTTCCACTTCTGCAAGTCCCAAATGTTCTAGGAGTGGGGGGATGTACATTCCAAACCGCCCACGAAAGTTCTTTTTTAGACCGTACCAACCTCCAATAGGATTTTCAGGTGATCTTCCCCAGTGCTCTACCGTATCCGGTTTAGTAAGAACCTTTTCATCTTTGCTTCCCAAGAGCATCCAATCTCCATGGGATTTAAGCATATTGTGTAAATCCTGTATGCAACGAATATCGTAATGAAGAACAGTTTTGCCCACGGTACAAACCAGAATTTCGCTTCCATCTTTTTCTGCTACGTGCATGGTATATTCCGATGATAAAGGTGGTGTTTTCAACTGCAAGGGATTTTTTACAGTTCCAATTTTTTCTTTATAGTCCATATGCTCTGTATTTATAATTATTCAGAAGAAAACTGTTCTAAATTATGTTCTATAAGGGTGAAAGAGGTTCTGCGTTTTTTACGAGCACCATAACGTCAAAATTGAAAATATACTTTTTCATTGCCTCAGAATATGTTTCGCCATAGGCATATTTTCGTAATGGAGCCAAATGAACTATGGTGTACTTTTTTGAAAAAGAAGACACAAGCACCTGCAGTTCTTTTGGTAATCTTTTAGTATTATCAAAGGCGGCGACGGGCTTTTCTGCAAAAGGATTTCCTGTCATCGCTTCTCCGGTAATACCTGCAACAAAAAAGTGTAGTGACTTTTGATGATTGAAGATGGCCAATTCAGAAGCATAGTTTGAAACATCATAGATGTTGGTCATGCTCAATCCCCTGGTAGCATGGCTAGCGCCCAATTTGAACACTACTCTAGGTAACTCAGTCTTTTTTAGGGCTTCCATGTAATATTTCGTAAAATTGGCCTTCATCAGTTTCCCCCTTTCATTATTGTTTTGATAATATTCCTTTTTGGCATTATACCCATAAATCTCTTTTGTTTTCCAGAGATGGTACAGAATATCCTTTTCCTCGTTATTGGTACTCAGAGCCATTAATTCTTCATGTGTTGCTAAGTCGTACGTGGTCCAGAACATTGATTCAAAGGATTTTTTGGCAATACTCTGCGCGTATGAATCAAATGCTAGTTTTTTTATGGGAAGAAGTCTTTCTTTAAAGAGGACATTATCTGTGTTTTGGATTAGATGATCTAGGTTTAAACGGAATTGTGCCATAAAGGTTTGGTCGATGCCCCAAATATGCCCACCTCTATCAACAACATTTTTAAAAAGTGAATAATCTTCTTTTGAGTTATAAAAAGGAATCGCATAGGGAAATGTATCGTTCAATTTCTTTGCAGCTTCGAGCGGTCGTTCCAACGAAGCGATATATGCCAATTTTTCAGCTAATATGGCATCGGTCTCAATACAAAGTGTTTCAAAACCTAAAGGATTCACCCAGTTAAAAATAATATTGGTGAAAATTCCCGCTTCCTGAATACCGTGCTGCTCTCCTATAAATATAAACTGACTTTCAGGTATAACTTTCTCTACAAAATCTTCAAATGTTCTTTCTGTAAAAGAATCTACTTGAAAGCTATTTTCAGCTAAGTGCAATTCTTTTTGAGCAGTTAGAAATAGCGGTATCATTAAAAAAAATATCATCAAATATTTCATAATATATCAATTCTTGTTTAGTCAAAAATAAAAGATTGGCACTCGTAATTTCTATTTGTATTGATAGAAGGCATTTCCATTCCCATGAAATCAAACATGAATGTAATGAAGTCAAATAAACGAGAGATGAGCTTGCGATATGGGTATTAAATCTAGTTGACGATAGCGTTCAAATGTCTACATTTATTCAATCAATTCCGCAAAGCATGATACTTGTTGCCCATAAACTTCCTTTATTTTGGCGGATTTCTATTGCGTTCGCCGTTTCAACAATACTCTTCTTAATGATATGGATTTTTTCCAGATTTAAAGAGCCGCCACAGCTAAATATTCTTATGAATTTCTTATTGGTAGTAATGGCCTTTTTTTGTTTTGAGTCCGTTTATTGGGTACAAAGAAGGATGCTTAGAAAATTTGTAGACCAAAATCCTTATTTCCTAAGTCAGTCTCTAATTTTTATAAGCAGTATAGTAATAGGTACAATGGTGTACATAATACTCTTTTATGGATTTAAATGGATAGATTATTTTTTATTCCACAGTGAACCTCCCTACCTAAAGCACATGGTTGCGGCCAGCCTTGTAGGACTACTATTGGCTATCATTTTTAGCCTATTTTTACTTATTACGCATTGGAAGGATCGTTATTATGGCTCATATATTCGAAATGAAGCTCTTAAAAAGGAAATTGTAACTGCCAATCTTAACATGCTCAGAAACCAGCTAGATCCACACTTTATGTTCAACAATTTTAATACGTTGTACTATTTAATTGATGAAGATCCTTATTTGGCTAAACGATTTTTGAAGAATGTTTCAAGCATTTACAGACATATTTTGCAACATACAGAAGGTAATCTTATTCCTGTAAAAGAGGAATTTCTTGTAGTAAAACAGTACTTGGAAATTCTTCAAGAACGCTATTGCGATGGATTGAATATTCAGTATAATGTTTTTGAAAACCATTTTAAAGACAAGTACATTGCACCTCTAGCGCTTCAAGAATTGGTTGAAAATGTATTTAAGCACAATCAAATCAATATTGAAAAAAAGTTGACACTTACGTTCACTTCAACTCTTGAAAATCTTACATTATGCAATTCAGTTCTTCCAAAAACAGTGACGGGCAGTCATAAAAAAGGGTTGCAAAATATTATGCAACGGTATGGACTTCTTACCAATAAAAAGTAATTGTTGAAAATGACAATAATGGATTTTGTGTGACTTTACCTTTAATAGATATGGAATCATGAGGATTGAAGTGTTGCTTATTGAAGATGAAATCAGTGCGCAAAGGCATATGACCAATTTATTGAACAATCAAGAATATGCCATAAAAGTGGTTGCATGTTTGAGTACTGTTAAGGATGCCGTCCATTGGTTAAAAAACAATATACTCCCAGAGCTTATTTTTATGGATATTCAACTGTCAGACGGTATTTCATTTGATATTTTGAACCACATTGAAATTACATGCCCGATCATTTATACTACTGCCTATGACCAATATGCCATTAGAGCTTTTAAGACTACAGGTATTGAGTATTTGTTAAAACCAATTACCCAAGAAGACCTTACTGCCGCCATGGAAAAGTTTTTCCTTATGAAAGCAGATCATCAAACTGATTGGATGTTAAAAAATCTGGATGCACTCGTACATTATCAAAAGAAAAAACAAGTTGATTATAAGCAACGATTTTTATTAAAGTCCGGGAACTCCCTTATTCCCACAGCCACAAATAAAATTGCATATTTTTTTAGGGAAGAAATTGTGTTCTGTAAGACTTTTGACAATGAAGTATATCCCGTAGATGGCTCCTTGAACAATTTACAATCTCAATTGGACCCTTTACGGTTTGTGAGATTGAACCGTAGAGTGTTGGCCCAGGTAGATGCGATTCACCAACTAAGAAACTTTAAGCCTGGGCAATTTATGGTTACGTTAAAACCTGGTTATGATGAAACAATTCAAATAAGCCAAGAACGTTCAAGTTGGCTCAAAAGTTTTTTGGATTCCAATGTCTAAAACTTTGCGTATTCTACTTTTGGTCCCTTAATTTAAATTTGGAATTCGCTAAAAAAAAGGAAAATGATATTTAATGCTTTGTTTGGCTGAAAAAAAATAGTTATTTCTCATTGGATAGCTCTTTTACTGCTGTCCCGGTAATCTTGATTTTTCCACCGAACGGTAGGGCTTCTGCTTGATATATTGTTCTTGCGGGTCGCTTATCCTCTGGAAACAATTCCATATACAACATATTGATTACAGGTAAGTCTTTCAAGTCATCAAAAGCGATATCGATAAATACGATGTCACTTCTTTCAAACCCAGCAATTTTTATTGCAGAAAAGAAGTTGGAGAATGCCAGTCTTCCTTCCTCAAGAATTGTTCCCATAACATATTCTCCATCATTGTTAACCGCTAATTGACCACTAATAAAACACATATTATTAACGACCACTGCATGGCTTATGGGATTGGACCAATTGGGAAGTCCTTCGCCTTTTGTAATATATCTTTTTCGACCCATTTTAGACAATATTTAAGATGCTTCCTTATTATTTTATTGTTTTCGAATTTTCACTTATTTCTTACCACAACTATTCCGTTATCGATATTTATAAGAAACACTATGGAGGTTACCAATTTTAACCTACTATTATTTATATAGAATCTTGATCAACAACTTCTAATTTTTGAATTCTGTTGGATCGTGATAACCAAAATGTTCTATTTCATTACCATAATCTTTTAATACTTTCCTAACATTGTCCAAAGATTTCTTCCGCGTTACATTATCTTCAGCTCTTATAGTAGCCAATTCATCAACTGGATGATTTTTATTTTCCAATTCACCCCTTAAATAATAGGCATCACCTACATAAAAAATCCACTTTCCATTATTTTTAAAAGTTATTCCACAATGCCCCAGTGTATGACCGAACAAGGGAATGAGATATATTTCTGTTTCAAAATCCAAACCCAGTTTTCTTGATGGAAGTCCGAACCATTCTCCATCATTTCTTTTGTAAAGTCTAGTTTTAGGACCATGTTCCAATTGATTTTGAAGGTAACGCTTATTCCCACTCTTAAAACTTTCATGTTCCTCCTTGGCAAGGTGAATTTTTAAATTAGGAAAATCGGCAAGCCCACCAATATGGTCCGGGTCAAGATGTGAAATAATACAATCCTTTACTTGGTTGGGATTTATACCTAATTTTTCGATTTGTTTTATGGCAGTGATTTCTTCGTCAAATTTAAACCCGGTAATTTCGATCAATTCCTTACCCAATTTTAATTCAGGTTCTTTTGTTTCTGAAAGCCCAATTCCGGCATCTATTAAAATAAATTTATCCTGCTCTTCGAGCAACATACAATGCCCGATTGCGGAACCCAGTGGCGATTCTATCTGTACACAATTCAAATGGTGAACTTTCATATTTTTCTTGCTCGTGGTGGATTTTTTAGAAGCGTTTTTTCAAAATCGTTCTCAATCCAGCCCTAAATTAGGCATCTCGATTGTTAACTCTTCTGGAATCCTTTTTTTGAGCATACGAATCTGCCCTAAGTGACCTGACTGGTGCTCCATCACGTGAAACCAACTAAAATAGTTGTTCATTATTCCTCCTTTTGGTGTTTTTGCCAGCCATTCATCATCTCGTTTCTTCAATTCGGACAGTGTTTTTTCACGCACTTTTTTATATAATTTGAGATAATAGGTTATATCATGATTTTTGATTTGCAATCTGCCGTTCTCATCAAGTTTCAACGCAGCTTGCCATTTAACTTTTTCTTCTTCTGTAAATTCACGATTTTCAAAAGTATAAACTTGGTAGTAAGTTTCGGCCGCGGCAAGATGCATAATAAGTGCTCCTATGGAATTTGCATTTTCATCCAGTAAAAAATCCAATTCCCTTTGGTCTAGACCCTCAACTTCTTGCTCGACTCTTTTGCTGAGATTATTGAGCATGGCCACTAAAGTACCAATCTGTGGGGTATACCCTTTTTCTGGTCGGATAATGGTGGAAGAATCTCTTTGAATTTCCTTTCCTTCAATGAGCAAAGCACTTGACCCATCTGTATATTCTGAACTATTCATATACTTAAACCCCTTGATCTTAATAGTATTCCCGTCCTTATCTTTTTCCAGCTCCCAACCTGATAAATCCAAATCGGCTACTATTTCCTCAAAACTTGGGTTTTGCAGTTCTATCTTTTCCATTTCATTGCTATCATTTTCAATATATAATTGAAAATTGTCAAAATAGAATTTACCGTTGTTGAGTACCGTACCTCCAAAGTCAATTTTGGTATCGTTTTCGTTGATAGTACCCGCTATTAAATAGTTGTTCCATTGATTTGCCAAGGAATCATTGCTGATACTACTTTCAAAAATTCTAGTATTTCCATTTTTATCAATGCTCGTAATCCATAATGCACCAGCACTATTCTCTGCAGTACCCATCGGCTTAATATCTGCGCTAAGCTCAAATTTTCTTGCTTTTTTTGTTTCTACCTCGATTGTTTGTTGAAAAGAAGTCCACTCCCGCTCAACAATATTATTTTGGGCCCTTAGCAGCTGTACATTATACATTGCTGTTAAAATGCAAAAAGTCCATATTATTTTCTTGTTTTTCATATTCAATGTTTTTTGATTTATTATTTATTCAGTGCCGTCCTGCTTTTGAATTACTGATTTATTTTTAGTATAACTACTGGTTTAAATTTCGGAGTGCAAAATTAGTATGGTTGCCAAATGAGTTATTATAAATACCATGCATAAAAAGTATACTATAGACAGATAATAGGTAGACAGAGATCTGCAAATCCCTTTTAACCATTATTTTGAATTTCATTCAACTCCCAGAGTATCTTAAAATAAAAATCGGCACATGTTTATTGGTCCATGGTGCTAATCCTAATTTCTTTTTTGGTCTAAAGAATTTTTTTATCAAAATACCACTATCAAGTATGGGTTTATTGATTTTTGGGTATGTTTATTTCAATAAGTTGTAAGGGCTCTAAAATCGACTTATTCAATGTTTTCTTATTCGTTTCACTGAAATTATCCAATTGCGTGTTCATTATAAAATAGAGTTTGTTCCCGATCAGGTCAAAAGTAGTAGGGACTTTAAATTCTTTGGAAAAGGACAATAACTTTTTCTTATGTAGAATTCTCTTCCCGGTCTTGTCCAAAAAATATTGAAAAATGCCGTTATTTTCTGGTTTGCTTTCCCATATATTGACGATGCCGATAAGTGAATTTTTATAATATTTTAGACCATCCACGCCCAAATTCTCTCTATTTGATGAATTCACAAGTTTCTTGGTCTCAGTATCAACGATTCTGATTCCCTTTTGCGTGGCCAAGTACAACAATTTATTGTTCGGAGATATTGCAATACCGTTTGGGTGTGCTATCCCGTCAATATCCAAAAACACTTTTATCTCTTTATTTGGTCTTTGAATTCTGTATATTTTATTGCTTTCTGAATCGGTTATAAAAATCTCATTATTTGTACTTATCGTCAAATCATTGAAATAGGTAAGGTTAGAGCTTTTAAAATCATATGTGTCGATAAGCTTTCCGGTTCTTGAATCAAGCAACAAGAGGATGGACGCATTAGCTGCTTTTTTAAGCTCATTGCCCAAAGCATAGAGCGTATCTCCTTTAACGGTCATTCCAAAACCTGACAAGTAACCATATTGGCCATTTTTTATAAAGTTCGATGTATTGGAGCCATCAATATTGCAAGAAACAATTTTATCATATTTAAGACTGTTCAAGAATAAGGACTTCCTTTGAGCATCAATGGCGATACCTTCAGGAAATAAATCCTTTTGAAAATCCAATTGGGCAATAAAGTTCTTTTGGGCGTTACAAATGTTCAATTGAACAGAACCAATTACTATTATTACTACTATGGCTATTTTACATTTCATTTTTAACTATTTATTATTCCATTTAAAATTGAATATCAAAATAAGAATACAACTATAGTGAAACATGTTTTCACAGATCAATATTAAGACTATACCATTTTCCGGAAATTATAGCCATTTAGGCGCCCGTATGATTGTTTCTTATACGTCCGACGATTTATATGCCAGCTATGATTAGAAAATTGTTTTGATGTTTTTTTTATAATGTCATTGAATGTTTAAAATAATTGAAAATTATTGGACAGGCCCTATAAGATAGGCTAGAAAAAGACTTAGTAGGGTCAATCCTGCCATAAATAGAAATGGTTTGGACTTAAGTACAAAGGGTAGCAATTTTGGTGTTTTTTCAGCATATAAATCATAGGTTTCACCAAAAAGTTCACTTAAGTCCTTTTCTTCATACCCAATGCCAACCATTGTATATACTGTTGCCATTAGCGCTAATAAGAGATGCCCAACGGTCAATAAGGGGTTGCACCAAAAAGCAATCATAAAACTAAAATACAGAGGATGTCTCACCAAACGATATAAAAGTGGCGTCACAAATTTATAGGGACTTTCTTTTTTATTATTTATAGCATAATAAATTTGCTTTAATCCAAAAAGGTCAAAATGGTTGATCAAAAATGTACAAAAGACAGCAAGACCGAAACCAAAAAAAGAAAGTATCATTAGAAAAGTCCCCAGCCAAGAATCGGTTAGATCATAAATTATTAGAGGAATAGGTTGCCAAAAGTAAATCCATACCGCCATTAAAGAACTAGAAACCAAAACATAGGTACTACGTTCCAATGCTTTCGGAATAACTGTTATCCACCATGCCTTAAACGATTTTCTTGCCATTACCGAATGTGGAACAAAAAATAAAGCTATTAGTAAAATATTGATAATAAGTGCTTTAAATAGATTAGGGGCATCTCCTTTGTCCACTCCAGTCGGTACAAGAATATTATTCTCCCAGAATACAAAGTAGCTAAAGACCACCAAAAAAAGGCAGTAGCTGAATATACCGTAAAAGCTGTAAATAAATCGTTTCATAAGCAGTTCTTCCAACGCAAACTTCACTTCATAATAGGCGTTTTTCTGAATTTTATCTTTAAAGGTTTATCTTTATTTCTAGTCCAACCGAACCAATATATTCTTGACATTTCAATTACTATTTTCTGTTCTTTGATTTTTGTGCCTTCTGAAAAAATCAGGTTTCTTGATCAAATGAAATATGTGCAATTTGTGCCGAAGCGTTTAAAATCGGTGACAGTAAACAAGAAATGAAAACTATGATCTTCATTTACTTGTAAGTCTTTAAAATTTATCTGGCACCTCAATTTTTTAATTGAAACATATTGTTTCTACTTTGCTATCTTCTGCTTCAAAGGGCTGGGACGACCCTATAAATTCCAATATATCTGCAGCTACTTCTTTGGAATTCCCCCAATGCATGTTGTGCCCCGGGAGTTTATTTTCTACACGATCCACCCCGTAATTTCTAAAATATATGGGCGTGGCATTCTTATTATGGGCTGCCTTACAATGACTAAGCAATCTATCTTGATCAGGTTTTGCAGTAACCTCATCTCCAGAACCCCAGATAATCAATGAGGGTATTTTTAAGCTTTTGAAACGGCTAGAATTATCAACCTTACTTAAAGAATTTAATGCCCCTATCCATGTAGCCAAAGGAACTTCAATTGTTTCTAAATAGATATCGTTCAAAAAAGAGGGGTCGCTATCTATATCAGTAACCCAGTTCTCTTTTAAAAATTCGGTTACTTCAGTACCCAAATCTTTAGGAGTAAGGGTATAAGATTTAACTTTCCAGTTTTCCCCAAACTCCTCCTTTAATACATGTTCCCATTTTCCTATAAGTTCAGGTAACAAAAAATCATGGATGGCACTGTTCTCTTTACCGTTCATAAATGCACCGATCATTGTTAATGATGATACTTTGTTCGGATGCTCCAATGCAATTTCCTGTGCAATCACACTTCCCATGGAATGACCGACAAGTTCTACTTTAGTTATATTCTTGAACTTCAAAAGTTCCAAAATATCACTAACGAAATCTTTGATTTCAAAAGGATTGGAGTTATCCGGTGCGGGTGTGGAACTATCTCCGTGTCCCCTAAGGTCAGGGGCTATCAATCTCAGACTTGGGTCAGCTTCCAAAAGTTCCGCCATTACTTTTTCAAAAGAACGAGATGTGTCCGTATATCCATGGATAAAGAGTATAGTTCTTCCGTTTGGGTTACCTACCTCAACATACTTCATGTGGATTCCAGTACTTAGGTCTATTCCTTTCTTGATAATCTGTACCGAGTCTTTTTCAGGACTGACAGAGGCTAAGGTTTCTTGTGTTTCAGCAAATGATTCATAGGTATGGGCCTGTATCCCCAATGCCATACTCAAAATAATCGCCGAGGTCAATATGATAAACTTTATCTTTTTCAATTTCATTATGTTCTATGTTGCATTATTTTTTCTTTGAAATATCTTTGAACAAAAGCATATCCTTAATCTTTCCGGATGCTCCTTCATAAAATCCAGTTTCATCCTCAAATTTCTTTGGGTTTTTAAAAGTCCCGAATATGATATCAAAAAGGGAAATATCTGAATAGTTATAGGCATGGACACCTTTAGCATGATGAAGTGCATGCGCCTCTGGCCTTTGGATGATATATCCAAGCCAAACAGGCGTTCTTATATTGCTGTGCTGAAAAATGGACAAGAAAGTAGTTCCTATTATAATTAGGGTAGTTGCCTCAGGCGTAAAACCGGCCACTACTACTAGACAAAGACTTCCTAAAAATGTAAACCCAATCATATCCATCGGACTAAAATAAAAAGCCCCATAACTGTCTACACGCTCGGCGCTATGATGCATTTGGTGAAATACTTTCCATAGCGTATCACTGTTATGCATTGTCCTATGCCATACGTAAACACCAAGTTCGTATATTAATATGCCAACGACAGCTCCTCCAACGGTTCCCAGTGCGGTGAGGTTTAAAATTTGATAGTTGCCCAAGAAACCGTCCCAAATCATGGGTAGGTATGATGAAAGGTAGAAAAACAGTACAAAAGCCAAAAGGCCTTTAAGTTTCCAGAATTTAATCCTTGGTAATTTTCTTGCTGGAAAAAGAGCTTCCCAAAGCATTAATACAGCATAGATACCAAATACTATATAAGAGATAGGATCTAATATCAATTCTAGCGGAGTGGGTAGATTTGCAATAATTTCTTTCATTATAAAATACATTTAGTTCAACCTTGTTTAAATTGAGGGCGCAAAAGTATTTAGGACATGGAATCCAAAAAAAGAAAGAGTGTGTATGATAAGCGGACAGCTTGTAGATAAAAAGTAGACAATAGCTATTTTTTCTTAAAATTAGGGGTACACAGAGTAGACAAAAAAAATTAAAATACTGATTATCAACTATTTTCAATTAATCGTATAAGAATAAAAAAATCCTAAAAAAAGATGGTCAGTTGTTTTCCAACTGTAGAAAGTAATCCAATAGTTCCTTATCAGGAGATAAATTCAACTTTTTTCTAAGCCTATAACGTGCTGTTTTTGCACTTTCAGGGGAAATTCCCAAAATATTGGCCGTTTCTTTTATATTTAGATTAAGACGGGTAAGGGAACAGATTTTAAGGTCGTTTGAAGTTAAATCGGGGTGTTCCTGTTTAAGATTGCTATGAAAGTCTGTATGTACTTCCTCAAAATACCTTTTAAAATCCTCCCAATCACTATCTATATTTACATGCTGTTTGATGTCACGGTGAAGTTCTCCCAATATTCTGAACTGCTCTGTAGGAGTAGCTTTTTTAGCAAGGGCGATTTTTTCCTCTAAATGGGTCAGAAGTTCATTTTTTTGGGCAAAATTGAGCGCATAAGAAGTAAGTTCTTTATTTCTGAACTCCAATTGTTGCGCCATCTCTTTTTGTTTCAATCGGGCATTTTCAAGTTCAGTTTTGGCAAGCTCCTCCTCTGACTCCTTTATTTCCTGCTTTCTTTTGTACATCTCTCGCTTTTTGGCCCTTTTTTGCTGTTGATTTTTGAATACCAAAAAACCAATGATTGCTATAGCAACACTACCGCTTGCAAAACTCCATTTTATAATAGTGTTGTTACGTTCTTTTTCTTGCAGCAAAGCGATTTCTTTTTCCTTGTCCGCAAGCTCGTTGGAAAACTCCAAGGCCGCTATTTGTTTTGACTTTTCAGTATTATAAATGGAATCCTTCAGAATGATAAAGTCATTATAATACTCCAATGATTCTTCAAATTTGCCTTCATCTTTTTTCAATAACTTCAATTGTGCATAAGCTTCTAGAATATATTTCCGCAGCTTTTTTTTCTTTGCCAAAAGCAAAGCCTCATTAAGATATCTTTCCGATTCGGCATAGTTTTTTCGAAGACGCTGCAATTTTCCCATTTGTATCTTGTTACCCAGGAGTCCATCTTCATCGTTTACCTTTTTCCCAAGATTGACAGCTTTTTTTAAATGATAGTCAGCTTGCCCAAGTTGATTTTCAAAAAGAAAAATTTTGCCCAATTCGTTATGGGCCTCTGCCATTCCGTAAAAGAAATCATCTTGGGAATGCATTTCAATGGCATCAACAAGATAATCTTTAGCTTTAGAATATTGCTTTTTCTGGGTATGAGCGGCACCTATCTTATTAAAAGTGGTGGCAATGCGCGATGTTAAATTCAATTTGGTGAATTTTTCAATGGACTGATAGTAGATATCCAAAGCCTTGTCATAATCTCCAATATCGGCATAGACCATTCCAGTATTCATAAGGCAGTTGGCGACCCCCTCATCTTTGTTTATAATTTCATAGATAGATTGAGCGGAAGTTAAGTTTTCCAATGCAAGTTTTAACCTTCCTTGGGTCCAATAGGCTACGCCAAGCACTCTTTTGGCCATGGCCATACCTTCATTGTAATTTATCTCCTTGGCCAATTGCAATGCTTCAATACCATATTTTTCGGATTCGTTGGAGTCTACGATCCAATACCGGTATCCCAAATCGTTTAAAGCATCTACTCGGTCTTCATTTAGGTCAGGATAATTTTTTAGCACTATTTTAAGGCTGTCTACCGTAGTTACAGTTTTTTGCCCAAAAGCTAAAGTAGAGAATACAAAAAATAGTAAAGTACTGATAATAAGACGCATAATAAATTTAAGACTAGAGTGTAAAGATAAATTATGGAACCAAATAGATGATGTTTTACATGAATTTTAACTAGTAGACCAATTAAAATTGCCAAAAATTGAAAGATTCCATTTTTTATATTTTAGAATTAATTCAATAGAAATGAGCATTGTACAAAGTTTAAAAAAAGTAATTTTTATCCAATGATATTCATAATATAAATGTGCTGAACAGAAGATGATAAATTTAAAATCGTGTATATTTCACACTTTAACAAATCTCAAATTTAGGTGATAGTCATAGATGTAATAAGAACGGTTGCAGATATTAGCGCCTTGGCAAGTAAAGAGCTTGAATCGAGAATCAAAGTAAATTTTTTTCATAAAGGGCATGTTTTATTGAAGCAGGGAGAGACCAGCAATAAAATTTATTTTATGCCCAATGGATTTGCACATCAATTTAAATGGTCCGGCGATTCCAAAATTTCAAATTACTTTTGGACCAACAATGATTTCATAACTCATATGGATTCATTTCTATCACAGACACCTTGTGCAGAAAACATTGAGCTTTTAAGTGATAGTCAAATCTTTTCTTTGACGTACACCGATCTCCAGTATATGTATGAAAAGTATCCAGAGTTCAATAAATTTGGAAGGCTTATGCTTGAAAAGTACTTTGTCGACATAGCAAGATTAGGGGCTCTTTCAAAAGTTAAGCCAGCTTCTGAACGCTATAATCGTTTAGTTCTTGAAAGACCGGAATTATTACAGCTTGCCAGTTCTGGCCAAATAGCAAGCTATCTTAATATATCTCAAGAAACTTTAAGTCGTATCAGGACTAAATAGTTAAACCTGTCCTTACCTCACTTCAATATAATCCTGGGTCCAACATGACTTTTGGATATTCACTCTTGACTAATATCAAAAAACGGTAACTACTTATCGAAAAGTAATAGTGCACCATCAATCTATTGACCTTTCACATATACATTTAAAAAAAATTAATATTGAATGCTGAAGTAATTCTTAACGAACTCATCTCCAGAAAATGTAAAATCCTGAAATATGATTTTAAGGATAATGGAGAACTCGTTTCAGAAAATACAATACTATATATTTAGTAATGACCCCGATACTATTAATTGTCGCGATGATATTTTGGATATTTTTCAAGGTACTTGGGAGTTAAACGGAAATATTTTGACCATTAGTGACAGAACAACAGAAGACAGTGTTGAGATAACCGTAGTTAATGATAGTTTTCGGATACCAGGAGAGAAACCCAACGCAGAAAATTTATCAGCCACAACATTTATTATGAGAAGAATATTGGATTAAAAAATATGAATTAAACATGTAGCTACATGAGAAATATAGTTATCTTTTTATTTACGCTTACTTTTTTTGGTTGCTTGCCCAAAGCACCTGAATATCCATATAGGTCAGCAGCTGATTTAAAAGCTGAAGCCCAACGAATATCGGATAACTTGGAGCACTATATCAAAAAATGGGCTAAAGGGGAGGTTCCGTCCAAACTTCCTGATAGCATTCTACCAAAAGGATATGATAGCGAGCGGTTCAAAAACATACGATTGGTTAAATTTGAAGATATCGACCCCAAAGATCAATGGGTTTCCCGTATGGCCCATAAAATTAATTTTAAGAAACTCTACGGTAGTTTTCCCGATCCACATTGCACCTATTTATTAGCTCCAATCATATATGCTCCTTTTGGTTCCTTTATGAAAATTGAAGGGGATTTTCCCTATTGTAGATTTTTTAGCGTTCAAACTTCTCCCCCATTTGATGGCGCCGGTTATAGATATGACAAATTTGCAGGTAACGGTGAGGTAGCGATAGTTGATTCTGATATCGTGCCCAAAGCAAATAATAGTAATCCGTTTAAGCCAAATGGAAATCGCTTGGCAAAAAATAGAGCATACGAAGTAATTTATAAAATGAGTTTAGGCAATGCAACCGAACTGGACCCATCGCACGAGCCGCCGTACAGGGGAAATGGAAAACTACGGCACGCCAGTGCTATACAGGCACAAGGGCCTTGGGGAGCGAATAAATCAGAAGGTCATGGAAGAGGGCCTTGGGATTTTGGAGATGTTTGGATAAGGTATTATGGTATCGATAAGGATAAGTTTCCAGATGCTGGGGTGGAACTCCCCAAAATGTATTTTGAATTAAAAACGGGCGAAAAGTTTACCGTTGTAGCTGATTACGAAGGTTTTGTTCAAGCTTCTGAGGAAACAATGGCCAACCGTGATATTGGGAACAGTGACCCAGCACCTTATAATGGTAAGGATATCGGGTGGGACAAGCAATTTGGAATTTTTTTACAAATTGCTTCGGGAGCTTCCAGGGCACTTTACAAAAATAGTCCTTCAGACAAAAAATACGTTCGTGATCTGCACAAAGGAATCACAGGTCGTGGGGCCGACATGCCTGCACCATCAAGTCTGGAGCCCCATGCCACCGGGAGTAACTACCATGGCTATCTTACTAATGGAATGAGTATTAAAAAAGGTAAAATCTATGTACTTACCGGAAAAATGCCAACCTTCCCAGATACCCGTAACGGTGCAAAAATCTTAAAACCTGCACAATGCCGCTATTGGAGTTTAACGACCTATGATGCCGCTTTTCCTTTTTCAAAAGTAAAAGGTCTTGAAAACACAAGTATCATGGATGATGAAATAATTTTGGACGATAACAGGAATTATACCTTAGTATACTCTAGGCTTGAGGATCGTCCAAAAAATGCGACGGCAGAAAATGGGATAACTTGGATAGATTATGGGAACACTGCAACACAAGCATTCACATTAAGATGGGTATCCGTAGGTCCAGAATGGTCCTTTGACAAATCGCCCAATGAATTGAACTTACCCTGGTCCAAAACTACTTGGAGCGGAAGTGAATTTGATAAAACCATAATTGGCAGTAATAATCAAGATGGGTTTTTAAAAGAGTTTCATCCGTTGCGCCACTATATGAGTAAAGAAACCTTTGAGAACATCGGCACTAAATTGACCAAAAAGAGGTCGGTTGTTTGGGAATGAGATATTTATACCCCTAAGTATCAACACAATCTAAATATTGGTTATCGACAATATATCTCGAGAATTCTTCTATCACCAAGATTTCGCGGTTTTATGAGTATCGGCTTTAATGAAAAAATTAACAATATCGTCATTCATCATAGAAAAATATCAGCTATAGTGTGAGAAGAAAGCTCAAAATACGTATTGCACTGTAGTTTCTTGTTAGAAGTATCGAGAAATGATAGCATCTTTTCATGACTTTATTTTCTAAGGC
Source organism: Flagellimonas maritima (assembly GCF_003269425.1). Taxonomy (NCBI): domain Bacteria; kingdom Pseudomonadati; phylum Bacteroidota; class Flavobacteriia; order Flavobacteriales; family Flavobacteriaceae; genus Flagellimonas; species Flagellimonas maritima. Next base: position 2,214,991 of record NZ_CP030104.1, on the reverse strand, counting down.
TATGGCAATCTTTCATGGTGTTTTAGCTGAAAATTCTTTGTTTAAAATAGCTATAAAAGTTCTTGATTAATAGTTAAGCTATTCTGTAATTCATCGCCGAGATGATTTACTTTTCGGATGGTTTTTTGAATAAAAATATTATTAGGCAAAGTTATCTCTTCATCTGTGGGATACATTTTTACTTTAGTAAAAAATAATCCTATGTTCAAAACTTCCCCTCTAATCTCATAATCTTTTGTTTCCATAATTGATATGGAATCCCCAATCTTTACTGAATGTCCAAAGAAAATAATGATACTTGAAGTTATATTTGATAATAGTGACCATTGCGCAAAGAAAGCAACACCAATAATTGTGAGTAAAGAACCAACAAATACTGCCAATTCAGATTGTTTTACACCCCAGATTACCATAAGGATGATTAGGCTAACCAGCAATAAAATAAAATGGATGGCTCTTCTAATAAGTTGAATTCTGGATTTTTGAAGCACTTTATCTGTAATCGTTTTATTTATAAGTCGATTCATCACCATTCGAATTACTATGAATATGGCTATAACGACAATTGATTCTATAATTTTAGTATAGTATATTTCCATTGGTTTTGAATTAAATCATCTAATTATATCGAAGGATTTAAAAAAGTCAATTCCTATTATATTTTGTTGGATATTGAAATTGACCAATAAGTTAAAAAAATCCCTATAACTTGAGCCATAGGGATTTATTACCTGATTTATTCAACAAATTTAATCGTTGTTAAAGGTCACTTTTCCTGTTTCCATATTGTAAAGGGCGGATACAATCATAAGTTCACCTTCATCTTCCATTTTTGCCATTGTAGGTGATTGCTGTCTTATATTCATTACCGTGCGCATCGCATTATTATTGATAACGAGGTCGGTAAACTCGATATTTTTAGTCGTACGCTCACCTTCAAATTCAGTTTCTTCAACCGCAGGCTGAATCTCATCAATAAGATCGGCAAGTGAATTCATCCCCAATGCTTTCGCATCAACTTGGTCGATTGTAGATTTTACTGCACCACAAGCAGTGTGTCCCATTACGATAACAACTTTAGAACCTGCAACGGCTGTCGCAAATTCCATCGACCCAACGATATCCGCATTTTCAATATTACCTGCGACACGTGCTACAAAAATATCACCAATTCCCAAATCAAAAACATCCTCTACGGGTACACGGCTGTCTACACAAGAAAGTACGATAGCTTTTGGAAATTGCCCTATCATTGCTTTTCTACGTTGCGCCGAATGGTCACGTTGGGTTAGATTATTGTTCATAAAATTTTCATTTCCCTTTTTAAGTCTTCCTACAATTTCTTGAGGTGTCATATCAGCTTGCTCTTCAGCAGTTAAAATACTTTCGACTACTTTTTCTTCAATAAGCTCCTGTTGTGTTTCTTGCTCAACAGGTTCTGTTTTTTTCGTTTCTTGGCAGGATGCTAAAAATAATGATGCTAAAATTCCAACTGATTGTAATGTGATTTTTTTCATTTGTTATCTAATTAAAGTTTAAAATTAATGGTTAAAATGTATGGTGCAGGCTAAACTGCAGCTGTCCTTTCTGCCAGTTATTGGTGGTCTGTTCCATCCATCCCAACTGGACTCTCAAATTTTTCTTAATGGCATATCCTAGGCCTAAATAGGTTCTATTTCGATCAAAAAATTGAACCTCACGACCATTTCCTATATTTCGTTCCCCATTGATAAAAAGTTCATTGTAAAAGGCAAAATAGGGGGTTCCTTTATCAAGCGTAGTTCCTTTAAAGGGAATATTGACAAAGAGATTGTAACGGTAACGTGTTCTAAAATCTTGGTCTTCAACCCAACGCTGTTCATATCTAAAACGATGCGTTAACAGTAACCTTTTTAAAATAGTGTTAGAAAATAACGCTTCTTGATAGATACGGTTTTCCGATATTGGGTTGTCTATATCCACTCCATATTGTCCAGTTGTAATATTGGCAAATCCCACAGTAAACAGTACTCCGGAATTTGTTGGTCTATAGGTGATACCAGAGCGCAACAACAATTGTTCCCTGTCACCGAGTCCTCGCCAGTCCCTATATTGTATATCCCCTTGAATACCCCAATTTGATTCCTTGAACGTAGCATTGTAAAAATACATATACCAGGCACCCAACTGTTCTCCATCAGGAGCTTGCGCATTAGCATTAATAAATAATATAGAACAGGTTAAAATACTGAGGTATGTTTTTTTCATTCTGTCTAAACTTTTTAAAATTTTGTTAGACAAAAATAATATTAAACTTGAACGGTTGGGTAGTTATTAACAAAATTTTAATAGCATTACTATTAAATAAAATAGCTTTACTATTGATTTAATCTGATAGAAGTAAACTCAACTCGCTTTTGCTAGAAAATCGATGCAATAGCCTTCCAATGGCAATTTGAAACTATGAGTAGTATTCAAAACTTGTATAGGCAAGCTCTCTTTCCATAATGTAGCTCAGTGAAATGAAGGCGGGTGTGTTGAATGGGTCAAAAATTCTAAATGCTATTATATGAAAGTTGAAAAGAAGAGATTTATACTAAATAATATCAAACCATATAAATCCTAATTTAGTTAAAGAAACTAGGAAAATTTTGTACCCAAACAAAAAAACTCCCCGATGAAGGGAAGCTTTTCATTTTAGTGCGGGCGGAGAGACTCGAACTCTCACACCTTGCGGCACTAGATCCTAAGTCTAGCGTGTCTACCAATTCCACCACGCCCGCAAAAAGGATTGCAAATATAATTCAATTTTCCGATTTGCAAATACACTCTTTTTAAAAACTTGTTTTTCGTACTTTTAGTGTACTTTTTAAAACCGTATATGGAACAAATAAATGAATATATTGCCGCCAACAAAGAGCGATTTATAAATGAACTTATTGAATTGCTGAAAATACCTTCGATAAGCGCTGATACCGCTTTTTCAGAAGATGTTCTGGAGACTGCCAAATTGGTTAAAAAATATTTGGAAGATGCGGGTTGCGACAATGCGGAAATATGTGAGACCAAGGGCTATCCAGTGGTATTTGGTGAAAAAATCATTGATTCCAATCTACCTACAATATTGGTTTATGGCCATTATGATGTACAGCCGCCCGATCCTTTGGAATTATGGACCTCCCCGCCTTTTGAGCCTGTAATCAAAGAAACCGAAATACATCCGGATGGAGCTATTTTTGCTAGAGGTGCCTGTGATGATAAAGGGCAAATGTTTATGCATGTGAAGGCCATGGAATTTATGGTGAAGAACAACCAACTCCCATGTAACGTAAAATTTATGATTGAAGGTGAAGAAGAGGTGGGAAGCGATAGTCTGGCAGAATTTTTAGAATCGAACAAAGAAAAATTTACCAATGATATTATTCTAATATCCGATACCGGTATGATTGCAAATGATGTACCGTCCATAACAACAGGCTTAAGGGGGTTAAGCTATGTTGAAGTTGAAGTTACTGGGCCAAATCGTGATTTGCACTCTGGTATATATGGTGGCGCAGTACCAAACCCTATCAATGTACTGAACAAGATGATAGCATCTTTACATGACGAGAACAATCATATCACCATCCCTGGATTTTATGATAAGGTTGAAAAAGTTTCTGATGCCGAGCGTGCAGAAATGGCAAAAGCCCCATTCAATTTAGATAATTACAAGAAAGCATTGGATATTGACGATGTTCAAGGTGAAAAAGGTTTTACAACTTCTGAGAGGTATTCTATTCGCCCAACTTTGGATGTCAATGGAATTTGGGGCGGATATACCGGAGAGGGAGCAAAAACAGTTATTGCAAGTAAGGCTTATGCAAAAATTTCGATGCGTTTGGTTCCAAATCAAGACCCGGACGAAATCACAGAATTATTTGCAAAGCATTTTAAGTCCATAGCGCCTAAAAGTGTTAAAGTCAAAGTTACCCCACATCATGGCGGTCTTCCCTATGTTACTAAAACTGATAGCATTGGGTATAAAGCTGCAGCAAAGGCTTACGAAACCACGTTTGGGAAAACACCAGTGCCAGAACGTACAGGGGGGAGCATTCCTATAGTCGCACTTTTTGAACAGGTCTTGGGAAGTAAAACAATTTTAATGGGTTTTGGTCTGGACAGTGATGCCATCCACTCCCCCAATGAACATTTTGGAGTTTGGAATTATTTGAAGGGCATTGAAACCATTCCCTATTTTTATAAGTATTTTACAGAACTTGAAAGCAATAAATAAATGGTCTGGATTGATTGAAAATGTTGCAAAATTGATACATTTTCACTATTTTATACTATAGATTTACTTTATGAGTGGACACATCATCGACATGGTCAACCGTATAAAACAGAACAAAATTCCTAAAAGGAAGAAGTTCCAAGGTGATAATCGTAAACCTATATATGTTGATGCTACCGTGACTACCGAGTACAATTTTCCCAAATTCACTAAATCAGAATTAGAAAAATTCAGTGCAAAATTTGGAAAGGAGAAAAAAAGGGATTGGGAAAAGACTATCTTGTATTTTTCTCTTTGCCTCCTTGTACTTGTAATTTTTGCCACTTTATTTTTTAAGCTCTATAAACTTCCTCATTAATAATTATTTGAAATTCGTCCCTAAAGCCTTTATTTTAAGGCTTTTTTTGTAACAAAATCATGGTTCTCGCGTTCTAATAGTCTATCTGTCCTGAGCTTAGCAGAAGGATTAAATTAAAAAACGAGCACTATTATGTTAAAACACTTTTTTATTTTCTGCTCTGGGGCAGACACCAAAATTTTAGATTCATGTTCCAATGGGGAACGAAATAAATATGCTGGTATTGGCGCCACCGTATTTTTTACCGCTATCATGGCATTTATTGCCAGCGGCTATGCTTTATATACTGTTTTTGACAATATCTACACGTCTATCTTCTTTGGATTGATATGGGGTTTACTAATTTTTAATTTGGACCGATATATTGTTTCTACCATTAAAAAAAGGGACAGCTTTAAAAATGAGCTGGTTCAAGCAGTGCCAAGAATCATACTTGCAATCATTATTGCTGTTGTAATTTCAAAACCATTGGAAATGAAAATTTTCGAAAAGGAAATTAATCAGGTGTTGCTAGAAGAGAAAAATGAAATGACCTTGGCCAATCAACAGCAAATAGCATTACAGTACAACCCTAAGATAGAGGCTTTAAATCAAGAAATAAATAATTTAAAAACCGAAGTTGCCGTCAAGGAAACTGAAACAAATGCATTGTACGATACCTATATTGCTGAAGCGGAAGGAACCGCAGGCACCAAGCTGCTTGGCAAAGGTCCTGTATACAAAGAAAAACGTGAAAAACATGATGCTTATTTAATGGAACTTGCACAGTTGAAGGAAGACAATGCACAAAAAATAGCTGTGATAGAAAGTCAAATTGCTGATCTTGGATTAGATTACAACAACGCCGTTACCGACTCACAACCTGTAATCGACGGCTTTGATGGCCTCATGGCACGGATTAATGCATTGGGAAAATTACCATGGCTGCCTTCCTTTTTTATTTTTTTACTGTTTTTAGCTATTGAGACCTCTCCTATTATTGCTAAACTTTTAGCACCCAAGGGCGAATATGATTATCGTTTTGAGGAACAGGAAAGTGTAGTGGCTACTTGGGTATCACAAAAAGTTGCACAACGTAAGCTATTATTTTCTACAGATGGTGAGCTCAATCAAAAAATTTATGAGGATATCAAGAATGAGGAGGAGCTGTACCGATATAAGAAAGAGAAGGCCCAAGAATTGCTCAAGCTTCAGGCCGATTCTTTTCACAAAATCCAGACAAAAGGACTTTAACCATTAATTTGGGAATAAGCCCTCAGTGCTACAGAAAGGCTATCTTTCCAATGTGGAATGATCAAACCAAACGTATCCTTAATTTTGGACTTATCCAGAACACTGAATTTTGGACGCTCGGCAGACATTTCATATGCTGTTGAAAGGATAGGTTTCAATTCAATATCGATAGTATAGCCTTCAAAAATTGCCTTTGCAAAATCGTACCAACTTGCAACCCCTTCGTTGCTATAATTGTAGGTTCCGTAATCTTTACTATTTTCTTTAATAATTAGCAAAATTGTATTGGCAAGGTCTAGAGCATATGTTGGCGTTCCTATTTGATCGTACACTACCGAAATTGTATCCTTTTTGGGAGCCAATTTCAGCATGGTCTTCATAAAGTTTTGTCCAAATTCTGAATATAGCCATGATGTCCTCAGAATAAAGTATCGACTTACATTATTGATAACAGCACGTTCTCCCTTGTATTTTGTATCCCCATAAAAATTGATGGGTCTAGCAACAGCCTCTTCGGAATAGGGAACGTTTGAAAATCCATCAAAAACAAAATCCGTGGAAATATGGATTAAAATGGTCTTGCTTCTATTACAATTTATGGCAAGATTACGAACGCCGGTTACGTTCAACAGATATGCCAAATCGTTTTGATCTTCCGCGCTATCTACATTAGTGAATCCAGCACAGTTGATACAATATGCATAATCTGATGAGGTAAGTTCTTCTTGAACGGCATCGATATCGGTTATATCCAAATCTGTAGCAGACTTAAATACAAAATCCAGTTCTTTTGCATACCCTTTTTTTGCCAATGATTTAAAAGTGCTACCCAACTGTCCGGATGCTCCTGTAACCAATATTTTCATGGAGATAATTTAAAATTAGTGGGGTACCGCTTCTTTAAGTGCCGGTAAAGATTTATCCTTTTCCGAAATGATCAGATTTTCTTCTGGTATCATCCAATCAATATTAAATGTTTTGTCATTATAGATGATTCCTCCTTCGGATGCTGCATTGTAAAAGTTGTCACATTTATAAAAGAATTTAGCGGTATTGCTCAAGGTTACAAAACCATGGGCACAACCTCTTGGTATGAACATTTGTTTTTTATTATTGGATGAAAGTATGGTAGAGACAACGTTTCCAAATGTTTTGGAGTCGGGTCTTATATCAACAGCAACGTCCAAAACTTCACCATCGCCTACACGGATCAATTTTGCTTGTGCATGTTCTTCTTTTTGAAAATGAAGCCCCCTGAGAACACCCTTTGAAGATAAGGATTCATTATCCTGAACAAAATATGGTTTTAAGCCGGTCAGTGATTCGAACTTTTCTTGATTATAGCTCTCAAAAAAATAACCTCGCTTGTCTTCATGAATTATTGGCTCTAGAATATAGCAATCGATTATTTTCGTTTTCTGTACTTTCATATACTATTTCAAGGCTTCCAATAGGGGTTTGCTGTATCCGCTTTTCAGAAAAGGTTCTGTTAATTTTTTAAATTGGTTTTTTGTAATGAAGCCCATTTTATATGCAGATGCTTCAATGGCACCTATTTTAAGCCCCTGTCTTTCTTCGATGACCTGAACAAATTGTGAAGCTTGCATCAATGACTGAAAGGTTCCGGTATCCAACCAAGCGGTACCCCTGTCCATAATACCCACCTTAAGCCTTCCCTGTTTCAAATACTCTTGATTGACGTCCGTAATTTCCAGTTCGCCTCTTTTACTGGGCTTGATATTTTTGGCAATCTCCACGACATCGTTGTCATAAAAATAAATTCCGGGAACTGCATAGTTAGATTTTGGTTCTTGGGGCTTTTCTTCTATGGAAATGACCTTTCCATCATCACCAAATTCAACAACGCCATACCTTTCAGGGTCATTTACGTGATATGCATAAATAATTCCGCCATCTGGATTGCTATTGGATTGAAGTAAGGTTTCCAAACCTGTACCGTAAAAAATATTATCACCTAGAATAAGGGCAACCTTATCATTCTCTATAAACTTTTCTCCAATAATAAATGCTTCTGCAAGCCCATTTGGTTTTTCTTGTACGGCGTATTCGAACTTGCAACCATATTTTCTGCCGTTACCGAGCAATCTTTTAAAAAGTGGCAGGTCATACGGGGTTGAAATGATTAATATTTCCCAAATTCCAGATTCGATCAAGGTTGAAAGTGGATAATAGATCATGGGTTTATCATATATGGGCATCAATTGCTTGCTCACCGCCAATGTTATGGGGTGCAATCTTGTTCCCGAACCTCCTGCCAAAATTATTCCTTTCATTTTTCCTGCTTTCAAAACTGTAACATGTAGCTATCCAATTTGTCTTTAGACAATATCTTTTTCTTTTGTAAGAGCATGCCTTTTCAAATACCAGTCCACTGTTTTCTCAATACCGGTCTCAAAATTCTCATCGGCACTCCATCCCAGTTCATTTTCAATTTTGGAAGCGTCAATGGCATATCTAAAATCGTGCCCTGCCCTATCTTTAACGTACGTGATCAAATCTTTATATGAAGAACCTGAGGCGGATGGTCTTTTATTATCTAAAATCCCACATACTTTTTGTGCAATGTATATGTTATTTCTTTCGTTTCTACCCCCAATATTATAGGTCTCTCCCGAAACTCCTTTTTCATAGGCCAATGCCAATCCTTTACAATGGTCCAAAACATATAACCAATCCCTAATGTTTGAGCCATCCCCATAAATTGGAATAGGTTCTCCCGCCAATGCTTTTCTAATAATGGTGGGAATCAATTTTTCATCATGTTGTTTTGGTCCGTAATTGTTGGAACAGTTTGTAGTTACAACGTTCATACCATAGGTATGATGATAGCTTCTTACTATAAAATCCGAGGCTGCTTTTGAAGCACTGTATGGACTATTGGGCGCATAAGGTGTTGTTTCCTCAAAAAGGCCCTCTTTTTCCAAAGTTCCATATACCTCATCTGTAGAAACATGGTGAAATCTAGCATTTTTGTAAGCCTCTTTATAAACTCCATTGCTTACCATCCAATGTTTTTTGGCTACATCCAACAAAGTAAAGGTGCCCAAAATATTTGTTTGCATAAATGCATCAGGATCTGTGATGGAGTTATCCACATGTGACTCTGCGGCAAAATGAATCACTCCTTTGATGCCATATATTTCAAATATTCTTTTAACAAGTTTTCTGTCACAGACATTCCCATTTATAAAAGTATAGCGTGGATGTTTTTCTACATCTGCCAGATTATCCAAGCTACCAGCATAAGTAAGCGCATCAATATTAACTATATTGACCTTAGTGTTGGACTCCAAATAAAAAGGAATGAAATTAGAGCCTATAAAACCTGCTCCTCCCGTTACCAAAATACTTACCATTCTAAATCTTGCTTTTACGTATCGATTCCGAGTATAAAATCAATATCGATTATAACGTTATGAAATAGTTTTTATCTTAACAAGTTGAAGTCTAAAACTAAAAACCAAGTTACGGAAAAAAGCTGTATTCCCTATCCATCCATAAAAGCTAGAGCTTGAAATATATAGGCAATTTGCAAGAGAAAAAAATATAAAAATATCTTATCTTACTTTTTATTTATGAAGTATGTATAAAAGTTGTTGTTCTTCTTTGAATTCCAAATGTACCTTATCTCCAAAAAAGTTTGCTAATTCATAAAGATTAACCACGATAAAATCTTCATTTGCCCAAACAGTTTCACCAGGGACAACAGAAGTTCTGATCATAAAGGATTTTTCTTCACAATTTTCTAAAGCTCTGTATTCGTAATTTTTTAGGTTATAGCTCCAACGTATGTTATGGGCCTCACCTGTAGATTTATTTGTTATTTGTAAAGCATTCAATTTTACTTGCTCTCCGACTGTTTGGGTACTTTGATTTTTAAAAGAATTTCTATAACAACTTGAATTTCCGGAAGTAACATAACCATCATAACTCTTCTCAGGATAATCGTGTAAAATGAAATTTCCACATAACAAATCAACAATTTCATTTAACTCATTGGGTGAAACGTAGAGATTTTTATCTTTTTCGAAAAGTCTAACAAACCCGAAGAGATTTGGACTTTCGTTTTTTTTGATTGAAGATTCGACAAAGATTGTTCCTAATTTAGAATAAACGTATGTCTTATTATTTTTTTCGATTGCCAAGTTCACAAACCTATTATCGGTCGAAGAATTGACCATTTTATAAATCGAAATCCCAATTAGAGAGAAAATTCCGGATATCAACAGTATGGAAATTGCAATTCTTCTTTTTGATATATGAATTTTTAAATGATGTCCTTTTTTTTCCATTCAATCGAACTTTATGATTAAGTGCATTAAAATAAAAAATGCCAGATAAATAATTAGGAGGGAATGTATGGATACGGCAATTGACTTGACGATTGGATAAAATACGCTTTACCAATCTATAAAAATGCTCTTTACTTTAAGAATTGAATGCTAAGATGTGGATCATAAGCTTTAACATTATTAGAGTCCTAACAACTCTTCTTTCAGCTTTTTTGTGAGTCCAGACACTACCAAGTCATAGGAATGGTTCAGCAGTTCTACGATTAGGATGGGCGGAAGGTTGTCCAAAAGCAGTGTATTCCAATGGGTCTTGCTCATGTGATACCCTGGTAGAATGTCACCGTCGTACTGTTCTCTTAGTTGCACTGCACGTTCAGGGTCACACTTTAGATTGCATTGTGGGGGCAATCTTTTCAAAGATATAAGAGCAAACATTTTACCCATTACCTTAAATACCAATGTTGTTTCATCAAATGGAAACTCTTCGGTAACCCCCTTTTTGTTTAGGCAATGATTCCTGAATTCTTCAATATTCATTTTTGTAGCCCTTGTGAATCATATACAATAACCTTCTCCCATAGGTCTTTACATTCTTTTATAAAAGTTAGATGGGCCTTTTCGCTTTGGTAACTTTCTTGTGCTTCTGCTGATTCAAAAGTAACAATAAGGGAATAAGTGAATGACCCATCCACAACATCCCTTTTTGCAACGGGCGGAATTCCAATAAAATTGGTTTTTGCATATTTTGAATTTTTCAGGAACTTTTCCAAAGAGGTCTCAAATTTGGCTCTATCGTCTGTATTGTTTGGATTTTTAAGCCAGAAATATACTGTATGGGCAAACGATGAATCGAACTCCGTGGTGGTTTTTTGATTTTGTGTAAATCCGATAGTCATTAAAAAACAAATCGCAAAAAGTGATGATATTAACTTTTTCATGCTTTTAATTTTCTAAATTCTGTTTCTCCTTAACTGTAATTTCCAGGGCAGAATAATCCAAAGTCCACCCGATGGTCTCAACGATTTTTTCAACCAATAAAACTGCTTGCAATGCTTCCTTCTTAGCAGTATCCATTAAACCACTTTCCGGTATTTTTTGTCGTATGTGCGTTTTGGCCTCCAAGTTCAATTTCGTAAGGTCATTAGGGGTAAATAAGTTAAATAAACCACTTTTAATATCGTAAAATTCGAGTTCGGGTTCTATGGACAGCACCTCGGGTTCTGGAAAATTTGCAAGTATGATCCGCTTTTTCTCATTATCCGCTTTTAGGTTCAGTTTTTTTAGGTCATAGCCAATTTGTGCCTTGGCCTTTACAACGATTAGCGCTTTTTTCTTGCTGCTCAACAGGTTCATAAAAGCGCCCCTGGTATTTTCATAATGATAAATTTCGGCAAAATCGCCTTCGACCGAGACCAATTTGCAAACGCTCTTGATTTTATCCAATAAAACGGTTGACTGCTGCTTGGTCAGTTCTTCATTTTTCTTTTTCCGGAATAAGGAAAAGACCCAATACATTAATATTGCCCCAAGAATGAGACCCAATAAAGCTTCTAAAATGCTATCCATCTTTTAAATATATGAAGATTGTAATTAATATATTATTCAAAAATCCTGTACAACACGGGTCTACTGGGGCTAGCATCATTTTCAAAAGGTGCAACTTGAAGATTCAATACATAGCTACCATCGGCAATATCATTTGCGACGTAGATAAATTCCGTAATAGTGGCATTTCTTCGAGGATTGCTGTCAATATTCCAAAACGCTTTATGGGCCAAAAGAGCCCCATCATCTTTTTCTTTATCTACCGATGGCAAATCAATAAGTAAGTGGGCAATTTCTTTTTTGACCAAAAACTCAACGGCATCTTTCAGTAAGTAGGGAGGGTTTGTATTGGAATAGTGCTTAGTTTGTTTATTGGGAAGATTTGGAATTGTCCTAATGACCAAAGCTTCAGGGTTTTTATCTCCTATGCTATTTTGCAATAATTCAGCTGTAATGACCAAGTCCTCTCCAAAACTCTCAGGAATAAGGGTAATCACTTCAGCAAAGAAAAAAAATTGTTTTAGGTTTCTATTTACAGAATGAAATTCTTTGGTAATATGCCCAAAACATTCGGTATGCGTTACATGCGAATGTGGATTGAACCAGATGTAATTGAAATTGGTGGACGCGCCCTCTGAAACCTTACCGATATAATTGCCTTCTTTATGAGGTTCAATTTTAGGGGGTTCCAAGTACCAGGCATTTACGTTTTTGTCACCGCCAAGTAATGGAATTGAGATGTCCAATGGCTTGGATAAATCGATTTTATAATTTTTTGAATTGTATTTGATGCTCGCTATCAACTATTATTAGGTTTGCCATCCCAACTTGATTGGGAATCTATTATACTTGTGGACTCTTTTTCCACAAGAATGACAATTTACTATTTTAAATTGAGCATAAACAAATCAGAAGCAATTCCGTCCACTAGAAACTTTCCCTTTTTAGTGGCCAATAATTTTCCTTCATCTACAAAAAGTAGGTGTTCTTGCAAATATTTTTGTGCATGTTGCTTCAGATGTTCAATATAGGTACTTCCAAAATCCAATTCTATTTTTTTTAAAGAGACGCCCCAAATGGTTCGCAAGCCTGTCATTACATATTCATTGTACCTGTCTTTTTTGGTCAAGGTCTCTATATCCATTGGCAATTTATCTATCTGTAGGGCTCCTATGTATTTTATATTGTTTCTAATGTTCCAGCCTCTATGCTTTCCGTCAAAAGAATGTGCCGAGGGTCCAATGCCCATATATTTTTTTCCCTGCCAATATGAAGTATTGTTTTTTGAAAAGAACCCATCTTTTCCAAAATTGGAAATTTCATAATTCACAAAACCATTTGCTTCCAGAACATCTACCAAAATATGGAATTGTTCTTGAGCTTGGTCATCATCTACATCATCCACAATTCCTCTTTCTATAAACTTTTTTAATGCAGTTTTAGGCTCTACCGTTAATGCATAGCTTGAAATATGTGGAAGTTTAAAGGAAAGGGCCTTTTCAATGTTTGCTTTCCACCTGATATTATCCATGCCAGGTATTCCATAAATCAAATCTATGGAAATGTTGTTAAAATATTTTGTTGCCATTGACAGCGACTTAATTGCTTGTACAGATGAATGTGCTCTGTTCATCAATTTTAAATCTTCATCAAAAAAGGACTGGATTCCTATACTCAATCTATTGATAGGACTTTGGGCCAATTCCAGAATTTTTTCCTCCGTTAAGTCATCCGGGTTTGCTTCTAAAGTAATTTCAGGGCTTTTAGCAACGGTATAGTTGGCGTATACTGTTTTTATTAAATCGTTTATCTCGGCTGTAGTAAGAACGGAAGGGGTGCCTCCACCAAAATAAATTGTCTCGACCAATTCATCCTGAAACTCATCCTTACGCAATTCCATTTCTTTTTGAAGTGCCTTGACCATAGCTTCTTTCTTGCCCAATTGCGTGGAAAAATGAAAATCACAATAGTGGCATGCTTGTTTGCAGAAAGGGATGTGAATGTAAATTCCGCTCATTCTCAGTTATCAATTAGCAATAATCAGTGAAAAGTTATTATTTTCCAATTCTTGTTTTTTTAGGATTGAAAACATAATTTTCGATAATTCATCTGCTTTGATTATCAATTGATTTGCTTTTTCCTCGGGCATGTATTCTGAATCTGGAAGTAGTGACAACCAATATTTAGTCTCTAAACTTTCCTTATAAGCTATGGATATTTTTGCTGAAAAATCAGCTTTTGAAATTGCATCATTAGCTTCTGAAATATTTGCCCCGATTGAAGTACCTGATTTTAATAATTGCCTAGAAAGAACATACTCTCTTTTATCAACAACAACACTTTTGTATAAACTCACAATTTTCAATGCAAATTCATAAGATTTTTCTGCAAGTGGATTATCCCTCATTCTTTATTGAACATTTTTCATTATTAAATGGGTGATTCCTCATTGATAATTGTTTATTGCATATTGTTTATTTAATCTTTTTAGGATTCTGTTTAACAAAAGCATCCCAACCCGTATAGTGTTTACCTACCTCAACTCGACCTTGATTATAAAAATGACAAACTGCAGCAGCGAGTCCATCGGTACTGTCCAAATTATTGGGTAGTGCATCCAATTGTAGCATACTCTGAAGCATTTTTGCCACCTGTTCTTTAGTGGCATTACCGTTGCCCGTAATGGCCATTTTAATTTTTTTGGGCATATATTCTGTTATGGGAATCTGCCTAGAAAGTCCTGCAGCCATAGCCACACCCTGAGCTCGTCCCAATTTAAGCATAGATTGGACATTCTTCCCATAAAAAGGAGCTTCGATGGCAATCTCATCTGGATGGAAAGTATCTATCAATTGTATGGTTCGTTCAAAAATGAGTTTGAGTTTAGTATAAGGGTCGCTATATTTTTTGAGCATTAATTCATTCATCTGAACAAAATGCATCTGCTTGTTCATTACTTTAATAATCCCAAATCCCATAATGGTAGTGCCTGGGTCAATTCCTAAAATAATCTTTTCTGTAGCCAAATTTTTTTAATTGGTATATATTACAATGGGGAGCCTAAACTTTAAACTTACCGGGATTCCTCGCTTCAATGCAGGAGCGACTGTTGTTAAGTCGTTTAACCGATTGGATATTTCGGTGTTAAAATCAGATATTTCATTTGATATACTTGCATTTTCCTCAGCATTCAAAACTGAGATAAAACCATGTTCATCAATCAAAAAATCAATATGCATAGTATCGTTCAAATCATTATCTACCTGAAACCGCAAACCTTCCAAGGCCTCTGAAAAATAATTTGACAAAACTTGTTGAAAACATTCCCGCTGTACTTGCTTTATTGCTGTCTCATCACAATCGTCAAAAAGCGGGTACTGATCTACATCGTTCCAGTCGATTTCCAAAAGCTCTTTGTTAATAATCTTCCGGGCTTCAACTTCCTTTGAGGTGAACAGTTCGCAAGAGGCGAGCAAACCAATACAATATAAGAATAATAACTTCCGCATACAGCCCCTAATATTTGGCTGAAATTACGATTTTTTGAAGAAATTGCTTTCAAAACAAAAGTGTAAAACCCAAAGAACAGTCTTTGGGTTTGATTCTGAATCGCTACCGATACAGTTAATGTCGAAAGTATTGGGTTAACGTCATTCTATCCTAAAAGATTATCAGTATGAGACCCTGAAACAAGTTCAGGGTGACGTCTACTATTTTACTGCAACTTAAACGTTATGGGAATGGAAAAAGGAACACTTATATTCTCTCCTTCAAACTTTCCAGGTTGCATTCTGGGCAATTTTGAAATGATATCCACAACTACATCCTCAAGTATTTTATCTGGCCCTCTTGTTTTTATATTTTCAATAAAACCGTCTTCCGTTATTGTAAAAATAACATTTACACGTCCTTCAATACCTTTATTCTGAGCCTCTTTTGGGTAATAAAAGTGTTTTTTAATATGTGCTTCCATTTTCTCCATAAAACATAATCTAGTATCCGTAGCTCCCTCACATCCACTAAATATTGGAACTTCTTCAATTTCCCCAAAGGGAACTGAATTTTTAAAATTTTGAGATGTCCCCGCTTCGGCGTCCAAAACCCCTTTTTCCACTTCAACTTTCGCAATTTCACCCTTATCCATATGGATTTTAACAGAATTACTTTCATCTTCCACTATTAAGATTTGCGCAGTTTCCATTTTTATCAATTCGTTCATCAATTCCTCTCGCATATTCTTTTCATCCTCTGACATTGAATTTAGATCATTTACAATAAGAAAGGTTTCATTACCTTCTCTTTTGATGGAGCTTTCCGTTCTACTCTTTTCATTTGTCTCATTTTCACAAGAAGTATACAACAACATACCCAAAATAATAGGTAGTAAAAACAAATATTTTAGCTGATAAATTTGTTTTGATTTCTCTTTTTTTAACATGACTATTCGCTTTTTGATTGATGATTTTTTAAAAAATTGATTGACAAAACTGATGTTTTGGGTTTGAAACACTTCAGATAACAATATTTGATACTGCTCTTTTTTATTGTGCTTGGATACTTCTGAATCGGCAATGAACTCATGCAGTTCAGCAATTCTTTTTTGATAGAGATATACCAAGGGATTGAACCAAGAAACAATACGCATGAGTTCAAAAAATAACAGATCCAAAGAATGCTTCTGTTCAATATGAACAAGTTCATGGGCAATAATGCTAGGGGTCTTTTCCTTGGAAACCTTTTCTCCCAAGAAAATATATTTGAAAAAAGAGAATGCTATTTCACTTTCTTTAACCAAAATCATTGTGAACCCTATATGATGGCTAACAAACCCCTTTTGCAGTAGGCGATACAACTGAAATAGTTTAAAGCCAAACCATAAAGCCATAAACAAGACTCCTATAAAGAAAATAAGATATCCCCATTCTGCTGGAGAGAGAAAAGCAGCTTCAGTATCAGTTGTTCCTACTTGTATTTCATTAAGTTGAAATACAAATTGCGTGTAATTTGAAAACTCTATCGGAACGGTAGTTTTAAATGCTTCAATAGTAACCCAAGGCAAAATGAGGGATAACACATAAGTACCTATTAAATACACCCTGTTCCATTGAAAGAAAGTTTCCCACTTTAAAAACAGGTCATAGACCAACAAAAAAATTAATTGAAACACCAAACACTCCAAAAGATACTGTATCATTCTTCTTCGTCTTTTATTTGTTGCATAATACTCTCCAGTTCAGATAGACTAATATCATTTTTCTGCATAAAAAAGGACACCATACTTTTAAAAGAACCTTGAAAATAGCCTTCCACCAGTTTGTTGATAGATTGGTTACTGTAATCGGACTTCTTCACTAATGGAAAATAGAGATGTCCTTTTCCAACTTTCTCATGGTCAACAAATCCCTTGTCCTCTAATATCCTTACAATTGTAGAAACAGTATTGTAAGCAGGTTTGGGTTCTGGCAACTCCTCTATGATTGATGCTACGTTGCATTTTTCCAATTGCCACAATAGCTGCATGACCTCTTCTTCAGCTTTAGTGAGTTGTTTCATTTTCAACTAATTTTTTAGTTTAATTAAAAACAAATATAACTAAATTTTTAGTTTAAACTATTTTTTTAGTTAAAAACTAAAATCAATAGAGCCCAACATGTTAAATAAGATCGTTAATTTTGTTACATCTATAAACTTGATTATGGACATAGTTTTACTTGTTATTGGATTTATTCTCATGCTCGTTGGTATTCTAGGTAGTTTTCTACCTGTGTTACCTGGTCCACCAGTAAGTTGGATAGGTTTATTATTGCTATATCTAACAAAAGCGGTCCCTGATGATTGGTGGATTTTGGGAATTACAGCGGCGGCGGCGATTTTAGTATTTGTCCTTGATTATATTATCCCAGCGATGGGCACCAAAAAATTTGGTGGCAGCAAAGCTGGCATGTGGGGAACAATGATTGGGCTTGTAATCGGTTTATTCCTACCTATTCCCGGTGGATTTATTATTGGAGCTTTTTTAGGTGCCTTCATTGGAGAAATCTCTAACAATATGGACAAGAAGAAAGCTCTTAAAGCCGCTTTTGGTTCCTTTTTAGGATTTCTAACGGGAACTTTTTTAAAATTTATATTGGCCGTTATTTATTTAGGGATTTTTATTGTAAAGGTTTGGGAGTATAGAAGTCCACTATTTACGTTTTGAACGTATTAAATCAAAGAAATTTAACTTGAAGATCAAGACAAGTCTTGATCCTTTGTTCTTTATTCTCCAATAATCGCTATCATAACCACTCCACCTTCTCCTCAATTGGAATCCTGGTCGAAGAAGCCATCATCTCATCATAATATCCCATATAGAAAAAACCCAAACATTTTTCCCCATCGTTCAAATCAAAGAATTCATCCATATACTTTATGAGTCCAGGGGAACTCCAATAGCATCCCAAACCCATTTCCGTACAGCACAGCCACATATTCTGTACCGCCATTGCAGTAGCTGCCAACTCCTCCCATTCCGGCAAACTTTCATTGGGGTCGCGCTGCATACAAATGGCGATTACCGCTCCAGAACGAGCTGGGTTTTCTTGTAGCTTTCTTATTTTTATCTGCTTAGGCTTCGGGTCTATTTCTTGGTATTTGTCCGATAGAAATTTTCCTAAAGCTATCTTCTTCTCCCCCATCAATACCTTAAAACGCCATGGCTCGGTCTTTCTGTGCGTTGGTGCCCAATTTGCGGCCTCCAACAGTTGCTCAACAGTTTCCCTTTCAATCGGCTTATCATTATATTGTGCGGGAAAAACACTTCGTCTCTTCTTGATTATATCGAATATCATGACCCTACTTTAATACTTCTCCCAAAGTTACGTTTTGAAACGTTTTCGCGCTACAACTTTAAGAGTAATTCCATACAATTTCTCAATGCTGGGTTTCGATTGTCCTCTTTCCAGACCATGGACAAAACCGCACGTTGTTTTATATACCTCAATTCAATAAACTTTACCTTCATTTGAAACCCGTACTGCAAGGCCGTAGGAACTATGGCTATGCCCAGATTATTCTCCACCAATTTAAAAATAGTCTGTGCATGTACCGATTTGTGCGATACGTTGGGCGTAAAACCGCCATCCTCACAAATACTCATCACCGTGTCAAAATATAGTGGACTATAGTCTTGTGAAAACAGAATAAAATCCTCTTGTGACACCTCATGGATTCCTTTAAAATTGTTTGGTTGAATAGGATGGCTTGAAGGTAAGACCAAAGAAAACGTATCTTCAAAAACAGGCTTTAACCTCAAGCCTTTGGGTACCCTGGATAAGCGTACAAATCCCAAATCCAGTTTATCCCGTGAAATAGCACTGAGTTGCGCTCGATTCGAAAGTTCCTCAAGACTCGTATGTATAGAAGGAAACTGTTTTTTTAAATCCAATAACAAACTTGGAACCACCTGCTGCATGGCAGAACCTAAAAATCCAATTCGGATTTCTCCTTGGTGCCCTTCTCCAATTAATTTTAATTGTTTCTTGGTCTGTTCCAAATGGTTCAATATGAACTCTACTTCAGATTTTAAAAAAGCCCCTGCAGGTGTTAGTCTGACCTTTTTTTTATCCCGAATAAAAAGTTGTGTTTGCAATATCCCTTCCATTTGCTTGATCTGCGTGCTTAACCCAGGTTGTGATATAAAAAGCTTTTCTGCCGCTTTACGATAGTGCAACTCTTCGGCAACAGCCAAAAAATAGATAAAGTGTCGTAATTCTATTTGATAATTCATAGTTATTAAATACTACAAAAATAAGTATTGGTAATTATTAATGAAGCACAATACCTTTATGTATCTCAAATTACATTTATGCAACTACCCAAAACATTTCATTTTGGCGAACATCATTTAACCACGAGTATTGCTTTAAGCATCGCCGATGGAACTACTAAAGGAGTTATCTCCTCGGATTTTCTTAAAAAAATAGAAATCAGCAACTTGCGCGTTCAAAATATTGTTGACAAGGGTGACACGGTTTATGGAATAAATACGGGCTTTGGCCCTTTATGCAATACCAAAATCTCTAAAGAAGATACCAAAATCCTTCAATCCAATATTCTGCAAAGCCATAGTGTTGGTGTAGGCAAACCAATATCAAAACAGCTATCCAAACTAATGCTGATCTTAAAAATCCATGCCCTTGCCAAAGGATATTCAGGAATTGCTGTGACCACAATTCAACGCATGGTCTGGCATTTGGAAAACGATGCCATACCCGTAGTTCCGTCGCAAGGTTCCGTAGGCGCATCTGGAGACTTAGCGCCCCTTGCCCATTTATTTCTTCCCTTACTGGGACTGGGCAAAGTAGCATACAAGGGAGAAACCATTTCCACAGCGCAGCTATTCAAAAAAACAGGGGTTCGATCTTTGGAACTCGGGCCAAAAGAAGGTTTGGCACTTATTAATGGGACACAGTTCATTGCAGCACATGGTGTTTTGATCTTGCATAAACTACAACATTGCCTTAAACATGCAGATATCATCGGAGCTATGATGCTCGAGGGACTCCAAGGCTCTATGAAACCTTTCCACAAAGAACTGCACGCGCTTCGCCCTTTTAAGGGAAATCAACATGTAGCCGGAAGAATACGGACGCTACTACAAGGCTCGGAAATCCTGGAAGATCATATCGATTGCGAACGTGTGCAAGACCCCTACTCCCTTCGTTGCATGCCCCAGGTACATGGCGCATCCAGAAATACATGGCTACATCTAAAAGAATTGTTGGAAATAGAACTAAATTCCGTTACGGACAACCCTGTAATTATTAATGATGAACTTACCATTAGCGGTGGTAATTTCCACGGACAGCCCTTGGCCATGGCTTTGGATTATGCTTCCCTTGCAGCTTCGGAATTGGGGAATATCTCGGACAGAAGAATCTATTTAGCACTTGAAGGAAACAGTCCCGGAGTACCTAAATTATTAATGGAAGACACTGGAATAAACTCCGGTTATATGATTTTGCAGTATACCACGGCAGCTTTGGCCAGTGAAAACAAAAGTCTATGTTTTCCTGCGAGCGCAGATAGTATTCCCACCTCATTGGGGCAAGAGGACCATGTAAGCATGGGGTCCATTAGCGGCAGGAAAGCACTCCAAGTAATTGAAAATGTGGAAAAGATATTGGCCATCGAACTGTTAACCGCTGCACAAGCCTTTGAATTTAGAAAACCTTTAAAATCAGGGGTCGTATTGGATGAAATTCATAAATTCATAAGGACTAAAGTTTCTTTTGCCGATAGTGACCGTGTTTTTTCAGATGATATTGAAAAAAGCATCGATATTATTAAAAATGGGGAAATAATTACCCTCGTAGAACAAACTATGGCAGCTAAAAACCTTAATTGGAACACACCTCATCTTGAAGAATTTGAAACATATTAGTATATGAGCAAGCCGCTATTGATAGGTCCATTTACCCAACTGCTTCCAATGTCTGGGCTTCCGTTAAAAGGAGCCTTGTCCGATGAACGATTAATAATAGTCGAAGATGGGGGAATTATTGTTTCCGAGGGGAAAATTAAGGCCGTTGGTGTTTTTGAAGATTTAAAGCCAGATGCAACGGACATTCAATACATAGAAGGTAATCATGTTTGTCTCCCTGGGTTTGTGGACGCTCATACCCATATTTGTTTTGGTGGTTCACGTGCTCGGGACTACGCTTACCGGAATTCTGGAAAAACCTATCTGGAAATCGCAAAAGCGGGTGGAGGTATCTGGGACACGGTAACTCAGACTCGAAAAGCTTCACAAAAAAACCTCGTTGAAGGTATTGTTGCAAGAAGTAAGGCCCACCTGCAAAATGGTACTACGACAATTGAAGTGAAAAGTGGTTATGGTCTTTCGATCGATGAGGAACTTAAAATGTTGAGGGCAATACAAGAAGCCGATAAAAAAATAAAAATAGACCTTATTTCGACCTGTCTGGCCGCACACATGAAACCTAAAGATTGGCCTGAAGACAAGAATTATTTGGAAACTATTGCCTCACAACTATTTCCCATATTAAAATCTGGAGGCCTTACCAATAGGATTGATGCCTTTATAGAAGAAAATGCTTTTTCTGCCAAAGAAATTGGTCCTTATTTTCAAAAGGCCAAAGCCATGGGGTTCGACATTACGGTTCATGCAGATCAATTCACTACGGGTGGCAGTAAAGTTGCAGTAGCGTTCAACGCAATAAGCGCAGACCATTTGGAAGCAAGCACCGAAAAGGAAATACAATTGTTGGCCAAAAGCGATGTTATCCCTATTGCTTTGCCAGGAGCGTCTTTAGGTCTAGGCTGTGATTTTACTCCAGCTCGAAGGCTTTTGGATGCTGGCAGCGCTCTGGCAATAGCCAGTGACCACAACCCAGGTTCGGCGCCTATGGGGAATCTGCTTGCCCAAGCAAGTATTCTTGGAACTTTTGAAAAGCTATCAAATGCAGAAGTCTTGGCGGGAATAACCTCTAGGGCAGGCGCTGCTTTGAATGTATTGGACAGAGGCACTTTAGAAGCATATAAACTTGCTGATTTTGTTGTTTTTCCAACTAACAACTATCAAGAAATCACGTATCACCAAGGACAATTACGACCTAACATGGTGTGGAAAAAAGGTGAAAAAATTTATGAAAGCGATTGAAATGACAACAGATTTCCAAAAACAACTATTGCAAGGAATCCCTGAAGAACTTCCTTCAAAAAAAACATATTCCAAAGCAGGAAATCCAGCTCCCAAACGAAAGGATATTTTATCGAAACAAGAGAAAAAACTGGCCGTTCAAAATGCCCTACGCTACTTTCCAAAAACTTGGCACAGAGAATTGGCCGCAGAATTTGCCAACGAACTTATCATGTATGGCAGAATCTATATGCATCGCTTTAAACCCGAGTACCAACTATATGCTAGACCAATTTCCGAATACCCAGCCAAGACGCTACAGGCTGCAGCCATTATGCTGATGATTCAAAATAATCTTGACCCTGCCGTCGCACAGCATCCCGAAGAACTCATTACCTATGGTGGAAACGGTGCCGTTTTTCAAAATTGGGCACAGTATCTGTTGACCATGAAATATTTGGCGGAAATGACCGAGGAACAGACACTCCACATATATTCCGGACATCCGATGGGACTTTTCCCGTCCTCCAAGGACGCACCAAGGGTCGTGGTCACCAACGGCATGATGATTCCCAACTACTCCAAACCGGACGATTGGGAAAAATTCAACGCCCTTGGCGTTACACAATACGGACAGATGACTGCAGGATCGTACATGTACATAGGTCCACAAGGCATTGTACACGGTACGGCCATTACCGTAATGAACGCTTTTAGAAAAGTGCTTCAAAAAGATGAATCCCCAAATGGAAAGGTTTTCCTAACGGCAGGTTTGGGAGGTATGAGCGGTGCACAACCAAAAGCAGGAAATATAGCTGGTTGCATTACAGTCTGTGCCGAAGTAAATCCCGAAGCTGCGAAAAAGCGACATCAACAAGGTTGGGTAGATGAATTGTTGATAGATATTTCAAATCTGGTTAAAAGAACCAAAGAAGCCATTGCCAAAGAAGAAGTAGTCTCTTTAGCATACATCGGTAACATTGTTGAAGTTTGGGAACAGTTTTACGAAGAGGAGATTTTTGTACACTTGGGCTCCGATCAAACATCATTGCACAATCCTTGGGCAGGGGGTTACTATCCTGTAGGATTGACTTTTGAAAAGGCCAATATGATGATGGCCAAGAATCCATTGGAATTTAAAAAACAAGTACAGGAATCTTTGCGAAGGCAAATAAACGCCATCAATAAACATACCGCGAAAGGCACTTACTTTTTTGATTATGGAAATGCTTTTTTATTGGAAGTCTCCCGTGCTGGTGGAGATGTCATGGCCGATAACAATGTTGATTTCAAATACCCTTCCTATGTTCAGGATATTCTGGGACCTATGTGCTTTGATTATGGTTTTGGGCCTTTTAGATGGGTATGTACTTCTGGCAACCCAAAGGATTTACAACAAACTGATGCCATTGCTTTGGAGGCCATGAAAAAAATCAAAACCACTGCGCCTGAAGAAATCCAGCAGCAAATGCAGGACAATATTACATGGATTGAAGAAGCGGAAAATAATAAGTTGGTTGTTGGTTCCCAAGCGCGTATCCTGTACGCAGATACCGAAGGGCGAATGAAAATTGCAGAGACTTTTAACGAAGCTATAGCCAAGGGCGAGATTACCGCACCTATCGTGTTGGGCAGGGACCATCATGATGTAAGCGGAACCGATTCTCCATTTAGGGAGACCAGTAATATCTATGACGGCAGCAAATTCACTGCGGATATGGCTATTCATAACGTAATAGGGGATAGTTTTCGTGGTGCCACGTGGGTGTCTATTCACAACGGCGGCGGTGTAGGTTGGGGAGAGGTCATTAATGGAGGCTTCGGAATGGTTTTGGACGGTTCTGATGAAGCTTCGCATCGATTAAAAAAAATGTTGTTTTTTGATGTGAACAATGGCATTTCAAGAAGAAGCTGGGCCAGAAACAAAGAGGCATTGTTTGCCATAAAGCGCGAGATGAAACGTACTCCAAATCTTAAGGTTACCTTGCCCAATGTTGTAGAAATAGATATCTTAGAGCATCTTTTTGACAAATAAACAACCTTCCGGTCAATTCTAAAAACCGTTCTTAAAAGAAAAATCTTAAACTTGCGAGGCACGCCTCAGAACACTAAAATCTTGATCATCGAGCAATGAGACGGTACAGAAATCCAAATAAGGACATTTGGCAAGGGCGGGTCAGTAATAAGTTCCTGTACCTGCACGAAAAAGTACGGTGTGTTCCTTTAAACGAAATTTCAGAACCTTCAAAAAAATCCATTACATTACTCGGCTACGCATGTGATGAAGGCGTTAAACGAAACGAAGGTAGAATCGGAGCCGTAAAAAGCCCTGAGATAGTTAAAAGTAGCCTAGGGAAATTCCCTAATCATCTAGCCAGTACCGTAGTGTTGCAAGATGCTGGTGCCATAACCTGTGAGGACGGAAATATGGAGGAAACCCAAGCTAAGCTTTCAACTGCCATTTATACACTTCTGGAAAAAAAGCAGTTCCCTATTATTCTAGGAGGTGGACATGATATGGCTTATGGACATTACCATGGCATAAAAAACTTTTTGGACTCGGAGAAGAGCAAACAGACTATCGGTATTATAAATTTTGATGCCCATTTTGACCTCCGTCAAAACACCAATGGCAATAATTCCGGAACCCCATTTTATCAGATTGCAAGCGAGTCCAAAAAACAGGATGTTCCGTTCAATTATTTGTGCCTAGGGATTCGGAAAGACGCAAACGACCGTATACTTTTTCAAACGGCAAAAGAACTGAATGTAACCTATATTCTTTCAGATACTTTTCAGATGCAGTTTTTGGACGAAATCAATACGTGGATAGATGCTTTTATTAAAAATGTCGACAAGGTTTACGTGACTATAGATCTGGATGGATTTTCATCGGCTTACGCACCAGGGGTAAGTGCGCCGTCCCCTATGGGATTCACGCCCCAAATTGTGCTAGAATGTCTAAAAACCATCATTAGCTCAGGAAAATTGATAAGTCTTGATATCGCAGAGATGAATCCAAAATTTGACATTGATGACCAGACCGCAAAGTTAGCGGCATCCTTGGTGCATTATATAATGCATACGATTTATTAGAACTGCTTCCAACAAAAAAAGCCTTCCGTATGGAAAGCCTTTCATTGGTAAGCATCACTTGATGCTTTAACCTGATTTCAATCTAAATTTAGATTGAAATCCAACACAACGCTTCAAAGATAACAAACTTTTAGGTTAAGGTTAATTTTAAAGATACTTTTCGCAATTGCCGATGATTAAAAACCATAATCGGTCTTCATCTGATATAAACTCAAGATTTATATCCAATCATTAAATCTTTCGCCAAGCCGCTTTGTGAAAAAGTTTTAAATCGCTATTTAAAAGCAGGATGCCCCGTAATGTCAGCGCCAGTAATCAACAAGTGAATATCATGTGTCCCTTCATAGGTGATGACACTTTCCAAATTCATCATATGGCGCATGATGCTATATTCCCCAGTAATACCCATTCCACCTAAAACCTGTCTAGCTTCTCGAGCAATATTGATGGCCATATCCACATTGTTGCGTTTAGCCATGGAAATTTGGGCCGTAGTGGCCCTGCCCTCGTTTTTAAGCTGTCCTAATCGAAATGCCAACAACTGTGCTTTCGTAATTTCGGTAATCATCTCTGCCAATTTTTTTTGCTGCAACTGTGTAGCAGCTATAGGTTTTCCAAACTGGATGCGCTCTTTTGCGTAGCGCAATGCAGTATCATAGCAATCCATCGCTGCTCCAATAGCTCCCCAAGCAATACCATAGCGGGCAGAATCCAAACAACCTAATGGAGCTCCCAATCCAGTTTTATTGGGCAGTAAGTTTTCTTTGGGCACTTTTACGTTATCAAAAATAAGTTCTCCCGTTGCGGAGGCACGCAATGACCATTTGTTGTGGGTCTCAGGGGTGGAAAAACCTTCCATTCCCCGTTCTACGATAAGTCCATGTATTCTTCCTTCTTCATTTTTTGCCCAAACTACGGCGACATCTGCAAAGGGTGAATTAGAAATCCAAAGTTTGGCACCGTTCAATAAATAATGGTCTCCCATGTCTTTATATTTGGTTTCCATGCCACTTGGATTGGAGCCATGGTTGGGTTCTGTAAGTCCAAAACAACCCATCCATTCCCCAGTTGCCAATTTTGGCAGGTATTTTTTTCGCTGTTCTTCAGTACCGTATGCGAAAATTGGATACATCACCAAAGAGGATTGTACCGAAGCTGTTGAGCGAACCCCACTATCCCCTCTTTCTATTTCTTGCATAATCAAACCGTAACTGATTTGGTCTAAACCTGCACCACCATATTGTTCGGGAATGTATGGCCCAAAAGCTCCAATTTCTGCGAGTCCTTCTATAATCTGTTTTGGAAATTCCGCTTTTTGTGCGTATTCCTCAATAATCGGTGAAATGTCACGCTTTACCCATTGTCGGGCAGCATCCCTTACCAGTTTATGTTCTTCGGAAAGTAAATCGTCTAGATTATAATAATCAGGGGCCTCAAATAAATCAGGTTTCATTCAGAAAAATTTTATCAAATGTACTAATGAAATATAACAATTCCAGATGCTACTGTTACATTTTTAAATAGAACTCCCTCGTCAAATCGATATAATTCCCAGAATATCGGTGCCGTTCCACTTCAATAATCAGCTCATCGGTTTTTGGTTCAATTTTAGAAAACCCGAACTCTAGCAGACTTCGCTTTATTTCGACGTGAGGATTACCTCTTACTCGTGTAATTCTATGTGGAAAAAGCCCTGTATTTTCTGCCATCAAAATAAATACCTCCTCTTCTTTATAAGGTATGACTACGGAAAAAAATCCTTTCTCAGAAAGTAGTTTTGAAGTTGCCTCCAACAATTCTTTAAACGGCAAGGAACTATTTTGGCGTGCTCTATCGCGTGAAACCTTTCCACTGGCAACTTCTTCTATATAAAATGGAGGATTGGAAACGATCAAATCATACCGATCCTCAACCTCAACAACAAATTCATGAAGCCCAGCATGATAACAAAATAACCTATCCGCCCATTGTGAAGCTTCAAAATTCTCCACACACTGCTCATAGGCATTCCCGTCCACCTCGATAGCATCAATGGTTTCTGCAATGGAA